>CBDEWC010000036.1:0-60111 GCA_965243695.1 Lacipirellulaceae bacterium | reverse complement strand
CTCTCCGCCAGCACGGCCTCTTTGGTAGGGCCCAGTACGCAGTCCAGTCGCCGCAAGACGGTCAGTGGCAAGATTACCTTGCCGTACTCCGACTGCTTGTAGTTGCCCCGCAGCAGGTCGGCAACTGACCAGATGAAAGAGGAGAGGTTCTGTTGGTTCATGGCTTGCGGTTCTCGCTTGCAGTGCAGTTATTTGCTATGGATTTGTTTGCACTATTGGGTTTTCCGGCATGTACTCCGAAAGCGGCCGGAACTGCGTAGAAAGGGCCTAATCTCGGGGTCAACCGATGCGGGCGGAATAGGCCCCGCTTGAATAGCGCGATCACAAGCTAACCGGCAAGTCTCCGCTGAAGTACGCAATTTGCCAGGCTATCCCTGCTGGACGCCCGACCGACCAGCGACCATACTTTTTTTCATGCCAGCTGCACATGAGGACCAATGTGGATCTTAATACGCCTTTTTGATCGTGGCTCGATCCGCCCGCTGATGAGTTCGATGGTGCGCATAAAGTCGTTTTCGGTTCCTGAAGTCAAAAACTTTTTTTTGGGCCGCTTGTTCCTACCCCCTAAAAAAATGTTCGCCTAGCGAAATTGCAACTATGGTTCGGATTTTTCATACCGCCGATGTCCACGTCGGTCTTAAATTCACACGCGGCTATCCCGAGCCGTTGCGAAACTCGCTTGTGGACGAGCGCGTAGCTGTTGTTGCCAGAATGGCCGATCTGGCAAATCAGGAGCAGTGCCAGTTGCTGGTCGTCGCAGGCGATCTTTTCGACCATTTGCGGGTTTCGAAAAAAATTATTCGCCAGACGGCCGAAGCATTGAAGCGGTTCAACGGTTTGGTCGCAGTCCTGCCGGGAAATCACGACTACAAGTCCGAAGCAGACGATCCGATATGGCCTGAATTCAAAGATCACCTGGGAGAAGGCCACCTTATTCTTGACCAATGCATACCGTATGACCTCGAGCCACTGGGGCTGCCTGCCGTGCTGCTGCCAGGTGTATGTACTGCAAAACACTCCAAGGAAAACGCCGTCGGCTGGATCACCGAAGCAACCGGCCAGCTGCCAGAAAACAGGCTCAAGATTGGCGTTGCCCATGGCAGCCTTGCCGGGCTCTCGCCAGACTTCAATGGCGACTACTATCCGATGCAGGAGTCGGAACTGACCCAGATGGATGTTGATGTCTGGCTGTTGGGTCACACGCACATACGGTTTCCCGATCGGGATGAGGGCCGCGATGCCCAGGTATTTTATCCCTCGACTCCAGAGCCGGATGGCTTTGATTGTAGCCATGCCGGACACGCCCTGGTGATTGACCTTCACGAAGATAAAACCTGTGAGTATCGCTCTTTAAAAACGGGCCGGTTTCGGTTTCATGCGATGCATAAAAGGGGAATCGACTCCCAAAGCAAACTGATCCAACTGAAGAAAGAGTTTGCAGCACTGCCAGAGGGCGAGCACCTGATCAAACTAAAGCTCGAGGGGCGACTTGACAGCGAAACGCTTGAGCAACTCAACACGCTCGAATCTGAGCTAGAGCCACTGGCCTGTTATTTGGAACTCAACACCAAGGAGGTGCTCCGGGCAGTTCGCCAGGAAGATCTCGATGCCGAGTTTACCGAGGGGTCGTTTCCTCATCAGTTCCTCAGTGCGCTTGCCCAAAACGAAAGCGACCAGTTCGCACTGCAACTGGCATATGATCTTGTGAAGGAGGCGCGCTGATGCAACTTCAGACACTTCGCCTCCATCCCTTTGCGGGTCTTGCCGAACGAACCTACGAATTCGGCCCAGGAATGAATGTTGTGCTTGGCCCCAATGAAGCCGGCAAAAGCACCATGGTAAATGGCATCGTGTGTGCCTTATTCGAGTCGACCAGCTACGGCAAACTCCACTGGCGGAAACACCTGCAACCATTCGTTCCGCGCGGAGGCGGAGATACGTTTGGTGTTTCGCTAAACTGCCTGGTCGGCGGCGACGCTTATCAAATCACAAAGTCGTGGGGGGGCGAATGTCGTAGCGAGCTTACCCTGCCCTCTGGGCAAGTTATCCGCAGTGCTGACGAGGTGGATCAAAAAGTTGCCAGTCTGCTGCAATTAAAACGGGGCACCTGGCAAAACATCCTGATCGCACATCAGTCGGCCATCTCGTCAACACTCCAAGACTTCGACACAGAGGGTGAAGAGGCATCTGATCTTGCCCAGATCCTCAGAAGTTCTGCCTTTGATACCGATGGGGTTTCCCTCGAAACGCTTGAACATTCCATCAACCAACAGCTCGATGACGTAAGTTCACGATGGGATTTGGCGGCGGATCGTCCAGAGAATGGACGGGGAATCGAAAATCCGTGGAAGCAAAGTGTTGGAAGCTTGCTAAAGGCCTGGTACGAACATGAGCAGCTCAAAGCTGAACTTCTGGAGGTTGAGGATCACGAACGAAATCACGATGCCATCAATCAGCAGGTTTCAGAACTGATTGCCGAGCGGACAAAGCTGCAGCTCTACGTCGATAAATTCGCACCTGTCATAGACGGACTCAAAGAGCGGCAGGGGCTGGAGCTGAAACTGGATGCCGCAAAAAAGAAAGAGGAACACCTGCGGGCCATCCAGACCAAGTGGCCGCTGCACGAAGTTGAGATCGGTCGCCTGAAAAAATCCCTTGAGGAATTGGATGGCGAACACAACCTGCTCCGCAAGGAGTCGGACGAGGCACAGCTGTACCAAAAGTCTGCTGGTCAACGTCAAAAACTCACCGCTGCAAAAGAAGCGGAAGCAAAACTGGCCAAAGCCAAGGAACACCTGGCGGCATTCAAGAATCTTTCGACGCAGCTGTTTGGGGATCTAAAGACAACGATCGCCGAAAAAGGTCGCCACGCGGCGTCTATGGCTGCCGGCAAACTGCAGGTCCGGTTGACTCCGGAATCAGATACCAAAGTCGAGGTTAAGCCCGGGCTGGAAGATTCTCGCGAAGAGGTAGCAACCAAAGACCAGCCGCTGCATACCGAGGCAGACGGTATTGTGACGCTGACGACCGGGCAGTTTAAGTTCGAGGTCGAATCTGGTGACGGACAGTTCTCTGCTATTAAGGACAAATACGAGTCGGCCCAGGCCAGAATAAGCGAACTGCTTTCAACCATTGGTGTTGTCTCCGTGGATGAGGCCAACAAACGGGAAACTGATTATTCGATTGCGAACACGAATCTAGAGCGTGCCAACACGGCCCTGGAAACCATCCTCAGCGGACAAACCCTGGCGGAACTCGCAAGTGCCTGTGGTGAGGAAGTTTCTGCCCCCAAACGTGAAACGGGCGAGATCAACAATGCCATTCTGGCTAACCGGGCGACGCACAACCAACAGCAAACCCAACTAAAACAGAAGCGCACCGAAATAAAAACGTGGGAAGACCAATTCGAAAATCCCGACGCGGTGCTCGACCAGCTTCTTGACGCCCGGAATCAAAAGCAGGCTTGCGAACAGAAGTTAACAAAATTGCCGCCACTTCCGGAAGGCAGCGAAAACACTGAAGCTTTGGAGGGGGAATTCAACCGAAAGCGGGGCCGCTTAACGGTCATCAAAGAAGAAGCACTGCCTGCTGCCACAAATCAGCAATCGGCGCTCAAGGCAACCGAACCGGGTCGCACGACACAGGAACTGGGCGACCTTATTACCGAGGCCGAGTCGAGCTATGCACTCCAAAAGCGTCGGCTCGAATCTCTGATGCGCGTGAAAGAGCAGTTCCAGCAGATGAAGAGTCGGCTCGATTCCGGCACGCTTGATCCGTGGACCAAGCGACTGTCACAAACGATTCAGCAGATCACGAGCAACCGATACAAGGATCTGGATTTCGATGGCGGAGGAGTCACCGGCGCTTCAGGAATTGTGATCCCGCACGAACTGCTTTCGATGGGCACCAAAGCAAGCATGGGATTTTGCATCCGGCTCTCCATGGCAGCCCACTTCCTCGAGGGTCTCAATGGGTTCCTCATTCTCGATGACCCGATGGTGGATCTCGATGCAGATCGGCAGAAAAAGACCGCGGATGTACTGCAACGGTTTGCCGAGCAAAAGCAAGTTATCCTGCTTACCTGTCACGAGGCCCATGCAGCATTGCTTACCAAGTCGCCACTGCAAATCACCCGAGACGACGAGGACCAAGCAACGACTCCGGCCTCTTCGGCCGTGTATCAGCCCCCACTGTTTGGGTGAACTCGTAAGGAACGACTTTTCGCATGGGCCTGCCGGATCGGCCGGAAAACCTTGCAGGCGCCTCTTGGATGTGGCATGCGGCGAAACCCTACAGGCGCTCGCCTAAAGACGGGGGGCCAAAAAACTTTGCCTGCACCACGGTCGTGGTCATCGCCCGGTTGCCCCGCTACTTGCGGTAGCAACACGGGTTCAATACAACAAACCCTTCTTGCTGCTGGTCAGCTCAACCACCCACATTTAACCGCAACCTTTTCCCGGCATTCAATAAATAATATTCCCGGTGTATCGCCATGCCCAACGGTATTTACGCGCAGCCGATTTGTGACACACCCATTGCCGTTATTGACTTTGAAACAACAGGACTCACACCGGGCACCGACCGGGTTGTTGAAGTTTCTGTAGTACGGGTCGATCCAGGTGAAGAACCACGCCTGGTGTTCGATACGCTGGTCAACCCCCAGCGCGAAGTCGCGGCTACCGAAATTCATGGAATCACCGATTCGCATGTGGCCGATGCGCCTGACTTTTGCGACATCGCAGGCGAACTGGTAGCCCATCTCCATGGTTGCGCTATTGCTGCCTACAACGTTTACTTTGATATGCGCTTCTTAAAATACGAAATGGAAATTGCCGGGGTTGAGCATGAACCGCCCTATTTTTGTTTAATGTATTTGCGACCGCTGCTCCGCATGGGATCGCGATGTTCGCTCGAAGAGGCTTGTGCCGAAAACAACATACCACTCACCGACAGCCACAGGGCAGCAGACGACGCCCTGGCTTCCGGTTTACTGATGAAAAAATACCTGGCCACACTCAAGAAGCGAAACATCACCACCTTTAAAGACCTGGCAACCCATGGCAACTACAAATTCCTGCAGAGTTTCACCAGCACCCCCTACCCAGAGCCAGGTGTGCTGGGGCTCAATCGATGTGAACAAGTCGTGTCGCGCAAGGGATTTGTTCCCGAAAAGCAAATCGATCCCGAACAGAGGGCCATCCGCGAATATTGGGACCTTTTGAAAACCGTACTGGCCGATCTCACCATCACCGACGAAGAACTGAAACATGTGCTATCCCAGCGTAGTCAACTCGGACTACCCAAAGAAAAAATACGTGTACTGCATGCACGGGCCTTTGTGAGTATTGTTGCCCAGTTTTGTCGTGACGAATGGCTCGATGACGCCGAGGTCAAAAAGCTCCAGCGGCTGCGACATTGCCTGGCACAACTTGGCTGGGCGCCCGGTGATTGACCGTGAGGTTACCGCCAGCTGAACCATCGTTCTCGTATTTTCAGCGACGGTACCTGGCTGCCCAACCGGGCCCTTCTCACAGAGCGGCGCAGATCTACAGCTCAGAGGCTTTCGGACTTCCCACAAAAAAAGCTGGCACAGGCCTGCGCGCCCAGTAGAATAGGGCCACGGACCTGGCCGCCAACTCTGCCGCCCGGCCAACACCGCTTCACTAAAAAAACCGTCCTCAGAGCCACCATGATTCAGGGTCGCACTTTACCGCTGCTGTTATTGGCGCTTGGCGCGGTTGCCGGAACGTTGCTACCGGCCAGCACACTTCCTGGCCAAACGGCTCGCCCAAACATGGTGTTTGTCTTTGTCGACGATCAGCGCCACGACTCGCTGGGCTGCGCCGGCCACAGGATCCTTAAAACACCCAATATCGATCGCCTGGCTGAGGAAGGCACACGGTTTTCCAACGCCATGGTGACCACAAGTATCTGCTGGATTAGCCGGTCGACCGTTCTCACGGGCATGTGGTCCCGGTCGCATGGCTCAAAAAACAACGTTAACGTGGTGTCAGACGCCGCCGCCAGCACAACCTATCCGCAACAACTGCGCGAACAGGGCTATCGCACAGGCTTCTTTGGCAAGTGGGATGCCAACATGCCAGACTCGTTTGACCACAACCGGGCGTTCGACGTCTATGAAGAAATTGACCGCACGCCCTATTTTAAAGAACAGACAGATGGCACCCAGCGCCACACGGCCGAGTTGATTGGCGACCGGGCTGTCCGGTTTATCAATACGCAAGCTACCACCCAGCCGTTTTGCTTGAACCTGTGGTTCAATGTGGCCCACGCAGAAGATGGGGACAAACGGCCCGGCAGTGGCCACTTTCCCTGGCCCAAGGCGGTTGACCACCTCTACCGCGATGCAAAAATACCACCGCCGCGGCTTGGCGATCCAGACATTTTTGAGAACCATCCCCAGTTCCTGAAAAAGTCGCTCAACCGCACGCGGTTCCACTGGCGGTGGGACACACCGGAAAAATACGACGCAAACATGCGCGCTTACTTTCGCATGCTCAGCGGTATGGATCGTGTTGTCGGCCGGGTTGTCCAGGCGCTTCACAAGCGAGCACTGGCCAAGAACACGGTAATCGTCTATTCGGCAGACAACGGCTATTACCTGGGCGAACGGGGTTTCGCCGGCAAATGGTCGCACTACGAGCCGTCCATTCGCGTCCCCCTGATCGTCTACGATCCTCGCCTCCAGCCAAGCCGTCGCGGACGTGTGCTCGATCAGTTCGTGCTAAATGTCGATCTACCTGCTACTTTTCTCGACCTGGCCGGACTGCCCGTCCCCGGTCGGTACCAGGGCAAAAGCCTCCTGCCACTGGTCGCCGGAGAAGCGACAGATTGGCGGAGCGATGTCTTTCTCGAGCATTTGCCGCCGCTAGGTGAACGGATTCCCCAGTGGGAAGGGGTGAAGAATGCCCGCTATAAATACGCGCGCTACTTTGAGCCCGGTTACGAATTTCTTCACGATTTGAAGCGCGACCCGGACGAATTGCAGAATTTTGCCGGGGATCCGAAATATGAGCACGTGCTCGAACAACTACGACAGCGAACTGGTGTCTTAAGAGCCCAATACGAAGCGGCCGGGGATGGCTTTTTTCTCCCGGCCACTGCGGTTAAACCGTGAAAACAAGCTGCAGCCTTTTACCCGATGGGGGGGCCACCGGTTACCGAACCACCGGACCTGCCAGCAGCGGCAACAAGAGCACAACACCGGCCCCGCATGCAATTTTCTCTACCGTGCCGCTGCAGGGAACCGTTGGCCTGCGGCAATCTGCTCGACCTTCAGATAAGCCTACAAATATTTTTCGTGAAACCGCGACAGGCGGGCAAAGTCGTCGCTGGTCAGACCAAATGTTTTGGCATCGTAGCGATGGTGACCGCGTTTTTTCGGCGGGTTGTTGGCGATCCAGTTCTTGTGGGCTGCGGTTGCCGTGTCATCGAGGGGCATGTCGATGTGGTCGTAAATCCTCTGCAGCTGCCCGTGGGGATCGCTCATCAAGTCCTCATAGCGAATGTCGAGAAAACTTTTCGGATCGAGTTGTTCACGAAACCCTGCCACTCTTTCCATGTAGAAAGCCGTTTGCTCGACCACATCACGCCCCAGAAGATGCGGGTCGAAATCATGTTCGGAGATCCTGCGGACCCAACGGTACAAACTGCATGCCGATGGGAGGGCCTTTTCCACCGGGCGGTGGAGCTGAATGATCCGACAGTCGGGAAATTGCCGGGTGATGCTGCCCAGGTTGTAGCCGTGGGCGGGCGCCTTGAGCAACCACCGGCCTTGGGGTGCCCACCATTGCAGAAGCTTGAGGTGGTTTACATAGAAGGCAAAGGCTGCGTCGAAAAAGTCGTCGCCTTGTTCGCGTAAGAACTGTTGGTACGAAGCGACGCGAGAATTCAACGCCGGGCGTGTCGTTGCGAAGGTGCTCTGCATGAACGGATAACACTCTTCGGGTCCATCGGGATCGGACAGATGAATCGTCTGAAAACCCGCGCGCCAGGGTGTGAGGTCCTGGGCGTTTTTAAAGGCCCTTTTGGCGCGGGGATCGCTGTGAAAATACGCTGGGTCGTTGACGAACGCCGGCTCCGCGGGTGGAGCCTGATGGATCTCCCAGGAACGCGGATAACGGAAGCGTTTATCTGAGGCCATCACGTGGTGCAGCATGGTCGTGCCCGAACGCGGCGGGGCGATAATGTACACCGGCCGCTGGATCTCCTGCCGCTCGATGTCGTCGAAACGTTTCATGTAATCGACCAAACGCAGACGATAACACAGCCGCGCCACCGCTTCTTCCCGTTGAAGCATGCGCCCCGTTCGGTTGGTCTTCTTGTGTTCGTTCACCGCCTGCGCAAGCCTGCGTAGGCCCTCTAGAAATTCCGGCGGACCGAAATCGTCAAGACCGGTCGCCTCGCGGGCCTGTTGCATCAGGGCATCTGCACACATTGGCGCGACGGGACCGCCGAGAGCGCGCCACACCTTGTCGATGCCCTCGATGCTGCGAAAGCGAACGTCAGCGGAGAACCGTTTGAGCCTGACACGGAGTTTCGGGGCGGTGGCGGACATTTCGAACAGACCTAATGTAGCAACTCACAGGGGTTCGTGCCACGCCTGTGCGGCTTATCAGTCAGCACCGAACTATCAGTTGCTATAGCCTCGCTGCGGACAGCTTATTGACCCGGCCAGTAAGCTTGAATATCACTCCCCAAAACACGAGCGGCCGGCTTCGCCCCACCGGCGCGCAGCTGCGGCGGACCGTAAACCCATCAAGCTGCAATTACCCGATTACGATTCCCTGATTGTTGGCAATTTGCTTGTTCAATAGGGTCTTTATAATTATCATAGAAAAGGTGCCCTACGATTGTTGGCCTAACGCGCGCCCGTTGCGCTAGGCCACCTTCGTTTCTACTACAGGGTTGACTACGGGTTTACTACGGGTTTACTACGGGTTTATTGCACGATGAAATCACGCGCTCGACGTTCCCGCTTTTTCCGCCAACTGGCAATCGAACATCTGGAAACACGCGTCGTGCTGTCGGCCCAATCCTGGGACTTAGCCGCAGACTTTGCTGCCGATTTCTCTGGTGGTCTTCCCCAAAACAACCCCAACGGACCCTGGTCCTATTACGCAACCGATGGCACCACCAGTTCACTGATTGCCACAAACGGATCAGCTAACGCACCGGGACCAAACACTTTTGGTGTTGGTGCCGGTTGGGCAGAAACAGGTGGGGTACCATCCTACGCACGGGGGGGAGCGTTCGGTTTTCCCGCCTCTTCGATGGCAGGCCATGGAACCAACCGCATCGTTTGGACCGCGCCGCCTGAGGCCGATATGGGGGCCGTTCAGCTGAGCGGCTTCCTCACCCAGACCACCTTTGAACCGGCCCGCCAGATGCGGTTACAGATTTTTAAAAATTCCGACGCCAATCCACTCGTTGACATCTCGGCCGACTTTGCAAATCAAAACAACATCGTCGAGCTACCCCCTACCACCGCAAGAATAGAACTGCTGGATAAGCTCCGAATTGTCGTCGATGGAACCGGAACACAAGGCGACGGAGTCAGCACCTTTGCAGCCTACAATGTCACCATTGAAGAATATGCACTCCCGGGAGACTACAACACAGATCTTGTTGTCGACAACGCCGACTACCTGCAATGGCAAGCAACCTTTGGCCAAACGGTACCCCTTGGCACCGGGGCCGATGGTAACGGCAACGGAACCATTGATGCCGCAGATTACACCGTGTGGCAAACCCACCTGGGAGACCTCGTGCCCGATGGCCCCCCGCCTGGACCCCCGCCACCGCCCTTCACACCAGCGGCAATCGTTGTGCAAACCTCCGGCGTGAGCATACCCGATGGCTCCCAACTTGATATCTCAACCTCTCAAACTCAAGGGCTCCAGGAAGCACTTGATTACTCGGCACAGCAAGGCTGGGATCTCTTTATCCTGCCCGGCACCTACACACTCAATGCCCACCTGGACATCGAGGAACTTCAGCTACGCACGTTCCGAATGGAAGATGCAACCCTCAACTTCACCTCGAATGTCACCGACTATGGTATCCGCTTCGACAGCACCATGATGGTCGACTGGTACTGGAACGGGGGTGCAATCCATGCTCCCCATGCGACCCATGGCGTGCTCTTTCAGCCGCGCACACCCCATCCCTTGGACGGCTCCAAACATGGAACCAATGGCATACTCGATAGCCGGATGCACTTTGCGGTAGACATCACCGCCGGCACACACCCCGTAACGATGAATTCGACAACCGCACGAATCGAAGGCACGACTTTTCACTTCCGAAATGTGCCGAAAACCAACGTGCATATTGTCAATGGAATCGAAGAAGATACCTTGTTTGTACCCGGACGCACGGACGATCCCATTCCGTTCGACTTGTTCTCAACTGCAGGCCGCGTTACGGTCGTGCCGCCAATGACCGATCTTTCCGTGGGGGATCCGGCTACGGTGTTCAAGCCAGACGGAACCACGGTTGACGTTTGGGGAACGCAAACCACCGGACTTCAAGAAGCATTCGACTATGCCGGAGCCCACAACCTGGATGTCGTTGTGTTCGGGAGGGGAATTCGCAACATCGCTCCGTTGACGGGGCTTTCCCTCTACAGCATCCGCACAACGCTAGACATACCTGACATGACCGGCCAAACGGTGCGGATTTACGCCGTGACGTTTGATTACCCCAACAGCATCAGCGGTGGCACCGCCATGACCATTGGCGACATGACCAATACCGACTTCGAATATACAGGCCAACTCGTCGCACCAACGTCCAACATCGGTTTGCTGCTAAAACCAGATGACACGGGAATCACCAATAGCATTATCCGTGTGCAAACCACCGTTGGCAGCCCCAACCCCTCCGACAGTTTGATCGTCCTGGATTCCAGCCTGCAAACGATTGAGGATTCGGAGTTTTATTTCCACGAGGTCAATACGGCGTACTTTGCTGTTAAAGTCAAAAACCCGTCAGCCACGACTTACTTTCGCAATAATTATCTCCGGGTTCCGCGCATCCATGCCCACCGGCTCATCGGGTTGCAGTTGGGCGAGTCGACGACGCATGCTGACCGGCTGCGAGATAACCTGGTTGATGCCCGCACGAACACCGATGGATACGGAGCCGAAGCATCAGTCCAAGTCTGGGGAGACTTCAACACCATAAACCTGGTCGCCTTGAGGGAGAACCAGAACTTCGGCGTGAAGTTCGAGCCAGGATCTAACAACAATACGCTTTTCCATGGAACAATTCAGGCATCGACTCAGGTCGCCGACTATGGCACCAATAACCTGGTTAACCCACCCTCGCCTGCGTTCAGCTCGGCATTGCCTGGTCTGGCTGCACCAGCGGCACCGCAAGTAGAGTCGCTATCCACGACGGCTGCCAACACGGAAATGCCTGGCGAAAACATAGAGCCGGCCATTTTTCAGGATTTGTTGCTTGCCGTGCCCGACGAAGACGAACAAGCAGCCGCAATTGGGTCGGATGTTGCCGACCAATACTCCCGTTTGCTTCGTGATGAGGTCTTCGAGGGACTTTTTGAACCAGAGAGCATCGATCTGGATGTGCTGTGATTCGTTATGCAGCTCAAAGCGATTGGGAACTGTCCACGGCAACGGTTCAGGACCGCTGCGCACAGACCCAGGTTGTCTTGCCACACCGTAAAGTCGGCCGCGTCTACAGTGCCATCGTGGTTAAACTCCCCTGATAACGGTGAAGGTGGCAGAGCGTTTTCGTGTCTCAGGGAGTCTCTGTGAGATTCACTCCCCGGTTCCACCTTCAGCAATGACGATCCATCGCCATGATGGCTCCCTTGGTATCTTTGGATAGATCAGCCCAGGCTTTGATGATCACCCGTAGGTCGGAGTCAGTCGGTGCATTTGCAGGACCAACTGTTACACCAGAAGCTGCGCAGTTTCGAGGACATGTGTTTTCCTCGGGGTTGTCAGGGATCACCGGCTGAATCATAATCCGCGTGTCGGGGGCTTCGAGTCCCTCCTCCGCTCCTTCGTAAACCGTGGCGGCATCGACAAAGGAAGATGATTCTTGTCTTAGCCACTTGCGGAAAAACATCGCTACTTGGATTTGGAATTGGTGCGATTAGAATTCCTATCAGAATCAGAAACCTTTGATGGTAAATAACGGGATCACTTCGGTCTATCGAGACGGTTCGGTAACCGTCGGTGATACGCCTGTGGGGAAGGGCGTGTTTTCGGAACTCAGTTATCCGGCTAACGCGATCATCGGTGAGATCACCGGCGACATCGTCAAAGATGCTGCGAGCGGATCCGCGTATGCATTCGAAATTGACGAGCGAACTCAGTTGGAACCGTATGCGCCCTACCGATATCTGAACCATAGTTGCGAACCGAATTGTGAGTTCGACTGGTTCAATGATGACAAGCTCAATGGAGACGTAGCTCCGTTGTACTTGATTGCGCTACGCGACATCTGGCCCGGCGAAGAGTTGACAATCGACTACAACTGGCCTGCAATCTCGGCCATTCCCTGCCATTGCTCCACGGCGTCGTGTCGCGGCTGGATTGTTAGTATCGACGAATTGGATTCGCTCGCCAAGACGCGCGAAGACCATCGATCAAATGACCGATGATGACGGGTCGCATCTGCCTGCTCGCCTTGCAGGTTCATCTTTACGGAATCTTTTTCAGGTTCACTTTTGGCTACTCCGCTCGAAATGCCCCGCCCGCTCACGGCCGGCTTATTGGCCCGGCTTCGACTCACGGTAAAGAAGCTGGCCCTGCTCGTCGAAAAAAGAAAATTTTAGCTCGGCTGGCATGTTTTCGTCTCCCGGCGTGACACCCACATGCAAAAAACCGCCCGTCTGCGCGCCGGTGTACTTGTGCACAATCTTCGCCTCCGGATCTGTCGAACCTTCCTGGCCCGGCCTGATCGCCACAAACGCATTCGCGTCGCAAATCGCCCCGCACGAAAACTCCTCAAAACCGCTCGGATGAACTGCGTGGTACTGCCAGTGCCGGTCGCCACACACCAGGTAAAAATTCTGTTCGAGAAAATCGTGTTCGGTTAACCAGCTGAAAAATTCGCCCGCTTCGTGCTGAAATCCGCCCATGTTCACATGACTGTCGCGCTTGGCGCCACTGTCGGGGCCAACCATGGGAGTTGGTGAAATCAAGATCTTGAAAGTGGCGTCCGACTCAAGCAGCGTTCGTTGGATCCACGCCATTTGCGCCTCACCCCACACGGTTTTTCCCGGACCGTTCGGCAAGTGGTTTGCGCTGCGGTAGTCGCGGCCCTCGACCAGCCAAATCTGTAGCTCGCGGCTCACGCGGTGGGTGCGGTAAGTGACCGGATTGCGCTTTTGGGGATCAACCACCGGCACCTGCTCCCAAAAAGTGCGAATCCCTAACTGGCTGGAAGGCTGCTGGGCCAACTGGGGATCGGCCCGGTCGGCGTCCGTCTCGTGCGCACCGCGTATCGGTGAGTGCGGGTCGCAGTCGTTAAAGCGGTGGTCGTGATCGTCCTTTTCCCAGTAAGTAGGCACGCGGGAAAAAAACTCAATAAACCGTCCCTGCACAAACTGCTCGTGCCACTTGCGCCGCATCTCACCCTGGGTGCGGACACGGGTCGGCCGGGGGTGGTCGTAATAAACGTTGTCGCCGGTGCCCACAAAAAAGTCGGGCTCCATCCGAAGCATGGACTCAAGCGCCGGAAAACCCAAGTGCTTGTCTGGGCCGGTATACATGCGGCGGCCGCGACCATTGGTGCCGTCATGAAAAAACCCGTAGTTCATTCCGGTCACCACCACAAAACCGGTGGCTGCACTCCGCTTGCTGCCACTGAGCGTTTTAAACGAGCAAACCGGCCCCGCCTGTGCCGCCTGCCGCGCAGGGCCATAGCGCAAACGGTAGTAATAACCGGTGGCCGGCTTCAGGCCGGTCACCTTGGTTTTGACAATGTAGTCGCCAGCAGCGGTTGCTTCGAGCCAGTCGGTTTGCCTGGCATGCTGGAAATTTTTGTCGGTGGCAATTTCAAAGCAGGCCACCCCTGCGGCGCCGGGCAAGTCGCCATCTGAAAGCTGGCTGCCGGCGGTAAGGCGAGACTGCAAAATCACACTACTGGCGGTTACCTCACCTGCCATTTCGCCCTGGCCATGCTCGACCACAGGCCCTGCCAGTACGGTGGAAATACTCGCCAGGCAGCACAGCGCACTGGCCAGCCCAGTACCGGCGGGTGTGAAACGTAACATGGTGCTTGCTTCCCCTGCTTTGGACTGGGCCTCTACTTTGAACTGGGCCTCTACTTTGAACTGGGCCTCTGCTTTGGACTGGGCCTTTTTTTTGGACTGGCCTGCCATACGGACGGCTGCTGCCGACGATGATACCTTATATGGGTGTATGCTAAATATATCAGCCCTGCCCCGCTTACAGCAGGCAGCCAGTTCGTAGGTGGCATCCACAGAAGCGCTTAATTGACCGCATCAAGACGCCAGTGGGTCGCCATGAGCGCCGGCTTCTCACCCGGGACGGGCGCTTGGTAGTAGACCGTTAAAATGGACCCGTCGTCCATTTCAGCCGAAGAGGGATAGCCAAGGTCGTTATTGTCTCCGTGGCAAAGCACGATCTCGTGCTCGTAGTCCCAGGTGACTCCGTGGTCTCGACTGATGCAGGCCCGCTGGCCGTAAGGCGGCTGCCGAATACCGTAGACCACCACCAACCAATCGTTGTTCAGACGAATGGCATGGGGCGGATTGTCTGCCCAAATCGATGTCGGACGGGCCACCGACCACGTCTTGCCGCCATCGGTACTATCGGACTGAAAAATGCGGAAGTTCTCTTTCTTGGGGGGCTCGTGTCGAAACAGGATAATCAGCTTGCCACCGGCGGCTTCGACGATGTGCGGTTCGTCCAGAACCGCAGGTAGATTCGGTCGAGGGACGGAGGCGATTTTCTTCCAGCTCCGCCCGTCATCGAACGACTCACCCACATAGTGGCCCCGGTTACCAACATCCAGCAGTCTGCCGTCGGAGAGTCGGATGGGGCCGTGCGTGGTGTGAGCCGGCATTTTGACGGGCTCGCTCCAGGTCTTGCCTGCGTCTTCAGAGCGGCGCATCCATGTCCCGATGAACTTTTTGCGCGTGGCTTCCGGAATGCTCGCGTAGTGCTGCTTCCAGTCGGCGATCATTTTATCGGTGACGAAGTGTCGAAAGCGGGGCGGATACTCATCGGCGTCGCGGAACAGCGAGCCTACATTCCATGTCAGCAGGAGCGTTCCCTGCTGGGTTTCCAGGATACCAGCATCGCGGTCGTCCAGCGGTGTGTCATCGATACAACGCGGTTCACTCCACCGCTTTCCGCCATCGGTACTTCGCACCAGAAAAGTCTTTCCCCAGGGACAGAGATGGGCATCACGGTCTCCGGAGAAAACGGCGAGCAGGTCTCCGGAACGCGTCTTGGTGACGGTGGGCCAGGCAATGTATCGCCCCGCCTGTTTGCAAATCACCTTCCGGCTCAAAATCGTCGCAGCGCTGGGCCTGGACTCGGCTTTACCACCGAGGTCGTCTTCGCCAGCGACAGGCTGAGAAATCGCCGCCAGGCAGCACAGCGTAACGGCCAGCCCAGTACCGGCGGGGGTAAAACGTGACATCGTGCTTGCTTCCCCTGCTTTGGATTGGCCCTGCTTTAAACCGGCCTGCGATACGGACTGCCGCCACTGAAGATGATACATTATATATGGCTGTACGGAACCTATTGGCGCTGCGCCCCGTTACCATGCTTTCGACAGGTTGCGGGCTGACACCCAAGCAGACAGCTGGTCTCTTGAAACACTTGCATACGCTGGCAAACCCCCGGGCAAAATATTCGACAGCAAAACAGCTCGACGCAACGCGGGCACCAATGCCTAAAACGATGCCTAAAACGATGCCTACGATGTCTACAACGATGTCTACAAAGCTGCCTGCTTGAACTTCGGCGGGATGAACTCGACGCCCAAGGAGGATACCGTGGCTACCACAAGCAGCACCAGCGGCTCGCCCCCCAGCGCGCAGAAACGAAGCCAACTCGTCATTGGCTGTATCACCCTCTTTTTGTTGATGTTTGTCGTTGCCTTCGGCGGGTTTGGCGTGTGGGGAATCTACCAGCAGCTTCGCGTCCGCGCTTTTCTGCCGGTCCAAGCTGAGGTAACCCATTCGGAAGTTGGCGTTAATAGAGATGCCGATGGAAGTACGTTCTATCCGGACATCCGCTTCCGCTACACGGTCGACGGCCAAATACACGACACGGGCCAATACCGCATCCAGGTGCTCAACTCCTCCGGTCGCAGCGGCAAGCAGGAAATCGTACGTCGCTACCGGGTCGGGTCCACGGTCAAGGCGTGGTACGACCCGGACCAACCAGAAGTGGCGGTGCTCGATAAGTCGTTCAGCTTCTTTCCAGTGATTTTTCTTGCCATCGGTGTGATTGTACTGGTATTCGTCATCGGCCTTTGGGTAAGGCGCATCAAAGGCGGGAGCCGAAGCTCAGTCAGTTCACTGCCAGATCCCCAGGCAAATGAGCCGCAAGAGCCGCGTCGTCACGATGTGCGGCTAAAACCGTACGAAAGGGGCCCCTACGTAAGCTCTTTCCGGGAAACGGTCATGTTCTGCATCGGTTGGAACGCCATTATTTGGACTGTCGTACTGGCAGTTTGGTTTTCGGATAAAAACAGTGACTTGCCGTGGTGGGCATGGCTAATCCTGGCCCTGCTGCTGGCCGTTGGCCTGTACATGATCGTGAAGATCATCATGATGAGCATGGCCAGGATAAAATTGGCAGAACCGGTGCTGACCGCTTCTACCTATCCCCTTCGCCCCAACGAGTCGTTCGGGGTGCACTATCGCCAGCAGGCCAGGCAACCGGTTGATGTCGACCGCATTACGGTAAGGCTGGTCTGCCGCAAGTCCGATACGTACTGCACCGGCGGTGAGGACCGCACCCATACCGACAGCGAAGACGTCTACGAAGCCGAACAAGCGATTGCCCACAATCTCCAGGTAGACCCCTACCACCCGATCGATGTCACGCTTGAGCTGCAGATTCCTGAAAATGGCCTCGATAGCTGCCGCGCGATGCGCAACCGAATCGACTGGTTGCTTGAAGTACGCATCGCCGTCATCGATTGGCCCGACTACACCGAAACATTTTTTCTGAAGGTCCAGTCAGAGCCAGCGACAGACTAGCGGCGGCTGCCGGCCCTTCACGACCGCTGCGAGCCGAGCCACTGGGCCAGCGCTTTGATCTCGGCGGCGTCCATCCCCTGCACCATATTCTGGCGGTGACTGTTGTGCACCGCCAGAATGTGATCCTCATGAAAATAAACCGCCCCGCCCTGCTGCAGCTCGTGTAGCCGCGACTCGTAAAGCAGGTTGTCGACGGCTGCTTTAAACAAAGGGCCCTCCCGCCCGGTGACCTGCGCCCAAAAATCCTCGCCCCATCCGCGCGAGGGGACATTTTGCCTTGGCACCGGCACCAAAGAAGCAGGCTCGCTGTGGCTTAAAATGGGCTTCGATGCCTCGCCACTGCAAGTAGCGCAGTAACATTTTTCGGCGCTCTGTTCGTGCACCGAAAACCGGGGCGAGTCGATCCGCAGTTCTACAAAATAACCGGCCTGCACATGCCGCTTTAGCACATCGTGAGGAATCTGAAACTGATCGCCGTTTTCGGCATGCATGGCCACTCCGTCGACCAACTCGTAGCCGTTGGCAAACCGCTGGTCGCGAAACTGTTGCTGGAGTGTCATGGGGATCAGTCGCGAGCCGGACGAAAGAGGAAAAGAAAACAGAGCAAAGGCGAAACACGTTGTGGCGCACCGCGCGCGAGATTTAAGGCGCGTCACAGCACCCGATTGTACGGCCTGACGGGGCCGCCAGTCGAGCGGCCTATCCCGCACGCCGTTCGCCGGGCTTAATCTTCGAATTCCCGCGCCTTCGACAGGGCCGTGGCCACCATCCCCGCAGGGATCGATACCACGCCCAGCCCCATCAACAGAATCACAAAGGTAAAAACCTTGCCGCCGACCGTGATCGGGACAATGTCCCCATACCCCACGGTCGTTAATGTGGCCACCGCCCACCATAGGCTGGCAAATACCGAACTAAACGCCTGGGGCTGCGCGGGATTCTCAAACTGGTAAATCCCGACCGACGCCAGGTAGATAATCACCAACGTGACAAACAAAAACAGGAGCAACTCTTCCTTGGCAATCAAAAACGCCCGGTGGAACCTCTTGATCGAGTTGCTGTACCTCACCAACTTAAACACGCGCAGCAGCCGCAAAAGCCGCAGTGCCCGTAGCGAAACGAGGTGAACATTAAAGTACAGATAAAAAGGCGCAATCGCCAAAAAGTCGATGATGCCAAAGAAAGAAAAGATGAAGACCGTTTTCCTGTCGGCCACGATAATTCTCGCAATGTATTCGGCCGTAAACACGACCACACAAAACACCTCCAGCACACGCAAGATTATCCGCGAACGTTCCGAGAGATGTGGCAGCGTGTCAAAGGCATACGTCAACAGCGAGACAATAATCAGCACCTGGATAAATAGATCAAAGGCTCTTCCGACAGTCGTGTCCGACTCCTCAATAAGCCGCTTCAAAAATCGCATAACAACCCTCACTCAGCTGGACTCGCTGGCAGCTACAGGTTTTTTTAGGCCTGCACCACACCAGCAAAATCGAATTATCTTTGCGTCCCAACCGGCCAGAATCGGCCCCTGTTTGACTCCCCGATGCTGCGTGGCCCCCCGATCATGACCCAGGGCCCCCACGCCATTGCTGGTAAACTAACCGGTAACCCCGTCTCGGACCTAGACCGATGTGGCGGCTCGCCACCTGTCGTAAAACGGCTGGAACAAAGGTTCTTTTAGCACGTCGAGCCACGAGAACTCTGCCGCTGCGCAATACCGCAGAAAACCCATAAATTACCTGGAGTTTGGTATCTTGGTGCATTAAAATGGACTTGCGCCACCTGAGGCGCCCCGCTTAGAAATCGCCAAGAGGACCGCTAATGTTTTCGAAAATCGTGCCTGGTTTTTCCAGGCAATTGCCATGGCGCACAGTGTGCAGCTTGGTTTTAGGCTCCCTGCTCTCGCTGATGGGAGCAACCGCTGTTGCTAACCTGCCGATCATGTGGGGTACCGACGAAGACACGGGCCATCTCGTCAAGGTGGAGCACTACAACTCCACACCTGTCGTCACCGACTACGGCCGGCTGTCCATCAACGATGGCGGCACCATTCGCCCGCTTCCCGATACCGATCCGGACAACTCTGACGAGTTCACCGATATCGAATCGTTCACCCTCAGTCACCGGGGGATTGCCTATATGGTTGGCAACAGCCCGATTGGCTTCGATGGCGGTGGCACCTTCTCCAGTCATCACCTGTACTCCCTGCGGATCTTTAATTTCGATGGCACCGAGGCAGTTCGCCAGGACGATGCCGCCGCATCGGGCGGCTACAATGTCATCGAGTCGGTTGGTGCCCTCTCGGACGTCGACGACGACCCGATCAACGGCCTGGACTTTGACCCCATTAGTGGCCTTCTCTTTGGCGTGATTGAGAATAGCAGCCGCGACGACCTGGTCGTGATCGATCCGGTAACGGCAGTGGTCACCGAAATTGCAACCTCGCTGGATGGTACCGACGACATTGAAGACATTCAGTTCGACGACCAGGGTAATTTGTACTTGATCGATGACGATGGAGGCGAAAGCGGCAACGACGACATTTTGCACCGGGCAACGTTCGACCGGTCAGGCACCGTGCCGGTCCTGCAATCGATCGAGGTTCTCAACAACACGGGCGACGATCACCGAATCGAAGCGCTCGGCTGGGATTTCCAGAACCACAAGTTGATTGCCTTCAGTGATGAATCCAACAGCCTGTTCGACCTGAACACCGACTCGGACGGATTCACAGATCTTGGTGGAGTCGGATTCAACGACATGGAAGGCATTGACTTCGTGCCCACGCCAACGGGCCTTCCCGTGCCCGAACCGGCCACGATGCTGTTGGCTGCAATGAGCCTGGGCGGACTCTTTTTCCGAAGGGGCCAACCTTTTTTGAGGGGCTAATTTTCTGAGGGGGCTACTTTTTTTCGAAAGAGCCGCTCTTTTTATAAGCCGCAAACATGCAGCGGGTGCCCTGCGCGGTATCCTCGCTCTCACCCGGCAGTCGCGGTGCGGTCCAGCCGCCACACATCCCCCGGTCGCCACGCAGACTCTACGCGGTGCGTAAAATCGTGCTTGCTCAGCTCAACCTGCTCGGCCGAGATGGTATGCGCACTTCCGGCCGCCAGAAAGAGCGCATCGCGGTGGACATGCACACCACACGCATGACGCAGGCTCCAGGGTGTGCCTGGCAGCTGGTTCCAATTTTTTCCATCCTCGGAATACCACACGTCATTACGATTGCCGTCGGTTGCAACTTCCTCCCGGTGGTCGGCAATTCCCCGGTGCCCGCCCAACACCCAAAGCTTCCCGTCCCACACCGCGGTGTCGTGATAGGAGCGCGCCGCCCAGGGCGCCTCACCCTCCGCCAAATGACAAACCCATTCGCGACCATCTGCCGACGACCACACATCGTTGTGGTAGAGCCGCGACTTGAGTCTTGGCTGCTCGGCAAGGTCGTAGCGTAGCGCACTGAGCGTGGTTCCTCCCGATCCGACATAGCCGCCGCCAAGGATCCACATGCGACCCTCAAACGCGGCCACGCCGCCATTGGCGCCGGTGATCATCCCCCTGGGCGCCCAGGGTGCTTTGTCGGTGACCAGTTCCCACTGCACACCATCCTCGGTGCGCCAGACGTCACTCAGCGCCGGCGGTGCCGGCGGAAAAGGCTTGCCTGCCTTCAGGTCGGCGACAAAATTGGTCTGGCCGGCAGCACCAGCCTGGCCACCCATCACCCAGATCGCACCGTCGAAAACGCCCACCATCTGGTTGCCACGCTCCTGCCACGGTACGGCCTGCGCAACACACTCCCAATTCACACCATCGCTCGACTTCCACACATCGTCCGGCGTCTCGTTCTCAGCCCCAATGATCCAGAGGTGGTCGTTGTGCACCACCGCTCCCTGCATATGCCTGCCGCTCCACGGGGCCGTGGTTGCCAGAGTCCAGCTAACGCCCTCATCCTCAGAGCACCACACCTCCGAGCAAACCTCCGACTCAAAACTGCCCGCACCGGCGCCAGCCAGATCGGCCTGGTCACCGGCATACTGGTTCCAGCCACCCAGAAGAAAGAGCTTGTCCTGAAAGGAGACAAGCTGCGCCCCGTCGCGGGGCGACCAGGCCACCTCCGCGGTGACACAGCTCCAGCGATACTTGTTCGACATTGATTCTCCCTGACTTGGGTGAAATTTTTTTGTGGTTTGCAAAGGTAGGTGTACGGCGTCCGTGCGGCACGGGCCCGCCAGTCTAGCGAGTCTCCTGAAAAATGGCCATCCAGGCAGAGAAGACCAGGCAGATTTGCGCAGCTGGGGCCATGGATCGAGTTCTACGCTGGGCAAGTTTTCGGCCAAAAACTTCTACGCCGAAAATTGCTAAGCGGGGTCCGAGCCCAGTTCGGGCTGGGGCGCATGAGGATAGTCGACTCCCTGGTATCGAATGGCCAACTCAGGCGTGAGCAACTTCTGCTGGTCCTGGAGGCGCGAGGTGAGGGCCCGATCTAAAATGCCGCTGGTCAGCAAGGTCCGTTCGACCGGGTAGGTGGGCTGACCGGTGTGCATCATTTTTTCAATCGCCTTCAACAGATAAGCCAGGTGCGGACAACGGGGCTCTGGCCGTTCTACGAAATGGGTGGCCAACGGCTGCGCTTCGCCCTTGAGTTTTAGCGCCATCGAAGTCCCCCGGGCAAATTGTGGCAACATCAGTACCGCCCCGGATAGCCCGTCGTTGTACTCAAATAAGAACAACGCACCCCGGTCGCCGTCGCGCAACCTGGCCCCTTGCTGTTTTGGCACCACGTCCAGGGCCGCCTCCAGCAGGTCTGCCCGCACCAGGCCCTCGTCGACCGCTTTCCACATCGCCTCGCCTTTAAGACATTGCACCCACGCTACGCCCACCTCGCCGCCACGTCGCCGTTCGAGGAACGCTTGCAAACCCTCCAGTGCGTGGATGCCATAAATGTCGAGCCCCGAGTAACCGACGGCCAGGGCCGCTTCGATCTCGCACCCGATCGGCACGGTGATCTCCGGATGGCGATAGGTGAGCGGCAGCGAACTGCCGGCCATGAAGGGAACTTTCATCTCACAGGCCCGCTGGTACATCCACGCTGCGTCCGACCAAACCGGTCCCAGGTGCTTGTCGCTGAACACCGGCACCACGCGGTTGTATTTCTTGAACGTGTCGGTAATCTCTTCGAAAAACCGGCGCCGCGGGTAGAGATGCTGCTCCTTTTCATTCCACGGATAATTGCCATGCTCGCCAACGCTAATGACCCCGTCGACCGGGATGTGATCGCCGCCAACGGTAACCGCTTTTTCGATCGTATCGAAAATGGGAATGTCGTACTTCACTGCCATCGGGAGGGCAAGGTCGTGGGCAGGGACCTGATCGACATACATCGAGGCAAGTTTCAAGGCGGGCCCCGGTCCCCCATTCTGCTCCCAGCCTTCCAGGATTTTTCCGATCAGCACGTCGGCGTGCAGCCCTTTGGCGTAAACCGTCAGCACGGCCGCCACAGACTTCGGCGGAATTGAAGTAGAAGGCTTGGTCATCGATTGGGCCCTGGGCAATGCGGGAACGTGACCACAAACGGCCGCCGTAGTGGCAAGCTTGATGCAGTCCCGGCGGTTGATTCGGCTGGTAAGATTCATAGTGCTACCTTCGCTTGATGTTAACGGTTTTCAGACGTATTTCCCAGCCATCCTTAAACATTCGCTCCAGCGTCGCTGCCCCGATGCCCCGACGCGTAGCACTTGCTTTGAAAACAACCTCTCCCTCCCAGCCAAACCGACCACCGTTACCGGTCAGCGGACCGATTGACTACAATGGATACTTGCCGGTTGAAGGTCTGCCCTGCCATTTTGATCTTCCTGGCAGCAGCAACAAAATGCCAGCAGGATCGCCAGCGCTAAGCGTGCGGTGCGATGGTAGGATAGAGAGCAAAACAGGCCCGAAACAGTTCGCAGCTCAACTCCGCTGAGGCGAAGTGGGAAACCCCGAATTTAACGACCGGCGAAGAGGTTGGTATGGCACAGGTTGAAAACCGCCGTCGATTTTTTCTGTCCACTGGTGCAACCGCCTTGGCGGCCACGGTCGGGAGCAAATTCCTACCACAGGCGCAGGGCGACGAAACCGACAACACGGCACCGGCAAAGCGGCTTCGAGTCGTACCACTTTCGACCATCGATGATCCATGGATCGATCGACTCAAGGTGACCATGCGGCCGCCAGAACGGGGAATGAGCCTGTTGATTTTTGATCTGCGTTTCCAAGGATGAGCCAATCGACCTGAGATCGCCCGAAGGGATTGGCTCGCTGATCAATGCGCCGCAAAGCTACCGTTACGTGGTCGGCCAGTCCTGGCAGGTCTCGCAGCAGGGCAACTGGTCTTACAAGGCAAGAGGCCTTCAGCACTACGCCGGAAGCAGTACGCCGGTCTTCTTCAACGGAGAGCTGAAATGCCGGACGGAAATCCATCCCGACGGCCTGACCGCCCATTTCAGCCTTTACAACGGCGACTTCTCCACCCAAAAGTCGGTGTACCTCTGGGTCTGCGCCCTTTATCGCTGGGCCCCTCGCTTTGAAAAAAAGACCCTGGTGAGTGTCGATGGACAAATGGTCGACTACGAAAAAGCCTGCCAAGGCACGCGCGGCCCCTCCGGGATGCGAACATTGACCAGGCAAGGACTGGCTGAGATCGTGCGCCTGGAAAAAGAAGGACACCGTGTGCATTGTCCCTTCCGCCGCGACTTCACCGCCGAAGGGGTACGGGCCATCGGAACGAAAGTCGATGGGAAGGAAATCTGGTCGGTACTACGAAGCGACGATGCGGTCCTGCTGGGCGGAAACGAAACGAATCCCTGCACCGACATGGCCCTGGGTCTGGGAGATCTCGAGCCAGGAGAGAGGCGCTCCGCAAAAGTGTCGCTGCAGTTGGTCGAATGTCCCCAAGAAAAGATCCTTGAACGTATTTGAAAAGACATCGTATTTGAAGAGACAACGGAAAGAAAACACGCAGAGAGCCATCTTAGAAAAACATCGTAGAAAAACATCGTAGAAAAACATCGTCGAGAGTCGCCTGCTTGCACCCCTGGCGGGCAAGTTCACGGTACGAATCGAGAGGCGTGCGGTGTTTTCCATGGCAACCATTCTCGTATGCCTGGTATCGTTGACGGAGGGCGATCGTGTGATGGCGCTGGAAAAAGGAACTCAAGAAATCCGGGCCGCGGCGGTCTCGTTTGTCCCCTCAAAGTTTGAACTCCAGCAGAACGCCGAAAAGCTTGCGCAGATGTTTCGCCAGGCGGCTGCCGGGGGAGCCCAACTTGCCGTGGCACCTGAGGGAATCCTGGAGGGGTACGTGGTCAACGAGATCATTGCCGGCAAGGCAACCCCCAGCGCGATGAAACGGGTGGCCGTGACGATCGATTCGCCCATGATCCAGCGGTTTGGAAAACTGGCAGAGGAACTGAACCTGTGCCTTGTGTTCGGGTTTGCCGAACAGATTGCCGATGACGTGTACAACTCGGCCGTATTTATCGATCACGACGGTCAAATTTGCGGTCGGTATCACAAGATGCAAATGGACGAGGGTTACCATCCCAGTTGGTGGTACAACCGCCTGGGGCAGCAGAGCCGGGCATTCGATACTCCTTTGGGGCGCTGCGGTGTTTTAATTTGTAACGACCGCTGGAATCCGCGCCTGGCGGAAATCCCCTCGCTGGACGGGGCGCAGTTTCTGGTCATCCCGTCGTTTGGGTCGCGATCAGCCGACCAGGACCAGGCAGTGCTCGCGCGCGGAACTGAAAACGGCTTGCCCGTCATTGAGGCGAATGTCGGTGTGACGATGATTGTCAATGACGGCAAGATCGCTGCGGTGGATCGCCAAAAGGAGGGTATTACCTTTGGCACGATCACCGTGGGACCGCCGGTCCAACAAGACCGCACCCGGCGGGACCAGGTTGAACGCGCATTTCTGGAATGGCGCTGCGGCGAAATGGCTCAGCGCTACGAGAGGACACAAGCACGGCTCAAGAAGACCACGCAGTGACTTTTGGCCTTCGGCGCCGAAGACCAGCGGTCGTAGCTGAATAACGTGCTTGCTACTGGCCGCGCCACGCGAGGTTCTCAGGGGCGGGTGACCGTCTCGGCAAACTCCACAAAAGCGCGTTTGAGCTCCCGCTCCGAAACCGAGTTTCTCTCGGTCTGACTTTGCACGTCATTCTGATCGACGTGCTCAACAAACCAACCATAGGCCGAGGCCAGCACCTGCAAGAGGGGGGGCCGCAATAACTTTACCAAACCTGGTTGCTCGAGCGCGAGCACCAGAAAACCTTCGTGCTTGAGCTTGGGGTCGTCGGTAAAAATGAGCAACTCGTCCAAAGACTCCTCGATTTGTTCTTTGGTAGGCGCTTTCATCGTGCGGTCTTTATCGGCCGAAAGGAAAAGTACCATCATCACTGCACCTGGCAATAGAAGGAGTGTGTGAATAGAAATGGCGCCCGATTCATAGAGGGTTTTGTCCAGGCAACCAAGTGGCCAACCGAATACCTGTTTGCCCGGAACTTAAGCATACCAGCAACAACCGCAAACACCCAGGTCCGTTGGCTGAGAACCAGCCCGCTTCACCCGGTTTGTACTTTACCAGCAATGCCACCGCCAAATGTAGCCGCGATATTTGCAAGCGTTATTGGCCACTACCCAAATCACAAATGGTCGAGTCGCAAAACGCCGGTCGCCCGGACGGCACTCGGGATCGCCGCCCAACCTGGAAAAAACTCTTGCGGCTTGTAGCGGCAGACCGTCAGTTGTAAACTCCTTGCTCCACTCGACCCCCAAGGATCCCTTTGATCATGATTATCGACCGTCTTGAAAATGCCTCCCTCTACAGCAACCTGGCCCCGCGTGTTACCGCGGCGCTTGCCTACCTGCGCGATACCGATTTCGCCAGCACCGAACCGGGCCGCTACGACATCCAGGGCGACGAGATCTACGCGCTGGTGCAGGACTATACCACCAAGGATGCCAGCGAAGGGAAATGGGAAGCGCACCGCCGTTACCTCGATGTGCAGTACGTTGCCCATGGCAAGGAACGCATGGGCTACGCCAACCTGGGAGCGCTGACCGTCACCCAGGACTACCAGGAGAAAGATGATTACCTGCTGCTGGAGGGCGAGGGCGATTTTTTGGCGATGGTACCGGGAACTTTTATCATCCTGGGACCAGAGGATGCACACATGCCGCAAATTGCCGCTGGCACCCCAAGCGCAGTCCGCAAGGTTGTGATCAAGGTTGCCGTCTAGCGGTTTGCAATCGGCAAAGGGACTGACCGCCAGTGCCAGTGCCACCCACGGCCGTCTCGCTAAATCTGCTCGAGGGTCTTTTCCGCAACCCAGCCGGTGGTGCCGCTGGAGGTTTCGATTTTCACCCAGCCTCTCCGCCGATTGAGAATCGTGACCTGCTGCCCCTGGGCACCGGTCAGATTGCGCTGCGCGGGAAACTCGCTGCCATCGCCTTCATGCAGGGCCACTTCGCTGGTGACCAGAATCCCCTGCGGCCGCTCGCTGGCCGCACCGGGCGCTATCAGCAACAGACCGCAGGCCACCATCAACGCGCCCGGCACAACGGAAAATTTCCAGGCCGCAAACTGCCAGCCCAGGATTTTGCAAATCCAAACTCCCCAAAAAAGTCCCGAGGCAACCACCAGGAGGGCTGAAATCGCGCCCAATCCGGGCCACACCAGCAGGCGCTCCCTGACCAATTGCAGGCGACTTCCAGCGAGCCCCTGGCCGCTGGTCCGCTCGTCGGCTGCCGGCGCCGCCTCGGTGGCGCGAACCTTGGCCTGGGCAAATCGCAAATTGGCCGCCGCCTGCCGGTTAGCCGGGTCAAGCCGCAGGGCGTGATGATAATTGGCAACCGCCCGGCCCAACTGGCCGCTCTGCAGGCAGGCATTGGCCAGGTTCTGGTAGAGCCGGCTGTTGCGCAGCCCCGCATCGACCAGCAACTGGTATTTTTTTGCTGAGCTGAAAAAGAGCGACTTGGCCTCGGCTTGATCGGTGGCCGAAATTTTTTCGGCCTGTTGATAACATTGATTGGCCTCGTCAAACAGGATCTGCTGCTGCGCCTGGTTCAAACCAGGCTGGCTGGCTGCCTCGCTTGCACCCTGGCCGGCGGGCTCCGAGGCGGTTGCCATTGCCGGTACCACCAACAGTAGCAAAACAGTTCCCGCCAACTGGCCGCCAGTCCGCTGCAATTTGCCCAACCGTCCACCGGACTTTTTATGCGAGCTGCGAAGGTGCCGACTGGAGATGGCTACCCACGAAGTTTCCAGTTGGTCCACCAGGCGACAACAGGTCGCTTTTTGCGCCTCGAGCAG
Organism: Lacipirellulaceae bacterium; assembly: GCA_965243695.1. Lineage (GTDB taxonomy): Bacteria > Planctomycetota > Planctomycetia > Pirellulales > Lacipirellulaceae > JAKVCB01. The sequence continues at coordinate 32,512 of CBDEWC010000036.1, read as the reverse complement.
GTCGCTTTCGCCGAGCCGCTCAGCCACACCGGGCCGATCGAGGCTGTCAAAAAACTGCTCCACCTCATTGGCCTCAGAGCGAAGCCCGGCCACGCGCAACAGGCCAACCGCCTGCGAGGGCGAGTTGCACATTTTCCTGGACCGTGCACCGATGTAACGCACCACCGCCGTAACCAGGCCAGCCTGGTCGCCAGCCACCGAAACCGCAGCGAGGCAAACTCGCCTGGCCGAACGCATTCCCAAAAAGTAGCCTGCCAGCCACCTGCGCAGCCGCTCAAGCAGTAGCACTCCCCACACAACCGGCGGCGCCAGCAGCAAAAACCACCACCACACTTTGCCACCGGCCGATGGCGACTGGTGCACAAGCAGGTCGCGCGAAACACGGTTTTGGAGCGACACTTTTTTCAAAGTCCCTGCCCCCAACACACCGCCGGAGGAATCATCGCCGCCGTGGGCGGAAGAACCTGCCTTGATGTTGCTTACGATCCCATCCAGCGCAAGGGTTTCGGCTGCGTGGACCGTGATCGGAATTGGCTCACTGGTAACCGTCTGGAACGATCCGGTGGCAGGATCAAAATAGCTCAGCGGAATCGGCGGAATTTCGCCAATCCCCTCCCGCCGTGGCCGCAGCGTGGTGACAAAGATTTTGGTTTCGTCGTGCACAAACCCGGCCAGCGACTGGTCGGTGACTTTAAAATCGCTGGTAACCGCTTCGATATCGGCCAGGGGCGGAGCTTCCACCAGTTCCATCGGCCCGTCACCCACAATCCCAATCCGTAACGTAATCGGATCCCCGGCAGCGACTGTGACCGGCTCGGCCTTGGTCACAATTCGGTACCGTCCCACGGCACCCCGATAGTCGGCCGGCCGGCCGGCGGTGGGTACCGGCAGCACCCGGGTCGAGTCGGTTTTAGCGTCGGCGACGACCGGACGACTGGCAGTCACCCTTAACCTCCGTCTCAAGGGTGAGGCAAACATACTGAACGGATCGCGCACCTTTGCAACTGCGGTTGGGTAATGAACCCCAATTTGTACATCACTGGCATCAATCTTCCCTGGCCGCTTGGGATACACCGTCGCGTCAATTTCATAGAGGTAATAACTCCGCTCGTCCCCCTCGTCATCGGTGCGCAAAACTTCTTCACTCCGCGGAGGCTGGCTATTTTCGGCCATCTCCTGAAGGCTCTCGGCAAAACTGCCCCACGAAGAATTTTCGGACACTAACTGCCACATCTCTCCCTCGGAGAGGACAATCTCTTCTTCGCGGTCCTCTAATTGTCCATTGACTCTCTCGACGACAATCTCTCGGTCCCGGAACGGCTTGATCCAGATCTTCAGTTTCAAATCGAGTGGCTCACCCACGTAGACTTCGTCCTGGTCTCCCTCGATCTCGACAAACAGTAGATCGCCGGTCTGACTTTTTGTGGCCACAAACCTGATTGGATTTGTGTTGTGGATTTTTCCATCGATCTCAACACCGAGTGATGGAATCTCAAACGTGCCGGCCCGCCGGGGGGTTACCAGGTACTGGGCCGTGATGCTATGGCTCTCACTCCGCCGGCCATTGATAATCGTAATGCTGGTACGTTTCGAAGGAGTACCAGCGTCGCTCACCTGGCAGCCATCGATCTCGGGGACCGATGGCAACTGGTAGTTTTCGGCATTGGTCACCTGGACCTGGAGCACCACCGGCATCCCCACGTAAGCCTCGCGGGTCGAAATTTTTGCCGTCACCTGCTGGGCCTCGGCCGCCGCAGCCGAAGCGATCACACAGATTAACGATAGGGCTACCAGGACACTCTTGCGGATATGATTCATCGGACTTCCTCACGTGGCCCGGTTTGCACCAGGTCCATTTTGCCTCTTAACTAGGAGACTTGCCTTCGATACGATCCTACTGTTCTACGACATCCTGCGATTACCAGTCTTTGTCGACCCGAACCCGACGTGAACGTTGACGCTGTTGCTGCTGAAGCCTGCGGAGCATGTCGCGGTCGCGGACTGACTGGAGCATCTTGAGCGCCTCTTCCCGTGTCATCTGGCCGGTTACGGCCGCTCGCTGGTCCTCGTCCGGCGAAGTTGCATTCGGCTCGTCATTGACCGACGTCAGTTCGCCGCTGGGTGTCTCGGGGGAATCGGCCTGTTGGTCCTCAGCGGTAGCAGACTCCGGATCCTGGGCCTGTTGTTCCTGACCCTGCTGCTGGGACTGTTGTTGGTTCTGTGGTTGTTGGTCTTGCTGCTGTTGTTGCTGAGCTTGGTTTTGACCGTCCTGGTTTTGCTGATCCTGGTTCTGCTGCTGTTGCTGATCCTGGTTCTCGCCATCTTGGTTTTTCTGGTCTTGGTTCTCGCCATCCTGGCTTTGCTGATCTTGGTTTTCCTGGTCTTGGCTTTGCTGGTCTTGGTTCTCGCCGTCTTGGCCCTGCTGGTCCTGGTTCTCTTGGTCTTGGTTTTCTTGATCTTGGTTTTTCTGGTCCTGGTTCTCGCCGTCTTGGCCCTGCTGGTCCTGGTTCTCTTGGTCCTGGTTCTCTTGGTCCTGGTTTTGCTGATCTTGGTTCTCGCCGTCTTGGCTTTGCTGGTCCTGGTTTTCTTGGTCCTGGTTTTCTTGGTCCTGGTTTTCTTGGTCCTGGTTTTCTTGGTCCTGGTTCTGTTGGTCCTGGTTCTGTTGGTCCTGGTTCTGTTGCTGCTGCTCTTGTTCTTTTTGCAGTTGGTCAATCAACTGCCTGGCCAATTCGATGTTGGCCCGTGCATCGGCATTGTCGGCGTTTAAGCGCAACGAACTGCGATAGTGGGCAATGGCAGCTTGGAGTTGATCGATGGCCGCCTGTGGGTCCTGTTGGGTCAGCGCCAATGCCTGGGAATAATGGCAGTTCCCCAGGTTGTAGCGACCGGCCGCTGCGATCGAAGTATCGGCCGACTGGGCCGAGCTTAGAAACAGGGCCTCGGCCGCAGGAATATCCTCGTTGCGATAGTGGGCCACAGCCAGGTTGTAATTCAGCGCTTCCTGGTATTGGCCTGACGGGTTGTCGATCCCCTGCAGAGACTCCAGCGCCTGGGCCACGTTTTTGTCGCGGAGGTCCTGGTTGGCCGCGTTGATTTGTTCAGCCACCGAAGGTGTTTCCTGGGCAGCCGCACCGGCGGTGAACATCAAGCAAAACAGGATCGCTGCCGTACCGGCGGCCCCCTGACGATAACCGCCCAGCGGCGCCGTGCTGCTGCCGGCGGTGGCCGCAGCGTTCGCTTTTTTTGCCTTCGGTGCCCGACGACGCTGCACCAGGCCCACCAGGCCTGTCCGCCACGGGCCATTGGCCAGGGAGCTCTCCAGCAATAACAACAACAGTGCCGCCCCGGCAAACCACTGAAAGCGGGGAATCGTGGTATTGATTTTGGCGGTTTCAAATTCCGTCTGCTGGACCGATGCCACGTAGCGGTGGTAGACGTCGGCCATGTTCACCTGCTTGGTTCCCGCCGGAATATAAGCGCCATCGGTTTCGGTCGCCAACGCCCGCAGCACCTGGCCGTTGAGCTTGGACCATACCTGCTGCCCCTCGTGCTTGAGAAACTGGTCGCCACCACGACGCGCGTCTGGAATCCGGGCACCCTGGTCAGTATCGCCCAGTCCCACGGTAAATATCCTCATCCCTTCTTCGGCGTGCAGCTTGCGGGCCAACTCCAACGGATGGCTTTCCTGATCCTCGCCATCGGTAAACAGAATGATCGTCTTGTGATCGTTGGTTTTGGTAATAAAGCCGTCGGCCGCTTTCTGGATTGCCACTCCCAGTCGCGAGCCGCCGCGGGCAACCGTGTGCGGCCCAACACTATCAAGAATCTTTTTAAAATCCTGGTAGTGGCTCGTCAGGGGGACCGCCCGCTTGGCAGACCCGGCAAACACCACCAGCCCCACCCGGTCGCCTGCCATCTCGTCGACCATGTCGTTGATTTGCTGCTTGGCACGTTCCAGACGGTTGGGGGTTGTATCTTCGGCAAGCATGCTCCGCGACACGTCGAGCGCAAACATCACTTCGATCCCTTTTTGGGGAACTTCGCGACTTGTCTTCCCCCAGCGCAAATCCATCAATGCTACCCCCAGCAATACCACGCTGATTGTGACCAGTGCAGCCGACAACAGGCCAGCCGCTGTCGAGCGACCAGGGACCAACCGTTTGCGCATGGGAGCCATCGCAAAACGGGCCGCTGCCCGCTGGTATGCCAGGTGGCTCCAAACCGCGAGGGCCACAACAACGAGCCCAAACACGCAGAGCCAGGCGAAATCGGGATTCCCAGTTTGAATGTCCATGACTTATGCAAATTCTCTTAGCCAGGTGTGCTGTAGCACCACACGTGCCGCCAGCAACACAAACGCAATAAGTAACAACGGTGGTACCGTAAAGGAGCCGACATGAAAGGACTGCACGGCCAGTTCGCGGTAGTCAACATAGTGATCGGCCTGGACCTTGGTTTTTTCCAGCCGGTCAATCTCTTCGTAAATCCTGGCGAGCGAATCGGTATTGGTGGCACGAAAATATTTTCCACCGGTCGTTTCAGCAATCGCTTTGAGGGTCTCTTCATCAATGTTCACTGACATCCAGCGAACCACCTGCCGTCCCGTATACGGATCCTGTACCGGAATGGGCGCCTTTCCCTTAGTGCCCACTCCAATCGTGTAGACCTTGATCCCCATCGTTTGGGCAACCTCGGCTGCCGCAACCGGGTCGAGATCTCCGGCCGTATTTTCACCATCGGTCAACAGAATCATCACCTTACTCTTGATTTTTTTCGCCTGGTGCTCATCGAGCGCGTTGAGTTTTTCCACCGCCAGGGCAATCGCGTCGCCAATGGCCGTACCATCTTCATTACGATCGGTGACAATTTGCGTGTTATTGAGATTGCCAACCACAAAGGTGTGGTCGAGTGTCGGTGGTGTAATGCCATCGGCATAGCCAGCAAACGTAATCAACCCGATCAGGTCGGCGTACCGGCCATCGAGTTGGTCGCCGCCGGCAACAAACTTGCCGGCCACGTTCTTGATGGCAGTCAGGCGATCCACCTGCACACCATCCACCTTAAAATCCTCTGCCCGCATACTGCCGCTGCGATCGACGACCATTTCAATCGCGATCCCTTCGCTGTCCACGACCGTTTGCTCCCGTCCTTCGCGCGGTCGGGCCAGGCCCAGAATCAAAAACAGTAAGGCTCCGATCGTAAGCGCCTTGGGCAACCACAACATTCGCTGCCGAAAGGTGGGCGCAATCGAACGGGCCACACCAACAGAGCTGAACCGGATTGCCGACTTTCGCCCTCTGCCAAACAGCCACCAGCCAACCACTGGCAACAGGAGCAACAGGAGTAAAAACCACGGGGAGTAAAACATCAGGGTTCCTCCCGTTTTTGGGGGGTGCTGGTACCGTGGGCTACAGCAAGGCTGCTGGAATGATCGAGGGCAACAATCAGCTCACGCGCATCGCAGGTCGCCTGCTGAAGTTCGCTGGAGTCTAACTCCCAGCCCGCATACCTGGCCTGCTCAGAAGCCTTCAGTAACTCGGCCAGCTTGTCGGTGAGGGCGCCGGTGCCTTCGACCAAAGCCATTTCTTCAAGCAACTGACGGGTTGTTTGCTGGGTGGCCGGAAACGAAAACTGCACCTCCAGGTACGTTTTGACGATGGTTTCAAGCCGGGCATACACGGCCTTGGTACCCGGCGCCTCGGTGGCACACTCCCGCTGCAGTTGGTCCAGCTCGCCGACGGCCCACTCTCGTGGCGCGGTCCATTTTTTTCGGCGCGCTACGGTCGCCACCGCAGCCGTGCATACCCCCAGGGCAACCACGCCACCTGCCAGCCAGGCGACCCAGCCGTAGGATGGCGCCTGGGGCACCTCGACATCGACCGTACTTTTGATATCGCGAAAACTGAGGGGGTCGACCTGGTTTTCAAGCACACTCATCACGGCAACCTGTTGCTGCTGGGTGCGGAGAATTTTGTTTTCGGAGTTCTGTTCGGTTTGTATCTCCTGACTGGGAATCGCATGTTCACCGGCCACCAGGCTTTCAAGCGTGACTTTTCGGGTCCAGCTGCGGAGCGCCGGATCTTGGGGATCGGGAATATCAAACGTGTCGTGCGAATCGACCACTTCCAGTTCGCCGAAAGTGGGCGGAACCTCAGGAAAATTCACGCGCGTGCCAGCAGGTGCGGTGACCCGGGTTTCCACGGTGAAAGGTTCTGCAACCTGCACCGAATGCTTGCTAATGTCGACCGATACGGCGACCTCCGCAGCCAGGCCTTGCATCCCGACAGCGACCGTCGTCACCAACATCGACCAGAAAAAACAACGTGCCTTGTTCACTTTCGTCGCTCCCGTCCGTCAAAATATCGTCTCAGTGGCCTCATCAAGTCTTCGCCCGTGACGAGGTGAATCGGTTCCATTTCCAGTCGCCGCAGCGCGGCATCGCGCTTTTCGGCCTGCTGCACACTGAGCTCGTGGTAAAGTTCGCGGTTTTTTCTGCTGGCCGTATCAAGCGCGACCATTTCACCCGTTTCGGCATCCTGCAGCCGCACCAGTCCCATATTTGGAATTTCTGTTTCGCGCCGGTCGCTCACCACCACCGGGATAATATCGTGCCGACGGCGGGCCACTTTTAGTACCGACTCAAAACCGGAGTCTTGAAAGTCACTGATCAAAAAGACCACCGAACGGCGTTTACTGGTGCGGTTAAGGTGCTGGAGCGCCTGCTGCAAATCAGTTCCGGTTCCCATCGGATCGCAGTACAACAGTTCACGAATCAGCCGCAGGACATGTGTGGAACCTTTACCAGGGGGAATACTTTTCTCGACTTCGCTGGTAAACAGGGTGAGCCCAACCTGATCGTTGTTTTTAATCGCCGACATCGCCAGCGTGGCTCCCAGTTCGCCTACCAGTTCGCGCTTACTCTGGGTCGAACTTCCAAAGTTTTGCGAGAGGCTCAAGTCAACCAGCAACATCACCGACATTTCGCGCTCTTCGCGAAACAACTTGATGAACGGCCGGTCACTGCGAGCCGTTACGTTCCAGTCGATCGAATGCACATCGTCGCCCGCCTGGTAGGGGCGCACCTCTTCAAACTCAATTCCCTGGCCCTTGAAGGCCGAATGCCACGCACCGGCCAACAACTCGTCGACTTTGTGCGAGCTGCGAATTTGAATGCGTCGTATTTTGCGTAAAAATTCTGGTGGAATCACGGCGGTTAAAAGTTCCTCCTTCCTGCCTCAAGTCGCACTGCCCGGCCGGGGCCAAAGTCTCACTGCCCGGCGAGGGCCAAAGTCTCACTGCCCGGCGAGGGCCAAAAATCTCAGGGAAATCGGTCTTTGCTGTCGGTCGGCCAGTCGTGACCGGGGCCGCCAGGCATATCCAATCAGGGAAGTGGCACGTGATTGATGATCTCGGTGACAATCGACTCGGACGTGCGATCTTCGGCTTCGGCTTCGTAGGTGATTACGACCCGGTGCCGCAACACGTCGAGCGCCATTTCTTTGACATCTTCCGGGGTCACATAAGCCCGACCCGCCAAAAATGCGGCAGCCTTGGCAGCCAGCGTGAGGTTGATCGTCGCTCGTGGCGATCCCCCGTAGCGGATCATCGGCCCCAGGCTCAGTCCATACGCCTCCGGGTTTCGAGTCGCCATCACGAGGTCCACAATGTACTCCTCGACTTTTTCATCAATGTGAATTTCGTCGATCACGGCACGGGCCGCCTTGATCTCCGCCGGGCTCAACACGGGCCGCACGTCGACCGAATGGCTGGTCTTGCCCATGCGGCGCAAGATCTGCAGTTCTTCGTCCCGGTTTGGATAGCCAATCACCACTTTCAACATAAAACGATCGGTTTGCGCCTCTGGTAGGTTGTAAGTCCCTTCCTGCTCCACAGGATTCTGGGTCGCCATCACGAGAAACGGATCGTCCAGTGGGAAGGTTTCACTACCGATGGTGATTTGGCGTTCCTGCATCGCCTCCAGCAGTGCGCTTTGCACTTTCGCGGGTGCCCGGTTGATTTCGTCGGCCAGTATCAGGTTCGAAAAAATGGGGCCTTTTTGCACCACAAACGACTGGTCCTGGGGCCGATAAATTTGCGTTCCGATCAAGTCGGCAGGCAACAGGTCGGGCGTAAACTGGAGCCGCTGAAAGCCCGTATTCACCGCCTTAGCCAGGCTTGCCACGGCGGTTGTTTTGGCCAGTCCCGGCACCCCCTCGATCAGCAGGTGCCCACCGGTCAACAAGCCAACAAGCATCCGGTGCATCAATGCATCCTGCCCCACCAGCACACGATTGACCTCCGAGACAATCTGTCGAAACGGCTCGCTCTGGGAGTTGATTTGGGTTGTCAAACTGTCGATTTTTTCGCGTGTTGTTGTCATGTTCAGGATTCCAAAAACGGTTCTTTCACGATGGATAAAAATTCGGTCCCGCTTCGACCAGGCGGGCAATCATGCCACAGCGCTCGGAAATGACTCTCCTGTTTAACGGCAGGCCAAAATCGCGCCAAACCGTCGTCGGTCACCAGGGCCCGCCGGTCACCAAAGGGCCCTTCCCCCTGGCAAGCTCAAACGGCCGCGAACAAGCGACCCGCACAGGGTGTGGCCCTGTCCAATCTCCTACGGATGGCCCGTAAATTTGTTCCAGCGGCGGCCCTAAAGAAACCTGGCATTTTCCTGCCCCAGGGTCGCGGATGCCCCGTTTATCGGCCAGGATTTCAGACTTTTGGCGGTCACTGCCCCTCACCCGACGAGCCTATTGTCGGGTCCTAATCCCTCCTGTCGTCACGATTGTTTGAACATTTCAAGCTGTTTTATTCCTCAGAACCGTGTGGACCCACGGCGGGAGCTGGGCTGCACCACCACGGAACCGGTCAACCGGTCACTCCGACAAAATCTCCGCCAACAGTGGCAAAGACGCAGCAACTAACATGTGGCATTTTTACCCTCGCTCCCAAACGGACGGGAATCGGCCTCTTCCTCTCCGGCTTCTTATAGTTTCTGCGGCACGCGCACGCTCTCCCACGTAGTGATACTGAACTGCCCACCGCTGCCCTGCTGTTTTGTTGGTGGGTGTTCCATGGGGGAGCTTGCCATCAAACAACAACAGGTCGCCAGGTTCCATGGGCAATGCCAGCCGCTGCTGCTCGGTGACCTGTTGCATGTCACTGTCGCAAATCTGGTAGTCGCGACGCATAAAATGGAGACGTGGCCCCTGGAGGTGCCCACCAGGAAGAACGACCATGCAGCCGTTCTCGACATCGACCTGGTCGATTGCAATCCAAACACCCACGATCGGAGTTTCCAACGGATAATCGAAGTAAGCATGGTCCTGATGCCACGGCTTTTCGCGACCACCGGGCGGCTTGACCAGGGCCATTTCCTGGAAAAGTACCGCCGGCTCGCCCACGATCCGGCCGAGCACGCTCAGCATTTCCCCTTGCGTAGCGAGCGCCTGAAGCGACGGGTAGGCCGCACAGAAGTCGCTAATTTTTCGGACAAAACCGGCCCGTAGCTCGGCGTCGATACGGGGAAGTCCTTCAAGCGCCTCTCCGCGGGTTCGCACACCCGGCTTTAACTGCTCGGGCGGGCATGGGTGCTGAAGATGCCCGGCAATGGTCCCCTCGTAAACCACACTTTTGCATTGGGGCGCCTCGCTTCGGGTGATGCTTTCCAGCGCAACACGAGCTGCCTCAATCTGGCGGGCACTGAATGCCTGCCGGATGACCAAAAACCCACGCGTTCGGTACTCCTCGATTCGCGCATCGTCAACTGCCTCCCAGCCTGCCACAGGAGCATACTCCACCTTCGCGTGGTAAAGGGCCGGATCATGGTCCTCAATGGCCGGCTCGAGGACCACCTTCAATTTGCTTGAGGGAACCGTCATACGGCCAAGTTAACACAAACAAATCGGCCCTGCCACACGGACCACACGAGGTCGTGTAGACCGATCCCTGATGGGCCAAAGGGGCGCAAAACATGTTCAACCAGCTCCAGCTGGAATCGCTACTTTCAGTCTTGCAGAAACTGGCGCAGGTAGCGGGCACTCTGTCGCAGCGCCTCCTGACACGATTCCAGCGATCCTTCAAAGTCCCGGTCTTCCACCTCAACACAAACCGGACCGGTATAACCAACGTCACCGAGTACCGAAAAGAACTGGCCCCAGTTTACGTCGCCAAGCCCTGGAAGTTTGGGCGTGTGGTAGTCCAGCGGATGCGCCAAAATGCCAACCTGGTCCAACTGCTGGCGCTCCAGCAGGGCATCCTTGGCATGCACGTGAAAGATCCGGTCGGCAAAATCGCGGATCGGCTGCAAGTAGTCCATCTGCTGCCAGATCATGTGCGACGGATCGTAATTCAGCCCCAGGTTTTTGCTGCCGATGTCGTTAAACATCCGCTCCCAGATAGCCGGAGATGTAGCCAGGTTCTTGCCACCCGGCCACTCGTCGGCGGTGAATAGCATTGGGCAGTTCTCGATACCGATCCGCACACCCTGGTCTTCGGCAAAACGGACCAGCGGCTGCCACACCTCCAGCAGGCGCGGCCAATTCTCCTCGACCGAGCGGGTCCAGTCACGACCGATGAACGTATTGACCTGCGCCAAGCCGAGCATGGCTGCGGCCCCGATCATCTTGCGGATTTGGTCGATCGCCAGTTGCGACTCCTGGGAATCGGCCGACAGCGCGTTTGGGTAATATCCCAGCCCACTGATCTCGATCTCGTACTGCGCAACCAGTTCCTGAATGGCCGAGACATGCTCGGTTTGAAAGTCGGTCACGTCGACGTGTGTCACTCCTGCATATCGCCGCTCTGCCCTGCTCACCGGCCAGCACATCAATTCGACGCACGTATAACCGGTTTCGGCCGCGAACTGAACAACTTCCTCCAGCGACTGCTCAGGAAGTATGGCGCTAACGAATCCAAGTTTCATCGAACGGCTCCAACGGCCCGCTTGGCCGTAGTGCGTGGCCGGTTGTCGAGACGGGTAGTGTTCCGCGCAATCGGCCGGAGTGGAAAGTGGTTAAAGTCTGCAAGAGGGGAACTATTCTAGTTCCAAGACCACCGGTCGGGCAACGCAAAACGGCCTGCCTCCCCCTGGCGGCAAATATTGAGTTGGCTGCTTGCGGGTGTTTGGCCGGATACTCAACATCTCCTCAACCCAGCCTCCTCAATACAGGCCCCCTCAATACAGGCCCCCTCAATACAGGCCCCCTCAATACAGCCCCGCCCCAACAGAGCACCATCCTGCAAACCTCTCCCCGCAGGGAGCGTTTTGCGGCCTTAGGGGTCGGGCATAACCTCCCACACCGAACGGGTTGCGCCCGTCACTTCAAACCACTGCAGAAGTTGCTCAAAAAACGGGTCTGTGGCCAGCGTGGCACTGTCGCCAATCACGATCAGTTTGCGGCGGGCGCGGGTCAAGGCAACGTTCATCCGGCGGGCATCGGACAGAAAACCAATCTCGCCCCGATTGTTCGAACGGACCGTACAGATGATCACCGCCTCTTTTTCGCGGCCTTGAAATCCATCGACCGTGTCGACTTCCAGCTTCTCCTGCTTTGCATGGTGCCGAAGCCACCGCACCTGGGCCGCATAGGGCGCAATCACGGCAATGTCGCATGGAGCGACCCCCGCATTGCAAAGGGCGGTTACCTGGTCCAACACCAGCTCTCCTTCTTTTGGGTTGAGTCGACTCAAACCGTCCGGTTCCTGCTGTTCCTCCCAGCCGGCCCCGGCCGTGTCGATATAGACCACCGGCGCGTCGTCCAGTTGGTCGTCGGTCACGGCCTCCAGGTCGGTCAACCGATGGCTGCGAACCGAGGCGTCCGCCACGAGGGTATCACCGTAAAAATGTTGTGACGAGAACTGCATGATCTGTTCGTGCATTCGGTGTTGCACCGTCAACTGGCGCGTCACCCGGTCGCCATACTGTTCAACCAGTCGCTGCATCAGGCTGACGCCAAAACCTTCTCGGGCGGCCGGCAGCGACAGAATCGTGGGAGGAAGCTGGCAGTGATCTCCCGCCAGCACCACGCGGTCTGCAAACGGCAGCGGCACCCAGCATGCAGGTTCGACACTTTGGCAGGCTTCGTCAATCACAAGCAGGTCGAACGCCTGGTCTTCCAACATACTGAAATCAAAACTGCAGGTTGCGCAAATAACTTCTGCCTCGTTAATGATGTCCTTAATGGCATGCCGTTCCAGCAGGCGCGCGTGCTTGCGCAACTGGCGTGCTTCCTGACGCTGCTCATATTTTTGTCCCGGCGCAGGTCGACGGCGCGTGAACCGGTTGGCCTTGCGCTCGAGCTGCTCGGCTTCGTGCAGCATTTTCCGAATCAGCATTTGCGCCTCATGTTTTTCGACCAGCGCGTCGAGTGTTTGAGCCCGTACCACCTCCAACACCCTGGCCGGATGTCCCAGTCGGACCGCCTCGACTTCGGCCATCACCAGTCGCTCCAACAGGTTATCGACGGCCGTGTTGCTCGGCGCGCAGGCAAGCACGCGCTGGCCGGCGGCGACCGTTTGGCGGATCACCTCCACCACCGTGGTCGTCTTGCCGGTTCCGGGCGGGCCATGAATCACGGCCAGATCGTTGGCCGACATGGCAAACTCGACCGCCTGTTGCTGCGACTGGTTGAGCTGTTCGGCCCGCTCGACCTCGACTTCGGCCTGAAACGTGGGCGGACGCTGGTAGAGCAGCAAGTCGCGCAACTGCCCCAGTCGCCCGGTGGCCGTTTCGGCAACCCGCATGGCGGCCTCCTGACGTTTGCGCGTCATTTCGTCGGGGATCATGTCGACTCGAAAGGAGTCGCCCTCAGGCCACACCCCGAGCGCAATTTCGAGGCAGTCCCCCCGTCGCGCGCTCACCACCCCTGGCAGTGGGCGCCTGGCACCTTCGGCCGAAACATGGACCGGGCTGCCCACCTTGAAACGGTGCCAAGGCAGGCGATCGGGACAGCGCCGCTTGTGGAAGGTCACCAGGTAACGGCCGCCCAGGCCGGTGGCATGATTGCGAACCACCAAATCGAGCAAGGTCTCACCAGTACGTTCGGCCGCCGAGGAAGATTGGACCTCACGACGTTCTTCCAGCCGCTCGCGTTCGGCATCGCTCTCCATTTCGAGCCAGCGTCCAAAACTGGCAAAATGGGCGTACGGAGAAATGGGAGGATTTGGTGGTGACATGGTGTCGCAGCATACCGGTCGATCCCAACTTTGACCACGGGAGTGACCACGAAAACCGCTCAAGTGCCAGCAGGCCCCATCGGCGGCCCGGTCCGGCATGATGGCAGCGGCCAATAACCACCTCGCCCCATGAACCTGACCGGCGATTTTTTCCGGAGAACTCCAGGCGAAGCGAAAACCCCAAGCGTCACGGTCTGCTACAATGACCGACGGTTCAAACAGGCAACGCCAACCTGACGTGTTGCAGCGGAAGTTCTTGTGCTTTTTAGGGACTGAAAGACCAACCCTTTTTTATCGCGCGGCTATCTTCCTCAGGCGGCAGTACCTGGTTTTTACTCCTCGTTGCGACCCTGCTACCCGGTTTTCAGTCAACCCAAGCAGCGGCGCCATTTTTAACCCAGCAGGTCCTCTTCAAGAAGGGGGACCATGGTTACCACACGTTTCGAATTCCGGCACTGATTGCCACTCCCCAGGGGTCTGTGCTGGCGTTTTGTGAAGCCCGCAAGAACAATCGGCACGACGACGGCGACATCGATCTGGTCCTGCGCCGCAGCGAAGATGGCGGCCAGACATGGGGCCCAATGCAGATTATCGACGACCAGGGAGACCACACAGCCGGCAACCCCTGCCCGGTTATCGATCAGCGCACGGGAACTATTTTTCTTCCCTATTCAATCGACAACCAAAGGGTTCACATCAAGCAGAGCCATGACGACGGCCGCAGTTGGTCCGACCCGGTCGACATCACCAAGGGTGCCTTGATGGAAAACTGGCACTGGGTAGGACCGGGACCTGGCCATGGTATTCAGTTGCAAAACGGGCGGCTGGTGGTGCCGTGCTGGGCCGGAGTGGAAAAAGAGATCCCGTATGGCGGTCCACAAATCTCTTATATTTTTTACAGCGACGATGATGGCAAAAGCTGGCAGTTAGGTGGCACCGGTAGCCACGACGTCTCCGACGAGTGCGAAGTGGTGGAATTGGCGCCCAACACGATGTACATGACCGCCCGCGGCTGTCACGACCGGCCGGAGCGGGTGTATCACTTCAGCACCGATGGCGGGATGAGCTGGACCGACTCAAAATTCGATCCCCGTTTGCCCGCCCCACCCTGCCAGGGGAGCATCCTGCGCGTCTCGCAGGAGGGAAAGAGTGACCAGAATCCAGTCGTGGCCGCCTGGCCATCCAACCCCAAAGGCCGCACCCAAATGACCGTTCTGGTGAGTTACGATGCTTGCAAATCATGGCCAGTTGCCAAGGTGATTCACGAGGGCGGCGCGGCGTATTCTGACCTGGCACTCAACCAGCAGCAGGAGATCCTCTTGCTTTTCGAGAAAGACCATTACGCCAACATCACGCTGGCGCGGTTCAACATGGCCTGGCTCACCAGCGACGAGTGACATGGCCCTGGCCCTGCCACATATTGCGCCGCCCTGCCCCATGGCCTGGCACCGGTGGGAAGGGGCTACTCACCGATCCAGCGCGTCGCGATCACCCAGTTCCCTGAGCACCTCAAAGTGTGGCTCGTGGGCCTGTTCGCCATGCTCGCGAGGCGTAAAAAAGTTAAACAGGTAGATCCCATCGGCGCCATCGTCCCACAAGTGGCGGGCCGCCCGCCGATACTTGGCGGGCGTGAGCCGCTTTTCGAGTCCCCCCGGCTCGGTGCATTCGATACTGCCGTAGATGGGAACCTGGGGGATCCGTTTTTTCCAAGGCGCAATCGGCAGGTCATACCGCTGCCGCACGAATTCCGAAACGACCAGGAAATCGATCCACCCGTTGCGGGCCCACGCTGCCGGGTCGCAACCGATGGCGCAGGACGTCTCGTAGGTGGGAGGAGTCTCGCCGTAGTTCGACGGGATACGTGCGCCCAGCACGAGCCGCTTGCCCCGTTCTTGACCCACCGCATCGAGAAGTTCTCGCACGCGTTTTACGAGTGCGTTGATCTTTTCGATCCGCAATTCGTGCGGCTCATCGTCGCGGAAAAACGTGGGAAAGCGATTAAAATCGAGCTCCAGCCCGTCGGTGTCGTACCTTCGCACCACCTCTTCGATCAGTGCAAAGACGTGGTCACGCACCCCCTGGTGGCTGAAATCAAGGGCCCCCTCGGGGAGTTGGTACTCCGGATTTTGCTCCCAGAACCGGGTCCGCAAAAACTCGTTCCCATGGGCATCGTTCATGCGAAACGTAATGAGCGTCTCCAGGCCCTGCTGGCGCGCTTCGCTAAACAAGAGTGCAAAAGGATCAACGCCCTGGGCAAAAAAGCGCTCTACGTTTTCCACCCGCTGCTGCTCGTGGCGGGGCCATTTTTCTGCCCGCTGGTCGCGGGGCGTAAGGGCACCCCGCATCGTACCCACCTCAGTCGGATAGTACATGGTCGCCGCGTTAAGGCAGAGGAGCATGGTATCGACCTGGCTCTCTGGGTAGGCGATCTCATCAATGAGCCGCTTGACGTCCTCAACCGTCAGCACGACCGGGTGCTTGGAGCCGGCGCGGGTGTAGAAACAGGAGTCGCCGTCAAAATTGTAGATAATACGTCGCTTGCGGGGTGCATCCGAAGCAGACTCGGCCGGATTGGCCCATACCGGGCCGCTGCTGGTTGGGCCCTGCGGGCCAAACACAAGCAGGATCGCCATAACCATGGTCAGCGCAAAAACCGAAGTGAAACAGGTTGGCCTGGAATGGAGAATCATGATGGCTTCGACAAAATAGGCTGTGACTTAGAAACGACATTGACGTGACCGAGACATTCTACCAAAAATTGTCCACGGATTGAGGCCAACTCTTGCCAACTGGCAGGTTCGCCGACATATGCTCAAGGCAAGGTGAAAAGGCCTGCCGTCGAGACGATTATGGAAAACACCTTGGCACAATACCCAGAAATTCTCGCCGCGGTCGTTGGCAGAGTCCTTCTACCGTCGGAGTTGCTGATCTACCCGGCCATCGGGCTGCTGATCGCACTGGGGATTTACGTCATCTGGCAACGCGAGAAAAAAAGGACCGCAGCCCTTAAAAACCTTGCGACAGAACTTCATCTTGGGTTTTTCCCCACAGGCGACGCGTCGCTTGTCGAAGCGCTCGACAAATTCCATCTCTTCTCGCAGGGCTACTCCAAGAAAATCCGGAACATGCTCCACGGCGAAAACCAGAACACGGAGCTGGCCATCTTCGACTACCGCTACACCACCGGCAGTGGAAAAAATTCAACCACCTCCAAGCAAACCGTCATTTACTTCCGCTCCCCCACACTGGACTTGCCGCACTTTGCCGTACGGCCAGAAGGAGTGTTTCACAAGATCGGTGGTGCTTTCGGCTACCAGGACATCGACTTCCAGGCACATCCCCAGTTCTCCCAGATGTACCTGTTGCGGGGCAACGATGAGCCCCGGATCCGCGAGCTCTTTGGTGAAGAGCGGATCGCGTTCTTTGAGAGCCATCCGAAAATCAGTGTCGAAGGCGCCGACAATCAACTGGTCTTCTACCGCCGTCGAAAGCGGAGCAAGCCAGAGGGGGTACGGCAGTTCATGGACGAAGGTTTTCGGGTGTTCACACTATTTGGTGGATCGACCGGGGCGTGATCCTCTTTTCGCTGAACGCGCACCCTCCATAAAGCCGATCGTTGCAAAACTGCTGAAACCAAAAATGGCCCCCACTCAAAAAACAGGCGTCGGTGTGCCAGCTGTCAAAAACAACCCGCAGTAGGCAAGTCGCACCATGATTAGTCCAAGGCCATTCGTCAGAGCTGTCGGCACGGGGAAAATCAACCAAACCTCCGTTTAAAGGCTGTGCCTCCGTAAGACCCATCGAATGCCTGATAATAATGGGGCTATCAAAACCAGCAGTCCAGCCGCCGGTTCAGGAACCGGTACGCCGAGAGTCGCCGTGGTTGCAGCAAGACTGCCAAAATGATTTTTCCAAAACAGGTAGTCATCCAGGCCGATATAGCCATCCCCGTTGCCGTCGGCTCCCGTGCCCGGAGCTACGTTTTGCCCCAGGGTATCGCGCCAGAACGTGTAGTCAGCCGCGTCGGTAAAAATCTCGACAGCCGGAGTTGCGCTGGGATTGATCAACACACTGAGCGATGCGTTGCTGCCCTGGTTGTTGGTCAGCACCACGCTGCCGGGGTTGTAGCCCACCATCATCGAGATATCGAGGATGCCCGACGTCTCGGTCGAGCCACTGATACCGGCCGTGTCACCAATCTTGGTCAGATTGCTGCCATCGGGTTCCAACACCCAGATCTCACCGTTATCGGTCCCCGTATCTTCGTTGACGAAGATCAGACCCTCGGCATGGGTCGTGCCATCCAGGGTGGTGGCATGGCTCCAGTCTACGTTGTCGGCATCTCCAAAGGTGTCGTCGACGTTGTTCACGTGACTCAGGACCTTGGTGATTGAAAAACCCGAACCAGCGGCACTAAAACTACCGCCGGTGAAATCAAGCAAGAAGTCGAAGGTGAACAATCCCGAGTTTTGGTCCCCGAGCACGACCCGGGTGGGATCGCTGGGGCTGGTGTCAACATCTTCCAGTTTGCTGGAGCCAAGCGCGCCCGAGGCGGTAGTGTCAAAGCTGCCGTTGGTCGAGGTGCCGCTGGTGGGCAACGTATCGTTGAGGTAGTAGTAGCTGCCCCAGGCCAGGCCGTTGCGGGCCAAAAGGTCGTTTGAGGCATGGCCGTTGGTGTCCTTGCCTTTCTCGCCGATGTAGAGCTGCATGTCCTCGGAACCGCCGTCGGGTGAGAGGAGCAGGGCCACGTGATTGGTCTCTCCGGTATCTAACAGGGCCGCGTTCTCCCACGAGTCGAAAGGCATACCACCAATACCGCCGGGGCCACTGCCCGTGGCGCCACTAAGCTGGTAGAAGTCGCGGTTGGCCAGGTCCAGTGCAAACAGCCGTCCACTCTCGGCGAACACCTCCTCGCCGGTGATATAAAGGTCATCGACAAACCCGCGCCCGGGCCCGAAGGTGTCCGGAGCGTACGACTGGCCTGAACAGAAACGAGAGAAGCTGGTGGTGAAAGTGTTGGTGGTATTGGTCCAGCTCGCTCCAGCGTCGCTGCTCCAGCGGTCGTAGGCCTGCCGGGCCGAGTTGACGAACGTGACACCACTGGTACTGCCGCCGCTTGCGGTATTGCTGATGGCGGCACGGAAACTGGCAAGGCTCAGATTGACCTCACTGATCGTGGCATCACTGATTTCGTGGTTGACCAGCAGACGCATCGTCGCGGAATCTGGCATCCAGGCCCCCAGGCCGTCGAAGGTGCCTGGCATCGACCAGGTGAAACCATCGGCCGTGGGATTGTCGCCGATGGAAATGACTTCAAAGCCGCTCCAACCGCTACGAGGATTCACGCGCAGCGTTCCGCCGTCGAGCGCACAGGCCAACGGGGCAAGCGCCGTGACGGAAATGGCAAACAGCAACGCGGGAAGGAACCGGCACATATCCCTATTTTCTCATAAAGCCAAGTACACTGCAAATTGGCGGGCAAGCGGAAGATGTCGCCAGTGCACCAGGTCACACGAAGCAGAGGCCGCCCGCACGCGGGCAGTTGATAGAAGAGGTGGCATTCGCTCTCTGGCCACCCAAGACCGCAAGGATCGTCAAAGGTTCCCGACTCAGGTCCAAAGCGAACGCGTAGTTCGTGAGGATGCCCTCAGGAGCTGCCGTCGCCCGTGCTCCTGGAAGAAAAGAAAGCTCGACACCCAAGCCCCTGTTTTTTAGTGCATCGATGGCATCTTGTGTTGTAGAAATTCAAACACCGAAGTTTCCAGGCCGCTGAACATCATATCCATACCAATCGCCACGAGAATCATCCCCATAAAGCGCAGGATGATTTGCTGGGCATGGGCACTGAGAAACCGGCCCAAAAATCCCGAGAGGGCAAAACAAACAAACAGGATCCCAATCAGCGCCGCGGTGCCAGCGGCCGTTCCCACCTGTCCCTCCAGCGAGGAGTGGGCGGCGGCTACGGTGACCACGGTTGTAATAGAGCCAGGCCCGCCCAGGATGGGCATCGCCAGCGGAACGATCAGTTTCTGATTGACTTCCTCTTCGGTGTTCTTCAAATCGGCAAGAGCCGCTTTGGCACCCTCGGTCTGGTGGGCCGAGTTTTCCTTGCCCATGATCATGTGCAGCCCGATCAACAACACAATCAGCCCGCCTGCGGCCTGGAAAGCCGAGAGAGAAATACCAAAGACTTTGAGGACCTCGGTACCTCCAAAGATAGAAATCTCCAGAATTACCAGGACCGCCAGGGAAGTTTTTATGGCCGCCTTGACTTTAAAGCGGGTGGGCAGGTCGCCCACGGTACTGATGAAGATCCCAGTATTCCCGATGGGGTTCATCATTGCGAAGAGCCCCATGAACGCTTTTAAAAATGCTTCTGTATCCATGACTATAAGTATGCCGAATTTTCCGTTGCACCACTACCGCAATCCTGCCCGAAGGCCAACTCTTTTACCATCCGCACCCGGTCGAAACCATGGGACCTGGCCTGCTGTCCGCAGATTCCACCGCCCGTATTCAGGCCAGAATCCCCCTGACCACCTCGCCATGAACATTGGTCAGGCGGCGCTCAATCCCGTTGTGATAGAAAGTAAGTCGCTCGTGATTAATGCCAAACAGATGGAGTACGGTGGCGTGGAAATCGTGCCACGCCACAGGGTGCTCAACCGTTTTCCAGCCCAACTCGTCGGTCGACCCAAACGCCGTGCCCGGCTTGAGGCCGGCGCCGGCCATCCAAATCGAGAATCCATAGCGATTGTGATCACGCCCGTCGCCGATCACACCGGCGTCAGACTCCGCAAATGGGGTGCGGCCAAATTCCGTGGTAAACAACACAAGCGTATCTTCTAACAAACCGCGTTGCTTAAGGTCTTGTAGCAGGGCAGCCACCGGCTTGTCGATACGCTTGGCTTCCCGCGTGTGATTCCGCTTGACGTTTTCGTGCGCGTCCCAGCTGAGACGCGGCGAACCGCCGATCGGCCCGCCCGAATAAAGCTGCACGAAACGTACCCCGCGCTCAACCAGTCGCCGCGCAAGCAAACAACGACGCCCCATGTCGGCCGTGTTCTCGTCATCCACTCCATACATGTCGTGTGTGGCTTGAGTTTCGGCCGTCAGATCACTGACTTCCGGAACCGACAGTTGCATTTGGGCAGCCAGTTGATAACTTCGAATTCGAGCCGCAAGGACCCGATCTTCACCAATGCTTGCCGCGTGGTCTTGATTGATCGCGTTGACAAACTCCCAGGTCGCCCGGTCGGCACCGGCGGCAAGTTCCCGGGCGGGAAACAAATCACGCACCGGCTGATTGCCTCCCCGCAGTTCTACTCCCTGCGAATGGCCTGGCAGAAACGCGTTGGACCAGTTCGTGGCACCACCGTTGGGGCCGCCGCGCTGGTCTGCAAGAACCACATAGACCGGCAAGGTTTCTGTCTCCGCACCCAGGCCATAGGAAAGCCAACTCCCCAGCGAGGGGAAGCCATTGGCTTCAAAACCGGAATTCTCAAGAAACAGCGCTGGCGTATGATTCGCGGAATTCGATTCCATCGATTTGAGAATCGTGAGTTCATCGGCCATTTGGCCGATGTGCGGAAACAAGTCCGAAATCATCAGACCACTTTGCCCACGTGGCTTGAACTGGAAATCGGGCTTGCGCAAAAGACCGATCTTGCCAAAGAAGATATCTGGTTTCTTGTCGTATTGAAGTGTCTTGCCATGGTTTTCTTCCAGGGCCGGCTTGTAGTCAAACGAGTCGAGATGACTCAAACCTCCAACCAGCGAGATCTGGATTGCGCGTTTTGCCTTAGGCGGGTGAAGATTTGTGGTCCCCGGTAATGGCTCGGCCCCAAGTCGAGCGTCGCGCCCCAGCAGCGCCAGCAGGGCCGTTGCACCAAGCCCGCTAAAGGCGCTGTGAAACAGGTCGCGACGATTCACAGGTTGTAATGGGATCATTTTGCCTGGCCCTGCTCTTAATCAACGATGACAAACTCATTGGCATTGAACAGCCCGCGACACAACACGGTCAGGCCGTGGGTCTCCACAAGTTCAACGGACAGTTGTCGTTCATAGTC
This sequence comes from Lacipirellulaceae bacterium, assembly GCA_965243695.1. GTDB lineage: Bacteria > Planctomycetota > Planctomycetia > Pirellulales > Lacipirellulaceae > JAKVCB01. The sequence goes on along the minus strand of CBDEWC010000036.1, from coordinate 11,264 downwards.
ATTCGGTTCGCGGCCAATCGCCAACTGCCATGCCTGACGAACCTGTAAATCCGTGTCGCCCTCGCCTCCGCCGGTGACGCGCTCGGCAAAGTAATGGCTCATCTGTAGTACAAACACGTTGTTCAGCAGACTCAGCGCCTGCAGTGGTGTGGTCGTTACTGCCCTGCGCGGGATCGCCGCAGATGGATCGGGACAGTCGAACGTGTCCAGCAGCGCGCTGCGCCCACCGCGCGGGCTGAACCGATAGACCGTGCGGCGGAACCACGCGTCGCCATCGACGTCAACCGGTTCGTAATAGGTGGTTCCGTTGTTTTGTGTCGCGGTCACATCTTCAAAGCCCGGCCCTCCCATCGCCAGATTCAACTTGCCAGCCACGGCCAGCATCGAATCGCGCACCACTTCCGCCTCCAGCCGCCGCGGACTCATCCGCCACAACAAGCGGTTGTTGGCATCGACAGCCTGGGCAACACCATTGGGAGAAGCGGCTTGCCGATACGTACTCGACGTCACCATGAGTCGATGCAGCGGCTTTAACCTCAAGTTGCTTGCTCTCAGTTGAATAGCCAGCCACTCGAGCAACTCCGGATGACTTGGACGTCCACCGTTGAATCCAAAATCGCTGGGCGTATCGACCAACCCGTTACCGAAATGGTAATGCCATACGCGATTAACAATAACACGGGCGAACAAGTCGTTGTTTTCGCCGGTGATCCACGCAGCAAGCCGTCGTCGTCGCTGGGAATCGGGAGCGTTCGCTTCGAGGTCAAAGTTGGCATCGACACCTACAACCGCCGCAACACCGCCGGGGACAACCACTTCACCTTCGCGATCGATATTGCCACGCACCAGAAACCTTGTCGGCTCGGGAATATCAGTCGGAGTAACCGCATACATCACCTGTTCTGAATCCTCGGTATCGGCACCAGATTGTCCGCTTCGCTCGTCAGCAATTCGCTCTGTTCGCTCGCCATGATTCACGCCGGCAACCGCCGCTGCCAGGCGATAGTATTCAACCTGCTGGATGGGATCGAACTTATGATCGTGACAGCGCGCGCAGTTAGCGGTTAATCCGAGGAATGTCTGGCAAATCGTGCCGACCAGTTCTTCCAACTCATCCTGCCGGGCGAGCTTTTTCATGCGCACGCTTTCTCCCACGATCGTGTTATGAATGCCCGCCACCAGGAACCCGGCCGCAGCAATGCCCTGCGGCCCCGGTTTTTCCAAGTCACCCACCAACTGCATACGGACAAATTCGTCGTACGGCATGTCCTCGTTCAATGCCTGGATGACCCAATCGCGGTAGTACCAAAAATTTCGCCGCGGAGCGTTGCGTTCAAAACCGTTGCTCTCACCATAACGGACAACATCCAGCCAATGTCGCCCCCATCGCTCACCATAACGGGGTGAATCGAGCAACTTGTTGACCATTTGCAGGTAGGCCTGGTCGGAAGGATCTTTTTCAAACCTGACCACCTGGTCAGGAGTTGGGGGCAGTCCGATCAAATCGAAGTAAAGCCTTCGAATCAACGAACGCGGCTCGGCCTGGGACGACGGACCCAGCCCGGTGTGCTGCAATTTCTCCAGAATGAAATCGTCGATGGCGTTCCGCCGCCAGCTTCCCGCCGGCTTATGGGGGGGACTTGGCACTTCCAGCGGCTGCAGGGCCCACCAGTCATATCCGGCCCGGGATTCGGAAGTGGTGCGCCAAGGATCAACGGAGGTGGCGCCCCACGGGACACCCACCGCGATCCACTGGCGAAGCAACTTTTTTTCTGCCACCGAAAGGGGATGCTCCGGGGGCATTTGGTCGGTGGAAACCATCTCCCACAAACGACTTTGTCCAGGATCACCAGGAACCAGTACGCGCCCACTGTCACCACCATGGAGTGCTGCCTGGTGACCGGAAAGGTCGAGTCCCGCTTTGGGTTCTGCTCCCGCGTGACACCCCAAGCATCGTGACGCCAGAAGTGGAGCAATCTCTGTGTCGAAGTCGACCTGGCTCTCTGCGATCCCAAACTCCAAGCCAAGAAACAGCACTCCAATTGCGCAAAGACTCAAGCTCTTGGTGGACTGGCTCGTTTTCATCCTCATGGTGCGAGGCGCCTTCACAACTTGTGCAGGAAAACAAAATACGCCCCATAGCGGGCAACTTCTATTGTATTGCGGGAGCAACTCCTGTTACATCCAAAAAAGTCCCCTGGCGGAATGTGCCGACCTGCCAGATAGCCAGCCACGGACGGCAAGTGTGACGCGACGCCCCACGAGGCCGCACCTTCAGCCGTACAGTCATCAGCACGCTACCTGTGATACCGATCGTCTTGAAGTCCACCTGCAACTGACCAGGTTTGAACCGGTCGAAGCTCACAACAACGGAGCCTCCTTTTCCTGAGGTAAAAGTCGTTGACCACCCGCGCCGGTAGCCACAGCCCGCCAGGGGCCGAAGGCCAAAAAGAGCCCGGGCGACACCTGACGGTTCGGGGACTATTTTGGGAATCGTGACAATCCACGCCTGCCCGGTTGGCAGAGAGACCGCTGGGTGAAGGCACTCGCCCAGACCAAGTCGATCGCAACCACCTCGAAAAACCTGCGGCCGCCTTTCTTGAGGGAGACGGGCAGCGACCTGGAAAAGACGTCCCCACCGAGCGCAGGGAGGGGATACCCTCTAGGGGAGGTGGAACACCCCCCTCTTGTAGGGGGGGCTTTCGAGGTAAGGTAGAGTCTGGCACTGGCGCCTGTTCCAGTCGCTACAAGCTCTATTTTCCGTGCAAACAGGCCATCGATTTGTTTCCGAGCGGGGGGGTTCCGCAGACTTTTGCCTGCCCCGTTGGGATTGCTTGCCCCGGTATTTATTTAACCCATATTTCCAAATACCGATCGACGCATTGGACCTCACTTCCCTGGTGACAATCGCGAAGACCGCACAGCCACCTATCGCCGGCCAAAACGGCAACCGTTGCGACAAATCGCAAAACCACCCTTTCCAAGAACCGCATTGCCCGCGCTCTTAAACAGCAGGAGTTCCATCATCAAATCGCAAAACATTTTGGCCTATGGTTGCCTGATTCTTGCCATGCTGATCGCCTCTGGAAATTTCATGTTCGGGAATCATGCCGTGCAGCAGATCCCGGCTTTTACGTTGGTCTTCTGGCGAATTTCAATTGGGGCTCTTTTTCTGTTGCCCCTCGCGCTGTGGAGTCGGGGGCATCTCATCACGTTTATCAAGCAGAACAAGCTGAAGGCACTTGCGCTAGTGCTGACGGGGCTGGTCCTTCCACCCTGGTTCGGCTACATGGCCTTACATTCTCCCAAATTGATCGATATCAGCGTCGGTGTCCTGGCGGTTCCACTGATGACGATCATTTTTTCGGTGTTCCTTCTCAGTGAACGACTTACATACCTGCAAATCATGGGACTTGTCCTCGCCCTCTTTGGAGCTGTCATCTTTGCATTCCATGGCAACCTGACGAACCTGCGCAACTTCGACCCCCACATTGAGTTTCTATGGATTATTGTTGCTTCCACGTTTGGCAGCCTTTACCTGGTGCTGCTGAAACGTTGGGATGTTCACCCCTCGCCCAGTGAAGGATTGTTCGGGCTCTTTTTGGTGGCAACCATCCTTCTTTTGCCCGGATTTATTCATCATGCGATGACCGATTTGCATCCCCTGGAATATTCGGCGGCGCTTTGGGGTTCGGTCCTCTTCGTCGGGATTGGGATGGGCGGGCTCTATCTCTTATTTATGGGATATGTTATCAGCAAAATTGGTGCCACGATCGCGTCGCTGTTCACGCTGATTATCCCGGCGCTGGTCGCCGTGGAGTCGGTGCTATTTCTCCACTCCTCGCTGCATATTTACCAGGCAGTGGGCGGTCTGTTGGTTGCCGCCGGGGTTCTGTTGGTTCTGAATTTTCGCCCAATCCCCCAAACTGAAGCAGCCGCCATCGAGATGCCCCCTATCCAACCGGCTATCGAAGTCTCCAGCGATTGACCTGTGTTGCGGTCTTGTCGTGAGGCGCCACCTGTCCTGACTGGGCCCCCCACCCTGCCAGAACCTTTTACTCCTTTTGTGGAACGAGGTGATTGTCACACCTGTTTCACTCGATGACAATGCGGTGGCGTGACTGCCAATTCTTCATCGATCTATTCGCCATCCGGTTCGCACAACGCGACATTCGAGCACCCTCTTCAAAGGACTTTGTAAACCCTCGTGACTTTAACTGGTTTGTTATTGGCAGCTGGACGTTCTCGGAGAATGGGACAAACCAAGCAACTCCTGCCTTGGCCTTATCCCCACGGGAAGAGCACCTTGCTCGCAACTGCTTTTGATTTGCTGGCCAAAAGATGCCGTGAAATGGTCCTCGTGCTGGGACACGATGTGGACCTGATCCAAAAAGCGCTGGGAACCCGGAAATATATCTCCGTCCTGAGTGACCCGGACGCAGAAATGAGTCATTCGTTTCAACTTGGCCTGGCTGCCGTGATCGAGCGCAACAATGCCGACCGGGTACTCCTCTATCCGGCAGACCATCCCTTTGTCGACCACCAGACTCTCGCCTCACTGATTGAAACTTCTGCAGCTGACTCGGAGCATGTCATCATCCCCCGTTATCACGACAAAGGAGGCCATCCCACCGCCATTCCCAACGGTTTGTTTGAAGAATTATCCCAGGCCGATCTGTCAGGCGGCCTCAACCAGTGGTTTCGAAAAAACTCTGGTCGGACCAGGTATCTCGAGGTCACCGATCCAACCATTATTCAAGACATTGATTCGCCGAGCGACCTCGGCTGAACATTTTCCTATGGGTGAGCGGCCCAATACAAGAACGGTCACCCTGGGTTATGGGTTCGGCCGAGTTGATGGACTTGGCCGATACCCGGGCTGGGCTCACTGGACTGGGCTCACTGGACTGGGCTCACTGGACTGGAATCAATAGTCGAAGGGTAACGATTTCATCTGCCGGCCGCTGAGGAAGTTCCCCAGGTTCGACAAAGTCCTGGCATGCGGACGGGCAGGCGTGGTGTGGTCGACAAATTCGTGACTGCGAATGTCTTCGGTGAACCTCGCAACCCATTCTTCGGTTTCAACATTGCGCTGAATTTTTGTTTCCGACCGAAACGGGGAAATGTCGCCAACACCAGCATGTACAGCCAGCGCCTGCAGAAACAGGTTGGGATCGGCCGTTAGTTCCTCATAGATAAAAGCCTCGTGCTTTAGGTCTTGCACCGCCAGGTACGATTCCCAGTAATTAGAGGACCGTTGAAACATAAAATAGATGCGGCAGATCTGGGCAAAATTGTATTCGACATTGACCGTCTCCTTGGCTTTGCCTTCCACAGACCAGGCCTTGGACTGAAGCCCCTTGGAAAAAGAAATGGCCTGCCGCACCCGGTCCTGTCGGGTGAGTCTCACCAGAAGCACATCATGCTCTTTCATCATGCGTTTGATGAAGTCAAAGCCATACTGGATCTGGAACCAGTGCAAGTGACGAGGGAAAATTTTTACATAGAACACCCCGTTGTTGGTCGTGGCGCGTTCCAGAACGGCGCGGATATAATCGTCGCCGCTGGTCCGCTTGGGACCTACCTTCAGAATGGTTGGGTCAAGCCATTCACCGGAGTTGCCAAGGACGCCCGTACCGTCGACTGCACTACCCAGCCAATTCGAACCAGAGCGAGCTTCGGTCAACATTAACAAGCCCTTCATGGCATCCTCTCCTGCTGGAAATCTTTTGAATCGTAGCCATTGGGTTGACACTCTAACCCCCACGACAAACAACTTGTTCTAAGTACGCCCTCAGGACGTTACTGTTAAGCCCCCCAGCAGTGCACGTAGAGTCACGAGCACCGAACAAACAGAGCGCACTGAGTGCGTGCTGTCGATCGGAGAGCTGAGGGCGGTGATCAAGAACGGAAAACTGTGTCGGCAACGGATAAGGCAGCCTGACTCGAACACCACCGAGAATCAATCTTCAGCCGGTTATGCAGTCATAGCGCAAAAATATATAACTTGGCATCCGGCATGAGTTCAATGTCAATATTGCCAGACTGCTATCTTGATCTTCACACCAAAAAGATTTGCGGGCGCCGCCGTGCTCGCAACCGAGGGTGGTTTTGCATGCACCCAACCTTTGAGCGGCCCAGAACGGTACGTGTGCCGTTTATTGTCGCGACCCGGTTGTCCTGGACCTCCGCATGCTGGCACAACCTTAAATGAAAGCGTCTCCGCTTTACCCTGTTTCACACCTTGGAGGTCTGCGGGAAAGTTAATTTGGAGAATCCAGGCACAGGACCCACGCCGGTAGGGTACCCGTTTCGTAGGTGGCAAATTTTTCCAGACTGCCACGGTTGGGGTCGATGCGATAAGCAAAAAGGGTCGAGGTATCGGTACCTGCTGAATAGAGAAACCTGCCGGAACGATCAATGCAGAAGGACCGCGGTTGATTCGGAGTCGGAAAATATCCGACAAGAGACGGCTCGCCCGTTTTCGGATCCAGCGCAAAGCCGGTCAGCGTATCTTGCTTCTGTTCGCCCGTACGACTGTTTGTTTGGTCACGGTTGGAGACGTAGGCAAATCGGCCATTCGGGGTCATTTGGATGTCTGCCGCATACATTTCGCCGCTCGCATCCGGAGGCAAACTGGACAACGTTGTTCCTCGCTCTAGCGTGCCGGTTTGGGGGTCGAATTTCCACGCCGTGATTCCCCCACCGAATTCGCTCGAAGTGTAAGCCATGTCCAGCTTGGGGTGATGCACGTAATGGCGTGGATCATTGTATTTGTGGCCTTTTTCCGGGCCATCCACAAAGGGTGGGTCGTTGGGAGTCAAGGTTCCCTGATTGTTGTCAAAATGAAACTGGTACACCTTGTTGGGTGTGACGTGGGGAACAAACGCAAACGTGCCCGTAGGATCAAGTGCAATACAATGTGCGGTTCGCTCAGTTTTCTTGTGATCCACCACCTCGTCGGTACAGAGGCCGTCGACAATGCGCATGACAGTAACCTCACCCGCGCCGTAATCCGCTAACAGCAGAAATTTCCCGTCGTTGTCGGTAGAAAGGTAACAAGCAGACCCGTTAAATTTTGCTTTCCCGAGCACTTTCAAACAACCATCACCCGATCGTTTCAAGGTGACCATGGACGACTGGCCATCTTCATCGACTCCCGCGTAAATAAGGGAATTATCTGGTGACGTTGTCATAACACCTGGCTGGCCCGAAAGTACCGTTTTGCACTTGAGTGTCAGCGCTCCCGTTTTCGGATTGACCCCATAAGCGAGAATCGCATGGTCCCTCATGGCCGCTACGTAGAGCAGTTGATTGGCCTGGACTGAAACTGCGAATGTCACCGCGCAGGCCAACAGTGCAATGGTTCCAAACTGTTTACGCATTGGGAGCATCTTTCTTGTTGAATTTAAGTTCCGGGCCAAACTGGTCGCCGATAGAGGCCCGTTCAGCAAAACCAGATTATACGCCCTTGATCGCACCAAAGGCGGCAAAACATGAATTCTTATGCAGTAGTTCCACGTGTGAAAAGCCAACCTGCCGCAACAACTCAAGCTGGTAAGTTACCGGGCGGGGCGAATCTTCCTTGTCGATCGTCGCAAAAATTTTGTCGCGATAACCGTCCCCCCCCAGGGACGCCAGGTACCTATCGTACCGATCCCACATCATATCACCAACTGCGTCTGTTTCCCTGCGACACCAGGTCGGTAATCCATACACTTCCCCCGGGTGCGAGAATCGTGAACAGTTTTTCAAAGGCCGCAATCCAATCGGCGGTCTTGCGAAGATGATGGAGTACTGCTGCCGCCAGAACGACGTCGTACGCGGATGGCTGAAGATCGGCATTTCGAAAATCCTCACCAATTTTTGTCACACCACCACCGTTACACTCAGCAACGCGCTTAACGGCACGCGATAACATCGGCTGGCTCAGATCCAGCAAATCGACCTCAAAATCGTGTCCAACCACGTGCCTCAGCTTGACCGTGTTGTTCCCCGCTCCGCAACCGATGTCCAACACGCGCCCAATGGGCGAGGTTGTTGCAACTGCAGCCTTGGTTATCAATTCCATCGCCAGCGGTGCATCTACCGTGGCAGCTTGGCCTGTCTCCAACTGGGAAAAACGTTCCACGTCACTGTCGAAGCGGTTGCGTATTTCGTCGACCGTTGATTTTTTATCAAGAGGAGTACTCATGCGACCTTGGTGGTTAAAAGAGGGTATTGAGCTCGCCACATCATGCGACCCCCAAAACAACAAACAGCCTTGGATTCGAATCGATCCAGCGAGGCCTGCCCTCTGGGCGACCAGCTGTCGCCAAGCACCCGGCGCAAGCAGGCTGCACGTTACAGGGCAGTCACAACGCCAGGGGAATTATCAACCAGGTTCACCCGCAAGGCAAATGATGCCAGACTACCGGCGCAAAAAAGGCGCGAAAGGGAAGACTCCTCTCGGTACCACCCAGGTGGACTGATGCTGGGTCCAAGAGTTTTTGGAACACTACCGGTGGCCAAGGTATGCCAGGCCGCAGGGGTTGATCACCTGCGGCAACGCCCCATGAGCAGGCCCACCAGGCCAGGCAGTACCAGCAGCGTGGTCGAAGGCTCGGGAATCTCCGGGGCAAGGATTGTCTCCCACTTCACAAAAGCAGTGCCGACGTCGTACACGCCGAGTGCCGTGTCGCCCATGTGGGGTTGCGCCTTGAAGTCGGTGAGAAACTGTTGAAAGAGGGAGGTGTCCCAAACCGCGCCGCTGGGACCAGCTACGCCGAAAAACTTCGTCCCGTCAATGTCCTCATAGGAAAACATAACCACCACGCCAGGTGTGGTAAGGGCGGCCGGGTCGGCCACGTAATTAGCGGCAAGCGTTCCGGCAATCGAGGATGCAAGACTTTGGGCGCTCGCAGTTGACGGCGTGGCGAATCCGGTCGGGTCACCATGGTCAAAGTTGTACGACTGGATCGCCAGTAGATCGACATCGAGGTTGGAAAAGTCACTTGCCTGCTTGTACGACCCGGTGGTGGCAATCTTTGCCGAGGTGAGCCCTTTCGAATCGAGATAACTTCCGACCGACCCGGAGTGCCCGAGAAAAGCACTGGTCTTTTGGAGATACGAGTTTTCCGTTTCCAGGCCGATGCCATCAAACGTGCGGTGTCCGGCGGCTGTGAGCGCCTGGTTCACTTCGGCGAAGTAATCGACATAGGCCTTGTACGAGTTTGCGCTCGAATAGGTATTGCCCCAGTACCCATTCTCGAAGGCAGGCTTGGTGGCATCGACGTTGAACCACAAGTTCCCCGACCACCCGCCGAGACTTCCGACAAAATCGACGATGTCGGCTTTGCGCATGGAGTTCGGAGTTTGGGGGCCCATCACACGAAACAACAGGTTATCGGGATTTGCCTTGTCGACCTTGCCAGCTGCACCCGCGTCGTATGCCGCATCCGACTGCATCAAAAGCGACAACTTCGGATAGAGCGGATCGGCCAGCACAGGAGTGTCCAAGCTACCTGCTGTAAGCACCATACCAACCATGAGCAGCGCCGCGACTTGGCGCGCGGCAGCCAAAAGACGAGAGCCCCCCTCGACGATGCCCCAAAGCTTCGATGAAATTCCTGGCATGAACATGAGTCTCCGGCGATGTTGTGGTGATCACGATGTTGTGGTGGTCACAGTTCAGTTTAAATCCTGGCATTCTTCGTTTCAAGCAACAAGGTACCCTGAGGCTGGCCCCCCTATCGGACCTGTAGTCGTCAAGACCGTTCACCTTGCGGCTATAACGAAACTCGACTACAGACTACGATAAGTTCGGCAGCACTCCCTGATTTTTACCTTCTCGCTCCACATCTACGCAGCACAGCGATTGCACCGGTTGTTTCATGATCGATCTCACTCGTTCCATCACTGCATCTCCAGACATTCACACCGTGCCCACCGATCCGGGGAAGTCGTGGGCCGATGACGTAACCGTCATCATCGATGCACCTCCCGATCACGAAACCCGTCCGGCACCTGAAGCGACATGGGCAACTGACGATGTGCGTACGGGTATCTGCGGTGCAGTCACGCCCCGCGTTGTTGTCCTGCCCAATGGGCAATTCCGGATGTACTACTCCCAGATGCTGCCGCGGCCAGGATTCCCGGCCGGTGCCATGGACTACGACCACTGTTCCACGCGGATCCTCAGTGCCGCATCTGCAGACGGAATCACCTGGGTTGCTGAACCCGGAGTGCGGTTGTCGCCCCAACAAGGGGGTGCCGGTGACTTTCGGGTAGTCTCGCCTGAGATTGTTCCCGTTGCCGGGCAACCGGGTCGACTGAGGATGTACTACGAATGCTGCCCCGGGCCACAGTCGATCGATAATTCAATCCGAAGTGCCGTCTCTGATGACGGCTTAAACTGGGCCGTTGAGCCGGGGGTTCGCCTGAAAAACCCCGGTTGTCACTACACTTCCTGTCGCATTGTGTTTTTGGAAGCGGGTCACTCCAGAATGGTTGTTACCGAATCGAACCGTGGAATGATCAGTGCTCTCTCAACCGATGGTGGCCTGTCGTTTGAAGTCGAAGCAGGAATACGAGTTCCCCTGGGAGGCACTTATGACAAGGCGATCGCATTCGCACCTGAAATTGTTCGGATCCACAACAGCGGTTACCGCATGTATTACGCCGGTTACAGTGCGCCCAACCGTGCATTTATCCTCACGGCAACCTCCGAGGATGGTTTTACCTGGGCAAAAGACCCGGAACCTGTTATTTCCCCAGGCAACAGCCCGTTTGACAAGGTGAAGTGCTCCGAAATTGGGCTCCTACCTCTCCCAACGACACCAGGTCAACGCCCCCGTTATCGTTTATTTTACGAAGCATGTGATGGAACCGCACGGGAGGATCGTGGGGTTTGGAGAATCGTGGGCCGCACCACGGGGTGACCAACTTTAAAACACCTCCCCCCCCCCCAAGACGGCCAGTTCTTCCGCACCGATATTCCTGATACGATGCAAACGGCGGCGTGGATATCTTTCGACTTCCAGCCACCATAGACCCTCTCACCGGGTACCAACCATCCCAGCGCCGCGATCCGGCGAGTTGCGTTTTCGGAGCACAACTGGCATGACTTTGAAGCTCTCGGCCGCAGCGTGCGCGGAGATGGTTTCCTGCTGGTCCGCAACTTTCGGCCACAGTTCGCATGGCTGGGGCCGGCCGATTCGATCCGTTCACCCTCTCACCGGCGTCTGCAGTCATTGCGAGATTCCAACCAGCTAACCGCAGCACAA
>CBDEWC010000035.1:0-34064 GCA_965243695.1 Lacipirellulaceae bacterium | reverse complement strand
CACTCCCGACTCATGGTCGATGTACTTGCTCTGTCGGGCTGCTCGGCTGATTTCTTCGATTAACTCTTTGATGAAGTAAGGGACGACAACCGATGGTTCCTCACAGGCGGGGATTTTCGAGGAGTCGTCCTCGTTGCTGTTGGGCGTCTGAGCACGGTTTCCAAATAGGACTTGGTTGCTATCGACTTCCTGTTCCAGAATTGCAATGCCGAGGTCGCGATCGCGCGGGTAGTGGGTATGGATAATCGATCCGATCCGGTCTTTGAGTTGTGGTATGACTTTGCCACTTCGATTGTAAGTGGCCGGGTTGGCGCTAAAAAGAATTAAAACGTCGATGTCGAACTTGACAGGATATCCGCGGATCTGGACATCCCTTTCCTCCAGGATATTGAACAGGCCAACCTGAACGAGTTCGTCAAGTTCTGGAAGCTCATTCATGGCAAAAATTCCGCGATGAAGGCGGGGAATCAGCCCAAAGTGAAGCGCGTCTTCCGCCCCCATACTGACACCTCCGGCTAATTTCGCTGGATCGATTTCACCAATGATGTCAGCGAACTTGGTGCCTGGAGAGAGGCGCTCCGCGTAGCGCTGTTCACGATGCCACCACGAGATGGGTACTTCGTCAGCTGGTACACTGTTGACGATTTTCCGGCCGCGCTTGGTAATCGGAAAATAAGGGTCATCGTGGACGGGGATTTGCCCATCGTCGATGTAGGGAATGGCCTCGTCCAAAAAGTTGACCAATTGTCGCATCAACCGGCTTTTTGCTTGCCCCTTTTCACCCAGGAAAAGCATGTCGTGTTGGGCCAGGACCGCGATATTGATTTCTGGCAAAACGGTGTCCTGATATCCGACGATTTTTGAAAATAGCTCTTCTCCGGCCTGGAGTTTAGAGAGCAAGTTGTCGTGGATTTCTTGTTTGACAGATTTCGATTGCCAGCCACTGGCACGTAGTTCAGCCAGATTAGTACAGGGAGACGACATGACGAATGACATAAGTAGGTAATACTCGTGTGGTGGTTAGAAACGCTATCGAGACACGTCGATTATAGCGCTGTTACGGCCAGTGCCAAGCGCGCAAAGCAAACTTACTGAATGCCATTTGGGCGACGACCAGGAAGCCCCTGTAAAAAGAGACCTGCTATATCTGCAATATTAGCGCAGAGAATTGGTGGGTAGTCATCCCGGCAGTTAATTTTTTTCAGCAGGTTTCGCTTCTGCCTGGTTGCTGGTGTCGATAGCCTCTTGATAGAACCCAAGCAGGTTCTTGCGGAGTTTTTTCAGGGCGGGAGTATAGACGTACATCATGTGCCCTCCCTGGTAGAACCCCATTTGGAAATTACTTGCTAATTTAGGTGCTAATGCCAGGTGGTCCCGGGTATAGGTCATCGCAAACTGGGGTGTTGCGAGATCGTAATATCCACAGGCTGCAAATACTTTTAAAAACGGATTGGTTGTCATGGCGCGACGGAGTGTCTCTGTAGCATTGACATAACGGTTCTTGAATTGGTTATAGTTCCAGGGGTATACGTTGCCAGTTAGTATCTCGTAGACTCGCTCATCTTTATAGTCGAGAGTGCGGTAGAGATAGTCGTTCATTGCTGCGGTAAAGGGCCCCATAAAAACCGCGGCGCTAGGGTCATAGCTGTAGGCTTCTCCGGCGCTGTCCCGGTCACTGCCCACATAGCGACTGTCGAACCTGCCAACGGTTTCCTGGCGGTCGCGCAACAGTTCCTTTGCGAAACGGCGCATGTTGATTCGTAAATTTGTCCTGAGGACGTACTCGGGAGAAAGTCCCGTTAATGTTGCGAGTCGCCTGGCGATTTCATCGTGCTTTTGACTCGACAGGCTGTCGCCTCGAAGAAGTGCGCGTGCATAGGGGCCAGCGGCAAACGATTGCGCTTTCCGAACTACCTTTCTCAGTGGGAGCTGTTGCAGGTTGCGGTCGAGTTTGCCGTGGTACCAGGCCGTTGCCGTGTAGGAGGGTAAAAAAACAATGAAGGGAAGATCATTGGTTTCGCTGAACGCCAGGGTTTGAAAATCAAGAACTGCCGAAACAAGGATCAAGCCGTTTAGGTACATCCCGTAACGATTCTGTAACAAACCTGCCAGTCCAGATGCGCGCAGGCCTCCATAACTTTCGCCGACCAGAAATTTTGGTGATTGCCAGCGACCATTTTGGGTAATGTAGTCATGGATGAATTGTCCAACACTGTTAAGATCTTCCTGGTAGCCGTGGAATTGTTTTTTGTCTTCGTCCTTTGCTGGACGGCTGTATCCGGTGCTTACTGGATCGATGAATACCAGGTCCGTAATGTCGAGCAAGGAATAGTGATTGGGTACAAGTTGAAATGGCGGGGGCTGCGGTTGGGCGTCATCTCGAAGTTGAACCCGTTGAGGCCCTAGCATTCCCAGGTGTAGCCAGACCGATGAGGAACCAGGGCCACCGTTAAAACAGAATGTAATCGGTCGTTGAACCGATGGTTCCTCAGACTCCCTGCGATAGGCGATGAAAAAGATACGTGCTTTTTCTTCCCCCTGATCGGTTTTTATCGACAACTGGTCAGCGGTTGCCGTGTAGGCAATTTCCTGGTCTGCAATCGTCACCGTGTGGTGCGTGATACTTGCAGCTGGTTGCTTCTGTTGGTCCTTGTCTGCAGCCGATTCCTTTTCCGACTTGGATTGCGGTTGGTTTTCGGCATCCAGCGGTTTTTTTGCGTCACTTTTTGTGACCTCTGGTGATGGTGCATTGGCTTCAGGAGCTTTCTGCTCTTCGGCTGCCCAACAGAGAGTGCCAACCGTAATGGCGAACCAGGCAGACGGAATTTGAATCCAGCGGAAATTCATTTCGTTCCCTCAATACAGGCTACATAGAGTTCATTCGAGGTAAAAGTATTATTCAAAAGTATAGGTTGTTTTTTGGGTGGGGAGCGGACCTTTCGGCGCTGGTTTTTTGGGCGGCAATTGCCTGGAGATCCGGTTTCCTACGGTTGCGGAGAGAGTCGCTAAAAACAGAAGTCTGGTCAAAACGCTTGAGGTGGAGCGGGAGGGCCGACCACGCTCGAACCAACGACGGTATCGATTGCAACCGTTTGCAGTTTTTGCTGCGGCTTGTGCCGGTCTTCCACCTTAACGATCCTGTGGCAATCAAGCTTAACGATCCTGTGGAGATCAAGATAACCGAGGAGATTCGCCCCGATTATTCATCCGTCACACAACCCTCCGATGCACTCTTTACATTTTTTATGTACTTGTAGAGCGTCCCTCGTTTGGCCTTATAGGCAGGCGGAGTCCATGATTCTCGCCGCTGATCCCATTGTTCCGGGGAAATGTCAACTTCGATAGTGTTCGTTTCCGCGTCGATGGTAATGGTGTCACCGTTTTGCACGAGGGCAATGGGACCACCCAATTGGGCTTCTGGAGTAACATGTCCGACGATGAATCCGTGCGAGCCACCCGAAAACCGGCCGTCGGTGATCATTGCTACGTCCTTGCCTAAGCCGGCTCCCATAATTGCGCCGGTTGGGTTGAGCATTTCTGGCATTCCAGGACCCCCTTGCGGGCCTTCGAAACGTATGATGATCGCATCACCTTTGTTGATCTTGCCTGCCGGGAGCGCGGCGAGCATGTCTTCTTCAGAATCGAAACAGTTTGCAGTCCCAGAAAACTGAAGACCTTCCTTCCCAGTAATTTTTGCCACGGCGCCATCTGGAGCGAGGTTGCCGCGCAAAATCCGTAAATGCCCACTGGATTTCAGAGGGTTGTTGAGTGGGTGAATGACGTCTTGCCCTTCTTCAAGCCCTGGAAGATCGGCGAGGTTTTCAGCCACTGTTTTTCCGGTGACGGTCAAGCAGTCTCCGTGTAACAGGCCTTCGCTCAGTAGCATCTTCATGACGGCTGGGGTGCCGCCAACTGCGTGCAGGTCTTCCTGTACGTATTTTCCACTCGGCTTCAAGTCTGCCAGGTAGGGCACGCGGTCACTGGTTTGCTGGAAGTCATCGATGGTCAGGGGGACATCGACACTTCGCGCCATGGCAATGAGGTGAAGTACCGCATTGGTTGAGCCGCCGACGGCCATGATATAGACAAGAGCGTTCTCAAAAGCCTCGCGGACCATGATGTCGCGTGGTTTGATGTTTTGTTCGAGCAGCTCTTTGATCTGTTCACCTGCCGCGCGGCATTCCTGCAGCTTGGCTGGGTCTTCAGCTGGAATCGACGAGCTGTAAGGTAGTGACATGCCCATCACTTCGATGGCCGAAGCCATCGTATTGGCCGTGTACATACCACCACATGCGCCAGCTCCGGGGCAAGCTCGCTGTACCACGTCACTACGTTCTTCAGCGGTCATCGTGCCGGCAACCAGGGCACCGTAGCATTGAAGCGCTGAAATAATGTCGATTTTTTCCCCTTTGGAAGACTTGCCCGCTCGAATCGTGCCACCATAGACCATCAGTCCAGGCCGGTTGAGTCGCCCCATTGCCATCAAGCAGCCAGGCATGTTCTTGTCACATCCGGGCAGGGTAATGCAGGCGTCGTAGAACTGGGCTCCCATTACCGTCTCAATCGAGTCGGCAATCAGATCGCGCGACTGGAGAGAGAAACTCATACCATCGGTTCCCATCGATATGCCGTCCGAAACACCAACGGTATTGAATCGCATCCCCACTGCCCCAGCGGACTCGACTCCGTCTTTAACGTGCTGGGAAAGATCCATCAAATGCATATTGCAGGGATTTCCCTCGTACCACATGCTGGCGATTCCGACCTGTGGTTTGTTCATGTCTTCGGGTGTCATGCCCGTGGCGTAGAGCATTGCCTGGGAAGAACCCTGATAATCGGGTTGGGTGATACGTCGGCTAATTTTGTTGAGTGATTTGGTCATCGTGGACTCAGAAGAAAGCGTGTGAAAATGAGAAAACAGAAACAGGCCCGCATTGTATCGGTATTGGCGACAGGTGCCACTGGCCCAACCCCAAGGGAAAATCGATATTCAGAGAAATTGCCTCATTTGGGGGTAAGGGGGTTCAGACGTATGAGGATACCCGCGGGCCAGTTATGGTTGAATTTTCGGGCTGCTTACTGGATCGGTCAATTGGACAACCTCCAGGGTCGCCTCACCCGCAATCCTGCAGCCGGTCTCCATGTTGTTTCCAGCGGCTTGTTGGTCATGGCTTGTTGGTAACTTGACGGCAGTGCCAACAGGGGGGATGCGACCTTGGGAATGCACGTCGTCAGTTTCGGAGTGCGGTTAAATCGATAGCAGGGGACGTGAACCGGGCCAATGTCATGCCAGCTTGGATCGCGGGAGGCAGCCATGGTTGGCTTAATTCGCCAAATCCCCCAGATTTCCCGCCAGGATCGGCTTGGGTGACGCCCACCTCGCTTTTTGATAGTTCCTGGCGACACAAGGGATGGGTCTGCGGTTGTGAGACATCTGGCTCAGTTCTATAGTCGCCAGTTGCCTGACCCGATTGTGCCCAAATTCAAAGGTTCCTTTGTGAAGCTCGGCGTTTTTGTTCCGAATTGGATTGGGGATGTGGTCATGGCCACTCCGGCCCTGCGAGCATTGCGCAAATATGCGGGCCCCGGGGGTACCATGATCGGTGTGATGCGCCCCTACGTGGCAGAGGTGTTGGATGGCAAGCGATGGTTTGACGCTTCGCTCCTCTACGAAAAAAAGCCTGGGTGGCGTTGGTCTGTCTTAAAAAGTCAGCTTTGTGAATTGGACCTCGACGTGGTCGTGTTGTTGACCAATTCCTTCCGCACAGGTTGGATGGCGTGGGAGAGTGGTGCGAAGCAACGAATTGGCTATGCGGGAAACCTGCGGAGTTGGATGCTTACGACCCAGTTGTACACACCCCGGAGGCAGTGGACCAAAGTCGGGCTGCCTCCCATCGATTCTTATCTAAATTTGGCTTATGCCACCGGTTGTGAGTGGGAGCCACCCACGTTGGAATTGGCAACAACGGATGCTGATGAGCAGGCCGCAGATGCGGCCTGGCACCAGCTTGGACTTCCGCATCCCAATCAGGTTATTGTATTGAACTCGGGTGGTGCCTTTGGTGGATCGAAACACTGGCCAGCCGAACACTTTGCAGCACTGGCTCGTCGACTTGGGATGCAAGACGGGTATTCGGTACTCGTAAATTGTGGACCGAGTGAACGGGAGATTGCTAGGCAGATTGTAAAACTTGCCGATTGCCCACAGATTTTTAGCCTGGCTGGTCTGAAAACGCTGCCTATTGGTTTGACCAAAGCCATTATTCGGCGTGCGCGCATGCTGGTTACCACCGACAGCGGGCCGCGCTATTTTGGAATCGCTTTTTCCCGTCCTGTGGTGACTCTTTTTGGTCCGACCGATCCGCACACGACCCGCAACTACTACGACAAGGAAACGACACTGACACTGGATCTTCCTTGTCAGCCATGCTGGGAGGCAACTTGTCCGCTCAGTCACGGTCGGTGCATGAGTGAGCTATCGGTCGAGATGGTTTATCGGGCAACCAAAGAATTGCTTTCAGCAGAACCCGGAGTCAATCGGGTAGCATAGGTTCCCGCCGGAAAGATGCGCCGGTTGTTGCTTGCCGGTACCTGAAGTAGGTGGTGTGGTTTTTTGAATCGCCTTTCGGTCAAGTCTTGTCGGTGCGGGGGGTGTTTTTTCTGGGGTTTGGTCACATCAACCATCGCAGGGCGTAGTGGCCAGATGACACGTCCCAGCACGACGGTATGGTTTTCTCGTAAGCGTCGGGCGGAGCAGACGGACGTGATTTCTTCCCAAGCGAACGGGAGTGTACCCGGGGTTGAGCCGATGCTACGTCCACGGCCCGATTTCCGCTGCTTTGCGGTATCTCCGGGCGAGCGATTGAAGCAAAAGTACTCGACCGAGGCGGGCAGGCTTTCGCGGGTTGTGGGCCAGTCGAGCTGTTCAATCGAGTCTTGATAGTAATAGGCAAAGGTGTGACGGATTGGCCCAAAGCTGACCAGTTGTTTGTCAGCAGGAATCTGGTCTTTGAACGCGTTGACGGCGACGGTGGGGTTGTTCCAGCGGGCCGTGTGGATGTTCACCATCAGGCCTGTGTAGGCCAGGCCGGTAAAGCATGCAATTGCGGCTACGGCGGTGAAACGCGAAGATGGTGTACCACGTTGATAACAGATCCATAACGTGGCGGCAGTCACCAGGCCAGCCAGGCTAAATAGCATACTGAAGTTAAATGGTTGATAGATTTCCGATAAAGAATCAGTTGCCAAGAAAGCAGTCCCGTAGACGAATAAGGCAGCAGCCGCACTCACAACCATGATTGCTATGAGGAATTGGTGCCATGCTCGGCGGGGGTAAGTTCCTGTGCTCGCTGTAGCGCACCGTTCGATCACCAGGCCGATCAAAATGGCCACGATCGGATAGAGCGGCATAAAGTACCGACTGCGAGCGCCAACCGCAAACCACACCGACGGATAAGTTACGCAGAGCGAGGCCAGCAGGAACGTACACATCGCCGACTGGTCCCGCAATAATTCGCGGGTCTTGCGGCTCAGTAGTGCAACCAGTAAAGGGGACCAAGGTAGCCAGCAGGTCACTGTTTCCAGAGGGAATTTTGCCACGTGCTCCAACAGGCCACCAAAGCCGAATCGATCACTGGCAAGTCCAGTCCAGGTCGCCATGACGCTGGCCGCATCGGTTTTGAGGTAATAGGGGATTTGCCAGGCGGCAACAATCACCGTAAATATTCCCGCTCCCACCAGAGATGACCTGGTGAAAAGTTGGCGCCAATCTTTCCGGAGGTACAAATAGACTACCGTAATGGCGGCAAAGTAGACTGGTGCCTGTGGTCCTTTGACCAAAGCCGCCAGGGCGGAAAATCCAAAACCAAGCGACCACATTACGGTTGGGTTCCAACTTCGCTCGTAAGCCAGGTGCCACAACAGGAGCGATGACGCGAAAAACAACGTAAATAGTGATTCCGATTCACCCATCCTGCCGATTTGCAGGACTTGTCCCATCGTTGCGAAGACAAGCGCCGCGGCAAAAGCGCCCAAATGGGAAATGAATCCGCGAGCATATCCATAGACCAACAGGCAAGTCAGTATAATTGCCAGAACGCTAGGCAGTCGTATGGCCAAGGTGTCTACCTCTCCCCGAACCAGGCCAGTCGCGGCAATTCCCCACACACTCATTGGGGGACGTTCAGGAAAGACCTGGCCCTGTTGACGTACCGTGATCCAGTCACCCGTCTCAATCATTTGGACGGCTCCACGGGCCCACCGACACTCTTCGCGAACGACTGGCAAGACCGAGAGCCGCGAAAAATAAATGCTCGATACAATCAGCAGTAATAGAATGACGAGCTGTCCATCTCGCCACCTTGATGGACCTGGTGCAGGTTGTGAGTCGGTTTCGACCTTGGTGCCCACGTGTTGGAGTCCTTCGTCTTTAAGGGGCAGTCATTGCCGGGGGAGAGAGCAGGGTTGCCGCATAGCGGTCCGTGTCACCAACTCATGGTGACCGGGCCGATTGGGCAGGGCATTGGTGGGCCGGGCATCGGGCGCCGGGCATCGGGCGCCGGGTATTGGGCGCCGGGTATTGGGCGCCGGGTATTGGGCGGTGGTAGGAAGGCAAATCGTAGGAGTGCGTCGACTCCCGGCCAAGGCCAATAAGAGTTACCGATCGAGTTAGGGTTCCTATTGCTGGAATTCGTCTATTGACGTATCCTACCCAGCATCGCTGTCTTTCCAGTTTGCGTGGGACAAAGGATTGTCCGATGTCGCTAGGCCCGTTTCCCAAAAATTCCGTGAAGACCGTCGTTGTTGTTCCCTGCTACAACGAGGCCCAGCGGATCGACGTCGGCAGATTTCGTTCATTTCTGGCCGAGACCAGGGATATTGACTTCCTCCTGGTCGACGATGGTAGTACCGATCAAACCCGGTTGCTGCTGACTTCGTTGGCCCAGAACAGTGGCGGTCGAGTCACGGTATGTGGGCTGGACAAGAATGTTGGGAAAGCGGAGGCAGTCCGACAGGGCGTTCAAAAAGCCTTGCTTGGCTCCCCCAACTTTGTGGGTTACTGGGACGCAGATCTGGCCACTCCTCTTGAGGCGATCGACCAATTTCGCTCAGTGTTTTTAGAGCACCAGGAAATTCAGCTGGTACTCGGTAGCCGTATGCCGTTGTTGGGCCGCAGCATTCACCGCCGAACCACGCGCCAGTTGTTGGGGCGCGGTTTTGCGACAGCAGCTTCTCTGGTTTTACGACTTCCCGTCTACGACACGCAGTGTGGCGCAAAGCTGTTTCGTGTCACGCCAGCCACAATCGGCCTGTTCGCTGAGCCTTTTCACTCGCGCTGGATTTTCGATGTCGAGATTCTGGCCCGCTTGTCCCACGTAACAGGTTGGGGAGTCGAGGGGGCGCGGAGCCGCTTGTTCGAATATCCGCTTGACCGTTGGGACGAAATTGCGGGATCCAAACTCAGGTTGCGAGATTTTTTGGTGGCAGTGATCGAGTTGGCAGGTGTTTTTTGGCGTTACACACTGCGGCGCAAACAGCCAAGCGCCTTGGCGATTCCCCAGGTCAGCAAAAAAACGTCAAGCCAATCTCATCGAGCCGCCTGAGGGGACCCAATCAAAGGTGGCGCACTCAGGCTGGAGAGGTCGTTTTGGTCTGTTACAAGTACTGATTGATCAAATTTTCAATGAGTTCTTGCCGTCCACTTTGGTTAGAAGTTACGTCTCCTTGTTCGAGCATGCGTTTTTCCAGCGATGCGAAATCATGCTGGTTATTTTCAATGTCTTTTCCCAGTCCCACATCCCAGCTCCGGTATCGTTCCTGGAGCATCGTTTCGAGGCGCCCATCGGCATGCATCGCCGCTGCGATTTTCAGTCCATGAGCGAAGGCATCCATCCCTCCGATATGGGCGTAAAACAAGTCCAGCGGCTCGAAACTTTCGCGGCGAACTTTTGCATCGAAGTTCATCCCTCCAGTTGTTAGCCCACCATATTTGAGGAGGGTGTACATCACCGTGCTGGTCAGATAGATGTTGGTGGGGAACTGGTCCGTGTCCCAGCCGAGTAGTACGTCACCGGTATTCGCGTCGATCGAGCCAAGTGCATTTGCACTACCGGCAACTTCCAGGTCGTGCTGCATGGTGTGGCCGGCCAAAGTGACGTGATTCGTCTCGATATTGAGTTTGAGGTGGTCCATCAGATCATACTGCCTCAAGAAATTCAAACAGGCCGCCGCGTCAGAGTCATATTGATGTTTGGTTGGCTCCTTGGGCTTGGGTTCGATGTAGAACTGTCCTTCAAAGCCAATCTTCCTGGCGTAGTCAACGGCCATGTGAAGGAACCGGGCCAGATTGTCCAGTTCTCGTTTCATGTCCGTATTCCACAGATTCTGGTAACCTTCCCGGCCACCCCAGAACACATACCCATGGCCGCCCAACTCCAGCGTCACCTCGAGTGCTTTCTTGACTTGGGCGGCTGCAAAGGCGTAGGCGTCTGCATTGCAACTCGTGGCTGCGCCGTGCATGTAGCGGGGGTGGCTGAAGAGATTGGCTGTACCCCACAGGAGTTGGATACCGGTACGTTCTTGTTCTTCCTTCAAAACCTTGACCACCGCATCAAGATTGCGATTGGTTTCGGCCAGGGAGTTGCCCTCGGGCGCGACGTCGCGATCATGAAATGCGTAAAAAGGTGCCCCCAGTTTTTCAATGAACTCAAAGGCGACGCGTGCGCGTTTACAAGCATTTTCAACCGATTCGGTCCCATCATCCCAGGGCCGCACTGCCGTACCTGCACCAAACGGGTCACTGAGCGGATTACGGAAGGTGTGCCAATAAGCCACGCTAAATCGCAAGTGGTCCTTCATCGTGCGGCCAGCTACAAGTTCCGACGCATCGTAGTGCCGAAAAGCAAGTGGGTTTTTCGAATCAGGCCCCTCGTAGGGAATCGAATTGATTTCGGGAAAGCTGCTCATGCGGAATCTCCAGGCTGGGCTGTGCAGGGGGTAGCGAATAGACAGATTTTAAGGGGCTTTGCCGATTTCTGGCAGGGGCCAAATTGTGGACGTTTTTTCTGCCGTCAATTACGCTAGAAGTATCGGAGTTGCTCCCCCCTTTTCTCCCAAGATTTTGAAGCCTCCCAGGCCGGCAGTTCCGGAGCTTGTCTGTCCCGTCGGTTCCAGCCGGGTTTTTTCACCGTCGAGTTTGTTTGCCATGCGATTGACCACCCTCTGCCGCCGTTTTGCTTGTTGTGCTGCAACCGTCGTGTTGGTCGTTCTGGGAACTCTGCTGACCGCTCCAAATGCGTGGGCGACGATTGTCAGGTTCACGATGGAGGGAAATTCAACCAGCCTTGGGCAGATCGATGTGCGATTCTACGATACGGCGACGCCATTTTCCGTTGCGAACTTCCTCAATTATCAGGGAGATGGGAAATACGACGGCACGTTCATTCACCGGTCAGTGCCAGGTTTTGTGATTCAAGGGGGAGGATTCTCCTACGACGCCAGTACGAATACTGCCCCACCTGTCGAGACCGACCCACCGGTTGTTAACGAGTTTGGGATGAGTAACCTTCGAGGTGCGGTTTCCTACGCCAAGAGTGCCGGGTCGGCTGACAGTGCAACCAGCCAGTTCTTTTTTAATCTTGCCGACAACAGTCAAAATCTTGACAACCAGAACGGTGGCTTTACCGTCTTTGGCCGTGTGCTTGGTGATGGCATGGATACGGTGGACGCAATTGCCGCTTTACCGATTTATGACCTGGATGGTGGCGGCGTTTTTAGCAGCGTACCTGCGATGAACGTTACTGGCGGCTTGGGGGCGAACCTGGTTTTTGTTTCCAGTGTTGAAGTCTTGGACTTTGCCGAAGGGGATTATAACTTCGACGGTGTGATCGATGCGGCCGACTTTACCGTTTGGCGTGATGCGGTGGGGTCAACAACCGTAGCAGAGCCAGATGGAAACGGTGATGGGGTGGTGGACACGCTTGATTACAACCTCTGGAAATCGAACTTCGAAACGAATGCCGGAAGCGGGGCTCCGTCGGCAACGACCGTGCCAGAGCCGACTGGTTTGGGGCTGTTTTTGGCATGGCTGATCGGTTCGATGGCATGGGGTTGCCGTTGGTTTGCGACCGGAAGCTCTGCAAAATAACGCTGGGACAAAACCATGCGGAGATAAGTGACCGACGATGCTGAGGGGAGCATCTTCCCGTCTCCTGAGCCAACAGGGCTCCCTCTCTATGGCCGCCGCCAGTGGGGGTAAAATGGGGGGGTGCTGCCGTAAAGTCCCCAATAGGCCTCTAATTGCCCTGCCTTGCTGGTTGCACCCCATTTCGGTGTATTCAGGTTGGTTTGGACGGCGCAAAAAAAAGCGGGCCTCGAATGAGCCAAAGACGCTTTGGCTTGATACGGTGGTCAGGGGCAAGTCAACCATCGTACCCAAATTCATTCGAGGCCCCGCGGGCCAGTGCCTCCCTTATAAAGCACACGGTGTGCCAAAGGATTTGAAACGGGTTCCCTGAATG
This sequence comes from Lacipirellulaceae bacterium, assembly GCA_965243695.1. GTDB lineage: Bacteria > Planctomycetota > Planctomycetia > Pirellulales > Lacipirellulaceae > JAKVCB01. The sequence continues at coordinate 21,546 of CBDEWC010000035.1, read as the reverse complement.
CCGCCAGTCGTGTGCATAAACTCTTTTAATAACAGGAGTTAGTGTGAGACAAAAGAGTTGCAAAGCGGTTGTTTCTGGCCTGGTTGGTGCGTGTTTTCGATTCCAAACTGTTGCCTTCCGAGACAACAGTTTGGAGTCGCCGTGCAGCACGTTTGTACAGCAGGTGTTTTGACCGTCGAAACCGTGCCGGCCGTGCTAAAAAAGTTGCAGAATGAGACGCGGGATAATTTCACACCGCCTAACCTGTGAACCCGTAACTATTTGTGTTAGCCTCTGGAAAATATCCGACCTGTGGTCAAGTCCTGGATTAGCACGGTCGGCGCAGTTTCCAGGCCACCTTCCGACGAGGTTTTACCCCTATAAAAGAGAAATGCCTCTGTCGGACGCAGCTGACAACGTGAGGTTGACGATTCCTTTGAATTTCAATGAGGTTCCCGCTGGGAATCGACTTTGAGGCGCCTTCGTGAAGAATCTGAGTCCACCGGAAGGGCGGGCCCAACCGCCTGTGCGGATCGCTGAGCCACTTTCAGCCTCGGCGAAGGGGATTTTGGTTTCTGTCAATCCACGCGCCGGCGCTCATTGTGCGGTAGAGCGTGTGCAAGCTGTCCACAAGGCGCTGACGGCTCGTGGTTTTTCAGCTCAGATCACCACCGATTTGAAGGAACTTGCAGCCCTATCCGCCCGTTGGCACCAGGCTGGCACATTAAGGGCAGTCGTGGCTGCCGGAGGGGATGGGACCGCTTCGGCGGTCCGTAATGCGGTTCCTGCCTCGGTGCCGTTGTTGCCTCTTCCATTTGGGACCGAATGCCTGCTGGCACGTCACATTGGCCAGTCGGTCATTCCGGAAGAGGTTTGTGATGTGCTTACCAATGGATATGTTGTCCCACTCGATATTGGGCGAGTCGACACACGGCTATTTCTCTTGATGATGAGTGTCGGTATTGACGCCGAAGTGATCGATCGAATGCAATCGCGGCGGACGGGCCACATCACTCACGCGTCCTATGTCAAACCAACCCTTGAAGCATTACGTAATTACAAATATCCGGAATTACGTGTATATTGCACCGGTTATGAGACCGAACCCGTTTGTTGCCGCTGGTTGTTGGGGTTTAACCTTCCCTGTTATGCTCGCGGATTGCAGTTTATGCCCCGTGCCCTGGGGACCGATGGGTTGCTTGATCTGTGCATGTTTCGCAGGGGGTCAACCTGGTCCTTCCTGCGTTACCTGTGGCAAGTGTCCCGCGGCCGCCACTTGAATTTACCGGAAGTGCAGAGTCTCCAGCGGCAAAGTTTTCGGGTCGAGGCTGCGGGAAATGCTGCGGTGGCTGTACAGATTGATGGAGATCACGCAGGCCGATTGCCAATCGAAGTCGAACTCATCCCCAGTGGATTGAACTTGCTAGTTTCGGCCCGTGGGGCTGACCGCCTTGGAGCGCTCCTTCCAAATAATTAATACATTTCTACGAAAGCCGAACACAGTTGTGTGTCCTTGGAAATAAACCATGTCTTACGATACTGTTAATATTGGTTCCTATCAGTGTGGTCCCGACCAGCCGCTGTTGGTGATTGCTGGTCCGTGTGTTCTTGAGGATCAGGCCGGCGCGCTCGAAATAGCGGAAGTGTTATGTCGTCTTAACGCCGAATTGCCGATTCAATTGATCTTCAAGGCATCGTTTGATAAAGCAAACCGTACGAGCATTGAGTCGTACCGTGGGCCCGGCTTGGAACAAGGGCTAAAAATTCTGGCCCAGGTTGCCGATGCGACGGGACTTCCCGTGACCACCGACATCCACGAGGCATCCCAGGCAGCGCCGGCTGCGGAAGTTTGCGAACTGCTGCAGATTCCGGCATTTTTAGCCCGACAGACCGATTTGTTGGTAGCCGCTGCCCAAACTGGGCGAGCTGTCAACGTGAAAAAAGGGCAGTTCATGGCACCTGGCGATATGCGCAATGTGATAGGCAAGCTCAAAGCGACTGGTTGCAACAACATCCTGCTCTGTGAGCGGGGAACGTTTTTTGGTTATGGACGCCTGGTGAATGACATGCGGGCTATTCCCGAGATGCAGGCGCTTGGGGTACCGGTTGTGTTTGACGCGACCCACAGTGTTCAGGAACCTGGCGGTTTGGGGAAAACGACCGGAGGCAATTGTGAAATGGTCGAGCCCCTGGCGCGGGCGGCTGTCGCGATGGGGACCGATGGTCTATTTTGCGAAACGCACCCCGATCCATCGAAGTCGCCCAGTGACGGTCCCAACATGATTCCCCTGGCCGCTTTGCCGGCGGCACTGGAACGCTGGGTAACGATTCGCGAAACCGTCACTCGGTTCAGTCCTGCTCTTGGCTAAGAGCCACATGTCCACAAGTGAAAAACCCTGTCTTGTCCAGGGTTCACAAGTAAGATGAACAAAATTTGTCATGGTCGGAACCGTGGTGCTATTGCTGAAACCTGGAAAAGCAAGCAGATTGCGCAGTGTCGATTCGTGACAAACCACGGCTGTTCAGGGACCTTGAGCAATACACTCAACGGTATTTGGTAGCCCCGCGCTTTTGTTCTAACCTGTGTTTGCCTTGCAAAAAAATGCTGCACAAAAGAATGTTACGATCGACAGAAAATACGAAAGGTTTTTTCGATCCGCTGAGGTGGAAGGGTTTCATCTGGTTTAGTCTACTAGCCCTGTTGACGACGACAGTTGGTTGTTCAAATTCAGCCAGGCGTGGTGGCGGAACTCAATCTGGCAGAGCAGGGCTGCAAAGGCGAACGGACCGCGGGGTGGCATTGCTCGAAACGGCGATTACACAGCTGCGAGATTTGCCCCAAGATGTGGACACCGATCTCCGCCCACCTCAAGTCATTCTTGATTCGCGGACTAGCACAGATCGTCAGGATGTCATGGCAAAGCTTGGTCGTCTTCCGAAGCAGGGAGAGGGACCACCGATCTACAATTTCCTCCAAGTTCCTAAAGCGAACAGCCGATTTCGAGGACTTGGTGTGCAGACGGGAGATATCGTCAAGTACTACATTGATATCGACGACTCGGCGCTTGCTACGCAGGGCAAACATTTTGGAACGCAGCGTCAAAAGACATCGGATGCTGAAGAGGCGGTTGAGCAGGAGATACCGTGGAGCGAGGGTTTTGTACGAAAGGCCTCAATCGATATTCCGGTTGCCCAGGTTATGGATGACAACGCCTTGATCATTACCCATCCGCTGGTGATTCCGATCGACGTGCCCGAAAAGATTGAAATCTGGCGGTATGGTGATCAGCGGATGAAAGAGGTTAGCAATCGATTGGGGAGATATGCCAAATGGGGCAAGCCAGCATTGGCCTGGGAACCAACTCCTGATGAAAGAGTCCTTTCTCAAATCCTTGATCGGTTGAATCCCTGGTCACGACAGAACCAGGTTCTTGATGACTGGGAAGTTGACCCGCTCCTGGAAACCTTGCCTGCCGAGTTGCGCGACGAAGAACGGTTGCAACCCTACATCTCGAACGAAGCACTAGCCCGACCGTCATTTGAATTGCAGGAAGTTCGCCTGCTACAGCAATCCATTTGGCTCCGCGACATCTCCGAGTGGGCGCGTGGCGATGGTTTTGACAATCTTCAGCGGGCAACGGCCTTGTTCGATTGGACAGTACGCAATATCCAGCTTGTCCCAGACAAAGACTATCGACCTCGTTGGCCTTGGCAAACCTTGCTCTATGGAGAGGGGACTGCGGCGCAGCGGGCATGGATTTTTGCCCTGCTTTGTCGACAGCAAGGACTAGAGGTCGTGGTTTTATCAGTTGCTGAGGACACCGGTCCGCAAAAGTTTTGGCTACCAGCCTTATGGGTGGATGGCAAGCTTTACCTGTTCGATACGCGGTTAGGGCTACCCATTCGGGGGCCTGATGGTGAGTCTGTGGCCACGCTCCGACAGGTACGCGCAGATTCAGGGTTGCTTGCCTCGCTCGATATCGGGGATTTCAAATATCCAGTTTTGGCGGATGCGCTCAAGCACGTGACGGCAGACCTGGTGGCCTCTCCGTTTGAGCTTTCACGGCGAGCACGTTTATTGGAAGCCGAATTAACCGGGGAGGATCGACTTGTGTTGACACCCGCCCCGTCGCTGCAGGCGGAAGCAATTCAAGCAGGTGGGGAAATTACGAACGTGCGGCTTTGGCCATTGCCATTTAGCACCTTAAGGGATCAACTCCACTTGAAGAAACGTGCCCGCTATCTTGAAGCTGCTACCTTCGAGCCATTTTCCTGGCGGCCCAATCTTTACAAAGCACGCGTACTGCACTTCCAGGGCAAGAAGGAAGTTAAAAAAGATCCTCGTCGTAAAGGGCTCGACGAGATTGTCGACAGTCACCGCGACGCAGTGCGACTCTACACCGACCCCCGTGTGAGGCCGCCCCAACGGATTCTCAACAAGCAAACTTCTCCAGACAAAATTGCCATCTACAACAGGGCCAAACAAAACGCCAGTTACTGGCTGGGACTTCTTTCGTACGACGATGGTCGATACGATACCTCTGCGGACTGGTTGGCCAGAAGAACTCTAGAAGATTATCCGGAGGGTCCCTGGACCAATGGCGCACGGTACAATTTGGCGCGCGCCTATGAGGCGATGGGAAGATTTGAGGATGCCATCGAGTTGCTCCAACAGGATGATTCCGTGAGTCGTCACGGAAGTCTCCTGCGGGTCCGACAGTTGGTCCAAAAAGCAAAGGCTGCGGCAGCGGCCAAGACTTCCTCGGACAAGACTTCCTCGGACAAGGCCCAACCGTAGTAGAATCGTGTCTTAACCGTGACCGCCGGGCGGCTGCGACCTTCTTCAGCCGGAGCTGGTTGAGCCAGGCGTGGTTAGCTTTTCGGTTCCTGTCCACGGTCGTGGTAGACTCACCCTGGCCGTCATCTCTTGCCCGAGAAAGGCGGTTTTATGCATTCTCGGGGCGGGTTATCGGACGGGGGGCCGTCGCGGGCTTGCTGCCCGGCCAGGGGCAGGGTATGCTAGCGGGTTCGCGAGATTCGACAGCAACGCTTACCGGTCTCGGCTGTGAGACCTCGGCTGTGAGACCTCGGCCAATATAAACAGAGCAAGATTCCAACGCACTAATAACAAGTTGTAGAGACCACGGCGATGAAAGAAGGCATCCACCCCCAGTATGTTGAGACCCAGGTATCGTGTGGCTGTGGGAACAAATTTGTGACACACAGCACTCGAAAGGAACTGAAGGTCGACATTTGCGACCAATGCCACCCGTTCTACACGGGCAAGCTGAAGTTTATAGATACGGCTGGTCGGATCGATAAATTCAAGAAGAAGTTCTCCGCAGCCGGTTATGCGAGTCTCAAACGCGGGAAGAAGGCCAAGCCAGCTGGCAAGGACGAATAGTCCCTCGGTTGGTTGACGAATAGTCCCTCGGTTGGTTGACAGTTGCACAGCTCTGTGATGTTCGTTCTTGGGGAATCTGTGTAGTTGTTCGGTTTTCTGGTCCAAATTGGAATTCCGGGTCCGCGCCATAGATGGCTGGTCTCTCCCTGGCAGTCAACGTGTGTAGAACTTAGCTGACGAGGTGGCGGTCGTTGGAAATTCCAAGCCATTAAGCGATGTAAATGAAGACTTCCTATGCGCGATCTGCTGGAACAAAAACTGGCCCGCTTCGGACAGCTTGAAAAAGACCTGGTCGATCCCGAGGTGTTGAGTCATGCAAGACGGCTTGCATCCACGGCCCGTGAGCATGGGTCGCTTACGAAACTGGCTACCAAGTACCGCCGCTTCAAACAGCTCCATGACGAGATTGGCGAGATGGAGGAAATGGTAGCTGGTGATGATATGGAAATGCGCCAGCTGGCAGAAGTGGAACTCGAGCAGTTGCAGTCTGAACGGGAGCAACTTTGGAATGAATTGCTTGAATTGACCATTGGCGGTGAGGATGCAAATCGAGTCAAGATCATCATGGAGATTCGCGCTGGAACTGGTGGTGATGAGGCTGCTTTGTTTGCACGCGATTTGTACGAGATGTACAAGCGTCATGCTGAATCAAAGGGTTGGAAAATGGAGATCCTCGGCCACCATCCCACGGAACTCGGTGGTTTCAAGGAGATATCACTCGCGATTGGAGGTGACAGTTGCTATCGCGAGTTGCAGTATGAAAGTGGCGGGCATCGCGTGCAACGCGTGCCTTCGACCGAGGCTCAGGGAAGAATTCATACTTCTGCTGCTACCGTTGCAGTGATGCCAGAACCGGAAGAGGTGGAAATTGACATCAGTCAGGATGACTATCGGCTTGATATCTTCCATGCCAGTGGGCCGGGTGGACAACATGTGAACAAGACTGCATCGGCGGTGCGGCTTACACATCACGAGTCCGGAATTGTCGTGCAGTGCCAGGATGAGAAAAGCCAGCACAAGAACAAGGCCAAGGCATTGCGAGAACTGGCGGCGCGGCTCTACGACTGCAAGCGTCAGGAAGAGCATCAGAAACGGGCTCAAGAGCGCAAAACCCTCATTGGCTCGGGAGACCGGAGTCAACGAATTCGCACTTACAATTTTCCTCAAAATCGGATCACCGACCATCGTATTGGATTCGATCTCTACAAGCTTGATCAAGTACTGGGTGGGGACTTGCAACCCGTGACCGATGCGCTGGTTGACTATGATCGCCAACAGCTCCGTGCTCAGATGGGTGGTGTGGATTAGGAAACGAGAAGACCAAGCTTGCAATCGATCAGAAAAATATTGGAGAGAATTCCTTTTGGTATTTTTTCGAAGCTGATCGGTTGCGTTGACCAGTAACGATTCAGTATGCTCCGAACCCGGTAGTTTAGTTCACCATGTCGGAAGATCAGCCGTGGACGATTGGGCGTCTCCTCACTTGGACGACAGATTTTTTTGCCGAGCGGGGTTCAGAATCTCCACGCCTCGAGGCAGAGATTTTACTGGCGAAGGTTCGCGACTGCTCACGTATCGAACTTTACACTTCATTTGCTGAAGAGGTAGACGAAGCAGTACGAGGTGCCTACCGTCAGCTCGTAAAGAAACGGGCCGATGGGACTCCCGTGGCGTATCTGGTTGGCAAGCGAGAGTTCTACTCGCTTGAATTTCACGTCACACCTGATGTACTGATCCCTCGTCCAGAGACCGAGATGGTCGTTGTGGCTGTACTCGATCTGGTCAAACAGCACCCAGTGGCAGAACGGACAGTACAAGTTGCTGATCTCGGTACCGGAAGTGGAGTTCTGGCAGTTTGTGTGGCTAAACACCTACCGCACGCCCAGGTTGCAGCCATCGACGTGAGTGAGGCAGCACTTGAAATTGCGCGGCATAACGCCCGGCAACACAACGTACTTGATCGCATTGAGTTCCTACACAGCGATTTGTTCGCCGCGGTACCCACAGACAAAAAATTTGACTACATTCTCAGTAACCCTCCTTACGTGTCGACCGCAGAAATGGCCCAGTTGCCGGTAGACGTTCGCGACCACGAACCGCACCTCGCACTCCATGCCGGAGCTCGAGGAACGGAGCTGGTTGAGCGACTGGTTTCCGAAGCCACGGATCGTCTTGTTGAGGGTGGGAGATTGCTGATCGAGATCAGCCCGATGATTGCTTCGGAGGTTGAGGCAATTATCAGGGCGAGTCCACATCTTGTGTTTGAGCAGACCATCCCTGACCATGCAGGTCGGGACCGGGTCGCTCAGGCACGCAGGGTTTCTTCATGACGAGTCGCAAAATCACCTGGCTGTCGTTAGTCGCCCTGGGGGACGACCCCTTGCCCGGTGCCGAGGCCTTGGTTTCCGCGGTTGCCAGGCATGATTGTGGCGCCCCACAACTTCAGATTACAGGTCAGACCGATGCGCTGCTCACCTTCAGTTGGGGCAGTGCCACAGTCTTACTGGCCCGAGTGGGACATCCGATTCCAGCAGCCCAGTTGGTAGGACCCTGTGAAATAGCCTGGTATTGGCCCCAAGCCGCCGCTGCGGTGGCTCAGCATCAGGCACACTTGTTGATCACACTTATCGACGAAGGGCGTGACCCGGTCGAGAAGGGTATGCGACTCACGATACTGACCAGTGCCGTTGCCGATTCTGTTAGAGCCCGCGGAATCGTCTGGGGACCTGCGGGACTGATTCACGAGCCTGCTGCCTTTGCGGAGCAAACAGACCAGATGACCCGCGAAAACCTGCCCCTGTTTCTCTGGATTGACTTTCGTATCACTGTCGTTGGGGAGCAACTTTATCAATTGTGTACCACGGGACTTGAAGCCTTTGAACGGTTGGAATTAGAAGTCGCCCATTGCAGGGCCGAACCACAACAACTTCTGGACGATCTGTACAATGTTGCCCACTACGCCATCGATCAAGCGACGCCGATCAAGGATGCCGATACGATTGGATCGACTGAGGACCGCCCACTTACAGCCCGGCATGAAACTTCGCTATTAGATGATCATCGTCAGGTCATCCGGTTGGAGTATGGGTAAACGAGTACTCACTCGATGCGCGATCGGTAGAACCTGGCGTTACAGGTAGCGTTTTCAACAATCGCTTCGTCACCCAGCATCGACGAGATCCGACTTGCCCCGGTAGACACTTTGTCCCATCGCATTGCGATATGAGGTGAGTTCTCCCTCGCTCGTATCTTCTTTCAGAACCGAGACCATCATTGCCAGTTTGGCATCCAGGTCGTCGGCATAGTGCACGATAAGCGCCTCGGGTGTCATCGGAGGTTTGGGCGATCCCCATTCGGGTAGGCGCTGATGAGCCACGATCACGTGTTCCAGTCGCAGCAGTGTTTCGGTGTCGACATGGTGGTTGACCGCCGTTTCCCGGATAATATCGCGACCTTGAAGAATGTGGCCAATCAAGGTTCCTTCGGAAGTATACTCCGCACCAGCCGGACCGGTTTCCAGTTCGCGGAGTTTTCCGATGTCGTGGAGGATGGCTCCCGCAATGACCACGTCTTTGTTGAGTGGTGGTTGCAGGTCATCATACAAGTCGGCATATTTGTCGGCCAAATGACAACATGTTCGTGTGACGTTTAGTACGTGTTCCAGGAATCCTGCTACGTACGCGTGATGGTTTCGCTTGGCTGCTGGAATCGACAACAATAGTTCATGATGCTCATTGAGAATTCCGAGAACTAGTGCCCCCAGATCACGATTTGCAATTTCTCCCTCTGCAAACGCGATAAGCTCAGCAAACATTTGGTTTGCATCAAACCGAGATTTTGGCTGACACATATGTGGATCAAATCCGTCCTCGTAATCTGAATCTTCAACCAGTCGGATTTTATGGATTTCCAACTGCGGGCCATAATTACTTTCGCGCAACACGGCACGCAATTTATAGAATTCGCCGACTTGCCACTCTTTGCGGCAAGGTTCTGCCAGGGGGGCATCTGACCAGATGGGGAACCGAACTTCGCGCTGGGCATCGCGGAAGGCAACCCGGAAATAAGGTTTTCCATCTCGAGTGGTCATCTCTTCCTTTTGTGACATCAGGGCAAAGAAATCGGCTTCTTGACCTTCTGACAATTCACCAAGGGGAGTGACTGGTGTTGGTATGTTGATTTCTGTTTGTCGCATTGCGCCCTTCCGAAGTATTTCAACCTGGTTGTGAAGTGGAAAGTATTCTCCCTACGGGTCGCCCCGGAAGAGTCTTTCCGGTTCCGACGGCAGGGAGTCCCTGGAGCCAATTCCATCAGGGACCACCGACGATTTTGAGCCTGCCGACCGAACCCCTCCCCTGGTTATCCCAGATTTTTACACAAAGTGGTAGCGGCAGAGGGTTGGGAGTCCAAGCCTCGGCATTTCGGGCGGGAGTCGTGGCAATTCTACGGGCGGGGCAAGCAGTAGGGTGACCAAGAGAGAGCTCCATCTGTCAGTTTTGTGCGACACTGGTTAGCCTGGGACCAGGGCTAATAAAGGGTTCCACAGAGACAGTTTTGGTCAACCGGTCTTGTCCGGCGAACTGGTATGGGTGCAGGAAAACTGGTAAAAGGTGCCAGAGAGGTCAGTTCAAGGACTTCATCTGGCAGCTTGGAGTTTGCCAGGCGAAAAAAATTTTCCACATAAACGGCATACTCTTTCTAACAAGACCCAGATGCGATCGATTTGGGAATTCAAGTTCTAGCGTCTGGGGCCCTCGTGCACTTAAAATGGCAATGCATTTCCGCTACCACTTGGAGGATCCAAACGGTGTTCCCTTGGTAGTTGCCCGGCGCGGGTGGCTATGTGGCGGGTGGCTAGGTGTAGGAAAAGATGCGGTGCAAGACAATTCGCCGGGTCACTTTAATGGTGGTGGCTGATAGGCGAAATAGAGACCCAAGGTTTTAAAAAGATATCAGGTCTGGCCAATTGGGAACATTCGCGGACGGTTGATAGAAGGAAGTGTCGGGCATTTATTGATGTTTTTTCAATCACTCCGCTTATGGTCAAGGCGCTACCGACGCAAACTGAGCCTGTTTGTTTTTCACCGCTTGCTTCACGCCGATGATTCACCGCACCAACTGGCCCTTGGAGTAGCCATTGGCGTGTTTGTGGCGTTTACGCCTACCGTTGGATTGCAGATGGTGATTGCCGGCTTTTTGAGTTGGTTGTTGCGAGCAAACAAAGCAGCAAGCTTGCCAATGGTGTGGATATCCAATCCGGCCACGTTGATTCCTCTTTACTGGTATTGTTATCGAATTGGGTGTGCCATTCTTGCACTCGACCCGATCGGGCACGAGTGGTGGGAAAAGCTTGCGATGCCTCCTGTTGGTTGGTGGGCGAAGGTCCACTTTTTCTGGTCGCGATTCCTGGAAATCGCCGGTCCCGTGTGGCTGGGTGGATGTGTTGTTGGTTTTGTTTGCGGGTACGCATGCTACTCCATCGTGTACCGCATGATCTGGTATTACCGGAAACGTGGGGAAAGTAGTCCGAGTAAGCCGAGAAAAAATTTGCCAGATGAGTCTTAATGGGTTTTGCCTACAGTCCCACCCGGTACGGGGTCTTCTAAAACGACGTCGCTTGGTCGGCCTGGCCAGGGGAATGTCTTTTTGCCCGTGCAAAACTCAAACCTCGACCAATGTTCTCTTTGCTGCCAGTTCGTCGAGCATTTCCTGAATTTGACGGGCCATGGCGTCGGTGACCGGGTCGCTGGCCGCGCTCCGGTCCCGTTTGGGATTCACTTCAATTGCCTCGCCAACTTTGATAGTGCAGTCGAGTGGAGCGTGTGTCGCGGATTGATCGGTAAAATCTTCTTCAAATCGTTCAACGGTTTCCAGCACCCTTTCGGGCAAGTTTTTTTCACGGAGAATGTAGTCCCGTGGATAATGGGCGATTTGTTGAACGTAATAGCAGGCCGAGAGATGGCGCCAACGACGATCACGTTCGGCAGGGGTTACCTTCTTCTGGATTAAATCGGGAAGAATAAGCGTCCGCAACATTTTTACGCGGGCAACGACTGCGGTGGGAGGATCTTTCACGTTCCACGTTTCTTCAAGTTGAGTGAGCACTTTGTCAACGAGATGTTCAGCACGTCCGTAAGGTTCACCTGCTTGTGCGGCGCCGAGGTACTCGATTTCTTTAAGGGAAAGCAACGCTTCTCCAAGCCGTACGATGCGTTCTACAAGTGACCGATCCCGCTGCGGGGGCCATGTGAAGCGGGCCTCGAACCGGTCCAGGACAGGTCCCAGGGTTGTCTGGAGATCACCATCAAAAGAGTATCGAATGGCGACGGGGTGAATCACCACTTTGCGGGGAGGCGACTCTTTCGCTCGCCGCTTGGCTGCCTGTCGGGCAATGAAAGATGGCCCCTCCATCAGGTCCATGAGCAAATCATTATGCCGCGAGACGGCGCCTTCAGGAAAGATAACGAGAGGACGTCGATTACTGGTCAGGATGTCGATTGCTTCGTTGACTGCATGACGATCGTTGCCTTCGCGGTACACGCTAAAGGCCCCCATGCGACGAATCATGAATCGCTGAAAAGCCCCTTCTTTAAAAAGATGCCAGCTCGCCATCGCAAACAAATGACAGCCTGCTTCCCCGGCAAGTTCGCCCAGTACCAGTGGATCGGAGAGTCGACTGTGGTTGGGAGCAAGAATGATACTGTGGCCAGCGGCAATCGACTCGCGAAACCGGTCCACTTCCAGGCAGTCAATTTTGCTGATGCGCCACTGCGTGCGGAGATAGCGCCGCAAATAAAGTCGAATCAAGGTTGGCCACCATTTGGAGTAGACCGGTGGGACAAACTCGTACGGGTCTTCAAGAATAATGTCTTGCATTGTTGTCAGGTCAACGTCGTCGGTGAGTAGAGACGTCAAAGTGAGGGTTGTAAAAAAATCGAATCATCGTCAAGCCAGCTTCGCTGAAACTTATATTGCGTAACCATGTGGATGTGTGCGGTGCCAGTTCCAGGCAGTCTCTACAATCTGTTCGAAGTCAAGGTATTGGGGTTCCCAATCGAGTTGACGCTGCGCGCGGCGGCTATCTGCTACAAGTTCGGGGGGATCCCCCGCTCGACGGTCACCGATAACCGTTGGGATCTTCCTGCCAGTTACGAGTTCGCTTGCCTCTATGGCTGAGGAGACACTGGTGCCACGACCTGTCCCCAAGTTCAGTTTTAGTTGAACACCTGGTGCTACCTGTTCGAGTGCTTTGATATGGGCAGTCCCCAGGTCGTCCACATGGATGTAATCGCGGATACATGTACCGTCGGCAGTAGGGTAGTCCTGACCAAAAATGGTAACGTGCTTGCGTTGCCCAAGTGCCGTTTGGAGAACCAGCGGAATAAGATGCGACTCGGGGGTGTGATCCTCACCAAGGTCACCGTCGGGACTGGCACCGGCGGCGTTAAAATACCGCAATGCGACAAATCCAAGGTCATAGGCGTGGGCGTAATCCTGCAGCGCCTGCTCAATGCAAAGTTTGGTAAACCCGTACGGGTTGACGGGCATTTGCACATGTTCCTCGGAAATGGGCACCGATTGTGGAATTCCGTAAGTTGCACACGTGCTGGAAAACACCATTCGTCGTACGTTGGTGGTGCGCATCGCGTTCAACAGGGTCAACGCGCCAACGACGTTGTTTTGGTAGTAGCTCGCAGGATCTGACACAGATTCTCCCACGAGGGCAAATGCGGCAAAGTGCATCACAGCATCAATTGATTTGTCCCGCAACACGTCGACCAGCTTTTGGTGATCCAGAAGATCACCCTCGATGAGTAACTCGGCTGGAACGGCTGCCCGGTGTCCGCGCTGGCAGTTGTCGTAGACCCAAACCGGGTACCCGGCACGGGTGAGTAATCGGACAGCGTGGCTACCGACATAACCGGCCCCACCTACGACTAAAACGTTCATTGTTGATGCTGCCTAACGTCAAAGAACAGAAGGCCGAATTACTATTACCAGTTTAAGGCGGCTCCTTGCCCTGTCGGGATAAGCCACCCAAACGGTGTAAACCATGCGGCCTGCGGTCAGCATACTCGACACCTAGTCGTTATGCCCAGATCAAACAGGATCAGGATTGAGATCCTGGTAGTTGGATGGACGATACAAGTATTAAGGTACTTTTGCAGGCAACCGAGAGAGTTTCTGATGGGGATGCGCAAGGTGATCCAGCCCCGCCGCACTGCGGCGAGAGAAAGCGCCCGGCGTTGGCGGGAATCCTTTGTGCGTTATCTGCGCAGCGAATGCCATTTGGCAGAAAACACCGTGGTTGCCTACGATCGCGACCTGCGCAGGTTTTTTACCTGGCTGGAAGGACGTCGGGTGGAGGGGTTGACCATTGGTCAGTTGAGTCAATATCCAGCCTGGCTACTCGATCAGCAACTCGCTGCGGCGAGCGTGAGTCGGCACCTGGTCTCACTCAAAATGTTTTTTCGGTATCTTCAGCTTGAAGGGGTACTTAAAGAGAACCAGGCTGAGTTGCTGGGAACACAAAAGTTATGGCAACGGGTACCGGTGGTTCTTTCGTCAGATGAAGTGAACACACTTCTTGCAGCGCCTAAGAAGTGGGACCTCTGGTGGAAACGCGACCGGGCGGTGCTGGAATTGCTGTATGCGACCGGATGCCGCGTCTCAGAACTCTCCCGGCTTCGTCCTCGAGATGTTCACCTCAAAGACCGTCACTGCCTGTGTCACGGCAAAGGCGACAAGCAGCGCCTGGTTCCGCTCGGCGGGCCGGCTGTAGCTGCTGTTTCTAACTATCTTGAGGGGGAGCGGCCTGAGTTGGCCAAGCGACGAAAACCACCGTCGGAATTTTTGCTGCTGTCTTCCCGGGGCCGGCGGTTGCGACGCGAACGGATCTGGGAGTTGCTCAAAATTTATGCGGCACGTGTTGGTTATGCGGAGGAGCTCAGCCCACATTCATTACGACATAGTTTCGCAACACATTTACTTGCTGGAGGGGCTGACCTGAGGCAAGTTCAGGAAATGTTAGGTCACGCCAGCATCGCCACGACCCAAATCTACACACACGTCGATCACACGCAATTGAAAAAAGTACACGATGCGTTTCACCCGCGGGCGTAAGGCAATAGCGGCAATCGCTAGTTGTCTTTGGGGGGTGAGAATTTGATTCGTTCGATGAGTTTGTGTTGCTGCCCGTCCTTCACGTAACCGGTAATCGCGGTAATGGCTCTCACGACGTTGCCGTAATCGAGATTGTAATCGCAATCAAGCTCGACTTCCTGATCTTCAGCAGAACCTGGCCCTCCCTCGTCATCGATCAAACTGCGGATGTGTGCGTGGAGTTTGGCAAACGCTTGTGGGCCGTTTCCGAACGAAAGGTTGTCAAGTCGCAAGCCGGCTAATTGTCCGTTTGGATCTGCCGTGATTCGCAGCATCAGGGTGGGTGTTTCAGATGGTTGCGCGGTGACATTCGAAGCAGGGGAGGGCATCCGAATGTTGAAGTCTCCCTCCGGGAGTACGATTTTGAAGGTCATGATAAAGAAGATCAGCAGCAGAAACACGATGTCGATCATCGGTGTCATCTGCAACTCAATCTTGTCTTCGCGACCAGTATGGCGAATTTTCATGCGACTGAAATCGTATGGGTCGTGAGGGGACGACTTTCCAGGGAGATTACCATCCCAACGTCTAAGGTGTTGTCAGCGTCGAGACATTACTTTGTCGACTGCGGAGAGCGAAGGTATCGAATCCGGCATCCTGGCATTTCTGAATGATTTTTTGGACCTCTCCCGTTTTAGCTTGTTTGTCAGCACGGATCACCACGGTCACGTCAGAAAGTCGTTTTTCGGCATGGGCGCCGATGATCTGAGCCTCGGTCAGCAGGGCTGAGCCGAGACCTTGCGAGTCCATCTTGTCTCCTCCGAAGAGAATCGTGCCATCCGCCAGCATTTGCACGGTGAGTGGTTCCTCGTAGGGAATATCGGGCGGTTTAGCCAGTTCGCTCGACGGCAGGTTGACTTCTTGATTTTGCTCGACCTCCGAAAAATTAATCAGCACCATGAAAAAGGCAATCAATTGAAATGTCATGTCAATCATCGGCGTCATGTCGCCTTCGTTTATGTCTGATTGTCGGTTTTTTCGAATCCGCATGACGGGCTGCCTTGATTTGTTTCGTCGCTATTTATTCAGGTTGCCGATGCATGGGGGACCAGGAGTTACCGGTTGCCAACTTCATTCGAGGTCTTTTTTCTTCGTTCCCATGTTTTGAAAGCGGCTCATAAGTCCTTCGCTTACGATACCAACTTCCAATACCAGACGTGCGATCCGGTTGCGGAGGATATTGTTAGCAGCAATCGCAGGAATTGCTACGGAGAGGCCAACCAGAGTTGTGAACAGAGCGGTTGCGATCCCTTCGGCCAGATCTTTCGGTTTAGGTGCTGTTGTTGCAAAGGCAATCACGTTAAACGAAGCAATCATACCTTGAACGGTCCCCAGCAAACCAATCATGGGACTGATCGTGCCAATCAATGCCATGTAGCTCAGTTTGTGTTCAAGTTTCATCGTTTCTTCTTCACCGACTTCTTGCATGGCCTCAATAGCCGGGCTGTAGCCTGCCGACAACTTAGCCAACCCTGCCGAGAGCACCTGACCCAGAAATGAGTCGTCATTCTTTGCCAATTCGTACGCCTCCTGGTACTGCTTATTGTTGAGGTGCTCTTCAAATCCCTCGATCAGTTGGGTGGGAACGATATTTTCCCGCCGAGCGGTCAAAAAATTCATGACGAATAGCGCAACCAGACTGAATGACAACAGCAAAAAGACGATACTGTAGAACCAACCCAGGGACTTGAATGCCCAGGCAAGATAGCTCCTCTTTTCATTGGATGTTGATGCGGGTTCAGTTTCGGCTGGGCGGGGAGCGGCTGCCGGCGGGTTCGCTTCCGCGTCGTCGTCCACAATATCTGCATCTTGAGCCCAGGTCACTGAAACGAGCGCAGGTGCTGCTACACATGCGATGCCGACCGAAAGTCCAAGCATCAAACACCAAAGGGTACGTTTCAGGTTCAACAAGGGGATGATCATCCGCATGTTTATCTCCACGGAGAGGATGATGGGTCACAGTACGAAGCGCCCAGTGTAATCCTCGATGCCGGATGCCGTAAAGTCGACCCGTCGTACTTGGGGAAGGAAATTTGGCTATTCCCGGCCATACTGGTCTCGCAGCAACCCACGTGCCTCCCGAGCCCGACCATTCTGGCCAAACGACGTCCACAAGGCTGCCAGGTGCTCAAGTGCTTCAGCATGGGCAGCCGGGATCGAACTGTAGAGAACATCGACATGCAGGAACGCCAAAAGGGCCTCTTTAGGTTTACCTGACTGCTCGTAGCATTGCCCCAAGGCATTGTATGCGATTGCGTGAAGCTCCGAATCTTCGGGATCGGCGTCGCGAATCACATTCTGGATCATGGTTACGCCCTGGTCGAGTTGGCCTGTTTTCGAAGCACTGATAGCTTTTCCCAATGTCGCGGCAAGCTGTGCAGCTTTACCATCTTTGCCAGGTCCGGCTGTGGCAAGCACGGCATCGAATTTTTGTATTGCCTCGGGATGTTTACCTTGACCCTGTAGGGCTCGGCCAATCAGTAACTTGGCGCGAGTCTGGTATCCGGGCCAAGGAGCTTTTTCCAATGCTGCGTACTCTTTCTCGGCATGGGCGAGTCGATTTGCGGCGACGAAGAGGTCGCCCAGGGTTTCTCGAGCCTGGTAATAGTGGTAGCTGTTAGGGTGCGCCTTTCGGAATTGCAACATTTGGGGCCCTGCGTCTTTGACTTTTCCAGTTCCCATCAGGGCTAGCTGGGCAGCGCAGTAGGCACGATAGAATTCGACTTCCTCGCGGATGAGGTCACGATCCAGTTTGGAAATATCAATATCTTCAAGTCGATCCAAGGCATTTCGAAAGCCACCATTTTTTGCGTTGACCCGGGCTTGGGTTAGTTCGTTTGGTTCGCTCTTGAAAGTGATCGAGCGAATCTCGTTGACAGGGACTTTTTCCGTTCCGGTCGAACCCTTCGAGACCGAAATTTCGGTCGGCGATGTTTCCACGATCTCACCAATGACTGTCCCGTTGTGTGTCCGCACGCGATCCTGGCCAGGTGCTTTGACGACGATGGCGAAAATCGCAAATACGAACGTCAGCAAAAAAGCGCTCAAAGAATGATGAAGGGACATGCCAATCTCCAGAATTTCTAATTGTCTACAGGCGCACCGTGTTTGGCGGGCGATTCCGATAAAGTTTATATTCTTAACGGGTCACAGCAACAAATTCTGCAAGCCCCTGGGGTTCGGCGCCTTCTTTCCGCTGAATTTCTTTTGTCAATTTGTCGAACTTTAACCGCCAGCGCTCACCTCCCAGTTCAGGGTGTTGCCGCGAAATTGAGCGGATAGTTGTTTTCGCCTTTTTGAAATTCTCGGCTTGTTCACTTCCTGTCGATTTGGTGCCAATCAGATAGCGACAGCGGGCGATGTTCAACCACGCCTCGAAGAACGTATCACGATGGCTTTTATTTCCATCCATGTAAGGCTTCACGGCATTCTTGATCCGGACCCAACCCCAAAGTTGGTTTTTGCCAGTTGATCGCAGTTTATATCCCCCGCCAATGGCGCGTTCAAGTTTCGACATGTCTTCTGCTTCGCCCCACGCCTGGTAGGTGTAGGCAGCTTCTTTTTGGACATCAAGGCGTGATTCTTTGTCTTTCAGGATGGAGGAAAAGGTATTGAGTGATTGCTTGTACTCGCCGAGCTTTCGCTGGCAAATCCCTGTTTTTTTTCGGGCCGCCATGAGGGCGACGGGGCTCGGCGCAAAGCCAGGGGATTGCTCTGCCTGGGCAATCATCTTTTCGTAGATGCTCAGGGCATTTGTAAAGTACGTTTGTGCTTGCTGGTCGTCAGTGAGCACCTCGTCTCCCATGCGAAGATAGGTTTTCGCAATCCAGTTCAGACCGGTCCAGTTGGCACTGTCAGTCCGGGCAGCCACGTGATCGACGAATTGGGAAAACGCTTTGATAATCCGTTCTGCTTCACGGTTGTGACCAGAGTCCTTGGATTGTTGGATCTGCTTTTCCAGCTGAACACCCAGGCCAACATAAATTTTTGTCAATCGGTCTGCCGATTCGCCAGTCGCTTCCAGAGCCTCCATCATGGCGACCATTTTTTCTTCCTGGGGAGGAACTATCGAAACGTAGGCCCGCAAGGCAGCGATATAAACGGCCGCTACATATTCCGGTCGTGATGCCGATGGATGGACCTGCTCAACCAGCTTCAGCGGGCCAATGTCGCTTGCCTCCAGCAAAGTGATGGCATCCTGATACTGGCCGTCGCTCAGATAAGACTGAATCAGGTAGAGTGTGGAGGTTGCCAGGGATGTGGAAATGTCACCCGATTTGCGCACCTTTTTAACCGCATCTTGCAGCAGGGCAATTGCTTCCTGACGCAGTTGCTGGGCCTCTTTGTCTTTTTGTGATTGCGCCAGTTGAAGTGATTGAACCCAGATCTGGTTGCCAAGTTTTAATTCCAGCCTGGCTCGATGTTCGGGGGCGACTTCCGTGAGCAAATGCCTTGCTTCCTCAAGGCGGTCGTGGCGCAGGGCAAAAGTCAGCAAGACGGTAAAGGCATTCTCTGAATTGGGAGTGTCGGGCCAACGGCGGGTGATGAATTTTGCCATATCAGCCAGTTGGCCTGCTTCAAATTCGGACTGCTGGCTATCTTTTCCACCCAAGATCGCGTTGTTATAGAGTCGTTCGTAGGATGCCATTGCGATCTTGGCGGCGTTGATGGATGCGGGATAGTCAGGATAGCGGCGGGCAAGAAATTCTCCCAGAATTGCCGACCGGTAGAATTTTTCCTGCCGAAAATTGAGCCAACAAAGATAGAACCGAACTTCGTTAACTTTCGAAAGCTCTGCATTTTCATCGGCCAGCGTTTGCGCCAGTCTCATAGCCCTTGCTGCCTGGTTGACGGTCTCCCTGGTTTGTGTCTCCAACGCCGGTACCTGATCGGGGTCATTTTTTTTGGCTGCATTGAGTTGCAGATTGGCCACGGTCAACTCGTCGATCAAACTTCGTGCGGCGTCATACGCCGCGGCAAACGTTTTTGGATTGTCGGTCGACTCGTTGCTGCGACCCAATTCGCTGGCGGCGGTACGGGCTTCTTGCTGGAACCGGCCCGGTAGCTTGGCAATCGCTCGAAATTCGCTTCGCGCTTTCCGCAACAGATTCCGCTGCCGGGGCTTGTTGTCATCGAGCGATTCCGCTTGCTGGCGGAGTGCGGTGGCCAACAGGAAACGTAGGGCTAGCCATTCTGGCTGATTTTTCTCATGGGCTTGCGATTGGGCCAACCACGCTTCGATCTTGGCAATGGCCGGACCGTATTGTTGCTGTGCAATAAAACATTCAGCCTGATGCTGATAAGCTTGCGCGATCACCGGGCGAAAATCGGAAACCGTGCGGGCAGTCTCGGCACCGGAGAGAATAATGTCAAAACTCCCAAGAGCTTTCTTGAAATTCCCAAGTGCCTGAAAGCATCGTCCTTCGTACAGAATGGCGTAGTAGCCAATCACCCGTCCTGAAAACTCTTCAAACACGTCCGAAAATTGTTTGGCAGCATTTTCATTCAACTCTTTGAACTCGTCGGAGTCGTTTGTAAACGTTTTTGCCTTTTCGTAGTCGGCCTGGGCGGCGAGAATTCGCGCCTGGGCCAGCCGCCCCCTCAATTCCTGGCGGGTCTTGATTTTGTCCTTTTCTTTCTTGGGATCGAGTGTCTTCGGGAAGGTCGAGATTTCAGCGGTGTAGATCTCGCCGGTCGATTCAAAAATGCCGCGGGCCTGATCGAACAGGCGGCGTGCTTCTGCGAGGTAGGTGGCACGTTCTTCTTCAGCCCCGTCGGAGGGCAACTTTTTCGCACGAGCCATTTGCTGTTTGGCTTGCTCGACCAGGACATTTCCCAGGCGGCCCTGTGCCTTGGCTGCTTTGAGTTTTTCAGGATTGCTGGCCGCATAAGTGCCCAAGGCAGCATTGGCCTCAGCTAGCAAGGCAGCCCGCTCGTCCGGATCGGTCGTACGGCGGGATCGATCGATCAACAAGATGCCACGGTGATAGGGAATAAGCGCCTGAAATTGGGGGGTCGCCAGTGGGCTCGACTCCATTTGTTCCAAATAGTCCAGGCCCAACTCGATAAGGCCTCGCTCCCTCAACCCTGCCAGGAACTTTTCAGAAGGTTCGCTGGCACCAACTGGGGCGACAACAAACGACAAACCAAGGGCCAGGAGGGCGATCCTTTGGCGCCAACGCCAAATTCGACGCGCCAAAAAACGGCGTTCGCTAGGACAAAGTCCTTTCTCCACAGTGCCCAAACTCCACTCGAAATATTCGGTTCCAGAAATTACGGACATGGCAGCTACCGAAGCCAAAAGTTAGGTTAAAATCTTGATCGAAGGCTGCAGCTTTCATTCTACCCAAACCCAAAAGTTACACTAGAGCCGATGGTTTGGCTCGGCCCTGCTATCGATTTTTTTCCTCAATAAACCTGGTTGCGAAAAAATCCTGCTTGTCCAGGTTCGCTAACGGAAACCTGGGAAAAATGACTCGACGGCAACCCAGCCATGCACAACACCCAGGGGGCACCTTCTAAAATAGGGACAGAACCAGATCAACGACCAGGTTAAAGTGGCCTATTTACGTTGACAAAGACACAGAGTTTCGAACGTGGTCCATGACTTGTCGTCGAAGTCGGACGGTGACCCTCGGTGGCAGCCCCGTTGCTGGAATAGCCCCGTCGACCCGATGTGGGGCAACCAAATTGGTTATGCGGGCAATAAAATCCTCGGGTAAGGGCACGCCAGCGAGTTGGTGGTCGATGTCGAAGTCTTCACCCGAGTTGGACCACGAGGTGAAATGGTGAGTGTATGAAGGCATGATTGAAAGGGTCCTTGTTATTCTCGCAAAGCATTTTCCGCGATTTGCCATGCGACTTTACAGAAAGTGGTTGGCAACTCAGTTTGTCCCCATCGCTCGCGACAGTTCAGGCAACTGCAGCATGATGGAGAAAACAGATAAAACGATACCTTCCGTGACATTCTCCGTAATTCACCGCTCCTGCAGAAAGATTCT
>CBDEWC010000034.1:0-60550 GCA_965243695.1 Lacipirellulaceae bacterium | reverse complement strand
GGACGAGTTCCTCAAGGCCGGAGGCAGCGCAAAGTGCCTGACATTACGTCTTGATGGAGAGGAAGCAGCCGCCTGGAAACAGGCTTAACCAAAGGTCAGCACAGGCTTTTTTGCCTCAGGCCAACTCCGCCACCGACTGGGACTGAACACCAACCAATTAAGGCTGGTCGTCGACCATCAGGGACCCGTTGTTAGCCACGTTAAACAGTGGACGATAACGATTGCTGTCGCCAGCTCGCGCCCTACATCCAAGATGCCACACAAGATTCATACTCAGGTTCCAATGCTCCTGTTCGGCAGCCGAACTGTTGTCATCTGCTCCTGGAATCAAGTAGCGAAATTGGCTTGCCAGTGACCAACGATCGCTCAGGGGCACAATACCATCGGCGCCTACGATTCCCTTGTCCTGGTGGGCCCAACCGCCAAACAATCGCAACTCTCCACCCTGCCGCCTATGAACGCGGTAATAAAAGAAGAATTGATCGAGCGCATGATAGGGAATTGCGGTGCTGCTCGACTCATTCGTGTGGACAGTGGCCTGAAAACCAATTTCGCGGCCAAACTGATTCACCAACCCAATTTCAGATCGCACCTGGTGATAGTCGAGACTCTGATCCCGGTCGTCCCGCAACGCATCCCACACAACACCGTACTGCAATCCTGCGCACTCGGGACGACGAAACAACCCTGCCGTCACAAAGTTTTGCGTGTGCGCGCTGGACGTATCTCCTTGTTCTGACCCGTGCAACTGATTGTGTACCGCCTGGTAGCCAATCTGATAACCAATCCTGCTGGAAACCCACCATGGCAATTTTGCTGACCAGTTAAAGCCCTCATGGAACCCAAAGTTACCACTGTCGCGACCTCGGTCTAATGGCCCTTTAAACGCCTGCACACCACCAAAAAGAATCAACTCGCGCGTATCAGGAAAATGGCCCCAATACCAATCCTTCCAACTACGACGGCCACAGTAATCTCCACCATCACATCGACCTGAATCACAATATGACGAAACTCCGCTCGAGCACTCCAGACAACCACATTTCGGACCAGCCAGGTCAAAGTCTGATGGATATTCCTCCGGCCCTAAAACTTCTTCGCCGTCGTTTAATGCATATTGGT
This sequence comes from Lacipirellulaceae bacterium, assembly GCA_965243695.1. Lineage (GTDB taxonomy): Bacteria > Planctomycetota > Planctomycetia > Pirellulales > Lacipirellulaceae > JAKVCB01. The sequence continues at coordinate 59,428 of CBDEWC010000034.1, read as the reverse complement.
TCAAGCTGGCTTGAATATTGACCGCGTTGTTGGTTTCGGAGTTTGCAATCTGCTTGTCCACGACTCGGTCGGACTGAAACACCACCTGGTCACCTGCAACCGGCTCCGGCATTTCCACCTGACCTCTTCGGGGCCTCTGCCCGCGTTTTTCAAACGGATCGTACGAGGCTGACAATTGGTCGACTGAAAGTTGGGATAATGGTTTTCTTGCCGCCTGCTGAACATTTCGTTGGTGGCTACCAGCCACCATTCCACTGGTGGCCGAACGGGCAATCTGGTCCGCCGTCGCCGGGACTGCAAAGCCATTTGGCTCTACCACGGTCCGACTCGTGACCTGGGTGGCACCAACAGCTGAAGTACCGCGTTTTTGCTCCGCTTCGGATACGAAACTCCCAGGGACCACCGACTGCTGATCGTCGACAAAACGAGGTTGCCTTGGCCAACGGACCGCCTGCGGACTCGGACGCGCACTTGGTGCCACGGAGTCGCTGCTGCGCGTCATCAAACCGCGTCTCCATTGCAGACCGGCGGTCTCGGCAGGCGTTGCCCCCGTACAGTGGGTTACGGTGTAACCGTTCACCATGAGGGTCGCTAGAAGTGTCGTCGACGCAACACGAATATTCAGCCTGGTTTTCCTTCGAAAATTCATCACAGAGACATCCTTCCGCAGGTCTAAAATTAAGTGCAGATTGACATGCGCTTACCTGCGGCAAAACTGCCAGCGCACGGCAACGGCTCAGGCCCCCTGGACGATGTACTGTGGAATCTTATCGGCATCCCCCACCCTGCACTGCCGTTAAAATCAACGAAATCGGCAAAATTGGTGCAGCCCGAAGAAATTACCATCGCCAGCACTTAAAAACACCAGGACTCACCCTTGCGTGCTGTCACTGCTGCCCCTCCCAGCAGGCGCTTTGCCAGCTTGTTTAAACGTACTTTTTTGCAGCTCCCTCAAAAACCGGCGCCAATCTGGCTCGCCCCCCCGCGATTGATTGTCTGTGGGAAACGGCCCACCTCCGAAACAGGAAACGGGCCACGCCATCCAGGCAAACGCAGCAACCTGGCTCTCAGACAAGCCCGCCCACCGTCACTGCAAAGGTTGAGGGCCAAATAAAGCCCGCCCATAATGGGTCCAACCTCGGCCGGTGATAACAAACCTGCGCCAAACAAGCCATTTCCCAACCTTGCTCTGGCCACCACGCCAAAGGTAAATTTTTCAGCAAGGGGATTTGCCAGAAAGAGGCCCCCTCACAACGTCGTGAACTGGAGACACCAAATTGACCCAACAAGAAATCCTTGCCGAACTAGCAAAAATCCGTACACCGATTCTCTACGATGCGATCGAGAAGTTTGACGTTCGCCCTCGCACTGCGGGAATCATGGATCTTTCGATCCGCTCCCAACTCCCTTCGCTAGGCCCGGTGATCGGGTATGCCTGTACCGGCAAGGTGATTGGCGCCGAGCCGCCCGCAGAGGGAGAACCGGTCGTCGCGTGGCGCGATGTGTGGGAATTGGCCCAAAAATCTCCCAACCCTACGGTCATGGTCGTACAGGACCTCGACGATCCACCAGCCAGAAGCTGCGCCTGGGGGGACGTGGCCGCCAGCCTGATGTTACAGTTGGGAGTGGTGGGGGCGGTCACCAATGGAGGTGTCCGCGATTTACCGGAAGTCGAGCAGTTGGGATTCCAACTCTTCGCCCCGGCTGCGGTCGTCGGACATGCCCATATTCGTTGGGTTGAAATCAACAAACCGGTCCAAGTTGGCTCACTCGTCGTCTCTCCAGGCGACTTGATCCACGGCGATGAGCACGGCGTGATGACCATCCCACAAGAAATCCCACTCGATGACCTGCTTGTTTTTGTCCACAAGTTCCTCGCTTCTGAAAAAACGGTCGTCGACTACTGCCAGGGATCCGATTTTAACATCGACACACTCTGCGAGGTCATGGAAACCCACAACCGGCGCGTTTCGGATCCCTCGTCCTGACGATTGGCGATCCGACCTCAGTTCGCTGAGTTTTTTACCAACCATCACAGCTCCCACCATTCGCTCAACCCTGTCCTGGCTGTCCGAGGAGGGACGCGTTAAATCGGCCAGCGGAGAGGCTCTCAAAGATCAGCTGTCGGTTTCTTTTACTCTCTGTTAAACTGGCAATAGACGGTTTTAACACGCAACTGGTACAAACCATGTCGCCAACGGCAAAGTGCCATGCAACCGAAACTCCTTTGAGCCGCCTACCGTTGCGGGCGGATCAGGTGAAAAAAATCTAAAACGTCTAGATTTCAATCTATGTCGTTTGCCCAGCGCGAACGATCAAGCGAACTACGGTGGTTCATCGGCACGACCTTGTAGGATACGTCAACATGGGCGGGACCTCCGAATTTGATCCATACCACAAATGGTTAGGAATTCCTCCGGCCGAGCGCCCGGTCAACCATTACCGTTTGCTGGGACTGACGCTGTTCGAAGACGACATCGATGTCATCGCCCACGCAGCCGACCGGCAGATGGCACATCTCAAGTCGTTTTCCGCAGGGCCGCATGCCTCGACTTCTCAGCAGTTGCTCAACGTATTGGCGACGGCTCGCCTCTGCTTGCTCAGCGCTGAAGCGAAAACTGCCTACGACCAACAGCTTCGCAGAACGATTGCCCCAGCAACCGCATCACGCCCTGTCGAGTCCGCACCACAAACACCTTCAATCAAGGTGAGGACTTCACCACAAACCACCTCCCAAAGAAAAGGACGTCGTAAATTTTGGGTTTTAACCAGGCTGTTAAATCTCGCCATCCTGGTAGCAATACCGGCGGCAGTCGCTTACGTGTTGATGGTGAAACTCAATCCGAAAACCGATTTCCTGGGGATCTTTGACCCACCGGCCGCCACGGCGGCAAAAGATCCGGCCGAGTCTGCGCAACCAAACGAACAACAACCTGCTCCCAAACAACCAGCGTCCCCCTCCGCGGCCCCAAGTCAGCCGGCGGTTGTTCTTGTCCCGAAAAACCAACCCACAACTACCACGACCGTCAAAACGCCCGGTCGCACGGCACAATCTATCGAACAAGAACCAGTAGCTACTATCGAACAAGAATCAGCAGTTGACTCACCCGCTCCATCTTTTTCGGACCACGATCTCCCACCGCTTACCTCTGTCACCACCAATCCGCTGATTACCCTGGAACTTCCTGGCTCACCTGGGAACCGAATGAGCAAAACGAACCAGGCTCCCCCTGGTAATCCAGATCCTGGTTTGCCATCTTCCGGTAACAGACAGCCTCCCGATCGTCGCCCTGTTGTGCCCGACAGAAAACCGCAGGAACCGTCTCCCTCCTTAGATCCGATTTACCAGATACAACTTGAACTTGCCCGGGAGCAGCCTGCTCCCGTGAAGCAGGCCGCACTAAAAATATTGGCCAAAGAAGTCTATGCAGCCCACCGCAAAGAAGTAGACCCGCCAACGAGGTTTCTATTGCTTGAGAAAGCGATCCAAATTGCCACCGAAAGCGGTGATCCTGCTCTGACAACCGAGATCATTGACGACCTGGCCCGACAGTTTAAGGTCGATGACCTGCTGCTCCGCGCAACGGCTGTCAAAGCCTGGTCAGAACAAATCTCTAAAAAATACCGCGGCCCCGAGGCCCAGCAAATGCGAGGCCAACTCCTGCCCCTAATCTTGTCACTGGCCAAACGGGCAGAGAGCGAACACCGTTATGTCGGAGCGGACAAACTTTATGAACTTGCCAGCAAACAGGCCACCGGAAACCGAGATCGCCAGCGCGAACTCAAAAAACTTGCTGGCCAGGCCCGCAATAAAGCCAAACGTCACGACGCGATGATGCAACTGACGAAGGAGCTTGAAGTACCAGGCGCTGATCATTCCGACCAGCTTTTGGAGCTGGGGAGGTACTGGTGTTTTGAGCAAGGAGATTGGAATCGAGGGCTACGTTATTTTGCAGCGTCCAGTCCAGGGGAAATCTCAGCAATTGCCCAGCTTGATTTGGAGAGCCAGGCCAACTTGAAGGATCCCGAGGCGGTAGGCGACCGCTGGTGGGACCTGACTCCGCCACCTGGTTTTTCAAAATACAAGAATCACATCAAAGCGAGAGCCGTCTATTGGTATGAACTTGCGGTGGGCGACAGGCAGGGACTTGCGAAAAACAAACTTGAAAAAAAGATCTCAAAATCGAGATACATCTTGGATGAGAGTGGAATGATTCGAGAGGTTGCCTCCTCACTGCCCGCACACCTCCGCAATGGCCTCGTCGCCTACTATCCCTTTGATCGCAATGCCAATGATCTGAGCGGATACGATCGCCATGCGAGTCCACAAAACGATCCGGAATGGCTCAAGGACCCGGAAAGAGGTCTGGTGACCCGACTGGTCGGCCAATCGCGGTCCGATGATAGTGGAAGCCATTTCCTTTTACCCGACATGCCCGTGAGCGAATGGAACGGACTCACGATGAGCATCTGGCTGAATGAAGAAAACATGGTTATCCCTAAACATGGAGAGGCGTACATTAACCTGGGGCACATTGATGACGGCCGACACAGCTTTCGGTTTCATTCGAACCGCGAGCCAGCGGAATTTACTGTCGACCAGATACGCTGGGGGCCTGTCTCGAATTATCGAAACCGCTGGACACATCACGTCATAACGTTTGATGCAAATGGTTCAAACGCTTACTTCAATGGAGTACACGTGGGCGCCCACGAAAAACGGGCGCATTACGGCTCCCTGATAAAGAATTACAGGAGAGGTAAAAGCGCAATTGGCCGCCACTGGTGGACTAGCGGAACCTCAACTCGATTTACGGGAAAAGTCGACGACGTCCGCATTTACAACCGGGCCTTGTCTGCCGCGGAGGCAAAGTCGCTGTACGATCACGAAAAATAATCGACTGCGGGCTCTTTAGCAATCTTACCCCGCGCCGATTCTACAAGAGACCCGTCGAAGCTCTCCGGATGGCGACAGTTATGTTCTGCGGCCTGACTCCCCATCCCACAACAAACGAACTTACACGCGGAGCCTTCGCAAGCTTTTACCGGACAGCTACTCCTGGGCTGGTGGCATAAGGCCGGGCAGGTCCCAGTTCAAGAAGTTAGACTCCGGGTTAATCAAGCACAGCACATAATACCCAACCACCAAACCCAGCGCACTAAAAACGACAAATCCTACCACGTTAATCACGAGCGATAGCATGCCCCTGCCGGGGGTAGATGAATCTTCGCTCGACGTATGCAAAGCGGGGGGACTCACAGCACGTACTTCGCGACGTCCCTTGACCCCATCACGCAGCGTATCGGCAGCGGCTTGCGGGGCCCCATAGGGGACAGCCGGCTCGGACGTCGGCTTTGCAGGCTTGCTGTCAGGCTTTTCATCCATTGGCGCCGCGTCGGCCTCATCGAACCATGCTTGAAGATCCATCCTTTCGAACATCGAATTGCCTATTGACTCAAAACCACCGTCGAAGGAGATGGCTTGCTTCCACTGACTGACCCGTTGATCGTCAAGTCCACGCATCCGCTCCAACTCGATGCGTGCCTCCCCTCCTGTACCTTCAACTTTGGCTCGGACCGAAAGCCGTCCATTCGCATCAAAGCGGTACACAACATCAATCTTAGTCCCCGCCGGGTTACCCGGCGGCAAATTCCTGATGGCCGCCGTCGCCAATTCACGGCACTCACCCGGCAACGTACTTTCCCCTTCGAGCAACTGCACTTTAATCGACTGCTGATTATCATGCTTGGTGACAAACGTGCGATGTACTTCTACCGGCAGGGGCGAGTTCCTGGGAATAACGACTGCGTTTTCCTTGCGCAGGCTTGCTTGATTGATACCTTCGATTCCCAAACTGTGGGCATTGACGTCGGTGATCGACAACTGATGGACCGAACTCTGAATATTTTTCACGGCCAGCAGGTGTTGTGCGTAGATTGCCGCGCCCCGGGCAACTGCTTCATCGGGACTAACGTTCGTATCTGGCACCAATCCCGACATAGTCTCCAGCGCCATCCGCACCATTGGCATCCGGCTCGATCCACCTACCAACAATAACCGGTCAACGTCACTCCAAAGTAGTCCCGCTGCATTGAGTGTCTGCCGGGTTGTAAACAGGGTCCGTTCGAGGAGATTGGCTGTGAGCGATTCAAATTCGCTGCGAGCCAGCGCGACTTCAAGTTTTCGCCCGGCATCGTCAAACACCATCACAGCTTCCAACTCGTCGGTCAGCGCATGTTTGGCAGCCTGGGCAATCTCGCGAGCCTGGTTCATCCCCGACTCGTCAATTTCAGGAGCATCTGCAAATCGCTGCCGAAATTTTTCCAGCAGAAAGTCCACGATCCGCAAATCCCAATCGACTCCCCCCAGTTCGGCGTCTCCATCGGTCGCCAGCGTCACAATCTCACCCTCGTCGAGCCGTACCACCGTGGCATCAAACGTCCCCCCACCCAGATCGTAGACCAGTAGCGTGAGCGGATCGCGTGGTGTGCCGGCCGCATTGATGTAGCCAAGTTGTTCTCCGAATGCGAGTGCGGCAGCAGTAGGCTCATTCACAATATCGAGCACATCAAGCCCGCTGATTTGGCCCGCATCGGCCGTCGCTTTACGGCGGGCCTCATCAAAATAAGCGGGCACTGTAATGACGGCTTTGTGCGAGTCGCCAAGGACGTCAACAATTTGAGCCCGCAGCTTGCCCAACACGCAGCTTTGGATTACCTCCGACGGCATCATTTTTCCTCGAATCGGCCGCTGATAATGGGACTTCCCCATGTCCCGCTTGGCTTCGTAGGCCACCTGTTCCGGCTTGAGGCGGCCCGCCCGTTTTGCCGCTTCGCCCACCACAATTTCACCCTCACCGAAAAAGACCACACTGGGCACAAGCATCTTGCCTTCGGGATGGCAAATCATTTTCGACGCGCCCTGCTGATCGATAACAGCGGCCGCTGAGAGGGTGGTACCGAGATCAATTCCCACAGGGTGATAGTAAGACATGCTGTTGGACGCATCGGGTACTAAACAAGAGGCGATTGACTTGTGCCGTTGGCCGATATCATAGCAAGACTACAGCCCCTCTGCACCAGGTGCCCCCCCCCTTAAAACCTCCTACTCCGTTTTCTTTTTCTAACCAAGAGCAATGCCCAAAGACCAACACCGCCCTTAATTCTTGACAACCCAGGCAAGGCATGTTCCTATACGCCAACCGCTTCACGATGCAACTGAACGACATCCCTTGCCACATGCGTGGCACCGCATCCCTTGCCACATGCGTGGCACCGCGGGAAACACTCATACCTTTGCCAGAATGGATCCGTCAGCAAATTGCCAGCGATAACCCCACATGAACAACTTCTCCCATCAGCGGCTTCGCAAGATCGGACGGCAGATCTTCACTGCCGGCGGCGCCTCACCCGACGAAGCCGCCCTGGTGACTGACGTGCTGGTCGATGCCAATCTAATGGGACTTGATTCGCATGGCATCATCCGTGTCGTGTGGTATATGGATGACCTGCTCAACAAGAAAATCCACCCGGGGGCACCGCTCACAGTTGGTCGAGAATCGACAACCACGGCAGTGCTGGACGGCGGCGGTAATTTTGGAGCCGTCGCAGCTATGCATGCCGTAAACCTGGCTGCCGAAAAGGCAAAGCAACACCATTTAGGCTGCACGACCGTTTCCAACTGCCATCACATGGCTCGGCTGGGTGCCTTTGCCGAGGTGGTCGCCCGGCAACACAATATGATCTGCCTCGCCACGGCCAGTTGGCCAATCGCGGGACATTTCGTGTCCCCCTGGGGAGGCCGTGAACCGCGCCTGACCACCAACCCGTTTGCCTATGCCATTCCCACCGATCATGACCCGTTCATCCTGGACATGTCGACCAGTGCAATCTCCGAGGGAAAGATCCGGCTATTTCGCAATCAGGGAGATGAACTTCCTGACAATTTCGTACTCGATGCCGACGGCGCCGTTACCCGCGATCCCAACGAATTCTATGGTCCTCCAGGCGGCACCATTCTTCCGTTCGGTGGCATGCACGGTTTTAAAGGATTTGGGCTGGGTATGCTTGTCGAGGTGCTGAGCAATACGCTAAGCGGACATTTGGCAACCGAGGAAAATCCCTACGGGCAGCGCGCATGCTTTCTGGTTATTGATCCAGGTCAGTTTGCCCCGCCAGCGGAATTCAAAACGGCCATCGAACAGCTCAAGTCCTACATGAAGTCCTCCGCACCGGCCCAAGGGTATGACGAGGTGATTCTTCCAGGAGAATATCACTTTCGCCGCAAGGCGCGCCGCGAGCGCGAGGGAATACCACTGGATCCAGAAACCTGGAACCAGATCGTCAAGACAGCCCGCCGGGTCGGTGTCGAAATCGACAGCACGGTTGAAGATTAGCCTGCCCACATGAGCTTGCCGGATAACCTAAGATCGCTGCCACCGGTAGTTTTCAACAGAACCACTTCTCAAAACTTTTTGATGCCAGAACTCGCGTCAAAAACACCATTCCTGGCGGACTTCACCGTACCGGTCACGTAATCAAAACCTGCAGGAACAAGGCCACGCAGGCCTGACCCTTTGGGCCTCGTGCGGGACGCGCTAATGGCCCTCACCGCGCCAGTCCACCAGCCGAAAGAAGGGAACCGAATAAATCCAACACTTCGCGTGGCCCCACAGTCGGTGGTCGAAACCCAGGTCGCAGACAACCATGTCGAGACCACAATCAAGTCTCCAAAAACATTGACCTCCTGACCGGGTGGCTGATAGACTACGGTCCGCGCGACAATTGGACCGCTTCTGCCATCTACCCATTATCGTCACATTTTTTTATCCGGGGCGCACCAACATGATTGACCAGCTAGCCTACGACCAGTACTGGGAAAAAGGATGGCTAGTCGTGGAAGGAGTGTTCCAACCGAAAGAGGTAGAGCAGGCCGCTGAATTGGCAACGAAAATCGGCTTTGAAGAATTGAATTCTGCAGCCAATACCGGGGTTGACCAGTCAGAAGATGGCCAGCAGGCGCCCCGCAAAATTGAGCAACCGTTCCTCAAGGCACCGCTCTTCCGCCAGCTCATACTCGATCCGAGGATCATCGACATTTTGAAGATCCTGGTAGGCCAACACCCGTTGTTGATGAGCGACCAGATATTCATGAAACCACCTCACTTCGGTTCAGCCAAGCCGTTTCATCAGGACAACGCCTATTTTCAATGTTTTCCCGCCGACGACGTCATCACCTCATGGATTGCTATGGACGACGTTGATGCCAGCAACGGCTGCCTGCGGTATATCGACGGCTCCCATAAGAGCCCCTTGCCACACGCGCCACTTCCGGACGACCCGAACCACTGGGTGCCCCCTGAGGATTTCATTGATCGAAACAAGGAGTCGCTTGCACTGGTTCGCAAAGGCGGAGTCGTCTTCCATCACAGCCAGGCTCTGCACACCTCGCACCGCAACGAGTCCGATCGCTGGCGACGCGGCTACGGAGGTCATTGGATCACGGAAAGTGTCCGCTGCGAACAAACGGCCGAAAATATGCCGGACAGGGATTTCGATTTGCTCGATGCCGCCTATTTCCACCACGATCTCTATCCAGAATCTCTCCGGATCGGCAATTCATCATCGGCCAAATAGTCACCGACCAGGTGAAACGCTACCTGAAAGCAACCAATCCCGATCTGGTCAACGTCCTCCTCGAGATGGAACATCGTGCCTGCCGTGGTAGAGACCCTACCGCCAAACGCAAGCGGTAGTTTTTAGGCAACACCGGCACCAACACCGGACATTATTGGGTTCGTGAATCCAGGGGCCAACCACCGTACTGCCGAGTTGAAACTACGCCTGGGAGTAAATAACGTGGGCAGAACCTACCATAATGAACTGAACCCGAAAGATAGCAATCGGCCCAGCTTCGGTGGGATTTCAAAATGATTTGGTTCAGCAGACTTCCAACCATTTGGCCAATGCCAATGCTGGTGATGGGGGGGGAGTTCTGCCACAGATGACTTCGGATTCCACGCCACAGAAGACAAAGTCGATGTCAACGATTTACACGCGACAATGCCTTCCCTGCTGGGACTCGATCACGAACCGTTGACCTATTTTTTCAATGGGTGGGACCCACGCATCACGGACGCTGGTGGGCACAACGACCTCTCAGACTGGTTAACCATCTAAGTACCATTGGCCAAGTGGCAAAGCTGTCGCAAGGGAACTGCGAGCAAGAAACATGCCAGCAGCACGATGCCTGAACTTGCACCTACGCCTTCTCAACAACTGCGTGACCACCGACCACCTGAGGTCACCAACTCAGCGGCCGCCTGCACTGCTGAAAACTGCTTTGAAACGCGAACCTATCCGTTTCGCTGTACAAACAACACGACCTCTGATACACCAGACCACTCGCCGTTCTGACAGACCACTTTAAGAGGATTCTCATGAAACGATTCGCCACAACGTGTCAATTGAAAGATGAACCGGGCATTATCGAAAAATACGAACACTACCATGCCAATGTCTGGCCCGAGGTGGTCGAGGGCTGCTTAAACTGTGGCATCCTACGGTTGTTCATCTATCGTATCGGCCATCGCCTGTTTATGTTCACCGAAGCTGCTGATGACTTCGATATGGAAAGGGACTTCCCGAAGTACATGAAAAACCCAAAGGCCAAGGAGTGGGACGAACTGATGCGTACTTTTCAAACAAACGTTCCCGAAGCAGAACCAGACACGAAGTGGGTTGAAATGAAAGAAGTCTTTGCCCTGGAGAAAAAGGCTCCTGCCAGTTGAACCAAGGCTGGTAACCCATCGGCGCCGGAGGCCACTCGTGCAGGATCCAACCGATGCGCACAATTAAACAAACTCCACTGGTCACCTCCGACGGGGTGAAACTGAACCTCCTGAAAGCAGGCTCAGGCAGCCGCATAGACGCGATCAAATTCCTCCAGGGCCACGCCACCGTAATACTCAGCCATCGCACGATAGGCCGCCCTGCGATAATCCCACTCCCCTGAACGTGCCACTTGCTCAAGCCAATCGCACAGGTGCATAAAACCAAGATCGCCAAAATCCTTTGGATCAACCTCGTACACCTCGCCCGTTTCGCGGTTGATCACGCGCCGCTCCGACTTTCCCTCGATAAAGATCGCATCGAAATCTTCACGATCCATAAAACAGTTCAGGAATGCTATCCACTCGGCGCGGTCTCCAATCAATGCTCTCACCTGGCGCCGCTTATCGATCGGCAAACAAAACCGCCGGAACTTTTGCGTCCCGTAGATGGAATGAAACAGACCAGCACGGCAGACATCCTGGCCAGCCCCCCAGCGCCTCAAATCATTAAACACACTGATCAGGTGCGCCATAAAGGACTTGCCAACATGCAGAACATCATCGGTCTCGAGGTCCTTGAGGAACTGCACCATTTCGCAGTATTTCGGGTCGTCCATCGCACAAATCCCTCTGATATTAATCGCGGCACCATTTCTTGACCGATCCTGAGCAGTATACCGTTTCATGCGCCTGCAAGATAAGGGACATTATCAAGACTCACGAACGACTCGTCGACTGCGTCTATCACCACGGCACAATATCGCCGGAATTGTTTTTGGCGCGAACGGACCTCCAGCCATATCGACTTCGAACCTGAGCCCTATCTGAATAATCCAACAGACTCGCTTAAAGAGACCGGTCACGAGTCGGCTCGATAAACCCGCATCGCGTTTTCCGAGAAAATTTTTCTGAGTACAGCTTCGTCGTACCTCGCCTCAATGAGCTTGCGCATGGCACCAAACAGCCTACCGGCCGACCAACCAAACTTGATGTCAACCGGGTAGTTTGTCGCAAAGAAACATCGGTCCGCTCCAAACGTATCTATTACAAAGCACACGGCGTCCATCACAACGTCGTACTGATCCCAGTCTTGGGCCGTGTAGAAGAGCATGGAAAGCTTGACCGTGGTATTTTCACACGCCGCAAGCGATTCAATACCTGCCCTGAACTGATCGGACTTTTCGGTCAGATCCTCCAGGGTTGGTGACCCCAGGTGGTTAATGATCACCGGAATTTCCGGATGCTGTTTGATAAGTGCGGCTGCTTTGGTGAACTGGTGTGGGTTGAGCTGAAGATCGAACGACAGCTTGTGCTTCTGCAGTTCCGCGTATCCCCTTTGCCAAGCCGGATTGTCGAGAAGATCGCCCAAATGCGTATTCCTCGGCCAGTCAGGTTGGTGGTTGACGATTTGACGAACCCCTTTGACTTTTGGATCGCCGGCCAGTTCGGCCAGCAGCCCACCTACTGACGGCTCTTCCAGTGGCGCCGCGGGCACAAGGACGTAGTTTCGGTTTGACTTCTTGATCTGTTGGGCTGCCCACTTGTATTCGGCCAGACAGTCTTTGATGTACTCGAGCCCAGTCTTGCCAACCTGGCACACACTCAAGGCCTCCAGCCACGCACCTCCGAGAGGCTCAACATCGTCATCTCCGGTATTACAATCTTTTTCGTAGGAGTGAATCGTATAGACCGGGTCGTCGTTGGGTGCAAATAGCTCTGCGAGTTCCTGGCCAGTGGTTGTGTTTTCTCTCACGTCCCAGATGTGAAAGTGAGGGTCCCAAAACTCAAGTTTTTTGCGCATCGAATCCTCCGGCATGTTGATTCGACCAAAATACCAAATCAAGCAGAGACCGCCTAGCTGAAGCAAAAGATGTCAAGTTTCGCGGTCGGCAGTGGCAGCTACGCAAAGCGTAATTGCACTCGCTGTTCCGGCAATCGCACAAACGCGAAATGCCGATGTGATCCCCTGGCTGGCTACCATTTGGCTGCCAAATGCCACCACACAGGATCGGTGCTCCACTGAGGTAACCCCGAAAGATTACTGACGAAACATCGGGGTAGAGACAAACTTCTTTCTGCTGCCATCTCCCTAGAAGATCGGCACGGTCCCACAACCCCGAAAATGAATCGCCGCGCGCCTGATGAGAACCATTTGTAACAGCCCCATGCTTCAAAACATACGCTAACAATTCCCAGAGCGACCCATTGCAAGAACTTACGTTACAAGCCGCACTGCGGTTTAACGTGTGGGTCCACTTGCTACGCAGCTTTTCCCTGCACGACAACGGCTTCAAAGGATTAGTTCCGATGGACAACCATTCCGGCAAAGCCGCTTCGTCCGCCCACTTCGGTTAAGCGTCTTTCCTCTCCAGCTTGTATTCCGAAACAATATTGACAATCGAAAGGCTGATAAGATTCACGGTCGTCGCCGCATACCAGAAATACGATTCCACAGGTGACAACTCTGCAATCCAACCCGACCAAAGGAAAAAGCAAATAATAAAGAACGACAAAAATGTATCGACGGTCAAAAAGAACCGAGGAGAGCCAAACAGACGCCCAACCTGAGCGACAAGACAAAATTCCCAAGGGGGTTCGACTTTAAAAAACCAACCCACAATCCGTACGAGATTCATCCCCAGGTCAATCAGCGCCCACACGATCACCGTGCATCCCAGCACCGACATCACTGCCAGCTGCTCTGCGGCACCGATCTTTAACGCCATAAGGCCGAAGATGAACTTAAAAACACAGAACGGTATGCCAATCGTCAGCGGAGTCAAGAGGGACGACGACACAACAGGGCCCAAACCACGTTTCACAGGAGTAGATTCCGGCATGGCATGAAACCCTTTTATTAACTGAACGAACCAGCTACCGTTTTTCTTCCCAACTCACCACTTAGTAGTAATGCCGGTTCGCCTTGTCCATCCAGACTTTGTATGCCTCAGCTCCCAGATCAGGCCGGACCTGTTGGATCTTTATCCTCCGCTGATCATAGGGCTTGGCAAAATCTTCGTATTGAAATGCATCGTCAAAACCGATGCGGCTGGTATCCTCGAGGCTACAACTGTAATAAACCGCATCCAACCGAGCCCAGTAAATGGCGCTCATGCACATGGGGCAGGGAGCACCGCTCACATACAGTTCCATGCCCATCAACATCCGAGCCCGCTGCGGGACCACATCGCACGAATCTTCGGGACGATCCACCAACTGCAGGATCGACTCGTCCTGTTCGTCTTCCGAAATAGACGGGGCAAAAGGATTCACCACCTGACATGCCTTGCGAATCGTTTCGACTTCTGCATGCGCCGTGATATCCCCCGTAAGAAGGACCCGGTTTTGCCCACGAGCAACAATCTCTCCGTCCCGAACGATCACCGCACCGAATGGGCCACCCCACCCATTCTCCACTGACTGCCTGGCCAATTGCACGGCCTCTTGAATGAAATCGTCATGCGTCATTCGTGGTTCCTTTTCTCAACAGTTGTGGTTCGACGCGCGCAAACAGCCTACTTATCTCCTTGCTGTTTGGACAACATTCTATTTGGAATGCTGCCGAGACTCAACCGTTTCCTGTTTCCGGATGAAGGGACCAAATTGACCCGGCCCGTGATGCCGATTACAATTCAAGCCTGACGAAAAAAGGTTTCGCTACACAGGTTTCGCTACACTTGATTGCCTGTTTGCAACGGTAAGATTTGACGATGGTGAACCTCACGACTTTTCACTTGGTGTTCCCAGGTGTGAAACCCTTCTCCCAAAACTCGCTCACGGTTGTTCTGTCCTTGGTGAGCATACTGTGGCTGTGCGCACCATGTGCCGCCCGTGAATTATCGGTGCCCGAAGGGTTTACGATCGAACTGGCCGCGGGGCCGCCGCTCGTGGACCGCCCCATTACAGCGGCCTTTGACGACCAGGGCCGGCTCTACGTGGGCGATTCTTCTGGTAGCAACAAGCCCATAGAAACGCAAACTGTCGAGCGTACGCACCGCATTGTGCGCCTGAAAGATACCGACGGCGATGGACGCTTTGATGAATCGTGCGTTTTTGCCAGAGACCTGATGTTGCCCGAAGGCACGATGTTTTATGACGGATCACTTTACGTCGCCGCGCCCCCGAGCATCTGGAAGCTGACCGACACCAACGATGACGGCGTAGCCGACCAGCGGGAAGAATGGTTCGAGGGAAAAACGGTGACCCACTGCGCCAATGACCTCCATGGCCCTTACCTGGGACCCGACGGGTTTATCTACTGGTGCAAAGGAGCTTTTGCCGAACAAACTCACGTTGTCAACGGACGCGAATGGACGACGGAGGCTGCCCACATCTTTCGCGCACGACCCGATGGCTCCAACTTCGAACCGGTAACCACCGGCGGCATGGACAATCCGGTCGATATTGCGTTCACACCAACGGGCGACCGTTTTTTCACTTCCACTTTCCTGGACCATCCGGGAGATGGGAAACGGGATGGAATAGCCCGCGCCATCTATGGCGGAGTTCACGGAAAAGACCACCGCGTCCTGGAAGATCACGCCCGTACCGGCAACCTGCTCCCGGTGCTGGTCCACATGGGGGCTGCAGCACCCTGCGGCCTGGAACGGTACGATTTTACAACCTGGGGAGACGATTACCGCGACAACCTGTTTGCCTGCCAGTTTAACCTCCGCAAAGTATCGCGCCATGTACTGCAGCCAGAGGGTGCCTCACTGCGCACGACCGACCACAACTTTGTGACTTCGCATGACGTTGATTTTCATCCCACTGACATCCTGACTGACGCCGACGGGAGCCTACTCGTCGTCGATACGGGAGGCTGGTACAAAATCTGCTGCCCCACATCGCAACTCGAAAAAGCAGCTGCCCTCGGCGGGATCTACCGTGTGCGAAAAACCGGGGCGCAAATTCTCAAAGACCCCCGCGGCAAACGCATTTTCTGGGACAACGCCGAACCAGAACAGCTTTGGCAACTCCTTGCTGACAAGCGGCCCCTTGTGCGGGAACGTGCCAAACGGGCCTTTGCGGCCCGCCAAACTTCCAGTGCAATGGGTCCCTTCCTGGAACGTCTCGAAAAAGAAAGGGATACCGGTTTGGGCGAAGATCCACCCGGAGCGGTCGTCCGCGTATGGGCCCTGGGTCAGGTAGGAGATGCAAAAGCCAGGGCGCTGATCCGCGGTTTACTGCGGCATTCAGACGAGCAGGTTCGCAAGACGGCTGCGCAGACTGTCAGCTTGCATCGTGACCGCGCAGCATTTCATCCAATGATTAAAATGCTGCGTGGCGACACGCCTGCCAATCGTCGTATTGCTGCTGAGGCACTGGGAAGGATGGGTGCCCAGGAGGCGACCTCCCATCTACTGGCAGCAGCCGCTGACGCCGGCGACCGTGACCTCAAACACTCGATCACCTATGCATTGATTGAATTGGCCGATGCCGAAAGCCTGCAGGCCGGTATCGCCAGCCGCCAGCCAGGAACTCAGGCTGCGGCACTGATTGCCCTGGACCAGATTCCAGGCAACCACCTACAGCCTGGCAGTGTGGTGCCACTGCTGGAATCACCAAATGCTGTGTTGAAAGAAGCCGCGGATTGGCTGATTCGACGTCACCCCGATTGGAGCCCAGAACTGGCGGACTGGTTTGAAACTCAACTGGCAAGCGGATCTTCGCTGGAAACGGACGACGGTCAACCTGGCAGCGCGCCACCGCTGGAGATACTCCTGGCCCAATTTGCCGCGCACCCCACGATTCAATCGCTCATGGCCAGTCACGTTGCGCAAAACAAGGTCCCGTTAGCAAGTCGCAAGCTTATCTTGCGGGCGATGGCCCGTGCCAGGCCAACCGATACTCCTTCCACATGGCTTAACGCCCTCGCACAACTCGCCACCGAGCACGACTCCGAATTGCTGTCGCTGGCCGTCGCAACAGTGCGAGAATTGCCCACACCGGAAGAGCCCAATCAAGATCTCGATCGCGCGTTGCTGGCCGTCGCCCACGACAATCAGTTGCCCAGGGAAACGCGCGTTCAAGCCCTGTCCGTAATCTCGGCACGGTTACCTCAGCTTAGCTCGGCCCAATTCGACATGTTGTCTACAAGTTTTTCGGACGCGTCACCAGCAAGCCTTCGACAGGCAGCAGCTATGGCAATCTCTGGGAGCCGGCTGTCATCTCAACAGCTTCGCCAGGTATGCGGACTGATCGAAAGGACTGGCCCGCTTGAGTTGAACCAACTACTCAATCCCTTCGCGCATGGGCACGACGATCCGTTGGGGCTCCAACTCCTTTTGTCACTCCGCAAGTCGCCAGCGTTACCTGCTTTGCGGATTGAGATACTTCATGAGATCCTTGGCAAATATGGGCCGCCCGTCCAGGAAGGTATCGAGCAGCTGCACGTGCTGGTCAATGTCGACCTTGAATCGCAAAGAGAGCGGATTGCCGATTTATTACCGCAAATCACCGGCGGTGACATCCACCGCGGCCACGCTGTATTTCACAGCTCCAAGGCACTCTGCTCGACCTGCCACCGCCTCGGTCATGCGGGAGGAACCACGGGACCCGATTTAAGCCGCATCGGTACCATCCGCACAAAGCAGGACTTGTTGGAGTCGGTTGTTTTTCCGAGCCTGAGCTTCGTCCGCAGCTACGAACCGGTGATCGTGGTCACCACCAGCGGCCAGGCGGTCAACGGGTTAATTCGCGATGACTCGGCGACCGGACTCCTGCTGGCTACGGGCCCTGACCAGGAAGTCCGCCTGCCCCGAGAGGACATCGACGAGATCCACCCCAGCCGTGTTTCTATCATGCCGGCAGGACTGGACAAACAGCTGACCCTCCAGGAACTGGCAGACTTGATTGCCTTCCTCAAGAACCGAGGACTGTGACCTCTTTTTACTGAACCGCTTTACCGAACCGCTGGGGCCAACGAGCGGACTGCGGGCGCAGAAGAGATACGACCGCTATCCGGCCACGATGTCCGTAAGGACATGCCCATGCACGTCGGTCAATCGTCGGTTAAGACCGTTGTGGTACCACACCAATTTTTCGTGAGCGAATCCGAGTAAATGAAGGACCGTGGCATAGAAATCCCAAACCGTGGTGGGATGGACTTCTGCCCGACGTCCAAACTCGTCCGTCGCTCCATAACTGACTCCTCCCTGCACGCCTGCACCCATCATCCAGCACGTAAATCCATCGGGATTATGATCACGACCGGCGGCGCCAGCTTGATGGGTTGGCATGCGGCCAAACTCGGTGGTCCACAAGACCAACGTCTCGTCGAGAAGTCCCGACTGCTTCAGGTCTGTTAGTAGCGCTGCTGTGGGCTGATCGAAGATCGGACAGTGACGCTCGTAGTCCGCCTTGAGCGTCGCGTGGGCATCCCAATTGAGAAGTCCGTCGACACCAGACGCCCGCGAACCGCAGTAAAGGTTGACATAACGAACATTCCGCTCAAGCAACCGTCGTGCCAGCAGACAATTGCGGGCATAGGAAGCCTTCAGCGGATTTCTATCTTCTGTACCGTAGAGGTTGTGGGTCTCGATGGTCTCGCGTGACAGGTCGGAAACTTCCGGAGCGGACAACTGCATGCGGGCAGCCAACTCGTAAGCAGCGATACGTGCCTTTAGGTCACTTTCACCGGGGTTAGCATCCGAAAAACTATGATTAAGCTCCCCAAGCAGCTTGCTCGATGCCACCTCCTGCGATTCCGACACGGCTGCGGGGCGTGCCAGATTACGAATCCGTTGATGGTCACTCATCATCACCGCCTGGTGATGAGCCGACAAAAACCCGTTGGACCAGTTGGCCTTGCCGTTGGGCGGTTCACCACGGATATCGGAAATAGCCACATAGGTCGGCAGGTTTTCGTTTTCACTGCCCAGCGCATAACTGGCCCATGCCCCAGCGGCCGGAAATCCCTCAACCGGATGTCCGGTACTCACGAATACACAGCCTGGACCGTGCGTGTTGGTAGGACTCTGCATCGAATGGACAAACGCGATGTCATCGACGTGTCGGCCCATGCATGGCAGTAGAGAACTAATTCGTTTGCCACTTTCCCCGGATGGAACCAGGGGCCACGGACTTTTCATCAGGCTCCCATTCTTGCCCTGAAACGACACTAAATCCTCTTCACCCGGCAAAGGCTTTCCGTGGTACTTTTCAAGCGCTGGCTTGTAATCCCACAAGTCCATGTGCGAAGCAGCACCAGGACAGAATATTTGCAACACACGTTTTGCCGGCGCCGCGTAATGGGTTTGCCCACAACCGGACTGCCACTCTGCCTGTCCGCCCGCTACCCCGCTCGAAAGAAGATGCATCGCGCCTATGCCCGACATACCGGTGTAGACGTTTCCGAGAAAACATCTGCGAGTCATCTCGTAAAGATTTAAAGCCTGGCTATCGGACATAAATCATCTCATTGGTATTCAGTAGCACACGGCACAACGCCACAAGCCCCTGCGCATCGACAAACTCTTGACAACTCTTAACTTCTCTATCTGTAGGATCCCGGCCATAGCACAACTGAAAAAGACGGCCAAGCTGCCCTCCTAAATCGTCACCGGCATCCTCACCGAGTCGCTCGGCCAGCGCAGTGGCCATGTCGAGTGTGAAACTATGATTCAGCAAAGTCAGCGCCTGCAGCGGCGAAGTCGTCGCAACCCGTTTCGGCACCGCAAAAGCACAATCAGGCTGGTCAAAATCGGTCATCAGGTCAACCACTGCGGCGCGCGCATTCTGGTGATAAACAGCTCGTCGATACGTTTCCGGCCCATGCTTGTCAAGCGGTACGTAGGTACTGACGTTGTCCTGCATATAGTGGTACATCCGAAAACCGGGACCGCCGTCCCGAGAGGCCCCGCAGGATTCGCCAGGCGAGGACTCCACCTCGCTCGCTCCCGACTGGCGAAACACAACACGATCGAGTTTTCCACTCACCTGAAGCATCGTGTCACGAATCTCCTCTGCTGATAATCGGCGCGGAGGAAATCGCCACAAGAATCGCGTATCGCCGTCTACCTGTGCGGCGTCCGCACGAAACGCGGAAGACTGCCGATAGGCTTCGGAAGTCATGATCTGCCGGTGTATTTCTTTGATGCGCCATCCGTTTTTTTGCAGTTCGGCTGCCAGAAAGTCCAGCAACTCTGGATGCACAGGATTTCCTCCCATGTAACCGAAGTCGCTAGGGGTATCGACGATCCCCGTTCCAAAGTGATAGTGCCACAAACGATTGGCAAGAACCCGCAGCGCGATTGGACTGGCGGAACCCACAATCCAGTTGCCCAGCGCAGTCCGACGCTCTCCTTCATCAGCATCGCTCGAGAGCCTGTAGGGGGCACCCTTGCCCGTTGGCCCCCTGTTCTCCGATTTTTCATCCCCATTCCCAAACACCGCCAGGCTTGCCGGAAAAACCTGTGCGCCTTTTTTCTGGGGATTCCCACCCAGGAACACATGAAACGGCCCCTCCGCATCGGCGGCTACGCGTCGGCCAATCCAAACCGATGGCAACCTGGGAATCTCGGCAATTTCCCGATCCACCGCTTCAAGCTCCTCCTTCAGGCGGGCCTGCTCCTGTTGTTCCAGGGCAGACCTTTCCAGTTGGAGCAACCGTTGCTCAACATAACCCTCTCGATCGATCGGTTTTCGGTCTCGCCCGCTGGCCACTTCCCGCCAAGTTTGACCATCCACCGAAACTTGGATGCAATACTCGGCAACAAATACAAACTTGATTTGCTTGGAGGCTTCCTGGGGCTTGACGTTGGAAAAGACAACTCGGTCAATCAGGGTTGGCTGGGCCAACTCGATCGTAAGATCGGTTCCTGCAGCAATAAATCGGGCATCCCGCTTGCCATCAATGGCAAGATGAGGGCCGTAGGCCTCAGGAAAATCTTCGATCTTGCGCGCATCCCCTGTTGCCCGCCCACCATTGACCGCGAGTGCCACATTCTGAACCACACCAGCCTGCGGGCGTTGCACTTTGGCGTTATCACCATGCTCTGGCCTCTCGCCAACCGACCACACCTCAAATTCGTCTATGGAAAACCCTGCCGCCTCCTGAATCGTTACATTTTGGGCTTCACAGACAAGCCGAACGTACTTTGCCACGACTGGATCAAAATGCTCCTCGGTTCCAGTAGGATCTACTGCAGGCCGCACCCACTGCAATTCGTACTTGGCCTGCTGTTTCTCGGCGCGTTCTAAAATCACGCTACGAAGCGAGGACTGCGTCTCCAGCAGCGCCCGACGATGCTCCTGAAGAGGTTCCAGTTTTTTTGCCCGCTCAGCCCGCACTTCAGAAGTCGCCAGTTTTACGGAACCATGCCGCACTCCAGCAAATGTAGCGTAGAGACCGTAATAATCTTGCTGCGTAACAGGGTCGAACTTGTGATCGTGACACCGCGCACAACCAAGCGTCATCCCCAGAAAAGCCTCGCCTGTTGCCCGAACCATCTCATCGATGGTGTTGGCCCGAATCTGTGCTTGCTGTACCGGATCTTGGTTGTCAACACTGTCATACGGCCCCGCCACGAGAAAAGCTGATCCCACCGCAACATCGGGATCGTCCTTACCAAGAAGGTCCCCTGCAATATGTTCACGAATCAATTGATTAAAAGGCTTGTCCTCGTTGATGGACCGGATTATGTAATCCCGAAATGGCCACAAATTGTCAATGATGGCGTTGACCTCGTAACCGGCACTTTCCCCAAACCGCACCACGTCCAGCCAGTGACGTCCCCAACGTTCACCATAGTGGGGCGACGCAAGCAACTGGTCAATTAGTTTTTCGTAGGCCTGGGAATCCGTATCCTTAACGAAGTCCTCCACTTCCTCGGGGGTTGGCGGAACCCCAAGCAGGTCATAAGTAGCGCGCCGAATCAAAGTTGGGCGGTCAGCCTGCGGATTAAAGTCCAGACCGTGTTCTACCAGCTTAAACCGCAGAAAATCGTCGATCGTCTTTTCACGGTCCGCAACAGCCAGCGGTTGTAGTGACCACCACGACTCGTCTGCCTTCGATTTGTTCTTTATGACAACTTCTTCCGGCCATTCCGCTCCCGCGGTCACCCACCTCCGCAGCATCTTTACCTCGCCCTCCGAGAGCGGCTCACTTTGCTTGGGCATCTTTGGTGGCGTCCCATCTGAAGAAGCAGTCACCAATTCCAGCAGGTAACTTCCGTCGGGATCACCAGCAATGACAAACCCATTTTCCTCAAGGTCCTCGATCGTTGCCAGAGACACATCTCCCTTCATGTTGTCTGCTCCATGGCATTTCACACAGTGCTGTTCGAAAATTGGGGCGATCTGCAGAGCAAAATTGACCGGTTCTTCAGCACGAGCCGACACGAAAAACGATAGCAGCAATTCACCGAGGCACAGCAACCAGGCAAGACGTTTTTCAAACAGTAATTTCATAGGGATTAATTTTGGCCTGGGGTGCAAGTCCTGCCACCGGCGGCGGCAAACCAGTTTTGCAGTTTTTGGCCCGCAATTTCACGCCATTACCCATTATATCCCCAAAGTTCTTCCTAAGTATTCACCACCTGGAGCACAAGCCTGCTTGGTTACCGCCGACGACCCATTCGTCGCTAATGGCCATCACAGACGAATGGGTCGCTAACCGCCATAACATCGGTGCCCCCCATTACGGACAGCCATTGATTCGCTATCCTCACGTGTATGAACCACAATTTCAGCTTAACCGCCAACCTCGTCGACATCGCCAGTAAGCAGTTTCAACCGGCCACCCTCAGAATCGAAAATGGCCGAATCGGGGCCATCGAACCCAATCCCGACCAGGCTTCCAGTTCCTTTATCCTGCCCGGTTTTGTCGATGCGCATGTGCACATCGAGAGTTCGATGCTGGTTCCCACCGAATTTGCTCGCGAAGCCGTACTCCATGGCACGGTGGCCACGGTAAGCGATCCTCACGAGATTGCTAACGTACTGGGTGTCGAGGGCGTGCGGTACATGCTGGACAACGCAGAGCAGTCCCCCTTAAAAATCTTCTTTGGTGCGCCATCCTGTGTCCCCGCTACACAGTTTGAAACGGCTGGCGCCGAAATCAACGTGGCTGAAGTTGAAGCACTACTCGACGATCCGCGGATTGGTTACCTGAGCGAAATGATGAACTACCCTGGGGTTTTGAGGAACGATCCCATATGCCTGGCCAAGTTGCAGGCAGCCCACCAACGGAAAAAACCGGTCGATGGTCACGCCCCTGGTCTCCGTGGTGACGAAGCGCGGCGGTACATCAAAGCTGGCATCTCTACCGACCACGAATGTGTCTCCAAAGAGGAAGCGCTGGAAAAATTGGCGGCTGGCTGCAAAATTGCCATCCGTGAAGGGTCGGCAGCCCGGAACTTTGATGCCCTCTATACGCTACTGGGTGAATATCCAGGCAAAACGATGCTCTGTAGTGACGACTTGCATCCGGACAAACTCCTCGCAGGACACATCAATCTCCTGGTAGCCGAGGCCGTCCGGCGCGGGATCGACGTTTACGACGCCTTGCGGGCAGCTTGCATCACTCCCATTGAGCACTATCGCCTGGAAGTCGGACAACTCCGCGTGGGAGACCCGGCCGATTTCATCGAGGTCGACTCGCTCACCCACTTCCAAGTGTTGCGTACCTGGATCGACGGAGAACTGGTTGCAGAACAAGGCCAGACAACAATCCCACGAACCACGCCCCAAGTTGTCAATCGGTTCACGTCTCGAGAAATTTCACCGGAATCGCTGGCCGTATCGGCAACGGGTGAGCAAATCCAACTCATCGAAGCGATCGATGGGCAACTGATCACCGGCCGCAAGGAAGTTCCCGCAACGGTTACTAACGGTTGTGTCCGTAGCGACACTAATCGAGACCTTTTAAAACTGGTGGTGATCAATCGCTACCAAAAGGCGACTGCGGGAGTCGCCTTTGTACAGGGATTCGGACTCCACCGTGGAGCGATTGCCTCGAGCGTGGCCCACGACTCCCACAACATCGTTGCCGTGGGGGTTGGTGATGACGACATTGCAACGGCGGTGAACCGTGTCATGCGGGAACGTGGCGGGCTTTCGGTCGCCTCGCAAAGAGATCACCTGAATAAAGTTTTACCACTACCCATTGCCGGGCTTATGGCAACCGGAACCTGTCGCGAGGTGGGAACCGCCTACTCCAACCTGGAAGCCCAGGTAAAACAGCTGGGTTCGCAGTTGCGGGCACCCTACATGACCCTGGCTTTCATGGCTCTTTTGGTCATCCCGGAACTGAAGCTGAGCGACCTGGGATTGTTCGACGGGGTGCGATTTGAGCTCATCCCGCTGATGGCATAATCCCACACTAGACCGTTCGGCTTTCAGCCATCTGCGGGCTACCCACCAAGACTTTTCGAAAGTCTCTCCAAGAGATCCTTCGCCAAAGGAAAATGGCAATCGGACCCCGCTGTTTTCCGGTTACACAAAGCGCCCTTACACCTCAATCATGGGGCATTTACGGCTTGCCCCAATCCCCTTCGATAACATAAGCTTACCCGCGGAAGATTGCCTCTTTCCCTAAAAACAGTCTGCCGAAAACATCACGTGTCCTAACTTTAGCCGCCAAACCACAACCTCAACCAACCGGCAGCCGCGGCCCAGGCAAACTTCCCCAGGCCCCTCGATACTTAACCGGCAGCACACGCAACTTAACCGGCGGCACACGCACCAGACTCCCCCAAACTGAACACGGCCAACTCTCCAGGAGAAAAGGAGCCCACCGATGGCTACAGTCACCGAACGGATTGCCCCTCCCCAAGTACGTCAAACTAGCTGCTTTATCGGTGGCAAGTGGATCCCTGCGGTAAGCGGAAAAACCTTTGAAACCATTCACCCAGCCACCGAGGAAGTGATTTGCGAAGTGGCCGAAGGGGACAAGGAGGATGTTGACCTGGCCGTGGAGGCGGCTCGCGAGGCTTTTGACACAGGCCCCTGGTCCAAGATTGATGCCCGCGACCGTGGCCGTTTTTTGAATCGACTGGCCGACCTGATCGAAGAGGAAGCCGAAGAACTTGCAGCACTTGAAACGCTCGACAATGGCAAGCCGATCGGGGATGCACGGGCAGCCGACATTCCACTCGTGATTGATTGTCTTCGTTACTATGCCGGCTGGGCGGACAAGATCCAGGGAAAAACGATTCCAATTCGTGGTGACTATTTTTGTTACACGCAACGCGAACCGGTAGGAGTGGTTGGCCAAATCATCCCCTGGAATTTCCCTGCCTTGATGGCTGCCTGGAAGTGGGGCCCTGCCCTGGCCGCAGGCTGTACGATCGTGATGAAACCGGCCGAACAAACTCCCCTTTCTTGCTTGCGAATGGCACGACTGGCCCAAAAAGCAGGAATTCCCGATGGCGTGATTAACGTGGTTCCCGGCTACGGCCCCACGGCAGGAGCTGCGATCGTAAAACACCCAGGTGTTGACAAGGTCGCCTTCACCGGTGAGTTGGCAACGGCACAGATCATCCAGCGGGACGCCGCCGAGACCATGAAGCGACTCACGTTCGAACTGGGTGGCAAAAGTCCAAACATTGTATTCGCCGATGCCGATCTCGAAGCCGCGGTCGAGGGTGCCCATTTCGGGCTGTATTTCAACCAGGGGCAGTGCTGCTGCGCGGGTAGCCGCGTATTTGTGGAAGAACCTATTTACGACGAGTTCATCAATCGGCTGGCCGCAAAGAACTCACAGCGTCGTCTTGGCGATCCGTTCGATCCAGCCACTGAACAAGGCCCTCAAATTGACCAGGCACAGTTCGACAAAATCCTCAAGTACGTCGAGTACGGCAAGGAAGATGGAGCCGAATGCCTGACAGGCGGCAAACGGTTTGGTGACCAGGGATTTTTTGTTGAACCCACCTTGTTTGCAGGCGTAACGGATGACATGCGAATTGCCCAGGACGAAATCTTTGGTCCAGTCATGAGCACGCTTAAGTTCTCGGCCATGGATGAGATCGTCAGTCGTGCTAACAACACAAACTTTGGCCTGGCTGCCGCGGTCTGGAGCCGGGACGTTGGTAAAGCGCATTACCTGGCGAGTAAAGTGCGGGCCGGCACGGTCTGGGTCAACTGCTACGACGTCTTTGATGCAGCAGCTCCTTTTGGTGGCTTCAAACAGTCGGGACTCGGCCGCGAACTGGGTGAAGCGGGCCTTGAGGCCTACACAGAAAACAAAACGGTGACGATGGCAATCGGTTGATCGACCGTCGCCTTAGCCCCATACCGACAGTCGGCTTGCCTGAGGCAAGCACGGCCCAAGGGATTTCGGCGCACAGGCCGGTTGCATTCGTGGTCCAACCCTGCCTAAAATTGAGAGTCTCCTCTTTTCGGCTTTCCGGCAAAACTCTTTTCCACAAAAAAGCATGCGCTACGCCCTCTTTTCCCTCAGCGCCATTGGCCTGGTTCTACTTGGCACTCATTCGCTCCGCGGCGAACCGACCGAAGCAGAGCAACTCTATCGGCGCCTCCAGAAAACGGGGAATCACAAGATGGAGTTGTACGCAAAACGCTGGCTGTCACTCGTTGAACTTCAGGACTGGACTGACACGACCGGGAGATTTCGCGTGAAGGCCAAGTACGTCTCGCACGAAGAGAACCTCGAATCGGTGACCCTCCAAGCGGTGAAGGGAAAAGGCAAAGACCGCGTACAGCGAGAAATTACCGTTCCGGTTGCCAGGCTAAGCCAGCAGGCGCAATCGCGTCTGCAACGCATTGCCCGCTTTAAACCCAAGTTACTGGAGGAACTTGAGGCGGCCGAACTAGCGGCCCTTGAAGAAGAAGAGGCTGGAGAATTTGGACTTGGACCAAATCGAGACTTCTCCGAGGAAGGCCGTCCGGCCCGGCCACCAGTGCCAGGCCAAAGAACTGACGATGGCCGCAACCCTACACCGAGGCCACCCGCAGGTGGAGTTCCTCCTCGACCGGGGCAACCCACCGGAAGCCCACGAGAACCAGGTGTTGTGCAGGGGGCCGAAAATCCATACGGCGGCACCCAGTGGATTGGACGGGACCAGTTGGTCACAGACCCCCGGTTTCGCAACGACCAACAGCTTCAATTCAACACCCCGGGCCAACCTGGGCAGGGCAGAACGCAAGCCCCTCCTCCAGCGGAGCCGAACCTGGTAGACGGCAGCCCCTGGCGAACAAGCTATCCGGAACTGGTAAGGCGAATCAAAGTCCTCGAAAGTGGTGGCCAATTGCCAGGGATCGATTTAACGGAACTTGGCTTGTTCGGACAGCAAATCGAACTTACCTGGACGCTCATGGAGTCGCTGGCGAATCAAGATCAAGACATTAGAACGATGCTCGCAAGAACCAGGGAAGGACTCCCTGAAGGAGTTGCAGGTGAGGCCATTTGGGAAGCCTCGCTTATTGAACCACCCAGGTATCCTGGCGGCGTCGTCTTGCTTGATCTCCCTTCGCCTCCGGAACCAGTCCGGCTGCAGTTTTTCGCAGATGACAAACTCGAAACGGGCAATTGGGAACTCCTCAAACCGGGAGATCGCGTGCGATTTATCGCCCGTTTGGGCACCCCGGCCAAAAAACCAACCATCAACTTCCGTATTCGGTTGCCCACTCAGGTTCAAGCCAAGCCTCCAGCCCCCTCCGGAGAACAACCGGCCAGGTCGGGTAGATTCACAGAATGAGCCAGGAATTCGAAGCTGAATTTGTGCGTTGGCTGAGCGAGCGGTTGCCGCGGAGCGAAAATCTCGCCTTACCGATGGGTGATGATGGGGCTCTGCTTGCACCGACTGCCGCCAGCGCAAACCCGGCGCAAATTGTCGTCACTACCGACCTGCTCTCCGACGGGATTGATTTCCGCTTGGGGGAAGTCGACCCGCAACGAATTGGTCGCAAAGCACTGGCGGTAAACCTCAGCGATCTGGCCGCCATGGCTGCCCGGCCGCTGGCAGTGGTAATGGCGATCGCCCTGCCGTCCCAGTCCTCCGCTGGGTGGCTGCCAGCCAAACACGATTCTCAATCTGACTGGTCGCCAGGGTTACTGGAACTGGCAAAGTCTCTCTACGAAGGAATGCTTCCCCTGGCCGAACAGTTCAACGTGCCAATTGCAGGTGGTGATACCAATCTGCACGATGGCCCGCTGGTCCTCTCGGGCACTGCCCTGGGAACAGTAACCCGAGAGGGCCCCCTGACCCGATCGGGTGGCCAGCCGGGTGACCGACTGCTGGTGACGGGCACAGTCGGGGGAAGCCTTGCAGCACACCAGTTCGATTTCACCCCCCGAATCGAAGAGGCCCTCCAACTGAACGCGGCCTACGAGTTGCACGCCGGCCTCGACATCAGCGATGGGCTGGCCATCGACGCCGCGCGGCTGGCCACTTCAAGTGGTTGCGGGGCAGCGGTTGACCTCGACCGGCTCCCCATCTCCGCAGCAGCCCGCCTGCTGGAGAATCCCGTTGAACACGCACTGGCGGACGGCGAAGATTTTGAGCTACTGCTGGCCGTGCCCCCCCAGGAAGCTGTCCGCCTGCTCGCCGAGGACCCGCTGGTATGCGGATTGACCGACATTGGCGAACTGGTTTCGCAAACGGGCTTGTGGCAGCGGTCTGCCGGTGGCAAGTTGGCTCCACTTGCACCCACCGGATGGCTGCACGGTGAACCTCCGCGCAAAACAGACTAAACCACGAAAGTCGAATACCTGCTGTGCAATCTTTTTCCTTGACTGTCGAAAACGAACAGGCAACCTGCCACCTGGGAAGAGCGCTCGCAAAGGCCCTGGAGCCCGGCGCGGTCGTCGCACTGGTGGGACCGCTGGGGGCTGGTAAAACAAGGTTCGTCCAGGCAACTGCCGAGGGGCTAGGAGTGCCAGCCGACGTGGTCACCAGCCCCACCTTCGTATTGGTGAATGAATACCTGGAAGGTCGCCTGCCGGTTTACCACTTCGACACGTATCGGCTGCCCAACGCCGATGAATTTTGCGACCTCGGTCCGGATGAGTATTTCTTCGGCAGCGGAGTCTGCCTGATTGAATGGGCTGACCGGGTGACGCCAGTACTACCTCGCCAGCGGCTGGAAATTGCAATCGAGATTCTCGACGAGACATCGCGCCAGTTTACTTTCACAGCACACGGCGCGACGATGCAACCGGTGGTCGAGCGGGTTGCCCGCGAAATGCAAACTACTTAACCCTTGCACTGCAACAGGCCCTTGCACTGCAACAGGTCCGCACATCACAAGATGAACTTACTGAGATCTTCATCCGTGGCGACCGCATCGAGTCGTTCACGCACATAGGCGGCGTTCACTTTTACGACGCTCTGTCCCATGTCGGGCGCTTCAAATGAAAGTTCGTCGAGCATTCGCTCCATAATCGTGTAGAGCCGTCGGGCGCCTATGTTCTGTGTCGACTGGTTCACCGCAAAAGCATAACTAGCCAGTTCCTCAACGGCATCGGGCAGGAACTCCAACTCCACCTGCTCGGTTTTCATCAGCGCCGCATATTGCCTGGTAAGAGATCCTTTCGGTTCGGTGAGAATCCGAATAAAGTCATTCTTGGTCAGATCACTCAGTTCAACCCGAATCGGAAACCGGCCTTGCAACTCCGGCATCAGATCGCTGGGACTAACTTTATGGAACGCGCCCGCGGCAACAAACAAGATGTGGTCGGTACGCACATATCCATACCGGGTTTGTACAGTAGTCCCCTCGACAATCGGCAACAGATCTCGCTGCACTCCCTGGCGCGAAACGTCGGCACCGCGCCCTCCCTCGGTGGCAACAACCTTGTCGAGTTCGTCGAGGAAGATCATGCCAACCTCCTCGGCAAGTTCAATCGCTTGCGCGTTGACTTTTTCCTCGTTAATAAGGGCTTCGCATTCCTGGTCAAAAATCACCTTGCGAGCCTCAGAAACCGTCATCTCACGACGAGAAACAGACTTCGGAAGAATTTTTTCCAGCATGCCTTGCATATCGAAATCAACCGAATCCCCACCCGGCCCTAACCCGGGAATCATCATCGCCTGGGCTTTTTGCTCAATCTGAATCTCCACAGAACGGTTTTCCATTTCGCCACTTAGCAGCATCGCTTTCATTTTTTCGCGGGTCCGCTCGTAACGTTCGGGCGAATCGGGTGAATCGACTCCCACCTCAAAACTGACCGGAGGCGGCGCGAGCATGTCCAGCAAACGCTCGTCAACACGATGCGTGGCCTCCTCTTTGACCCGAACTAACTCTTGATCGCGAACTAGCTTGATAGCATTTTCAACCAACTCCCGAACCATACTTTCGACATCACGTCCGTAATAACCAACTTCGGTGTACTTACTCGCTTCAACCTTAATAAAAGGCGCACCGGAAAGGTCGGCCAGGCGGCGGGAAATCTCGGTCTTCCCAACACCAGTGGGACCGATCATGAGAATGTTCTTGGGGGCCACTTCCTTGCGCAGTTCATCATCCAACTGTTGCCGACGCCAGCGATTACGAATTGCAATCGCGACGGCGCGTTTGGCATCCTCTTGACCAACAATATACCGATCAAGATGTTCAACGATTTGCCGGGGTGTCAGTTCTTGCACGCTAATTCCTCGATGATGATGTTACCGTTAGAATAAACACAAATATCGCCGGCAATTTCCAGGCTGGCCTTAACAATCTCGGCAGCCGACAACGTGGAGTGGGCGACCAGCGCCCGGGCGGCTGCCACTGCATAATTTCCGCCCGAACCAATTCCCAGCACACCGTCGGTAGGCTGAATCACATCACCCGTACCAGAGATGAGCAATGTGTGCTGTGCATCGACAACGGTGATCAACGCCTCCAGCCGCCGCAGGGCCCGATCGGTTCGCCACTCCTTGGCCAACTCCGTCGCTGCCCGCGGCATGTTGGCCGGGTGATCTTTGAGCTTCGACTCGAACCGTTCAAGCAGGGCAAACGCGTCGGCGGTTCCACCAGCAAATCCTGTGATGACTTGCCCATCAAGCAAGCGGCGAATTTTCACTGCGTCGGCTTTGATCACGGTATCTCCCAGGCTCACCTGGCCATCACCGCCAATCGCTACAACATTCTGGTGACGGACCGTCAAAATCGTGGTTGAGCGAATTTTCATCGTGGTTGAATTTTCCCTGGATGGAAGGAGATTGACAGCTTTCGACGCAATTTCTTACTGGCAACTGGCTCTTAACTGGCAACTGGCTCTTAACTGGCAACTTGTTCTTAACTGGCAACTTGGGTGGAATTCTATTCTTGCGGAGTAACCCGCTCCCAAACAAGGGGTACTCCGGAGATCTTTGGAGACTGTTACCACGGGCAAAGGCGCAACTCGAACCACTGGCAATCTCCGCCAGGACCCAATAGTCGCGTGCCCCCGGTTGGTGTATTGTATTGTGAATGCCCACCGCCGCCCAACCCTTACCGCCGGAAGACGAAGCCCTGCCCCGTAGCCCGGAGTTGATGAATGCCGAGGACACAGGCCTGCTGGTGGTCGACATGCAAGAGCGCTTGCTTGCGGCAATTCCACACCACGACCAACTCGTGTGGAATTGCCGACGATTACTCGATGGAGCTACCGCCCTCGGCGTGGCAACCGCAGCCACCGAACAGTACCCGGAAAAGCTGGGAAATACCGTTGAGGAATTGGCCAGCCGCCTGGGGAATCGGCCAGGCAAACTCGCTTTTAGCGGTGGCGCATGTGGTGAAATTTTTTCAGGTTGGCGCAAGGAGAACCGTCATCGCGTGTTGATTTGTGGGATCGAGACCCACGTCTGCGTCC
Organism: Lacipirellulaceae bacterium; assembly: GCA_965243695.1. GTDB lineage: Bacteria > Planctomycetota > Planctomycetia > Pirellulales > Lacipirellulaceae > JAKVCB01. The sequence goes on along the minus strand of CBDEWC010000034.1, from coordinate 27,853 downwards.
AACAAACGGTGTTCGATTTGATCGCAGATGGATATCAGGTTTATTTGGCCGTCGACGCGCTGGCATCCCGACATGAAGTCGACCGCGATATCGCGTTACGCCGCATGGAAAGTGGCGGTGCGACGCTCACCACTGTTGAAGGAGCCCTGTTTGAATGGTGCCGGGTGGCCGGCACGGCTGTATTCAAAACCATCAGCGGCCTGGCGAAAGAATCCCCCCCTCAGTGATTTACGCCACGCCAGGCGCAAAAACCCTCAGTTCACCAGAGGAGGCACCGCTTTTCGTCGAAAGTGGCGGTTGGCCGTGCCCCATTTAGCCTGATCTGCGTCGTTTTCGAGAAAAACAGCGGCAGGATAAGGCCAAATTGGATTTCGGAAGTTCGCACAACTGGTGCCATGCGGGACAAAACCTGAAGATCCGCCCCTGGGCCCCGACCTGCCCGCCTAATACCAGCCACAGCACACCACCCACCCCTCCCATCTTTCCCACCATCGCGTTTTCTGAAACTTTCTCCAAAGCAGAAAACCTCCCATAATTATCGGCGAACTAGTTGCAACGGTGGCTATAAACTACTAGCCTGTCAGCTGACGGATTGCAGATTTCGCGGTGCGGGCGGTTTGGGTACCTTCGTTGTAACGTTCCACGTCAGCCAATTGGGACGACCCGAAAACACCGAGGACAAGGATGTGTTAGTTCTGTCGCGCAAATTGGGTGAACGAATCTTGATCGGCGATGATATCGCGATCACGATCGTCAAGGTTGCGCAAGGCGGTGTGCGAATTGGAATTGACGCACCGTCCGAGTTGGCCGTGGTACGGGAAGAATTAGCCGAACAACTCCAGCGTGCTGAACAAGCCACCGCTCTTGAAGTGGCTGAGGTGGAGCCGCCCCCGAATCTTCCAGAGGCCCTGAATCTTCCAGAGGCTGAGTGAGTCGCTCAGTTTCGGCTCGACCGGCCCAGCCCCACGCTACCGCAGCGATAGAAGCCCTGTCGCCAAAAGCCCTGTCGCCAAAAGCCCTGTCGCCAAAAACCCTGTCGCCAAAAACCCTGCTGCCAAAAAACCTGACGTCAGCAGAAAAAGGGCGGGGCCATCTCGGCAGGCAAGCAACCTTTCGGCGCAACGTCAACGGACAGTTTCTGCCTCTTCCCCTTTGGTGGCAACCACCGGAGACAGCTCGCGAAACGGTTGGTCAACCGCCTTCCTGGCTGACAAAATCGCTTCTTTTTGCTTGGCCGTACGGGGCTGGATGTGAAGTTTGCTACGGACGTCGAGCGTTGCAGGCCCGTCGATTGTGTGGAGATCGTTGTGCTGAACCACATAATTACGAAGCCGTTCGAGCTTGGTATCGAAAGGGGATTCGCCACTCGGCTCTTCGCCGGGCGCTGCCCCCCAAAAAATGCGGGTCCCCCCCCGGGTGAGGATGGCAAACGACGTCCCCCCGGCAAGATGTTTTTTTCCTGAGGGTGCAAGTGGCACGATTTCGAACAGGCGGAGAGACTGCCACACAGAAGCAAGCCTGCAGGCCAGTCGTACTCCCGACATGACACGCGGGTCACTCCACGGTTGCCCGATCATGGGTCGCTCGAGAGCCCCAGAGATGCGAGGCAGGTAACACCGCTCTGCTTCGCTAAGGTCCGACTCGGGCAAACGGACTCCAGTCTGGTCCACCGGCAAGAGCGAAACTCCCTGTTGATCGATCGTTTCGATCGCAGCGACGGGAGTACGATAGACGAGTTGAACTTCAATGGTGGCAGGCAGACTCTTGTGGACACTTTGAACCGACTCGACCCAGGGATGAAACTCGAATGCATTTTTGATGCGTTCCAGAAGACTACCGTTTTCCAGCAGCGACAACTGGCCAACCATCCCGGCATCGCGGAGCACTTGCTTGCGAAGATCGGCAGGAACCCAAGGTGGCGCAGGGGGCAGGACAATGCGGTCCTCAGAGAGAAGGTACTGTGGATGTTGACTTATCTCCGGTGCAAAGCGCTGCCAGAGGTAATGCCCGGCCCACCCGAGGACTATCACCACAACAAGCCCCAACACGAGTCGAGGCCGCCAACGAAGCAAACCACTCGCTTGCCTGACCAACTCACCACGCTTTTGCTTCTTGAGGACCACCATTGGTTATCACCTCCACGACCTCCATGCGATGTGGCTACCAGATTTCGAAATGGTACTCCAACTCAACTCCAACTGTCTGGACTACTTTTTCTCGGAGCATGTCCGTTAATCGAAAAACATCATCGCTGGTAGCACCCGGATGGGCCACGACGAAATTTGTATGTCGACTGCTAACTTCAACCCCGCCGACCGCTGCCCCTTTCAGGCCAGCCTGCTCAAGGATTTTTTCAGCACCAATTCCACGCGGGTCCTTGAAGAGGCAAAGGGTATTTTCATGAGACATTGGCTGGTTGGCTTTGGTTGAGATCCAGTTTTTCTGCATACGTTTGGACAATACAGTCGGATCTTCTTCTTCGAGCGCGAATTGTGCCTCGACGATCGCCAACTCATCCAGGCTTGACTGTCGATGTGCGAAGACGAGATCTTCCCGATGGCGTTGGATCAACTCACCATTGCGGGTCAGCACAGTGGCCTGGGACGTCCACTGTCCGATATCACCGCCATGGTTTCCGGCATTGCTGTGCAGGGCGCCACCAACCGTACCCGGAATTCCTACAAGTGACTCAAGCCCTGCTCGCCCCGCCCCGATGGCAGTGCTCACGAGATGGGCCAACTTGGCCCCACCACCACTGGTAATGGTCGTCGCGGTGACTCGATTCTCAACCAGCGCTCCTTGATCCAAACTGACGACTACGCCCGCAACACCTTCGTCGCGAATAAGCAGGTTTGACCCACCACCCAAAACTCGTACAGCGAGGTCGTTTTCGCGACACCGCTCTACAAGTGTCACAAGTTGATCGACATCAGTTGGCTGGGCAAAGAACTCAGCGGTTCCCCCCACACCCAACCAATTTCGGTCGGCAAGCGACACTTGCTCGCTTACCACATCATCCAGTCCGGAATGCCAACTCATGACAAAGAAACTCCTGCGCACAAAAAGTCCCGTAGCCCTATGCCGCCCCATAGTGACGGTTGAACCGTCGGCCGTCAATTGAACTTCAAAAGCTGAAATCTCCCAGCAGCTCCCGGCCTGCCATACCCATTTTTCCTCATTTCCCCGGACAAAATGGGGCCGTATTCTAAACGGCGCGGCTAAAAAAGGCCCACGCTGCAGAGAACTCTGCGACACTCCTCCGCGATGCTCCTTCGGCAAACCGCAAACAACAGCACCAAAAAACCTGACTCCTGCCGGTGGGTGGGGTAAACTACCAGAAGGGACACTTGGTCCAGGCTGTTCATCCAAACGAGGCTGCCACGGTGCGACGCTATCAAACTTCCCTATTCCTGACTGTGATCGCCCTGGAACTTCTTTTCCAATCCGCCTCTGCCCAGGCACAAACCAATCCGAGTCGGATCGATCCCTGGCTGGCCTACCGTCCAGGATACGTACAAGGCCAACTTGGGCAAGGTCAGGTCGGCTTGCCGACAGGCGGCTGGCAGCGGCATATCCAACAATATGCTCGGTTGTCGGGAGATACGGGGTTACCCTCTCTCCCCTATCTTCAAGCCAATTATGCCTACCGGGCGACAACCCCTAATTTCGTTCCGTACCAGCATCAGATATCGGGCCCCTCGCAGGGAGTTGCCCCTCAAAAACCCTTCCAAAACGCAATATCAGCCCCTACCGTTTTCCAGCGGTTTCCATCCCTCCGGCAGGTACCAACCCGCAATCGCGAAACTGGGGAAATCGAAATGATTTGGTGGGTCTACTGAATCAGGGTTTTGCCCACTGACGCAGCGCTTCGTAGGTTGCCACGGCAACGCTGTTGGAGAGGTTGAGGCTCCGGACCTGAGGACGTGTAGAAATTCGCACCGTCTTTTCTGCATACTTGGTAAGGATTGAACTGGGAAGCCCCTGGGACTCACTGCCGAAGACCAAAGCATCTCCTGGCTGAAATTCAGCGTCGAGATAATTCTGCTCCGCTTTTTTGGTAAAAAACCAGGTTCGGCCCGGGGCCAGCATCTCTTCGAGTGCTTCCCAATCGTCTACGGTTTCCCACTCCAAATGTTGCCAGTAGTCCATCCCAGCCCGCCGGAGATGGTAATCATCGACCTGAAAGCCAAGCGGTCGTACGAGCCAAAGCTTGGCCCCAACGGCGACACACGTACGGCCGACGCTTCCGGTGTTGTACGGAATCTCGGGTTGGTGCAGGACAACATGTAGTTTTGGCTGATAGTGGGACATTTCAACGAGGCGGCCGGGAATAGGGGATGGTAAAAATGGAACTTCATGATACCGCCAAAATCGGTCTTTCGCCCCTGGTCAGGCTTCTGTAACAATCGTTCCTCCGCCCAGCCCGGTGAGCAAGCCAGCCCGGTGAGAAAGGATTTTCGTGCCCCGCCAGATTGCCGACTTCACGGTATATATTTTTGTCCGCTCGGTGATTGCTATCGTGCAAGCGATTCCGTTATCGACCTGCGAGGCGGGAGCAGAGTTGCTAGCAACTTTTTTCTCCCGTGTCCTTCAACTTCGCCGACAGGTAATCGAAGATAACTTGCGGCAAGCTTTTCCACAATTAACCCATCGGCAGCGGCAGGTTATCGCCTGGCAAATGTGGCGACACCTGTTTTTAATGGCAGCTGAAATCGCACACACCCCAAGAAAAATTCATCGCACGAACTGGAAAGAGCACTCCAATATCCTTCAAGTCGAAAATTTTGTGCGGACTCTTACCAGCGGACGCCCCCTGGTCTTGATCTCTGCCCACTTTGGAAATTTTGAACTTGGGGGCTACTTAATGGGCTTGTTTGGCTTCCCAACCTATACGGTAGCCCGCAGACTCGACAATCGCTATCTTGACCGCTGGATAAATGACTTCCGCGGTCGCACGGGCCAATTCATACTGCCCAAAGAAGGAAGTGGCGATCAGATTGCCAAACTGTTGCGACATGGGGGCATTCTTACGCTATTGGGCGATCAATCTGCAGGCCGAAAAGGTTGTTGGGTCGATTTCTTTGGCCAGGCCGCTTCGACTCACAAGGCGGTCGCGGTCTTTTCGCTGGGAAGTGGTGCGCCGACCATGGTCAGCTACGCCCGCCGCATGGGCAAACCTTTGCATTACGAGGTCGGTCCCTGGGAAATCATCGATCCGCTTGCCGAAGACTTCCAACTTAGCACGATCCCCCTCTTTGCCCAATGGTATACGAGTTGCCTGGAGAAGATCATCGCCAAGTCACCCGAGCAGTATTGGTGGCTTCACCGCCGCTGGAAAGGCAAACCGCCAGCCCGCGTTGTTCAACGGATTGCAGAAAAACGTCAACAAGCCGCTTAGCGAACAACGACTGGCTTCCCGACATGGCACAAGCCGGCTACGATAGGGTTTCCTCCGACCGGCTCCGAGGCTTCGTGTTACGTTGTTCCAATTTCGCCCTTTCTGCAATTCAGACCCACCGCAGCTTGCCTCAATCTGGCGCGGGCAACCGCCGCAACGTGGGGTATTGCAACCAGTCTCCGTACCCCTGCTGGAGCAACGTGTCTTTTCGAAACCGTACTTTGACCGCCACGGCTTGATTGTAGGCACCGTCAACGAGGAACCGGTTGGCTTTGTCCATGCATCGTTCGGGCCGGACGATCAGCAAAACGGGCTCTCCACCGCAGTCGGGGCAACCCAACTGCTGATGGTACGAAGCGAGTATGCCGATTCAGAACTGCCACTAGCATTGTTGGCGCAAGGCGAACAGTACCTGCGGCAAAAGGGAGCCAAAGTACTCTATGCCGGCGGGATCTACCCGCTTAACGGATTTTATCTTGGACTTTACGGTGGAAGTGAATTACCTGGCGTCCTTTCGAGCGATCCCCTGGACCACTGGGTTCGCACCTTTGGTTATCAAGAAATCGACCGGGTCATCATCTTCCAGCGGAACCTGGCCACCTTTAAGCCAGACTCCTCACGAAAACAGCGCCAACTTCGCCGGGAATTTGTTTTTTGCAAGGAATGGTCCCCTCCCTCGAATAACTGGTGGGAGGCTTGCACGACGGGCAGCCAGGACCGGATCGAGTATGGCCTTCTCAAAGGGAGAGGAGGCCCCCGAGTGGCATCGGTACGGTTCTGGGACGTAGAACCCCTCGCCTCTGGTTGGGGACTTCGCACAGCCGGCGTTTCTGACCTGTATGTCGAACCTGAATATCGTCGTCGCGGACTGGCAATCTCCCTCCTCACCCAGGCTTTCAAACAGCTTCTTTTGCAAGGAATCTCGTTGATTGAATCACAAACGATGCACTTCAATCATCCGGCAATTTCCCTCTATGGAGAACTCGGGTTCAAAGCGGTGGACTGCGGCTACGTTTTTCGCAAGGAATCGACCACCAGCAACGGCGCTTCGCCAGGTCGCTGAATGGCCGACAAGCCATTAGGCTCCGCCACGTAATGCGAGAAGGTGTTCGGTCAGATTCTGCGCCGGCTCGATATGAAGTTTTATAATTCTCCGCCACAGCGGCTCGGTATGACCGTCACGCTGCAGTTCGCCCAAATAGGTTTGTAACAGTTCACGGTGCTGGGGGGTCGTTTGCAATAGAAAGTAAACCCAAGCCCAGGCCTCGGCGTAATCCTGTTGTGTCAAGGCAGAGAATTGCTCAATCGCAGCCAGCCGCTGCAAATCGGGATGCCATTTTTCGCTGGCGATCAAGTCGACCAACAATTCAATATGGGGCTCATTAAAACCATGCTGACTACGGGAAACCTCAAAGTACTCGGCCAAACCTTCGTCCAACCACAAAGGAAGGTCTCCCACGGCTGCATGCAAATAGCCGTGTGCGACTTCATGGCGGAGATCTTCAGCAATGTGGTCGCTCCAGTGTGCATAAACCACCAACCGCGTGTCGCTCTCCACAAAAAATGCTCGCCGTTCGGGAACATCTGGAAAACGGTCTTTCACGTATTCAGCATAGGTTCGGCCATCGTGAAAAAGGTGGACATGGATTGGTTCGTCGGTCATCGGCAACAAAAGCAGCTTCTGAATGTCGCCTCTTTCAGCCACCAAATCACGCACCAGGCGATGTGACATTGGTAAGGGAAAGTCGCTATGAAAGACGAGTTGACCTGAACTCGATTTCTCTTCAATCGGGGCCGCCGGAAAGGACGGCAAGACCCGGCAGCTAGCACCACCAAGGGCGAGCACAAACGTCCCTACAACTTGACATAATCGCAAATTCATGACACTCCTTACCTGATCGTCCGTGGATTCTAACGGGCCATCGCAGAAGTCCGAAGATCAGAATCAAAGCAGAAGTTCCCCAAACAGGGCCAGCCAGCCAAAGCACAACTCCGCAAGACTTGTTTTACGACCAACGGACCCTTGGCCATGGGGGCCGGCAGCAGTACGGCCCAACTGGAGTTCAACCGGCGGAGACAACTCCCCCGCCATCCCTGTTCATGAATGGTGGAAACGGCGCAAATCCCGGCTCCGCAGCGCAACAATACAGACTTCCCGCGCATTGTGAGCAAGTTGCCGGGCCCGAAGATCTCGATATCCCCAACTGTGAATCCTTGACAAATACTCCGGGAGTTCCTTCGCCAGCTTCCAATCCGGAAACTTGAGGGTCAAAATCAGGCCACGAATGGAAACTCGTTGATGCGCAACGATTGCCTCGACTGTATCAAGCGTGTAGCCCGGCACAACATTCATATCCGCAGCCAGCCAATCAACATCGCAAAATTCACTCCGCCGCACCTCGACCGTTCGCTTGCGAAGATGTCGGAAATTCGCCCGTTCGAGCAGCAGCGGGTCCACTTCTGCAGGATCGATACCGGTGACAAATTGACCGTGGTCGAGCAACGCCTGACAGGAACCTCCCGGAGAACAGCCGAGTTCAACCCATTCATCCCCACTCCGAAATGGGAATGCCGACCACTCTAAAGCTTCTTCCATTTTCAGGTAAGCGCGTGACACAGCCTGGGGCGGACATTTTACGGGCACGATTCCACCTGGCCATTGTTGTTGGGGAAGTTCTGCACGGTGCCAACTGACCCACCACTGCCCTGGCTCAACGACAACCACGTCCAGCACTCGTTGGTTTCTTCCGGTCGGCAGGCGTGGGGTACGGGACGTTGTCGCCTGCGGTTGCTGCAGTTTGACAGGCCCCTCTTGCCGCAACGTTTCTTCGATGGTGCTTGCCAGTGGCGAGATCCCAGGTTCAAAAGAGTTCCGTCCCGGTATCTCCGCATCAGGTTCCCAGACGTGAATATCCTGAAAAGGCCCCATCTCGTTCTGTGCAACAACCGCCGGCAACTGCCACAACCGAGCAGCAAGCTTGTGAAGTTGATTTCCCTCGACCTTCCCGAGAGACAAACCGTGCGTGCGGGCAAAAACCCATTTGTGCTTGAGGAAACGATCTTCGCCAAAGTCTGCGGGGATTTTAAACGTGACAAAACCGGACTGCGAAAAGGCAAGCCGAAGCCCAAAACCACTGGCGAATACCTCTTGCTTGACCGCAAACTCAGCGCCCCGCTGACAGCTAACAAAACCAAACGGACAGACTGCAGTGGTAGTCATAAAATAGGATTCAGAAAAATGAAAAACTCTGGGAAACGCCGGCCAAGGGAGAACCGCCTCTTTAGCTTCTTTACAGTTTCTCTACTTGGAAGCCAGCCGTAAAGGACTGTGCGCAATCACAAATCTCTTCTGCCCTGCCGTGACAAACCGCACGGTAGCCCGCCTGTTTTTTCCGGCTCCCGAAAGGGCAACAATTTTCCCCAGCCCATGGTCTGGATGTACCACAGCCATCCCCTGGGTCAATAGATCGGGTGAGACAGCCGGCTCGGTCAATCCCGACTCGAGCGGTTGCTCTTGGCCAACAGCCAACGCAGCTGCCGTGGTGATGGCAGAGCTGGCCACAGGCTTTTGCGCAGGCGGTTTTGCATTTGCTTCCGCCGCCAAAGCCTCCGATTCCAACTCACTAGGATGCCTTTGGTCAATCGCCGTTTCGAAGAAATCATCGCCAAACTCTTCTGCGCCAAACTCTTCCACGGAGTCCTCTTCGATGGACCCTGAAAAACTATTTGTTGCAAGTTGCACTTGTTCCATTTCGCCGCGTGGCATTTCGAGCAAAAACGGGCTGGGAATTGTGAGGCGGCGCTGACCGCGATAGTCACGACGAACCGCATAACTGAGCTGCAACTGATGTTGGGCGCGGGTGATGCCGACAAATGTCAGGCGACGTTCCTCTTCCAGTTGGTCGGGATCGGAACTCGACCGCTCATGGGGCAACACTCCCTGCTCAAGGGCAATCATGAAGACGACCGGAAACTCCAACCCTTTGGCGGCATGCAAAGTCATCAGCGTCACCTTTTCGGTATTCGATTCCCAGTCGTCAATATCATTAACCAGCCAGGTGCGTTCCAGATACGCCTCGAGCTGGCCTCCTTCGATATCCTGTTCGTGCTCCTGCTCATCAAACTGCCTGGCATCGGTCAACAGTTCCTCAATGTTTGCCAGCCGGTTCTGGTCCTCTTCGCTTTCACTTTCAGCCAGGGACTTGCGATAGCCCGACTCTTCCAGCACAGTGCCTACAACCTCTTCGACATCGCGATGCGCCACCGCAGAAATGCGATCGATAATTTGAACAAAGCGGGCTAACTGGACCGCAGCCCGCTTCGGAAGTGATTCTATTTGTGCTGCCTCTCGTGCTGCCCCCAGAAGCGGGAGCCCCAAACGATACGCATGCTCACCAAGTCGCTGGAGTGTTTTTTTTCCGATCCCCCGGGCAGGAGTGTTGACCGTACGTTCGAACGCGATGTCGTCTAAAGGATTGTTGACAAGCTGGCAATAAGCCAACACGTCTTTGATTTCCTTGCGCTGGTAAAATTCCTGCCCACGCACCATTTGGAAAGGCACACCGGCTTCGCGGAGTGCTTTTTCCAGTGATCGCGACAACGCATTCATGCGGTAAAAGATGGCGAAGTCACTCGGGCTGCGCCCCTGCTTGTTGATCGCAGATTGGATCTCCAAAGCAATGCCTTCTGCCTCGCTATCCTGATCCGGGTAGGTGGTGAGACGTACCGGTTGTCCCTCATCATTTTCCGTGTGCAATGCCTTTTGTTTGCGCTGAACGTTGTGCGAGATCAACTCATCGGCAACGCGAAGAATTCGCTTGGTACTTCGGTAATTTTGCTCCAAACGCACCACGTGAACTGCAGGATAATCTGCTTCAAACTCAAGAATATTTTTGATATCTGCTCCCCGCCATCGGTAAATGGACTGATCTGGATCGCCCGTGACCGCAAGATTTGGATGGTCCTTCGACATGGCACGCAAAATAACATATTGAGCCCGGTTCGTGTCCTGGTACTCATCGACCAGGATATAACGATAGCGACTATCCAGATCGGCACGAATCTCAGGATGCTTGTACAAAAGTTGGGCAACGTGCAAAAGCAGGTCGTCGAAATCTACCGCCGAAGAGGCAAGTAGACGTTTTTGGTAGAGCGGATAAACCTCACCCACGATTTGGCTCAACGGCCGCCCCGGCCGTGGCTGGTACTCGGCCGCAGTAACGAGGCGATTCTTGGCCGAACTGATGGCCGCCGCAATTCGTTCCGGAGTGTAATGCATGACTTTGATATTCTCAGCCTCAATCACTCGACGAAGTGTCTGCTTGGCGTCACTTGAATCGTAGATGGTGAAATTCGGCGAGAGGCCAACGTAATCGCTGTAGTTACGTAAAATACGGGCACCAAAACGATGAAAAGTGCTCAGCCAGACCTGGCGCCCTTCCACAAGTTGTTCGACTCGAGCCCGCATTTCAGCGGCGGCCTTGTTGGTGAACGTGAGCGCCAAAATCTGACTCGCAGCCACCCCTTGGCCTAAAAGGTATGCAATCCGCTGCGTCACAACGCGGGTCTTACCGCTGCCGGGGCCCGCAAGGATCAAAAGAGGACCATCACGGTGCGTGACAGCCGCACGTTGCGGTTCAGTGAGATTTTCCAGAAGTGAATTCACAGAAACTCCTTGGGGACAGGTATACACCAGTATAGATCAAGACACCCCTTGGCTGCCATGCACCATGTGCTAGCGACCTCCAGCTAGATTTCAACCGGAAGGGGGTCACGAGCAAGTACTTTTGTGATACACTCGCCCGGAACGTTAAGGCAGTTCTGGGACGTTTTACCACTGTTTGCCTGTAGGCACACTGGTAAGCTGCCTTACATCCCGCCTATCGATCCCTCAGACAAAGGGAAGGAGCCCGCCATGTCTCGCGTTCCTCTGAATCGCGCTTATGAAGCTACCCAGGATATGAAAGAGCGGCTCGAAATGAGCACTGCTGAAATTGGCCTCGCGGTCCGAACTACCAACTGCCTTGAAGAACGCGGTGTCTTTACTGTCAACGATCTGTTGCATTGCACCCGTGAAGATTTATTGAGCATCTCAAATTTTGGTGAAAAAACGCTCGAAGAGGTCTACAAGGCTTTGGAAAGTGTTGGTTTTTATCGGCCCGGGCGACAATCAGACTCGCAGGTCCAAACGCCCGAGTTGGAAGCTGTACACGCGTAATCAGACAGCCCCCTAAAAATGCGTCGCCACCAGTGGGATCCCGGTTCGCGGTCTCACTTCGGGTCGTACCCGCATTGGGCAAACGGTAGAATCGAACCCCTGGGAGTTGTTGATTTATCCTTTTACAGGCCGAGTCAAGAGCGGCTCTTGGTGTACAAACTGCAACCAACATCAATTTGAACGTACTGCTGACTGCGCCGATTTTGGATCGACGTGGTCGCGTCCCTCAAGGTGGCCTTCCATGCCGCTGCGAATTCCGTTGTTTATGAAAAAGCGCGGGCAGCGCAGGACTGGCGTGCGTTGGCTGGGCCCCCTGGGCGAAGCCGTTCTGTTTGCCGCCTTGCTTCTTTTAGGTACGTATGGAATTTCCATGCTGATGGTCGGGGCGATTGCCCCCCCCTTGCCATGGCTTGTAGGAATCATCCCTGCCTCGCTATTGCTGTACGGAGGACTTGGGTTAGTTGAACTGATGTGGCACAGTAACACATCAACCGAATTACGCTCTGCCGTAGCTCAAAAGGCAGCCGACCTGGAACAGCGAATTGCCTCCGACAAGTCTCTGCACGCATTACCGGCCGTCCCGCCGATCTCCCGAGTCGTGGACAGTCCCGGGGTTCGACTGGCCTACCGGCTTCCCATCGATACCTCTCCCAAGTGGATGCTCCTGGGCATGACGCTGATTTGTATTTGCTGGAATCTACTCGTCGGCATGTTTGTTTATCAGGTCATCGATCTCCACGTTTCGGGACATCCGAACTGGCTCCTCACGTGGCTCATGGTTCCTTTTGTGCTGGCTGGTTTCTGGACGCTCTTGGTACTGGGGCGGGCAATCTGGATCACCACCGGAATTGGAGCAACCCGCCTGGAAGTCTCACACCACCCGTTGCATGCTGGAGAAACGTTTCGCCTGCTAGTCTCCCAGGCTGGTCGCATCAACATGCGATGGATGAAAGTCGTGATCGTTTGCCAGGAGCAGGCAACCTATGCGCAAGGCACCGACACCCGCACGGAAATCTCCCGCGTTCACCGGGAACTTCTTTACCGGAGACGAAAATTCGACATCAAGCCCTCCGAACCCTTTGCCGTTGAAACGGAAGCCGTGATCCCAACCGCAGCGATGCACTCCTTTGTGTCGCCACACAATTCGGTCGACTGGCTTCTGATTGTGACCGGAAAAGCAGCCCGCTGGGCCATCTTTGAACGAAAATTCCCGATCTATGTTTACCCTACAAACACAGTTTCCGAACCCGGAAAACTGGCATCGAACTCCACCGCGCCCACAAACGTGTAGCCCCCATCATGATTGGCCTCAACATTCACATTCGACTCACGTCGGACGATCGGCGCTACTTGCCCGGCGAATCGCTCACGGGAAAGTTCTCTGTCGAAGGTCCCGAACATGATACGGTACGGGCGGCTGAATTTTCTGTCCTGTGGTACACCGCCGGCAAGGGGGAAGAAGATCTGGCCGTTCATTTCTTTGAAAGATTCACCCACAACAGAACTGGCCAACTTGATTTCCGCACACCTCACCCGTTTGAAATCCGCCTCCCATTCAGCCCACAAAGTTATGATGGGACAATCCTGAAAGTTTGCTGGTGTGTCCGCTTGCGGCTATTTTTGCCACGCGGGCAGGAAATTGTGTCGGAGGAAACTTTTCGACTCGGCGAAATACAACCCACCACGATGAACTAAAACTACCTGCGGACTCCGCGCGTACGACAAAAACAGCCAACCACCTGTCCGAAGTGAAAAGGCATGATCCCAAGTCGCCACGACAACCCGTTTGCCTCATGTTGGACCCAACCAAAAAACCAAGCCTACCAATTCCATACTGGAGAATCGGTGGATTTGCTCATTAGCCGTCTCGAAAACCAGGGCTGGTGGGGACAAGTTTTTGGGCCACACGGTATTGGGAAATCAACACTCCTGACCACCCTGGTCGATGAATTGAGTTGCCGAGGGTACCGCATACAACTGCACCCGCTGCGAAGTGCCCAGTGTCCACGCTGGCTAGAGTTACCCGCTTCTCCGACAGCCAACCGTAGAACCATTGTGATCGTCGACGGCTACGAACAATTGCGGCCCTGGTCCGCCTGGTGGCTGCGGACTCAATGTCGCCGGAGAGGTGCGGGACTCTTGGTAACAACCCACCGACCATGCAGCCTGCCAGTGCTGGCGTGCCTATTTCCCGATTTGGAAGTCGTCCAGCGTTTGGTTGCAAAACTCAGCCAGCATACTCCAACGAGTATCACACCGTCGGTTGTCAAAGCGAGTTACACTGCCCACCGTGGTAACGTCCGGGAAATCCTTTTCGACCTCTACGACCGTCACGAGCGGTACCGCCGCGGGCTCTAAAGAACGGCTGCCGGCCTGGCGGCATCGTCCCCTATAATCACGCATTCACTTGCCTCAACCGGGCTGTTTGTTATTCTTCCTGAAGCGGTTGCAATTGGCTGTGAAACCACGTTCTGGCCACCGGCCCACAGGCATTGACGCCAACGGTGGCAAAAAGTTTCCGCCAAACCTGGACCACAAGGTCCCCTGTCGATCAAAAAGGAGCCCAACGGCTCGTCCGCAAAGGGGGAATTTGGCGGAGATATTTTTTATTTTCGCTTTCCGCAATGCTCGGTAGCACAGATACTTGAACATAGCAAAGCGTGTCACGATCGCGGCAAACGGCTCTGCCTATACAAACCGCCCTGCCTACAAAAGAGAAAACCATGGCACAAGTGGTGCGACCGGAGAGAAATATCACCGGCCCAGTGGCAAGGAACCCGTAGTTGCCAAAACCGGTCCAAGTGGTATTCACCGCCAAATGCCGGTTTTTGCAGATTTATTTGTTGTCATGAGAGGGGTTGTGAATTACACCTAAATTAGGGCCCTAAAAACCGTCTACTCTCCTGGGAGAAATAACATGCTTCGGAAAGTTGCTTGCGCGACAATGATTCTATTTGCTATTCTCATTGCGCACAGCGCGCTGGCACCCGAGACTACCGCTCAGTGCACCTCCTGTGGGGTTCCGACGGTTGGGTACCAACCTGTCGCTTACCAGTCGTACGCTCGTTGGTACCCTCGTTATCGCTGGAACCGACCACGGTGGCGTTTTGACCGCCGCGTCTATCCAGTTACGTACACACCGGTCGTCCAAACGGTAGCCCGACCTGTGATGATGACTTCCTATTACGGCCAGCCAGCGTGTTCAAGTTGTGCCGGACAGCAGATCGTTTCACGGCCGCTAACCTATTGCAATCCTTGTTCGGCGTGCTCACCCTGCTCCACGTGCTCACCTTGCTCGGCGTGCTCACCTTGCTCGACGTGTGTGACTTCGGCTTGCTCGACATGCGGAGTCAGTCCGTGCTCTTGCCCCACCCGCGGGACCTCGTCGACCGATTGTCCGAACTGCGCCACCACGACCACCACATCAACACCTTCGACTTACACGGCGCCTGCTACCCAAGTTCAACCAACGCCTGCTACCCAAGTTCAACCAACATTAGCTCCTGATGAAAACCCGCCGGTCCAACGGACGTTGCGACCGGAAACGACCGATGAGACAGCCGATTCCTCAGCCAAGGCTGCTGACAAAGTCGATAACAGCAACACGAGTTCGTCGTCCAGCAACTTCTTTGAAGCGCCTGAACTGTTCAATCCTCGTGATCGGGTAACCCAATACTCTAACCCGCCTGTTCGAATGGCTGTCTATCAGAAGCCGGCAACGACCTCAGGTACTTCCAACGCGACGACCCACCGAGCTCAAGCCGAACGTGACGCGATGGGATGGCAGTCAATCGACTAGCCGTTCGAAACCAGATTGTTTGTTTCAAACCAGCCTGTCTCACTCGCCTAGTGGGACAGGCTTTTTTTGTGGCCCCTTGCCCACTCGCGCCGGGCGCGTTCTGGCAAAGGCCAACCTTTTACCACGACCCAACGGGGTTGTCGCAACAGGCCCACTTTGGCAATGCGTTATGACACGGGCCAACTACGTAGACCTAAAAACAGGCTGACACGGCAGGTGGCCACATTGGGCTACCTTCCTCAAAGCATGGCACGACTCGAAACGGTGCAAACGGTGACTATTTGACGCTACCAAAATTTCTGTTAGCCTGCCGGTGAGTCATTTCATGTGTTAATCCAAGTCCATCGTTTTCCTCCCTCTCCGCAAGACAACCTCTAATGTCGAGCAAGCTTACCGACTTTTGCCCACCGATGTTGTTGCCCATATTGCTTTCGGCCCTACTATGCGCCTCATCGATGCTCGCCAACGACTGGCCTCAATGGAACGGTCCGAACCGCGACGGGCTCTCTGCCGAGACCGGGCTTCTCAAATCATGGCCTCAGGATGGTCCTCCACAGATTTGGCAGATTCAGGGCTGCGGAAAAGGTTATTCCGGGCCGGCAATTGTTGATGATTACCTCTATACCCTCGGTTCGGTCGACGGCAAAACGTTTGCCCTCGCCCTCGATGCTGCCACGGGCAACGAAATCTGGCGCACTGAACTTGCTCCCGAACTGACAAACGGTTGGGGAGACGGTCCGCGAAGCACACCGACCGTCAACGGCAATCGTGTCTATGTCATGACTGGCCAGGGAACGCTTGCAGCCCTTCGCGACAGCGATGGTCAGGTGATGTGGAAGAAGACCATGGCTGAGTTGGGAGGAAGCACGCCCGGTTGGGGATATTGCGAATCGGTGCTAGTCGACGGCGAAGCGGTTTTGTGTACCCCCGGTGGTGAGGCGGGGGCCGTGGCTGCCCTTAACAAGGAAACCGGCGAGCTTCTCTGGCAATCGAGCGAAGTCACCGACAGGGCCCAATACGTATCGATCGTCAAAATGACGGCGACAGCTGGCCCACAATATATACAACTCCTGGAGAAACGGCTGATAGGGCTCTCAACCAGCGACGGTTCTTTGCTCTGGGAAGCGCCCTGGCCTGGCAACACGGCCGTCGTCCCCACCCCGATCTGTCACGAAGACCTGGTCTACGTGACCAGCGGCTATGGGGCCGGCTGCATGCTACAGCAATGCAACCCAACCGGCACGGTGACCGAAATCTATCGCAATAAAGTCATGAAAAACCAGCACGGCGGGGCGATCCGGGTAGGTGACTTTGTGTACGGCTATTCAGACAGCACCGGTTGGCTCTGCCACCATTTGCAGACCGGTAAGCAGGCGTGGCGGGAACGGGACGCACTTGGCAAGGGGGCCATTGGATATGCCGATGGAATGCTCTACTGCCTTGAAGAACGAACTGGAACCGTGGTGCTGATTGAAGCTTCTCCAAAGGCCTGGAATGAGCACGGACGATTTACCCTGGCGCCGCTAACCGAAATCCGCAGCCCATCCGGCGGTATTTGGGTGCATCCGGTCATTGCCAACGGCAAACTCTATCTGCGGGACCAGGAACTTTTGTTCTGCTACGACGTCAAATCCAACGAAAGCATCCCCAAAGGCTCGCGGTTCCCTACAAACAACTAATCGCCCTGAACCACCCAGGCACCTGAAATGCGCCTCTCGAGAGCATCAACGAGATTTCTTCCCAGGAGGTTGGTCCCCTTCCGGCGAGCCTGCTGGTGTTTGCGGTTTTGAAAACGCGTTGGTATCCAACCGTGGCTTGAGCACCAGGCGAACGGGCGTTCCGAGGGGGGGGATTCGTTCGGTAAAGGCCTCGAACGACAACCCCTGATTGGTCTGGGTGCTTTCGATTGGTAAATCAAGCATGGCCGTTGCAAAGTTCGAAACGCATATGAAGTCGCCACTCTCAGCCTGATAGAACTGTCGCCCCGTACCTGGATCTGTCCAAAACATACTGCCTGCGAAGACCCACGATTTCTTGAGTGCTGCTCCGGTATTCGCATCGCGCACCCACTCCTGGGCGCTGGCAGACCGCCAGTGACCTTCGGCATCAAGCCAACGGACCTCAATATCAATTTCAGTTCCGGCAGGCGGAGCGAATTTGGGCTGAAACTGTACGGGATGGCCCGGCTCGGCTCCCAAAGCCAGAAGTGCTGCATGAATCGGAAAGGCCTGCGTCTTAACCGCGACGACCGACTCGTGCTCTTTGGTTTTTTGGATACAGGCAAACATTTCCAGAGGCCCGGCACGAAGCGTGACCTGACCATCGATCAAAACCACGCCCCGATGAGGATCAACCCAGGCGGCAAAATCTCCATCTTCGAAAAGGGGCCTGGCACCTTCTGGGGCTGGCAGGCCAGATGGTTTTCCAGTGGCATTACCATCAACGGGCTGATGGCCTGCGGGAGGTAGACCTGGACTCTCCTGAGAAATCCCCGGTGCGACCAAGATCAACACCAACCCACTAGCCAAAGCGGTATGACAAGGGGTCCATTTGGTGAACAGGCCGGGCGCCATCATCGGTTGGAACCTCCACATTCGGACAACTACATTTGAAAAAACAAAGGGGGAGGAAAAAGTAACCATTCTGGTGTAGGATACCGCCACCCCCCTGCCGGGTCTATTGGGCCGGGTCTATTGGGCCACCATTTTGCCCGTCCGCCAGAACCCGCCATCGAATAGACTTCCCCGCCCTGCAAGGACGCCATGACCACGACACGGGCAACCGCGAATTCGCAAAAATCCCTGGATGCCGAAACCGTGGCTGACGAACCATTGGAGTCTTGTTTGAGCGAGGCGAATGCGCTTTCGCAGCTTGCCCGCCACGAAAAATTTTGGCACCGTTCGGCCCCAGCCAAGGTCGTGGCAGCACACCAGGGGAAAAATACTGCCAACTCCTGGGATTTATGGCAACGCCATCTGGCAGCCAGGAAACCGGGTGCTTTACCCAATATCTTGCGAACGAAGTCGCCCTTCCTGCTGTGGGGACTGTCTCCAAAGACAGCCGCGTGTGTGGCAGAGTGGCTTTATCCCACTCCTCTTTCGACCCACCAAGAGATCGCTGACCTGGTGGTTGAATACTTGAAGCAGGCGGACATTGCCCCGGTCGTTGGAAAACCGAATTTGCCTCACTCCCTGGAGTGTGTCGGCCTTGCTTACGCTTTGCCCGGGCTGGCAGCCTATCTCGACGGTTCCCAATGGTGGGAACTCTGTCACCATCTGTGGGTCACGGCCGAGAAAGCAGCACTCTACCCAGCTGACGACGACCCCACGACAACCCTGGCTGTCCAACTTGCCGGTGGTGAGTTGCCACTGGTGTTGGCTTATGGCCTTCCGGAAATGAAACCCCTCCGCAAACTGCGTAAATCGGGCTGGGAATTGCTTTCCGAATCCGTGGTGGAACTGCTTGACGGCGAAGGATTGCCAAAAGCACGCTATCTTTCCAGCATGCGCGGCCTTTTGGCCTGTTGGGCGCGGTCTAAACTGCTTGGACAGCAATTCAAAAAAGGGGGATTTTCGGATGCCGCAAACATCCAGTTCAGCTGGCTGGTTCGCCAGGCCATACGACTTTCGCGCGTCAACGGGACGGCAATCCTAAGCGATGTCCATGACGGCGAATGGTCTCCCGAGTTGTTCAAGATTGCCTTGGAAACGGGCGGCGATGATTCAGACTCCGCTGCCGCCGATGCACTTTTGCCATCGGTCGCAGTTCCGGCCGACGCCGATTTTGATGACGACGATTTGCCCGAACCGTCACTGAATTCAGCGTGGTCAGGCCTGGCAGTACTGGCATCAAGTTGGACCAAGGAACTCCCGCGTCTGACGGTAACCTACGGCGAGAACCCACCCCGCATTGAACTCGATTGTGGCCGCCATTTACTTTGGTCTGGCACCTGGGAGTTCGAACTTCGTTGCGATGATCAACCGGTCGTCATCGAAGACGAATGGGAAGTCCAATGCTGGCAAGCAGATGAAGAATGCGATTTCCTCGAATTGGCGGTCAAGCTTTCCCATGGCCTGCGGCTGGAACGCCACCTGTTGCTGGGGAAAACAGATAAGGTTCTTTATCTTGCCGACTATGTGCTCGGTGACCACTCGGAACACGAGTTCGACTATCGCATGCAGTTGCCGCTCGCGCCAGAAATTGAATTTCTCCCCGAAGCGGAGACGCGTGATGGTGTTTTGCAGGGCACGAAGTGCCTTGCAGCCATTTTTCCCCTGGCGCTACCGGAGTGGCGCGTCGACTCACACATAGGTGAACTTGTTGCCGTCGACGGAAAACTTACACTGACGCATCACCTCAAAGCCCGTAATTTTTGTTGTCCGTTGCTCGTGGATTTGAAACCTCGTCGCATCGCCAAAGCACGAACCTGGAGACAACTCACCGTGGCCGAATCTCTGAAAGTCCAAAATAAGGATGTTGCCGTTGCTTTCCGGGCCCAAAGCGGCAAAGACCAATGGTTCATTTATCGATCGCTGTCGGGGCCAGCAAGTCGCACAGCCCTGGGGCAACACCTCTCTTCTCAATTTATAGCGGGCAGATTTCTTGATACCGGTGAGGTCGACGAATTCATTGAGATTGAAACCGATGAATGAAAGCAACCCTATTCTCCACCAAAACCTGGATCGCGTCCGGGAGCGGATTCACAACGCCGCCGAAACGGCCGGTCGTAGCCCTGCCGACATTACTCTGATCGGGGTGACTAAATACGTGAAGCCTCCTCAGGCTGCCGCCTTACAGAGGGCTGGCTGTGTCGACTTAGGGGAGAGCCGCCCCCAGCAGCTATGGACCAAGGCCGAGCAAGTCCCTGATGCAAACTGGCATCTTATCGGTCACCTGCAACGCAACAAGGTCCGCCAAACACTCCCTTTGGTGACCCTCGTTCACAGTGTTGACAGCCACCGACTCCTGGCATCCCTTGAAAGAGAGGCCCTCGAGATTGACCAACGGATCGATGTTCTGCTGGAAGTGAATGTCTCTGGCGATGCGAGCAAGCATGGACTTACCGAAGATGAACTTCCGCGCCTGCTCGAGAAGGCGGCCGAATGTTCCCGCCTGCATGTGCGTGGACTCATGACGATGGCAGCACGCGAAGGCGGACCGGTGGTAGCACAACGCAATTTCTCCGCTTTGCGTGTGCTCCGCGACCAGTTTTCTGACCAGGTTTCCCCCAACATCAACTTGAAAGAACTCTCCATGGGTATGAGCGGTGATTTTGAAACCGCGATTGCCGAAGGCGCTACTATGGTTCGCATCGGCTCGCTCCTTTGGGAGGGTTGCTGAGGCCCAATCACGTATACTGGTGGGGTCCAATTCCTAAAAGTGGGCACCCTCCAAAATTTTCCCGACAGTCGCCAGCAAAACGAAGTGGTGGTTTAATCCACAAGTCCTGCTAAAACTGTCACGTATGAACTTCGTCTCCCCTGGTTCACCAGCCATGCAAATCCAACGCAATCCAACGCGCCCTGTCCAAATTGGCACAGTCACGATTGGTGACGGGCACTCCATTGCTGTGCAAAGCATGACGGCCGTGCGTACCACCGATATCGATGCCACCGTGGCTCAAATCAACGCACTTGACCAGGCCGGAGCCGACGTGGTTCGCATCGCCGTAGACAGCCAGGCCGATGCCGAGGCGGTCGTCGAAATCCGGCAGCAAACCACGGCAAACCTGGCGATTGACTTGCAGGAAAACTACCGGCTTGCCAAGACGGTTGCCCCTCATGTTGACAAGCTCCGCTACAACCCTGGCCATCTTTACCACCATGAAAAACAAAAACCTTGGCAGGAAAAAGTCGCCTACCTGGCCAAACTCGCCCGCGATCACGACTGTGCCATGCGAGTCGGTGTGAATTGCGGCAGCGTCGACCCCGACAAGCTCACCAGGTTTGACCCCCAAGATTCGATTTCCCCAATGCTCCAAAGTGCAACCGATCATTGCCAACACCTGGACGATCTGGGATTCACCCGATATTGCGTCTCTTTAAAAGATTCCGATCCCCAAAAAGTCATCGAAGTGAATCGCCGCTTTGCTGATGCTCGACCCGATGTTCCCCTGCACTTGGGAGTGACCGAAGCGGGCATGCCTCCCGATGGTGTTATCAAGACACGAATCGCTTTTGAACAACTGGTGAGCCAGGGAATTGGCGACACGATTCGAGTTTCACTCACTGTTTCCAACGACCGCAAGCCTGAGGAGATTGCTGCTGGCAAGCATATCCTGGAAGATATTGAGGCGGGCCGTGTTCGCTCGGTGGTGGACTATGGACTCGATACGCTCAATATCATCAGTTGTCCCAGTTGCTCCCGGGTCGAAAACGAGTCATTTATCGACCTGGCCGAAAAAGTGAAGGAAATGACCCGCTATGCAACAGAGCACGCCATTACGATTGCCATCATGGGCTGCCGGGTCAATGGCCCGGGCGAGACCGATGACGCTGACTTGGGCCTTTGGTGTGGGCCCAATACGGTGAATTTGAAGCGGGGCCCGGAACTGATCGGGCAATTCTCCTACGAGGCGGTGCTGGCAGCGCTTCAGCAAGAGCTCGATGCGCTAATCGCCACACGGCTTTAACTGCAGGCCAAAAATCGGCCGCTGGCACCCTAGTCCTGAGTCCATAGTTGGCCTGAGCCTGAGTCGTCGCTTCGCCACGACAAGACCGTCGTTTTTTGGAAATGGGGCCACCCACCGCCAAACCTCACCGCCAAACCTCACCGCCAAACCCCACCGGCGACAGCACCGCTTGCGATTCCGTGCCCGCGGCGATCGGCGTTGACCCACCCACGGGTGAGTGGTATGTACCGCTCTCCTGTTGCTGATCTTTTCTCTTCTTTTCGCTGCATTGGCCTTTGCACTGGCATCCACCAGCGCTACCCGAGGTGATCTGTGTACCCCAAAACAATCTTTGTTTTGACGACAGTCCTGACGGCAATTTCCACGACTGACGTCTTGGCCCAACCAAAAGTCCACTTTCCGGTCTCGCCAACCGGGACAACGGTTGCTGCCCCTCCCACCACGTTTGCACCTGCACAGAGCGTTCCGCCGGCAACCTCCCGGCCAACGGTTCCCTATGCCGCGCCCACGCCAGTGGCTCCGTATGCCGCCCCCACACCGGGCATCCCCTATGCCGCGCCCACGCCAGGCACACCATATTCGGCCCCCATCCCCACAACCCAAGTCGGCCCCCCTCCCACTTTCGATCCCTATGCTCGTCCCTCGGTGACCACGGCTCCGGCTGCAGTGCCCTACCACCAGGCACCTATGGCGACCGCTCCGGCCAGCCCCTGGCAAAATTACGCGGCCCCGCCCCAGCAAGGGGGCATCTACCCCAACGGCGTGCCATACTCCTGGCAACAGGGCAGTTACGGCTTGCAGGGGCAAAACGGTTACATGGTATCGGCTCAAAAAGCGATACAGGATATTGGGTTTGAACACACGTACATACAGGGCAAACAAAGCCCCAATCAACTGGGCATCGACCGATCCGAGATTTACGCAACCTTTGGCGTGCCACTCTCCTACACGACCGACTCGCCCCTGTTAATTACCCCCGGCTTTGCCGTCAACTGGCTCAACGGGCCCCTCAGCAGCTCAATCCCCTTCCCAGGTGACCATCCTCAAGAATTGCCCCCCCGGCTCTACGACGCCTATCTTGACTTTGCCTGGTTCCCCCAGTTCACCCCCCAACTTGGTGCCGAGCTCGGTTTTCGCACCGGCGTGTGGAGTGATTTCAGCAAAGTCAACAAACAGTCCATCCGTCTTTTGGGCCGGGCCCTGGCCAAGGTGAGTGCTTCGCCGACACTCGACGTGCTCTTTGGCGTTGTTTACCTCGACCGTAACCACATCAAAATGCTGCCCGCAGGCGGTGCCTACTGGCGTCCCACCCCTGAATGGGACGCCTACCTGGTGTTCCCCAACCCAAAAGTACGCAAGCGGTTTTCCAACTACGCCAATACCGAATGGTACTGGTACGTGGCGGGTGAATATGGAGGGGGGGCGTGGACAGCAACGGTCAACGCGACCGAAACCATAGGCCCAACCACGGAAACATGGACAACCCCCATCGACATTAATGATCTTCGAATTCTGGGGGGAATTGAGTGGGAAACGTCGTCGCAAGTCCGCGGACACTTTGAAGCCGGTTATGTGTGGGACCGCAAAGTACTTTATGTGAACCGTGGCCCCTTGGACGTAAATATGAATTTCAATCCCAAATCTACCTTCATGCTCCGAGGGGGACTGATTTTTTAGCCCCGCGGACATGAATGTATTTTTGATCGATATCTACAAAGGCCTTAAGCGGTTTGCCGGCGGATCTCCGACGATACCGGCGGTCGCTTTGCCTGGCCTTCAAGTCTTGCTTCTCCTATTGACTGTCGGCTCCTCACTCGCGGAAGGGACCGAACCGTACCGCCCCACCGAACCTTTCCCTACAGCCTGGGGTGGCTACCCGGTAACCGAACTGCCGCCCTATCAACCGACCGTTCACGGTAAGCCACTCACTACCCTGCCACCAGCAACCACCCCAGCGTGGCCCGCTCCGGCAACCTACCCGCCAACCTCCCAGACTATTTTTGATCCGGCCGTGCGGCTCGCCCAGGCCCCACCCTTTGAAGACGGTTCCCCCCTTTTGCCCACCACAGAAGGGAATATTGGCGGCAAATCGCTGCTTCCCCCCGGAACGCGTCAGGGAGTTTTTCAGAAATTCAAGTTCACCGGCACCTACTTGCCGCAGCTCGAGGGTGACAGCCTTGGCCTGAGCGACCTGCGTACGAGCGTCGTACTGGGGGTTCCTCTACTGACACGCGAAACGCCTTTGGTCATTGAGCCTGAGTACCGGGTCCGATTTCTTCAGCGACCCGACGCACCTCCCCTCCCATCACGACTGCACGACGTGGCCGTTCAATTCCGTCATTTCCGCCGGCTCAGCGATCGGTGGATCTTCGACGGGGCGATTACACTGGGGCTTTACGCCGACGACCACAACCTGGGTGCGGGCGATGCGTTTCGCCCGTCGGGCAGGGCACTGGGAATTTACCAGCCAACCGAAGCCTGGAACTGGGTTTTTGGAGCCGTTTATTTGAACCGTGCCGGGGCCACTATCTTGCCCGTAGCCGGCCTGGCCTACCGGACTCCCTGCGTAAAATACGAGCTTATCTTTCCACGCCCCCGGGCGGCCTGGCTCTTGCCCGGCTCGACCATCGACTGCGATGAACGGTGGGCCTACGTCATGGGTGAATTCGGAGGTGGGCGGTGGGCCGTCACCAATCCGACCACCGACAACAACGACTTGCTGGAAGCCCGTGACCTACGGATTTTGTTTGGCTACGAACGCAAGATTATTGGCGGGATGTCTTGGAAGTATGAAATGGGGTACGTTTTCAACCGCGAAATCGAGTACCGCAGCGGATCTCCACCATCGGCGTCACTCGACGACACGTTTTTGGTAAGAGCCGGCTTTTCGTATTAAAGCAAGATCGACCGGCCCGCGGCGCAACCGACCGACTGCGATTGGATTGATTCGCAGTCCAAGGCTGCAGCGAACATCACTTACGCCGCGCGATGGCACGCTGGAGTGCCCCGCCCATATCGGCAGGCCCCTGGGCAACCTCAATACCGGCGGCCTCAAGGGCGGCGATTTTCTCGGTCGCCGTCCCCTTGCCACCAGAGATGATGGCCCCGGCATGCCCCATCCGTTTGCCCTTCGGGGCGGTCCGCCCGGCAATGAAGGCAGCCACCGGCTTGGTCACATGCTCGGCGACAAATTGAGCGGCCTCTTCCTCGGCCGTGCCCCCGATTTCGCCAATCATCAAGATCGCTTCGGTGCCGTCGTCAGCCTGGTACAGCTTCAAGAGATCAATAAAAGACATCCCCACAATCGGGTCGCCACCCAGCCCGACACAGGTCGACTGGCCCAACCCCAAGTTCGACAACTGCCACACAGCCTCGTAGGTCAGCGTGCCACTGCGACTCATCACTCCGACCGTACCGGGCTCGTGAATGTAGCCTGGCATAATTCCAATTTTGCACTCACCTGGCGTGATCACTCCGGGGCAATTCGGCCCGATCAGGTGGACCTGCCGATCGGACCGGGCATTGACCTGTCGGATCTGGTCGTAAGCCCGCACCATGTCGAGTACGGGAACTCCCTCGGTGATAGCCACCACCACCTCTACCCCGGCGTCAACCGCTTCGAGAATGGCATCGGCAGTAAACGCGGGCGGCACAAAGACCATCGAGGCATTCGCACCCTGCTGCTCCACTGCTTCTGAAACGGTATCGTAAACCGGCACACCAAGAACCTCCTGGCCCCCTTTTCCGGGAGTGACTCCCGCAACGAGTTGCGTGCCATACTCCTGACAATTGCGGCTGTGAAACTCGCCTGTTTTTCCAGTAATTCCCTGGCAGACAACACGGGTCGACTTCGAAATCAGAATACTCATAAAAAATCCAGGGGGGGCAAAGCGGTGATTGCGGGGCCAGGTGCCAATGGGGCAACCGCCCACCGTTGACGGCATTGCCTGCCTCGAATATTGCTCCTCAGCAAAACCAGGTTATCGAACAACGACTACGCTCCGCCGGCAGCCTGCACGACTTTTTGGGCTGCGTCGGTCAGGTCATTGGCGGTAATAATATCGACATCACTCTCGTCTAAAATCTTGCGGCCTTCCTTGACTTCGGTTCCTTCCAGTCGCACAACCAGCGGCACGTGAAACCCAACCTCTTTGTAAGATTCAACAATTGCAGTGGCAATCGTTGTGCACTGCATGATCCCGCCAAAAATGTTCACCAATACTGCCTTGACCTTTTCATCGGCCAGCAGGATCCGAAAGGCCTCAGTCACCTGTTCGGTATTGGCTCCCCCTCCCACGTCGAGAAAGTTGGCCGGTTCACCACCGTGCAATTTGATCAAGTCCATGGTGCTCATCGCCAGACCAGCACCGTTGACCAGGCACCCGATGCTACCGTCAAGTTGAACGTAACTGAGCCCTGCCTCTCCGGCGCGAACCTCGGCGGGATCTTCTTCGGAGATATCACGGAGTTCCCTGATCGCCGGATACCGAAACAGGCCACTGTCATCAAAGTTCACTTTTGCATCCAGGGCCATCAATTCCCCACCGCCAGTCACGACCAGCGGATTGATCTCTACCAGACTGCAGTCGTAGTCGACAAACAACCGACATAGTGCCTTCAAGAAATGATCTGCCGAACGGGCCGCCGCACCAGAAATATTGAGTTTCTGGCAAAGTTTGCGTACTTGAAAGCTCTCGATGCCCCCATCGGGGTGAAACCATTCTTTGTGAATGAGTTCAGGCGTCTGGGCAGCGACATCTTCAATGTTCATGCCACCTTCGGTCGAGGCCATCACCACAGGAAACCCCTTGGCTCGATCGATCACGATGCCCAGATAAAGTTCGCGGTCAATCTCGCAACCTGCTTCGACAAACACGTGGTTGACCACCTGCCCTTCGGGGCCGGTCTGGATGGTGACCAGGGAATTTTTGAGCATGGCCTCGGCCACAGTCTTGGCCTCGGCAGCCGTTTTGACAAGCTGCACGCCATGCTGCTGGGGATTTTCTTTGAACGACCCTTTGCCACGGCCCCCGGCATGGACTTGGGCTTTGACCACTGCAAGCGGCCCGCCCAGCTTCTCAAAAGCGGCCGACGCCTCGCCCGGGGAATGAACGACAATGCCATCTGGGACTGCCACACCAGCATGACGAAAGAGTTCCTTGGCCTGAAATTCGTGAATTTTCATGACAGGGTCTGCCCGTGAGATCTACAATTAAAATAAAGCCTGATCGATGGTCGGCCAACTCTTGTTGCGATGCTACGCGAGAACGGCTCCTGTTACCAGTGGTGCGTTGCACCAAGCCGCGAAAGCCTGCGGTTGACTCGCCACCGCCAATTCAACTTACCAAAAGGCGCGCCACCTCCGATGGCAGGCCACATGCCCACCGGAAAGCCCCGACTGCCTGGTCTGCCAGAGCGGCCGACTTAGCAGACGCACCAAGTGCAAGTCGCCAGCCTTCTGGACAACAACCTCTCCTCTTTTCGGCCCATCCGGCGCTGGGCTCCTCCGGAAAATCGATGCTAAAATGAATTCCACCCCCCAAAGCTAAAAATCCTTAAAACGGACCGGCCGCAATTCCTAGAGGAAGTCCCACTGGACCCTATGCCCTTCCGAGTCATACCACGCCAGCCAAGAGCCAGCACGATGTCCGCCCACCGGTGGCACCTCGCCTTGATGGTGCTCTTGATCGCCCACGCACACTGCCCCGCCGGGCTAACTGCAACCACTCTCACCGGGCCCACGATGGGCACGCGCTGGACCGTCAAGTTCACCGACCAGCTCCCGCCGGAACGCTCCCTCGCATCCCT
>CBDEWC010000033.1:0-167621 GCA_965243695.1 Lacipirellulaceae bacterium | reverse complement strand
ACTTGGTTCAGGTCGCTGGTCAGTGGTGGGTTCGCCTCGAATTCCGCGACCGCGTCAAGTCGTCTCTCAATCGCATCGACGTCTGTCAGCGGTGCTGCAAGCCAGTCAGCCAGCAGGCGAGCACCCATGGCGGTTACGGTGCGGTCAATAACTCCTAACAGCGAACCGGCGCGGCTCCCTGAACGAAGTGTCTGTACGATTTCCAGGCTGCGGCGAGTGGCAGGATCGATTTCAACAGCCTGACCCGTGGTCCAGGGAATGAGCTGATCGATGTGGGCCAGCGATGCTTTTTGTGTTTCGTTGAGGTAATCAAGGATGGCACCAGCTGCACGCAGGGCAAGTACATCTTGAGGTTGATCTTCGTCAAATCCAAATCCACGTAACGACTTCGTGCCAAAGTGTTTGCCGAGTACCTCGGCGGCGGCTGTCTCGGCATAAGCCCACGGTGGTCGGAGAGTCATCGAGGCATTTCCGACTAAATCTTCTGATACCGGTTCTGTGTCGTCGGCAAGCAGGAGCTCGGAGGGCTCAATTCGGGCAAGTTGGTCAGCCAATTGTCCCCGGGTCAATGCAGCCGCATAGAAGCGTCCAGTTGAGATGTCGATCCAGGCCAGACCAACCTGCTTCTTTTCAGTTGGACCGCTGATTTTTCTGGGTTGGGACGGGTCGACGAACACAGCCGCCAGAAAATTGCTTTCTTGTGGCTTCAGTAAGGCATCGTCGGTCAAGGTACCGGGACTGACAATCCGGGTGACTTCTCGGCGGACGAGTCCCTTGGCGGCTTTGGGGTCTTCGACTTGCTCGCAAATTGCCGCCCGGTAGCCTGCTGAAATGATTTTTGCCAGGTAGCCATTGAGCTGATGATGCGGAAAACCGGCCATGGGAATAGGGTTTTCACCCTTGTCGCGACTGGTCAGCGCCAGCCCCAACTCGCGGGCAGCCGTTTTGGCATCTTCAAAGAACAGTTCGTAGAAATCCCCCATGCGAAACAACAGCAGGGCTTCGCCCACAGTCGCCTTTGCTTCGTGGTACTGCTGTATCATGGGGGTAGGGGGCATAGACCGCGTTCTCCAAATCGCCGTGTATGCTAGCCGACGCCCCGGCCTGTTCTCAAGGGGCTGGTCAAGAATGTGGCGGGCCGGATCACATCGGACCGTTGGCCTTCGGCAGTAGAATCGTATCCAGGCCGGTTAGAAAACGGCCAGATTGGCCATGTCCTGATCATCTGGATGTGGTGCAAGATAGGACCGATTACGCAGTCATGGATGGGCCACTACCGCACCAAGGGCTCTTTTTACCCGTCGTAGGGATCTCTATTTTACCCTCTTCCTCCAGATGGCGGGCAATAGCGACGATTTCTTGTTGCCGGACTTCCACCGTCGAAAGCTTTACTGCCCCGAGGGTTTCCATTTCTTCGCGGAGCATGTCACTGGCACGCTGCGACATATTACCGAGAATGCAGTTTTTCAACTCGTCGCTGGCCCCCTTGAGGGCATAGGAGCATTGCAAAGTTTCAACATTCTTGAGAATCGCTTGAATATCCTTATTGTCCAGTCTGGCGATGTCTTCGAAGACAAACATCAGCCGGCGAATTTGTTGAACCAGTTCAGGGTCGTCGTTTTCCAGTTTTTCCAACAGGGCCCGTTCAGTATCACGATCAGAGTCGTTGAGAAGTTTGGCTACCGATTCAACTCCACCAGGGGTTTCAAAGCTCTGGTGGACCACACTCGACATTCGTTTCTTAAGACCCAACTCCACTTCGCGAATGACTTCAGGACTGGTTTGTCCCATGGTCGCCATACGGCGTACAACGGCGATCTGACAGTCTGGTGACAATCCTGCCATAACCTCTGCTGCAAATGCTGGTGACAAGTAGGAGAGAATCAGGGCAATGGTCTGGGGGTGTTCGTCGATGATGGTGGACAGTACCTGTTGACTATCAACGTGTCGAAGAAAACCGAAAGGTAAATCCTCAATGGATTGCTGCAGGTTTTCAATGGCCGCAGGTGCCCTCGGGCCGAGTGCTTTCTTGACCAGGTTTTTTGCAATTTCCAGACCGCCACTTTTGCGGCCCCCGACACAATGGGAATCTGCGAACTCTTGGACGACCGTTTCTTGCTCGTTTGTAGTGACCCGGTTCAGGCAGGCAATTTCGACGCAGACTTGTTCAAGCTGTGGGGGGTCGAATTTACGCATCAACATGCCGGCCTCTTCTTCGGGCAGACTTACCAACACGATGGCTGCTTTGCGAGCGGTGGACATGGGCTGAACTTCCTGGTTGGCAGATGCTCCTGTGAAGTGCGATTGCGCTCGAGTAACTGGGCGCAGCTTGCCGACTCCTAACTGGATCATCGTCCCCCAGTCCGGATGGCTTGAGCAAGAATGACCGGCTGTGAGGATCAGAATGGCAGGTGGTACCCACAGAATTGCAGGTTTGAGTCGATCCGGTTGTGTGGTGGCGCCGGAGTCTGCACAGACGGCTCCACTTTGTAGTGGTAGCGTGGTTACAGGGGAACTCTTGCCAGCACTGCTGTCGCCATTCAGATCGAGCAGACCACCGGTAACGGCAGCCGTTCAGGCCGGGCTGCTATGGTGAGCTTGCTCACGTTTCGAGTTTCTGAGCAGCAGCCAGCGTATTGTAAAGCAGCATGGTGACAGTGAGCGGCCCAACGCCACCAGGCACGGGCGTAATGTGGCCGGCGACCTCTCTAACCTGGTCAAAGGCAACGTCGCCCACCAGACCTTCGGGGGTTCGATTAATGCCAACGTCGATCACCGTCGCTCCAGGCTTGACCATTTCGGCAGTCACAAAATTTGGCTGGCCAATGGCTACGACGAGAATATCTGCCAGTCGGGTGACAGCTGGCAAATCAGCAGTCCGACTGTGACATACCGTAACGGTTGCATTGCCCCCTGGACCTCGCTGCACAAGCATGTTGGCCAGGGGTTTTCCGACGATGTCGCTGCGGCCGAGGATGACGACATGTTGACCGGCCGTCTCAATTGCATTGCGGAGCAGCAACTGTTGAATGCCCGCGGGGGTACATGGCAAGAACTGCGGTCGGCCCTGCACAATTCGCCCAACGTTTTCCGGATGAAACGCATCGACATCCTTGGCTGGACTTACTGCTTGCAGGATTCGCTCGACGCGAATTCCATCGGGCAGTGGCAGTTGCACCAGGATTCCGTGAACTTTGCAATCTTGGTTGAGTCCGGCAATGACCTGCAAGAGTTCGTCTTCGGATGTACTGGCGGAAAGACGGCACAGTTGGCTTTCCATACCCACCAGTTCGCAGCCGCGCCGTTTGTTGCGAATGTAGACTTCGCTGGCAGGGTCTTCTCCTGTTAAGACAGCGGCCAGGCATGGCACAACGCTGTTGTTCTGAATGAATTCAACGACCTCGACAGCGAGTTCCTGTCGGAGCTGCTTGGCAAGTTCCTTACCGTCAAGAATTGTGGCAGCCATAGTTTAATCTACCCGTTGATCAGACATAAAAAAGCGGACTCATGAAAGGGAAGGATGCCGACACCAAGGCGGTGCTCATTCTAACTTCGCTGCTCCCAATGGACCACCCGCGCTGCGTCACGACCAGCCTGGGGATTTGATTACAGCCAATCGAGCAGGGCCAGAGCCAGGCAGGCGTAAATGCCCGCAACCCAGTCGTCAGCCATAACGCCAAGCCCTTTAGGAAGTCGCTCCAACTGTCGGGCCGGTGGCGGTTTCCAGATGTCGAACAAACGAATCAAAACGAATCCAGCGATACCGGACCACCAATTGGTGGTGAAGGGGACGATCAGAAATACCATGGGTACCGTGACAATTTCGTCCCACACGATGGCTTGATGATCCTTGGTTCCTCCGAGGTCCTGTCCTGCCCGCGTCGAGAGGGGGATCCCCACAAGATTGAGAATCACGATCACCAGCAGTTGCCACCACCAGCCGTCGATCCATCCAATCGACCAGGCGAGGGGCATTCCCCAGATCAAAGCACCGACGGTTCCCGGCGCCGGCACAACAAGCCCGACCCGCAAGCCTGTTGCCAGCCAAACCGATAACGAGCCGGGAGCCGGCTGTTGGGAGTTGCTCAAGAGGCTCCTACTGCGTCAGATGCCGAAGTGGGATGGCCTTTGCGAACCCATTCGTTGAGGCCCCCCTTCATGCTTTTTACATTGCGATATCCCATGGATTTGAGATAGAGCACGGCTTGTTTAGAAAACTTGCCGATGTTGCAAATCGCGACAATGGGAGCATCACGGTCGCCGGGTAACTCACTAGCCCGTTGAGCAAGATCATCTTGTGGAATGTTCAAAGCACCTTCGATATGCATTTCGGCAAACATCTCGGGCCCTCGGATATCGATGAGCAAGGGTCGATCTGGTCCGCTGATCAATTTGTGCAGGTCATTTGCTTTGATGCTATCGTACTTATTTTTAAGGTTTTCCATCATCTCGTTGATGAGGATATCGTTCTTGCTGGGCCCTGCAGATTCTTCTTGGCGATCGGGAGGACAAACTTCCGGGAAATGTCGCTGAACGGAAGATGCATATTTGAAGATGTTATCGCAAAAGATAACAACGACAATGGTACCCGGTTCATCGGGAACGAGTTTCAACGCCCCTGCCAGGTTCATTCCCGAACTGGGGCCGGCGATGACGCACTCTTCCCGGTTCAGGCGGAGGCATAAGTCATACGCCTCCTTGTCGACGACCTCAACTTCAC
Organism: Lacipirellulaceae bacterium; assembly: GCA_965243695.1. Lineage (GTDB taxonomy): Bacteria > Planctomycetota > Planctomycetia > Pirellulales > Lacipirellulaceae > JAKVCB01. Next base: position 162,901 of record CBDEWC010000033.1, on the reverse strand, counting down.
TGTCGTATTCATCCGGGCAATAAAGTTCGGTTTGCGCAAGTTGGCGCTGACTACGGACACCAGGAATATCGTGCCCCTCTTCGGGGTAGACTCCCAGGACCTTAATCTCGGGGTTTTTCTCTTTGAGAAATCTTCCCGTTCCAGTAATCGTTCCACAGGTACCGAGTCCCGCTACAAAATGGGTGATTTTACCGTCGGTCTGCCGCCAGATTTCAGGTCCCGTGGTTCGATAATGCGCTTGCGGATTGGCCTCATTGCGATACTGATCAAGCATCACATAGCCAGGCTGCTCGGCCGTTTCACGAGCTTTGGCGATGGCCCCTTCGGGGGCCCCTGGTGCGGGACAGAGCGTATCGTCCAATTCCGTGACATCTGTCCCGAAGAACCTCAGCACGGTCCGTTTTTCCAGCGGGATTTCCGACGAGAGGGGAGTTTCTAGCGAATATCCTTTGGCGTTTCCGATCATGGCCAAGCCAAGCCCCGTATTGCCGGAGGTTGGCTCAACGAGTTTCACCCCTGGTTTCAGCACGCCACGTTCTTCCGCGTCTTGAATCAGGTTGGCGGCCACACGGTCTTTGACAGCTCCAAACGGGTTGTACCATTCCAGCTTGGCAAAAACCTGGGTGTGTTTGAAAGGCACGACGTGGCTGAGGCGAACCAAAGGCGTTGGATTGTCCTCATTGCAGAGGAGGCCAAGCATAGAGTCGTAAACACGGCGCGAGTGATCGTGGGGCATGGTGTTCTCAATACCGAGTTCGGGAAAAGTGGTTGGGCAAACCCCAGTTTCAGCGAATTCCAGTTTCAGCGAATTGAAGAGGATTTGCCTAGCTTTACAGCTTATTTAAAATATATCCGGGAAAGCTGAGTTTTTCCATGCCAGTCGAGGTCTGTCTCTGTTGACGGAATTGCTTTTGCAGCCTGCATTGTGATAAGCTCCAGCCACATCTGGAACCAATTTACCCCTTATAAATAAAGTGGTCTGAGCATACCTGCTTCAGTTCACGCACTCTGTCTTTAAGGCAACCCGTTATGAAAGCCAGTAACGAGATTTGGAAAGAACGGCTCGCTGGTCAACTTCCCCCGGACCTTGCCGAGGAGATTGACACTTTCGAGACCGAAATCAACCTTCGCCGACAAGGCAAAGTGGATGAGAAGATCTTCGCCGAAACGAGGTTGCGGCGAGGTGTCTACGGTCAGCGATATGACAATGGCCAGCGGCACGATGGGATCGAAAGCCGGCAGTTAGCATTCGACGTCGAGAAACAGACCAAGGGGCCCAACACGGTATGGGATGCCCCTGGCATGATGCGGATCAAGATCCCCTACGGTGGTATAAATCCAGAGCAGCTGGAAGTGCTGGCCGAACTTGCCGAAGAATACTCTGACTCGATTGCCCACATCACAACGCGACAGGATTTTCAGCTTCATTTCATCCATATTGACAACACGCCTGCCTTGATGCGGCGACTTGCGGCTGTGGGAATTACCACCCGAGAGGCGTGCGGTAACTCGGTGCGAAATGTGACCGGCTGTCCTTTTGCCGGTGTTTGCCCCGACGAAGCTTTCGATGTCACTCCCTATGCCAATGCATTGACACAATTCTTGCTGGGACATCCAGACGCGCAGAATTTTGGCCGCAAGTTCAAACCGACATTCAGCGGGTGTGCAGAACACTCCTGTGGCTTGACAGCCATGCACGACTTGGGTCTCACAGCGACCACGCGCGAAGTCGATGGCAAAACGGAGCGTGGCTTTAAAGTCTACGTGGGTGGCGGTTTGGGTACGGTGCCGCGACAAGCTAAATTATTTGACGACTTTATGTCACCGGCAGAAATTCTTCCAGTGGCACAGGCGATGGCGCGGGTTTTTGGCAAGCATGGTGAAAAGAAGACGCGAAGCCGTGCCCGTTTGAAATTCCTGATCGAAAGCTGGGGCTTGGAAAAGTTTAAAGAAGAAGTGCTGGCTGAGCGGGCCAAATTGCGAGAAGACCCACAGTGGACCGAATTTCTGGCGAACGTGGACAGTTGCGAAGAGTCTCCGCTCCACCCACCCGGAGAGATGCCTGCCGTTAACGGTGACCAGCGGCTGGCCCACTGGATCCAAACGAACGTGCGCCAACAGCGGCAGGAGGGTTATGTTACTGCCACCGTTTCATTGCCGCTGGGCGATTTAACCGCCGATCAATTGCGTAGCCTGGCTGATGTCGTACGGCAGTTTACCAAGGGTACGATTCGTACGACTGTGGAGCAAAACTTTGTCATCCGTTGGGTCAGCAAGGCGGATGTGGTGGACCTCTACCACGCGTTGGATGCCGTTGGGCTTTCGGAGCCAGGGGCCAGTAACATCATGGACATTGTCGCGTGCCCTGGCACTGATACGTGCAAACTCGGCATTTCTTCTTCCCGGGGCCTGGCGGGAGAACTCAGAAAGCGGCTTGCCGAGAAAAGCTTTCAACTGGATGAGGCAATTCAAAACTTGCACATCAAGGTCAGTGGCTGTTTCAACAGTTGTGGGCAACACCACATTGCTGACATCGGTTTTTACGGAGTCAGTCGAACGGTTCAAGGCTTTAAAGTGCCGCATTTCCAGGTAGTCCTTGGCGGTCAGTGGGAAGAAAACGCTGGTTCCTATGGCCTACCGATTGTGGCGATTCCTTCTAAACGTATCCCTGACGCACTCGAACGAATCACCCAGCACTTCATGGATCACCGCGAGCCGGATGAACGATTCACAAACTACGTGCAGCGGATTGGCAAAGGCCCAATTCGCCAATTCCTGGAGGAGTTAACGGAGGATTTGCCCGCGCACGAAAAGGATCCAGATTTCTACTCCGATTGGGCTGATCCGCGACAATACGGCATTGGTGATATTGGTAAAGGCGAGTGTGCTGGAGAGGTGGTCACACATTATCAGTTTGAGATGTCTGGTGCCGAGCGGATGATTTTTGGAGCGCAGATTTTGTTGGACGATGGCAAAGCCGAAGAAGCGGGGCAGCAAGCCTACGATGCGATGATTCGTGCTGCCAAAGCGATTGTTCAAATCCAATACGACGACGTGACCAGTGATCCAGATGAAGTGATCGAAGAATTTAAGGAACGCTTCTTTGATACCGAGCTGTTCTACGATCCTTATGCGGGACCAAAGTTTGCGAACTATTTGTTCGCCGCTTATGAAAATGCGGGTTGCACCCACGACGCCGAGTCAGCACACCATTTAATCGAGGAATCGCAGCTCTTTGTCGAAGCTGTACACAGCTGCTACAACCGCTTGAGAAGTGAAGGAGTTGAGGCAAATTAACATACCTGGCCAGATGTTTGGTTACACAAAGGCTTTAAACATCTTGGTGGGTGATCCCTGCCCCAAAATCGTATGGAATTGCAACGAGTTAACGTAAAAATATTTGTTGACGGTCAACTGACGGTTTCTTTCGAACGATTGATCGAGGTGTTCCACCGCTGGATCCGTGAAAAATCGGTGGGAGATCTGCTCATCGACGTGGCCGATTATCGACATGTGCCAAAGGGTCCCAGCGTGCTTTTGGTTGGAGATGAAGCCGATTTCTGTATGGATCAGACGGGCGGTCGCTGGGGACTTCTTTACAACTGCAAAGTCCGGCTTGAGGGCACAAATGACGAGCGGCTTAGCCAGGCTTTCACAACTGCTGCTAAGGCTTGTAAGTTGCTCGAAGAGGAGTTTGCGTCGGAAGGTTCTTTGCGGTTCAGCCGGAATGAATTCGAGATCGTCATCAACGATCGTTCAGTGGCTACGAATACGGACGAGACCTTCGAGGCCTGCCAGGACGATCTCGAAGCGTTTGTGACCAGGGTGCTTGGTCATCGTGAATACACCTTCGACCGCGATGTGGACCCGCGGCGTCGTTTTGGCGTGACGGTTAAATCCGCCAAGTCATTCGAACTGTCTCCGCTGGCGTAATTCTTGCCGGCACCTGTGCTGTTTCGCCTGTCCATTTTCGAGGCGCCCGCTACCGTCGTCGTAGTTCGTCGGGCGGCCTGGCAAGCATTTCGAAACTGGTAACTCCCGTGTAAACCGTCCAAATCCGGGCATTGCGGCGGAGTTTTTCCAGATGGTTATCGATGGTGTTTCGGTACCGATCCTGCTGTATGGCTTTGACAATGTCGGCTTGCACCTCGCGGAATGACTCGCGCCCTGCTGGCTTGTGTTCGAGTACGCGGACAATATGAAACCCGATCGGAGTTTCAATGAGGTTGCTAAGTTGACCAACCTCGAGTGTGAAGAGTGCCTGGTCAATCGCAGCCGTTTTGAGTGCCCCTTGCGTGGTCCAGTCGTGGAGGCCACCTTTTTTTGCGGTCCATCCGTGCGACTTTGTTTTGGCAATCTCCGTAAAAATTGGACCGGTCACCTTGCCCTCAACGGCTGTTTGGTAGGCTTGATTGCCCATTGTACAGATTGAGTGGATCGCCTTTTTGCGGTTTTTATACCGCTTGTGTCGCACCATCAACTCTTCCCAGCGGACCTGGTTTGGATATTCATACTCGGCGAGATGCTCCCGGTAGTAGGCCAGCATCTCATCGTGGGTGACTTCTTTGTTGAACTCAAGACTCGCACGCATCCATTCGTGGGCAATTGTTTGCTCGAGAAATGCCTGCTGCAAATCATTCAGCGACGTGCCAAGGGCAACCAGCTTGAGTTGGAGGTCCTCAGCATCGGTGGCATCAAATTGTTTAATCAGTCTGGGTAACTGCTCTTCTCTAAACGGAATCTTTAAGTTGCCTTGAATCGCATCGAGGTTTTGCGCTGGTACGTTGCGGAGAAAATCTGCATACAGAATTTTCGTATCGACCATAGAGGCAATTTGCTGCTGCATTAACGTTCGATAAACTTCTTCTTCCTGCCCGGGAGGTATGCGATTACGGTTCTTGTCCATAACCAACTTGACCTGCCAAAGCACCTCGCACGCCTGGACCAATTGCCCATCAATCTTGGCGATCACCTCACATTCTTCCAGTGACTTGACTTGGGAACCGGAGGACAGCGGGCGCTTTGAAGGCTGCTCAGATGCCTGGTTGCTGTTGGGTGAAGTTGCCTGGGGTAGCGGCGTGATATTGGTTGTGGCTGGCATCGCCGTCGGGCCCTGGGGGACTGACGAGGAAGTTTGCAGAACGGTTGCATGCTGTGAAGGCGCTGCCTCAAAAAATTCCCGTTGCAGCTGAGTTGGAAGTGAATCGGCAGAGGTTGCCCCTCCCTGACCAAATGCAGGTAACGGGAAGAGTGACAGAGCCCAAGTAGCAACTGTCATGAAAATCGGGAAGACATTGCAACGCACGGTTCAGCCGTTCATAGAGACGTATCGAGATTTTTAACCAAGGTTACAAGAAACAATGAACAGCTTGTGACATCATGGCTATCTACCTCGCGGAAAGAAAAGCGGGCGGATTGTAGAAGCCAGCTCATTCCGGTTGCAAGAGCGATTTTACAACTTCGAAAACACCATTTTGGTCATCGATCATGGATTCGAGCGGGAGATAAGCACTCGTACGATCGGCAACCCGCAGTTTTCTTCCCGACCGTGCTAGCAGTCCCTTGAGTTTGTCCGGAGAGGTATATCGCAGGACGGCATAGGAATCTTCCAGGTGAATATCATTGATTCCCCATTGGTGGGCCCAGATTCGCAACCGAGAGCGATCCAAGAGGTGCTGAGTTATTTTGGGAATGGGGCCGAATCGGTCTATCAGTTCGGCAGCAAAATCAGCGACTTCTCCTTCTCGGGTCATCCGTGCAAGTCGACGATAGAGATCAATTTTTGTACGCATGTCGGGAACATACTTCCTGGGTAGATACGCTTCTCCAGGCAAGTCGATATTGACCTCGACCGATTCGCGTGGCGGCAGTTTTTTGAGTTGGCGGACTGCTTTCTCTAGCATCGCACAGTACATTTCATATCCCACAGTCGCAATATGCCCGCTTTGTTGAGTTCCCAGGATGTTGCCGGCACCCCGCAACTCCAGGTCGCGCATGGCGAGTGCAAAACCTGCCCCCATGTGGCTAAACTCTTCGATGGCGCGTAGCCGCTTGGCTGCCATGGGTGACAGGTGGCGGTTTTCGTTGATCAGAAGATAGCAGTAAGCGCGATGCTTGTATCGCCCTACCCTACCTCGCAATTGGTGTAAATCGGCAAGCCCATAGCGGTCGGCTTCGTCAATGAAGATTGTGTTCGCGTTAGGGATATCAAGCCCGCTTTCAACGATCGTGGTAGTGACCAGAATATCAAAATCGCCACGAACAAACCGCAGCATGATTTGCTCAAGCTGAGACTCCGGCATCTGGCCGTGGGCAATTTCGATCCTCGATTCGGGTGCGATTTCTCCCAAACGGTGCGCCACGTTCTGGATGTCGGCAATGCGGTTGTGAACGAAGAAAATCTGTCCGTTGCGGTTCAACTCACGAACCACTGCGTTACGGATGAGTTCGTCATTAAAACGGGTAACCCGGGTTTCGACTGCCAGGCGATCTTCAGGAGCAGTTTCCAGGTTCGATATGTTTCGTACTCCCAAGAGGGACATGTGCAGGGTTCGTGGAATTGGCGTGGCGGTCATCGTGAGTACATCAACCGTGGTGCGAAGAGCCTTCAGGCGCTCTTTGACTGCTACCCCAAACCGCTGTTCTTCATCAATGATCAACAATCCGAGATTGGCAAACTTTACATCGGGGGAGGCCAAACGATGAGTGCCAATGAGAATGTCAACTTCGCCGTTGACGGTTCGCTGTAGCGTTTCCTGCTGCTGTTTTTTGGTGGAAAAACGACTGAGTGCTGCGATTTCGAACGGGAACTCCACCATCCGTTCACTGAATGTGCGACGGTGCTGCTCGGCCAATACGGTGGTGGGCACTAGCACGGCGACCTGGTAGCCCACATCGACAGCCTTGAAAGCGCTCCGAATTGCGACTTCGGTTTTTCCGAAGCCAACATCGCCGCACAGCAACCGGTCCATTGGTTTGGATTGCTGCATATCTGTTTTGATGTCGTCAATAGCGGTTAACTGATCGTTGGTTTCTTGATATGGGAACGCTGTGTCGAACTCGCGTTGCCACTCGGTATCTTTGGGAAACGTGATCCCCGGTCGGGCTCCCCGGCGAGCTTGCAACTCGATCATATCGGCAGCCAGATCGATGACTGCCCGTTCCGCCGCTTCCTTCTGCCGAATCCATGCCTTGCCACCGATGCGCGCTAAAGTAGGCCTGGCTTTTGTACCGCCCACATACTTTTGAACCAGTTCGATTTTTGCACTGGGAACGTATATTTTGGTTCCGCCGTGATATTCAAGCTCCAAGTGCTCCTCTGCGCGTCCTTCTTGTTCCAAGAGCTTAAGGCCTCGATAGCGCCCAACACCATGGGTGATATGGACAACTAAATCTCCTTCGTTGAGTTCCAGGAAACTGTCAATTGCCCGTCCAGCCTTGCGTCGTGACGAGCGGCCTAATTCTTGGCGACGAAAAAGTTCGGCAGCACTTAAAAGGATTGCTTTTTGCGAAACGAAGCGGAAGCCGTCGTGCAACCGTCCAATCACCAGGTGCAATCGCTTTTCGACCGCAAGCTGCGTTGCCCCGAATACGGTTTCCAAACGTTCAACCTCTGCCTCGTTATTGCAGACCAGGAAAACCTCTTGGCCGTCGCTAATATTGTCAAGCTCTTGTCGAACTTTGGTGATCTCACCACTGAACTGTTCCACCGATTCAAATTCTAGATGCGCTGTCGCTTCGAGTGATCCAGAGGGAACACCGCTGACGGTCACCGACGGGAATTTGTAGACCTCGGCCAGGGTGCCCCGTAGGTTGTGGAATCCCTGGGGATGATCCATCCGCTCCAGGTAATAACGGCCTTCATTTTCCAGGTCGGCCGGTTCCACCAGTACGAACCACACTCCTTCGGGTAGATAGGCGGTAAAGTGGGACCGGTCAGACGCGTTTGGCGTGAGCATCGTGATATCAACGGTCTCAAGGGTGGTTAAACTCCGTTGCGTGAAGATGTCGAAGGTGCGGATAGACTCAACTTCATTTCCAAAGAGCTCAATCCGTATCGGACATTCAACATCGGGTGGAAAAATATCAAAAATACCACCGTGCAAGGAAAACTCACCAGGCAATTCGACTGCGCTGGTGTTGTGACAGCCACGAGCCACTAACCATTCGGAGAGCTTCCGCTCATCCAACTGGCTGCCAACAATAATGTGCTGCGTTGCGGCAGCCAGCGTGTCGCGGCTCGGTACAGGTTGCAACAGGCTCTGGATACTTGTGACAAGAATAGGAGGTTCTCTCCCTGGGAATTGGACAGAAGTGTCACTGCCGGGGCGGACCAAGTTGCCAGCTAGTTGCTTTAGAATCCCTAAACGCTTGCCATAGATCTCATCGTGGACCAAGTGCTCGCCCGGTTCTGACTCCCAGGCGGGAAATTGTGCAACTGGAAGATCAGTAAAGAGGCACAGGTCCTCCGCCAGATCATCAATGTTATTGGGGTGCGGACAAACCACGACCAGAGGGCCCGGACAACTTGAAGAAAGCGCGGCCGTAACCAGCGCGCACGAGGACCCCCAGACTCCGCCAAGAGTTCCACCATGGCCCGCCTTCAGACTGGCGTGTACCTTTGCGAAGCCGCAATGCTGCTCAAGTTGTGCAGCCAATTCCCGCAACTTATCTGCAGGACGAGCTGCTGCCACGGCCATTTCCATGTGTGAGGTAATTCTACGTGCACCGTTCACCGGCGAGTAGGTGAAATACCACGAAGAAGTTTTCAAGGTTTTCAAGGGACCGAAAACGACAAACCGGGCCTCTTCTTTTAGAGCGACTTCCAAAAGCAGTTCGCATGACGGTGACGCGACCTCAGCGCCGGCTAACCCGACTTTGCGGGAGCCGTTGGAAGTCACAAGTTCTAGCCTCAAGACCCGGTTTTTCAGGCGGCCAGATGGAGCCACAGCTCACCATCTGCTGCCAAATTGGCAGTCGCGTTAGCTGATCACGAGCCGTGTCGCCGAATCTGGCAGCGTAGGGTGAGGTGAGCTCCAAGCCTCAACCCTTGTCTCAGCATTCGGTTACGAGGAATCTCCGTTTCGGCACGACGGTTGCATTAGTGGAGAAAGTTGCAGAAGGAGCCACGGTGGAGAGGGGTGCTGTGCGCCCAGCAGCGAGGCAGTTTGCGCCGCTAACGGTCGGTGTGGACAGTTTGCCACTCTGAAGGAATCCCTCACGCGGCCAGACTCGTTGATCTGCGAAACAATTCACGCTCAAACATATCCATTTCCCACACATTTAAGATCTGCTTAGGAGGAATTTCCCCATGCCGGCAACTGCTACAAAAAACAAAAAGAAACTTGCGATCCAACCTCTCGGTGATCGAGTGGTTGTGGAACGGGACGCTTCGGAAGATATCACCAGTGGTGGCATCGTGTTGCCCGACTCGGCGAAAGATAAGCCTTCCCGAGGGACCATCATTGCGGTGGGTACTGGCAAGCTGCTAGACGATGGCAGTCGCAGCGAGAGCCAGGTTAAAAAGGGTGACCGAGTCCTATTCACCAGTTACGCTCCAGAAACAATCACCATCGACGATGAAGAATACCTGCTGATGAGCGAAAATGACATTCTTGCGGTTGTGGAGTAAACAGGTCGCAAGGTGACTGCATCAATACGGGACAGGTTCGCTGTAACTGGGTCCCTGTCAGTCACCACCCCAGTAGTCATTAAAATCATGTCCACCGTTTGAGAACGGTTTTTCCGCTGACACATAAGGAGCTCCTCCATGGCAAAAATGATTGCCTTTGAACAAGAAGCCCGCGATGCTATGCGTCGCGGCGTCCAGAAACTGGCCAGAGCGGTCAAGGTCACGCTTGGTCCGAAGGGCCGCAACGTCATTCTCCAAAAAAGTTTTGGCTCGCCAACGGTTACTAAAGACGGCGTAACCGTGGCCAAGGAAGTCGAGCTGGAAGAAACTTATGAGAATATGGGTGCGCAGATGGTCAAGGAAGTGGCCAGCAAGACCAGCGATGTGGCTGGTGATGGAACAACCACTGCGACCGTTTTAGCCGAGGCTATTTTCAACGAAGGCCTGCGGGCCGTAGTTGCAGGGGTAAACCCGGTCCAAATGAAACAAGGCATTGAGCAAGCGGTGGAGGATATTGCCGCAGAACTCAAAAAGATGTCGATCAAGATCAAGAGTAGTGAAGAGATGGCCCAGGTTGGTACGGTTGCTTCCAATGGGGACAGTGAGATTGGGAACATGCTTTCCGAGGCGATGGAAAAGGTCGGTAAAGATGGCGTGATCACCGTTGACGAAGGTAAGAGTCTGGCAACCGAGGTCGAGTGGGTTGAAGGTATGCAATTCGATCGTGGTTACCTTTCACCATACTTTGTTACCGACAGTCAATCGATGGAGTGTGTGCTGGAAGATGCCTATGTGCTGATTCATGAGAAAAAGATTACGAACGTGAAGGATCTTGTTCCCGTGCTTGAAGCCGTGGTCAACAGCGGAAAACCGCTCCTGATTGTGGCTGAGGATATCGAGGGTGAAGCTTTGGCGACGCTTGTTATCAACCGGTTGCGAGGCACCTTCAATATTTGTGCGGTCAAGGCTCCGGGCTTTGGCGATCGACGCAAGGCGATGATGGAAGACATTGGTGTTCTCACGGGTGGTCAGGCCATCTTCGAGGACTTGGGCATCAAGCTAGATGGAATTGGAATCGAAGAACTTGGCCGGGCCAAGAAGATCATCGTCGACAAGGACAACACGACGATTATCGAGGGTGGCGGCAAGAGTGGAGATATTAAGGGTCGTATAGACCAAATCCGAAACGAAATCTCCAATGCCACTAGTGACTATGACCGCGAAAAACTTGAAGAGCGGCTGGCAAAGTTATCCGGTGGAGTCGCCAAGGTCAACGTGGGCGCCGCAACCGAGAGCGAAATGAAAGAGAAGAAGGCACGGGTCGAAGACGCCCTGCATGCCACGCGGGCAGCTGTAGAAGAAGGTATTTTGCCCGGTGGTGGAGTTGCTCTGTTGCGTGCCAGTACCAAGGTTAGTGTGAGTGAAGATGCCACCTCTGACCAGGAGGTCGGCTACAACATCGTCGTACGAAGCTGTCGTGCACCGTTGAAAGCCATTGTCAACAACGCTGGACAGGATGGCGGTATCGTCTGCGAGAAGGTTTCCAGTAAGACGAGCAACCATGGTTACAATGCGGCCACGGACTCCTATGAGGATCTGGTGAAGGCGGGTGTTATCGATCCCACCAAGGTGACCCGGACGGCTCTTCAAAATGCGGCCAGCGTATCCACATTGTTACTTACTTCGGATGCATTGATTGCTGAAGCGCCCAAGAAGGATAAGAAGGGCGGTGGCCCAGGGCACGGTGGCATGGACGACATGTATTGAAGAAAGACAAGCCGTTAAAACTTACAAGCCTCGGGTGATGTTCATTCCCCGAGGCTTTTTTTGTTTCTGTTTCTTCCTGCAGTTCCCGGCCTGATCCAGTGTGGCGGGAGGAAAACGGGATGCAATCAGGCAATTCGAGATCGCCCCATGCGGTGTGAAAGGCCGCATTGTGATAGCCGCGCTGTTAACAAGATGAAGGTCACCAGGCAGAGGGTCCAGCTTTCGGGCTCTGGGATTGCCATCGTGGTTGAAGCTGTGGCCGAAGTGGGAACAGGCATCCCGAATCCATTTTCCCATACTACATAGTCAGCCTGGCCGATCATGCCATCGCCATCTCCGTCGGCGCGCAAGTCCAAAAGAGAACCGAGCGTATCCTGCCAGATCGTAAAATCCGCGGCGTCGACTGTGCCATTGTTGTTGTAGTCGCCAAAAGAGACACCCGGAGCAACGTTCGAAAGTCTCCACGCCAGTCCAAAATCGCGAGTTGCCGAGGTCGTCATCCGCAAGGTGTAAGTCCCGGGGTCGAGATCTGTCAGGTAAATATGCTCCACGTTATCAACCGTGCTCTCACTTGAATCGACCAACTCCCCCAGGTAAACATCGGTGGAGTTGAACAGATCCAGGTCAAGATTTGCCAGGCTATGAGATGGGCTGAAGGAATTACCAGAATTGTTGTCTGTAATAGCGATGTTCCAGGCCAATACAATCGAGAGTTCAGTACCGGTGTTGGATTCGGGGACTTCAAAATCATAGAGCAGAGCCTGCCCCGGCTCCGCAACATCGTAGTCCCAGCCATAGTCGCCTACCGGGGCGGCAGGTGGTGAGGTTGAACCCTCGAACTCGCCGCCAAGTTGGATTTTGTAGCTGTTAAAGATGTTCAGTTCTCCAGCCCCAAAAGTCTCGTCTAAGGGACTGGTTGAGGTGCGTGTCCACCCCGGAAACTCGGTCTTGGTTGCACCTGCCATCAAAATGGCTTTCAGCGGTTCGGTCCGAATTGCATTCGTACCGGATCCTGAATCGTAGAGCAAAGCCGCGGCAGAACTCACCACTGGCGTGGTGTAGCTTGTTAAGCTATCAGGCGCGACAATATCAGGTTTTTGCCGTCCGGGGTTGTAGTTGGTGAGTGTTGTTTCACCAGCACTATGACTGCCATCAGTTCGCCCTACCGAGATTGCGTTGTAACTATGGGAAAAAAGATAGGGCATATTTGTCGAAGATCCATTGTTAAGGCCAGCGGCCACAATGATTTCTTGATTGTCGATCGTAAAATCAAAGCGCCGTAAGGCTTGTAGAATTATCGCGGGTATAGGATCGTCGTTATGGTTCGTATAGGTTCCAATCCAACTATGATTTTGAATATTGAATGCCTGGGCGGTTGGATCACCTCCGTTAACGTTCAAAATATTGTCGAGGTAATCATTCGCTTCGTAAACGGTGATGTCTGTAATGCCTGGTGCGGTACTAAAGTCAATGCCGTAGAAGCGATCTGCCACACCTTCTGCATGCCAGGACCTATTACTGTTGGTGCTGGAGCCATTGATAATAGTTTTTCTGTTGAATTGGGGATCGGCCAGATCAGGCATGTAGGGTCCGTTCTCCGATCCTGAACTAGCTTCAACCTGGGAAACCACGACTCCAGAACCATCTGGCAGGTTATTTCCCAGGGCGTCCGAGAGGGCATCATACCCAATTTCAGTCATGAACCCGGTTGCCTTGGGCATCGCAACGTTGAGCAAGAAAAGCAGAGCCAAGGCCCAACTTGCACAAAACTTCCCAAGTCGCCGGATGCAGCGAACATCGTCAGCCTGCAGCAGAAAGCGGTGCATTGGCTGCCTTTTTAGGAAGTGTGGATGGACGGCATCTATCAGAGCCAGTGTTTTAAACATCGGGCGGGAATTGCCAACCATTCGCAAGGCTATGGGGAACAAGCCGACTCAATGGCAACTTCTCTGATTCTCACTCTTCCATTATTCTCCACAATGTCATTGGCGCCAAGAATTTACTTCGCCTTATCAGTTTGGTTTGTAAGTAAATAAGATCCGGACCTGGCCGGAAAGGAGTGGAAATACAGAAAAATAACGATTGAGTCGGCTTGAGGTGCCCTAGGGCACGGCGGGAGGAAAACGGGATGCAATCAGGCAATTCGAGATCGCCCCATGCGGTGTGAAAGGCCGCATTGTGATAGCCGCGCTGTTAACAAGATGAAGGTCACCAGGCAGAGGGTCCAGCTTTCGGGCTCTGGGATTGCCATCGTGGTTGAAGCTGTGGCCGAAGTGGGAACAGGCATCCCGAATCCATTTTCCCATACTACATAGTCAGCCTGGCCGATCATGCCATCGCCATCTCCGTCGGCGCGCAAGTCCAAAAGAGAACCGAGCGTATCCTGCCAGATCGTAAAATCCGCGGCGTCGACTGTGCCATTGTTGTTGTAGTCGCCAAAAGAGACACCCGGAGCAACGTTCGAAAGTCTCCACGCCAGTCCAAAATCGCGAGTTGCCGAGGTCGTCATCCGCAAGGTGTAAGTCCCGGGGTCGAGATCTGTCAGGTAAATATGCTCCACGTTATCAACCGTGCTCTCACTTGAATCGACCAACTCCCCCAGGTAAACATCGGTGGAGTTGAACAGATCCAGGTCAAGATTTGCCAGGCTATGAGATGGGCTGAAGGAATTACCAGAATTGTTGTCTGTAATAGCGATGTTCCAGGCCAATACAATCGAGAGTTCAGTACCGGTGTTGGATTCGGGGACTTCAAAATCATAGAGCAGAGCCTGCCCCGGCTCCGCAACATCGTAGTCCCAGCCATAGTCGCCTACCGGGGCGGCAGGTGGTGAGGTTGAACCCTCGAACTCGCCGCCAAGTTGGATTTTGTAGCTGTTAAAGATGTTCAGTTCTCCAGCCCCAAAAGTCTCGTCTAAGGGACTGGTTGAGGTGCGTGTCCACCCCGGAAACTCGGTCTTGGTTGCACCTGCCATCAAAATGGCTTTCAGCGGTTCGGTCCGAATTGCATTCGTACCGGATCCTGAATCGTAGAGCAAAGCCGCGGCAGAACTCACCACTGCGGTGCCGCGGCTTGTTGTGGTTTCAGGCGCGACAATATCAGGTTTTTGCCGTCCGAGGTTGTAGTTGGTGAGTGTTGTTTCACCAGCACTATGACTGCCATCAGTTCGCCCTACCGAGATTGCGTTGTAACTATGGGCAAAAAGATAGGGCATATTTGTCGAAGATCCATTGTTAAGGCCAGCGGCCACAATGATTTCTTGATTGTCGATTGTAAAATCGAAGCGCCGTAAGGCTTGTAGAATTGTCGCGGGTATAGGGTCGTCGTTATGGTTCGTATAGGTTCCAATCCAACTATGATTTTGAATATTGAATGCCTGGGCGGTTGGATCACCTCCGTTAACGTTCAAAATATTGTCGAGGTAATCATTCGCTTCGTAAACGGTGACGTCTGTAATGCCTGGTGCGGTACTAGTGTCAATGCCGTAGAAGCTATATCCCACGCCTCGTGCATGGGTGGAGTGATTGCTGTTAGTGCTGGAGCCATTGATAATAGTTTTTCCGTCGAATTGGCCATCTTCCGGATCAGGCATGTAGGGTCCGTTCTCCGACCCTTGGCTAGCTTCAACCTGGGAAACCACGACTCCGGAACCATCTGGCAAGTCATCTCCCAGGGCGTCCGCGAGGGCATCAAAGCCAATTTCAGACATGGACCCGATTGCCCTGGGAATGGCAATGTTCAGTAAGAGTAGAACCAAGGCCCAGCCGACACAAATCTTCCCGGGATTTCGGGCGCAGCAAACACGATCAGCCTGCAGCAAAAAGCAGTGCATCAGCTGCCCTTTTTAGGAAGTTTTCAAGCGGCGGTAACCTTCAGAGTCGGTGCTGTGAACGTCAAGCGGGGATAGCCAACCATTTGTAAGGCTATTGGAGGCAAGTCAACTCAATGGCAACTTCTCTGACTCTTCATCTTTCATTATTCGCTAGAACGCTTGTGGCGGCAATAATTTACTTCGCCTTATCAGTTTGGTTTGTAGTAAATTTAAACCCTGATCTGTCTGGAGGGTGTCGGAAAACTAGGGAAATAGTGTTTGCAACGGTTTGAAGTTCCTCCGTCCTCAAATCTTTTCCTCTTCCCAAGTCACAACATCACTAAATCACGAAGTTCGACCCCGAGAACTTTCCCTTATTTCGACCACGGAAACCCGGGAAAAGAGGTGGGGGCAAGGACCACGTCTCGACCGAGAGCCAGATGGTGCTCAATCGTTTCCCTTTTTTCTTCATCGGTACCCTTCAAATGGAGTTGAATCATGACCCGGTTTTTGGTGTCCTGCTGTGGCCGGGCCCACCGGCCCCATTGCCGGTTATGGTGATGCCGTCCCGAGGCTGGGACGTCCCACCAGCGATCGGTTGTGTAAGTGCTGCACAAATCAAGGGCCCACCTGGCATTCAGGAGAATTCCACCCTCGAAATAAATACGGTGTCCACGGGCGGTCAGATCGCCTACCAATTGGGCAACGGCGCCTTCTGCCCCGCCGGTGAAATGGTAACGGCTCTCAGGATTTGGGTCCCATGGTTGCCCATAAGTATTGTCCATCCCGATTGCTGGCGGTGGTGTGATGTATAGAACAGGGCCATACACCTGCTTTGCGCGCCCCACCCAGGCGGCCTGAGACTCCCCAGGTAGTGGTTCCAACTGGTGGGGCGACCCCATGTAAATTAGCAACCGATAATCCTGGCTGATGGAAACCATGGCTTCCAAAAAAGCGACATCGTCCAGGGCAAGTGCAAGCTTCGGGTTTTGCGTTGCCTCATAATCCTGATAACAACGTTCCCGTTGGTTGAATTCCATCGGCGTTGGCGTACCATCCTTGACAGATCGCCCCCAGGGATGATGAATCTGCACGCCATAGACCGAAAATTTTTCTCTTTTCGAAATTGCGGCGATCTGAGTGAACACGGTTTGTTCAGCGAACTTTTCCCAGCCGTCTCCCCACCAACCAATCATGCGGGCGTCGTAATCTTTGTCGCTTGCAGCATAGCGGATCCAGACTCGACCTCGTTGTTGGACAGGAAGTTCCCGGGCATGTAAGCCAGGCACACTGCCCACCATAAGGCTGAGTATCATCAAGATTCGCGACATTTGAGTAAATCCGTCAGTACCGAGTGACCACAACCGCTTTTTGGAGAATCAGTGCAGGAACTGACAGGAATTGTAGCGCCAAGCTTCGATTCGTGAAGTACCTGTCCATGAGCATCGTTAGTAGATGCGATTAGTGCAGCGGTGAGTTGTGCGTACCAAGGTGGCGACAATACAGGGACGGCGCGAATTCAACAGTTACCAGGTGGTTCTTTTGGAGTGCCGTCTTCGTGATGTTTGGGGTTGAGCGAAGCAGGTCATGACAACATTCGCTGCAAGTCAGATATCGCAAGCAACAGGGTGGGACAGCGAGACAAAAGAACCGATTTAAAACTGGGGGCTGGTTCTGGGGTTCGACGAGAGACGCAACACCGGTTGTCGAAAAACGTCAGTCGTGACTAACTCCCAGGAGTCACTGGCTGGGCCGAGGGGGCCTCGCCAGAATTAGCCGGTTTCCCCGGGGAATTGTTCAGGTTCAGTGAGGATTGCTTACCCTGGAGTTCTTCCATGATGTGCTGGACATCTTTTTCGAGAGGCTCGAGAAAATCAAGAATCTGTTGCATGTGTGGCAGAGTGGCCTTCTTGCGAGCGATTCCTTCAACCTCTATATGACCAACAACATCATTATCAACGATAATTGGATAATTCACGTGCCAACTTTGTTCAGCTGGTTCTTTGTGTTTTCGCGTGGCGTCCCAGGAACCGAAATAGTCTTCATGCAGGGCGGGTATGCGAATGACCAGCTGAAGGCGTGTGATTTGATAATCTTGCAGCGGTTCAATAATCGCCATCCAAAGTTTATCCCATTCCCGCGCACCCTGTAAGTGAATGTGGCTTTCATGTGGGCGACTTTGCTTCCGGTTCACACCACTAGCAAACGACAACCCGCGAGAACGCAGGTGCTCTTTTACAAGCGCAAATTCTATGTGTCCGAAAGTTTGTGTTGCGATCAGAAATGTGACCACGGCAGCTACGGTGAGTATCGCAATCAACTCGTTGCCAAAGTAAACGCTTATAACGGCACTTAGGCAGGTGGTTGCACAAATCAGGCCAATAAACAAGACCGCCTGGCGAACCGTCCAACCCCGTACCAACAGAGAATGGTGCAAATGTCCCCGGTCGGGAGCAAAGAAGCTGCGGCCTGTAAGCTTGCGACGCAGGATAGCAGCCATCGAGTCAAGAATTGGAATCGCCCACACACCGATTGGGACGGCCAGTGCTACAGTGGCTGCAGACTTCAGCGAGGAGTGAATCGCAATTCCGCCAATCAGCAGGCCGATCAACATGCTGCCCGCATCTCCCAAATAAATGGACGCAGGAGCAAAATTAAAGCGGAGAAAACCCAGTAGAGCTCCAGCCAGAGAAAGCATGACTAGTGTCTCAAAGACGTGCCCTTTCCATAATGTAATCGAAGCAATGGTCGCACAAAGTACCAAGCCAACACTAGAAGCTAACCCATCGATACCATCAATCAAATTAATAGCGTTAATGGCGCCTAATAACCAAAACAAAGTAAACGGAACAGCAAATAATCCCAGGCGGATCCCGCGCGATTTTTGCTGACCGGGTGTGGTGTCCGAAATTACTGAGGATTCATGCGACTCAGTTGCATTCGCTTTGTCAGACCCGCTCGCGTCTGACTCCACCACGGGTTCGTCCGCAAGAGCTTGTTGTTGAGCTTGTGGTGCGGGCCGACCTGCAAAGATGGAAACAGATTCAATGCGTACGCCGAAATAAATTAACAGCCCAGCTGCCACAATCTGGCCAAGCAACTTATAACGACCCGCCAAATGGATGAAGTCATCCAGCAATCCTAAAAGGACGATAAATGCTGAGGCCAGCAGTAATCCAACCACTACCTTCGTATCATCCGGTTGGATGATATTGTCGCCTTTTAGCAATGCGTAAATGATGGTGAATGCGATCGCCGAAAGGGCTGCCAGAAAAACTGCAGCGCCTCCCCCTAAAGCAACCGGCTTTTTGTGCGCCTTGCGTTTTCCATCCGGTTTGTCCACAAAACCAAATTTAGTGGATATTCGCTTAACCAGAGGGGTGAGTAGAAAACTTGCCGCAAATGCAATCAGAAAAGCAAAAAGTAGTTCCATTGCCGGCAGCCGTTTAGTTGATGTGGAAGAGGGTCTTTGGATAGATGGAAATTCAATGGAAGAGTCCAATGGCAGTCGTTAACCAAAAGTCGGTAGATTAAGGTGCCAACAAAACCAAATCCATATTTAAGTGCTAGCGATCCAGTCTCAACCAGATCACTTCGGCTGGATCCGTTGATCGACAAGAACGGGTTCGTTCAACAGACCACAGTCGTTTACACGTGACTTCACATGCCTGACTGGACCCCTTTTGCGATACCGGTCTAGAGATGCTTTATGCCAAGGCTTTTGTGTACTTGCCCTCAAATGGCATGATAGATCTGGTTTCAAATACCGTCAATCAGATGGTCAATTATAGGGCGGCAAAGTACACGGCGCAGACATGCGAGCTTTGCAATCTGCCAGGTTCCCTGATGGTTTTACCCATGCAGTTGGTTTGATAGGTAAAACCCGTTTATACCGGAATAAACCGTCATTGGGACCAGGCGCTTGGGACGCCCGGGGTTTCTTTGTCTACCCGCGAATTTCAGACAGGCCGCTCGCGTTGTTTTACAAAACGGGCCGGATTTCCCGCCACAATCGCAGCTGGGGGGACATCTTTGGTGACGATGCTGCCGGCAGCGACCAAGGCGTTCGCACCGACTTCAACACCGCCCAAAACAAGACTTGCTGCTCCGATCCAGGCCCCATCGCCGACGGTCACTTTTCGAGAGATCAAGTTGAAAGTAGTTCGTTTATAGTCGTGGCTGCCCGTGCAAAGGAATGCGCCTTGCGATAGGCAAACGTTTGCACCAATAGCAACGTCGCCAAGGTTGTCGATCCAGACATTTTGCCCAATCCAACAATGATTTCCGATCTTCAGGCGCCAAGGATACTTGATCCGTACGTTTGGCTTGATGACCACTTGCGTACCAATCTGGGCTCCAAAAAATCGCAGCAGCAATGGTTTAAAGCGGATAAACGGGAACCAGGCCGATTCGAAAATAACCAAACTCACATAGTACCACAAAATGCGACCCAGCCGACCTCCACCAGGATCGTATTCGGGGTTGGAAAAGGATCCCAGGTCCCCCCAAGCTGCCGACTCATGCTGAGTTGTCGTAGTCATAGATCAATACAAGTGAACCACACTTTTATTTTTAGGAAGCACTTTTCGACGGGTGTTTTTTTGCCGCAGTTGTTGCCCTGTCTGCAGAGGAGGTACTCTACCCGGCCGGTTCGACTGGTTTCGTCTCGAAAGTTTGAATCGGTGTCTCAATCCGGACGACCTTGAACTTGGCCGCTTCGGCAGCTTCCCACAACGCGAGTGGTGAAAGCGTTTTCTTTGTTTCAGGAATCACGACTGCAAAATCTTGCTCGATGTTCGCTTTGACCTTTTTCACTCCCGCGACGGCGAATAACTTACGTGCCAATCGTTTGGCGCAATGCTTGCAGTGCATATCTTCGACGAAGATCACGGTATTCGAGGCGTCTTTGGGGTCCTCTTCGGAAGCTTTTACGACTGGATTGACCGCGGGTGTCAATGGCGTGTTAGCGACCAGATGACTCGCTGCAGCCAACACAAACAGGCTGGTTATTAGAGCAGATTTGCTTTGTGCCATTACTTCCATTCCTTGTTGTGGGAGGATTCATCCAAGCAAAGACTGCGAGCACCCATGTCCTTACTGACGGACATACATCCCGTCAGCATCGATCACAAGTATCTTGCCACCGACTAGACGAGCCTGTCCACGTATGACAACGGTTGCGCGTTCTTCCAGGTTGAGCAGTGGCTGCGCCCCAATGTGGAGGACCTCTCCGCTTGGATCGACAAAATTCACGACAGCTAACGAGTCGATGTTGTCCTTCACCTTGCGGGCACAGAATGGGCAATCACACGCCTCATCATGTTCACTATGCCCAAATTCCTCCGCCGTAGCTGGATCGACCAGGAAAACGGTTGCCACCTGTTTCTTCCAGGGAAAATCGGGTTCTTTTTCAGGCCATGGATTCGGCATTCCACCGATTTTTCCGACTACCACAACTTCCTGGGGGCCAACTGGCTCGGTCGTCGTGGGAACCGTGACATCAGCCTCTGTGAATTCAAGTTCTCCGTCAGCAGGGTTCTCCTCAGGCGGATTTGTAGAAAGGGTATGGAGGCTATCTTCCTCCGGCGGGCCAGTGAATATTTCGCGTACGTCAAGTACAGCCTGAGCACCGGTTGGTTCGTCTGCAAGCAACAGGCGACTGCGATGGTGTTCTACCAAAGCGGGATCCACGTTGGTTCCCGAGTCGGCACAACCGAGCACCAACATGCTCACCAGGCTAAAGATAGCGATTCGAAAGTACATTGACATCGAACGGTTCTCCAACGACCACCGGGACGACGCCCCAGAGCGATGCGGATGCGAACGGGCGAGATGCGAACGGGCGAGAATGTTATCAACTTCTGGCATTGTATACTACTCCCATTTTACCGTGATGAAACGTTCGCCGTGTCTCTGTGGCAACATGCTGGCCGATGGAAGTCGCCTGAATACGCTTGGGCAGGTTTGTGCCACGGAAGCACCCGTAATTTTCTCGAAGTCCTGCATTAAGCCACTATATTCGCTTGCCAGTACCACACATCTTTGGCGGAATTCCAAGCCTGGACAATACTGTTGACGAGGGCCGGTTCAAGCCGTCGTTTTCCGTTACCGAGGAAAATCCAATGGTCAGACGTACAGTATTTGCAGGGGGCCTGGTGTCGTCGTGTTGTCCAACACCGAGGCGACTTTCCTTGAACGCAAGTGATCAAAGCTGGTGACTGCAAGGCGATTTAAGCCGCAGAGGCGATCAGGTCCGTTGCGACGTCTGCTACAACCGGCCCACCGCAGTTTTCCGAGAACTTATGACGAGTCGGCCTTTCCAAAGTCCAGTAAGAAGTTCTCCAAAGAGCACTTCGGAAAGAGACAAAACATATATTCTCGTGAGTCTAGTACGGAACTGGCCTGAACCTGTTGGGCCAAGCGATTGTATTGGTCAGTGAGTGCCGCACGTTTCTCCGCCAAAAAGGGTTTCAAGTCGCGATTTGCCCCGACAATTGCCCGATGCCGCTGGGCTGCGTTTGCCGTGGTCTTCGGCGTTTTTATCCATTTTGATTTTTCCGCAAGGATGCTGGCCAACGTCGACATTCTATCGTGTTCTTGATGCTGCAGATCCAGGAACCGTTCTGGATGGAATGTCATTTCACGAAGTTCTTGTTGCAACTGACGAGTGTGATCTGGAGTAACCGACGGATGTTCAATTGGGAGGTGCCTGGTAGCTGAAATAGTCGCGTATTGCGGCGGGTTGATGTTGTAAAAACCGTGAAGGATGTGATCGGTCACTTCATCGTATTTTGAACCACCAATGCCATGAACGAACAGGTCGGCGAGGAACAATCGGGCGAAGAGAGTCGTTGTAATTGCCCGAGTACGAATCTTGATACCACCTTCAGCCAGTTGCTGCAGTTGCTCGACAGCCGATGTGAATTCTCCGTTGGGGCCGAGCAAAAGTTCGTGTTCCTCTTCGGCTTGATCTCCGAGGAGTATTTTCCTGGTTCCTGGACGGGCAAATAACGGACGGCGACGAGGATTGGATTCCGACCAGATCCAGAATGGTGTCTCCAGCCAACCCCCTCCCTCCGAGAGGTTTGGTACCGGGTGAGCCGCGTTTCTTAATCGATAAGTCTTCCGGTATTCCTGGAGCGCACGATTGTAAATTTCTACAAAGTGAGGCAAACCGACGAGCAGGTGGGTAACAAACTGATGGAAGATCGGCAGTTGACAAACCATACTCTGAGGGATTTCAAGACTTTCTACGACACCGTTTGCATTCCCAAATTGTCCTTCCATCTGGTGACGTGCCTGGGCCAATGCACGCCCCAGGTTCGGGTCCTGTTGATAACGGGCCAAGACAAGTGGCCAGAACGATTCGACCATCGGGTTGGGAATCAAGTCTCCCACTCGATCCAAGACTCGTTTAGCGAAGCTTGAGAAAGTGTCCTCGTCACAGACTGCTCGCTCTTCATAGGGGAGGGGCGGAGTTGGGTGGTCATAAGCGACGGAGGCAATTTGTGGGCGATCATAGCAGCCAGTCGGTACGCGTGTCGAAACTATCCGGCACAGATCACCATCGATGGTCAAGTTAACCGCGACTCCGCCAATGAGGCGGGATAATTTAGCAACCGCAAAGTTTTTGCACCACACTCCCGGATGAAACAATTGCGGCTGGTGGCCAGCGAATATCAATGTTGGTAGTTGCTGTGCCGAAACCGATGCAAAATTTGAAGGCAGGCGATGGTAACCAGCCGTGTAGGTGGCGGCGGAAGCCAGTAGGTCGCGACGGGCTCCCGCGGCCAACTCAGCAAGGGCCACTCCTTGGATTTCCAGATCAGCCTCTTGAATTGCTGCGCGATTGTCGGCCACCACTTGAGGCAAACTCGACCAGGCAGGTTCAATAAGGGTACCACCATCCTGGGTTGGAACTTGTATCCGACGATACTTTTTCGTTTGCTTCATTTAGAAGCCTCGGCGTCCGAAGTTGTTTGTTCTTTTAAAAATCAGACGACCACTCTGCGACGCTATCTGCGCAATGCATACAACAACTGAAAGGTTATTTTTCCAAAGGACAAGAACTTCCAATAAGTCACTAACGGTGTGTGAGACAGGTTCAACACGCTACGGCAGCCGGCGGAGAGAGCTTGGGAAGATCGTGGGCACATGTCTATTCAGGGGCCAATTGCACTACAAACTCGGGAGATATGCTGTGATGCGTTCTGTGCCGCTGTCGCCTCTGCCCGATCCAACACGGAGTAGTAATAGCGACGTCTGGCCTTGCCGCTATCGAGTTGACCTCCAAAGCTTCTCTTTTCTTCTAAGTAGATGAGTGGGACCGGCATCTCAACGATGTGAAGTTCGTGGTGAACGGCTTGCACCCACAGTTCTAAGGGCATTGCATAGCCAGATTCAGTCAACTCCAGTCGGGCCAGCGAGTGAGTCCGATAGGCTTTGAATCCACAAAAGGCGTCGGTCAGCGATAGACCCAACCGCCGATTTAATTCCTGGGTGACTTCACGGTTTATCTGCATTCGTTCAGCGGGTGCCTGCCCATTGCTTTGGTTGTGGCAAAGATATCGACTTCCAGAGACTATGTCGGCCTGCTGGCAAGCATCAACGAGCTTGTGGATTCTTTGCGGTTCATGTTGGCCATCGCAGTCGATCGTTACCACAACGTCATAGCATTGCAAAATTGCATAATCGAATGCCGTACGTAACGCAGCCCCATAGCCATAATTTTCCGGATGACGAATCTGTGCAATGTCGCTGCGCTGATCAAGCAGTTGGGCAGTGTCGTCGGAGGATCCATCATCCACGACCAGAACGTCACGCGCATAGGAAACAACTTCATCAAGAACACTTGTGACGTGACCAGCCTCATTGTAGACAGGTAACACGGTAAGGAATTTCATATTTGATCCTATTTACAAGGAGCCATGATTTACAAGAAGCCATGACGCGATATGAGCTTTGCCAATGCCGTCCAGGTTACGTTCAGTGCACTACGATGAGAGGTAAGTTACGGATAGGAGACTACTTGTAGACAGGATTACAGGCGACAGTGTCAGCTGCAGAGTTGCACCAGGTGGACTGTCTTTCTGCGAGGTCAATTTCAGTAGGTTGGATGGTTTTTGTAGATGGGATAATCAAGCGGTAGACCGTTCTCCCCGGGACGCCTTCCCAAAACACCTCATTGCCCAAAATATCTTCATTGCCCAAAGCATCTTTATTGCCCAAAACATCTTTATTGTAAGAGGCCTTCTGCGGAGCGGCAACTAGCAGTGACAGCACTAGACAATGTTTCCTCGCGTGAGGACCGTCAGTATAGGTATTTTCGTGATGGTCGCTGTCCGAACAGACCTGATAGGTGTGTTGGATGACAGGATGAATCTCGGCGGGTCAGCACCAGAAGTGACTCACCTTGTACGGGGAATGCAGGCTCACTATAAGTCTTAACCCGTGGTCTGCTCCTAGTAGTCCGCTCCTAGTAGTCCGCTCCTGTCACTTTACAACTCTGCAACTGGTGAACCCAAGCTACCAGTGACCTACTAGCGGCGCGCTTGCACCAAAGCCCGGCTTCGTCGTAGAAAACTGCTACCAAGATGAAGTTTGACCCGTACTTTCGTTGGACTGTGGTAGTCGCCCTACTTCTCACGAAGTCTACGAAAATCCTTGCCGACCCGCCCGATCTTCTGCCGCCATATGGTTCCCTGCTGCCGCCATATGGTTCCAAAGTGGAGGCCTCTGAGCCGTATCTCCTTGCCACCTATCCAAGCACACCCTACCCACCGCTGGTCTTTCCTACATCAATACCGAGAGCCACTGTTGCCGCACCAGAAGTTATCCCGATTTCAGATTCGACGGAGGTGGTTCCCGTACCGCTGGAAAATGGGGCGGACAAAGGGATGTTCCTTAAGCAGGCCCAGGAGCATGCACCTGCCTGGTATGAATCGCCAACACGTTGGCTTGACACGATACCATGGGATGCAGGACTGGAACTTGGTATCAATGGGTCAACTGGAAACAATGAAGCAGTGAGCATTCGAACCGGTGGTTATTTCCACCGCGAATCGGAGTTTGCAAGGATCAATATTAACGCCTACTACAACAAGACTTCTGCGGGTGGCATAGAAACTCAAAGTAATGGGCAACTGACCATTACTAACGATTGGCTCTTTCACGAGGATTCCCTCTGGACTTTATTTACAACCAGCACCCTGTTCTACGATGAGTTTCAAGCCTTCGACATTCAAGTCAATATGGATGGTGGTATTGGGTACCGGTTAATCAACGGCGACCACCTTGCATTAACCACCCGCATGGGTGCCGGTAGTTCACGCGAAGTTGGTGGGCTTAACGACGAATGGATTGCTGAAGCGATATTCAGTGTTGTTTCGGAGATCCAAGTCTCGACGCATCAAAGTATTTACGCCACGATGGATTACTTTCCTGAATTGGAACGCTTTGACGAGTTTCGGCTGGTAACCGACTTGGGATGGGAAATTGAACTCGAACAACCGGCCAATCTAAGCCTTAAAATTTCTGTAACAGATCGTTACGATAGCACGCTGGTCGACACCAACCCGCAACTGTTAAACTACTCCGTTCTGCTACTGTGGAAAATTTGAGATAACAAGTCAACTTTGCAAAAGTTACCCCCCCATGCAAGGTTGCAAAATGTCAGGTTCAGGAGGACTTGACTCAAGGAAAACGATAGACGGGGCTAAGCGGTCGGGAGCCAATCGCGTAAAATTTATCAAGGAGTGGTCGGGACCCGATAAAAATGGACTTGCCCGATGTTTGACCCCAACCCATTGAAAATGATGTCCGAACAATCAGCGCTCGACGAGTTGCAGGGTTTCCTCGAAAAGGAAATCCCTATGTATCTACAAATGGGGATTCGGATCCATCAATATGGCCCTGACGGGCTGACCATGCAGTTGCCTCTGGAACCCAATCGAAATCACCACCAGACGGCGTTCGCGGGTAGTTTGAACGCACTTTGCACGATGGCCGGCTGGGGAATGACTTACTTGTTGCTGCAAGAACTGGGGCGCGACGGCAACATTGTAATTCAGCGGAGCTCCATTCGATATCACACTCCTGTCGAGACCGCAGAGGTTCTTGCCCGCTGTGAGCCGATTGCTACCGAATCCAAGGCGTTTTTCCTCGAGATGCTCGACGAAAAAGATCAGACAAAGCTGGATCTGAAGGTCGAAGTCCCCGGTACAAGTCGTCCCGCGGTTGCTTTTGAGGGGTCTTACGTCGTCATTGCCCGCGGCTGAACATGATCGCCCGCGGCTGAACATGGCTGGCCTCTCTAGCTGGCCTCTCTAGCTGGCCTCCTCTAGCTGGCCTCCTCTAACTGGCTCACGCTGGCTGGCTCACGCTGGCTGGTCCTGGGGCGATTCTCCAAGGCAAAGCTTCGTCATTGGACCCGATTCGATGCCGAAATCTTGGTCACTCCAAGCCACCTGAGACTGCCAATTTGGCGTTCCCATTTTTCAACTTGGTCCCCGGGTGCCAATATAGCGACTGCCAATATGACAATTCCGATCTGTTTTATATTCTATAACTAGTTAATATATAATGTCTTACGATAAAAGTTAGGTTTCAATTCTAATTGGCATTCGACTTGCGTTATAAGCCACTCAGCGACGGCGTTAACGCCGCCTCTTTGATGGTTCAAGTGCGTGCCTGGCCACTTTTGATGCAGGCAGAGAAGACGACACAAGGAGAATTAAAAATGACCACTACATTGACGAAGAACCGCGTGAAAGAAATTTTTCCTGGTAAGTTTGGCGACTTCGATTATCTGTTTGACCAACTGTTAGGCTCCGATCGCGGAGGGTCCTCATTGGCCTGGCAGGTTCCGGCGTCGCTTTGGGAAGCCGACGACAAGATCCACGTTGAATTGGACGTGCCCGGTACAAGCCAGGAAAACGTGGATCTGACCTATGACAAGGGAGTGCTTAAGATCGACGTCGAGCGGAAGGCACCCGAGGGTGATCACAAGCAGTGGCACAACGAACGAGCATTCGGCAAAGTGACCCGCAACCTGGTGTTGCCCGAATCGGCCGATCCCGATTCGATCGGTGCCGAACTCACTGACGGTGTACTGCACGTGACCATCGCAAAGCGGGCTGACGCACAGCCGAAACGGATCGCGGTGAAAACTACTTGAGCTCGTGCATCTTCTGCGCGTTGACCAGTAGCACAACCTTGTTGCTCTGAAAAACTATCCTCTTTCTCTCTCTTGCGGGATCGCACAGGTGTGCGATCCCGCTTTTTTTTGTTCCCCACCTGATTTCACGTTGACGCAAGGTGTTTTTTCGGGAGACGGTTTTCACACAAGGGACGTTCTCCCGACGGGCAGATCGCGAATTCCCAAAAGTCCCCATTCAGGAATCCCCCTACAAATACCGGTCGGGGCGCTGCAAAACTTGTTCAATTCTTTAGGAACTCTTCACACCGAGTCTTCGAAAATCCTTCACGTCGCAGCGACATACGCTGTAAGTGATTTGCAATTCTGCTAGGCATGTTCCCTACGGGGGGCAGGTTCGCGGCGATGCCGTTGAAATTAGGCTGGGAGAAGAAAATCAAATCCACATGGAACTTACAGCCCGTGATTTTAAAATCCTAAAGATGCGACGTGGTCCGCCAAAACGTTAATCAAAATAAACGGTTTGCTCCGCCGCTAAAACGCTCTTGCACTTCCAAGCCGTCGCACGGCGATACTGCCTGCCTCTGCCAGATCGGGCAGTATTTTCTTCCGAATGCCGGGGGATGCGTCTGGAGGAAAGGGATCCGCCTTGGCGTAACCGCGTGGGGCGATTCAGTCATTGTTGTCGCCGTCATTGACTTACCGTTGTGATTGTCGAGAATGGTGCGACGAGTTCACAGCCTCTTAAAACCACACGGCACAAAAAAGGACATGGATATGAATGAATCAGGACAGCCCAATCCGGGTCTTGCCTACCTGCTTTGGTGCCTGGTGTTTGTTGGTTTTGCGGGGATTCATCGTTTCTACAGCGGGCGTTGGGTGACTGGACTGATATGGGTGCTGACAGGCGGTTTGCTGTTGATCGGTCAGTTGGTCGATCTCTTCTTGATTCCAGGTCAATGCCGGCGACCCAAGTGGTAACCCCAGGCATTAAAAGGGGAAACGGGGTGTGAACCCAGCGGAGACTTCTCAGAAGTCGCTTCCCCTGTTTTCGCAGGCGTCGACGGGCCACCGATCGACCCGGACTACCAGCATTTTTGTTGGCTTTACCAACAAATGGTCCGACTCACTCAGTTGCCTGCGTGAGACCCGCAAGCGGTCTAAGCGGCTGGTTTTCAGTCGGATGGGCTAACCGTAGACCCAGTTGCTAACCAGACCCCCCGGAGGCTATCAGGGTTCCTCGGGGTGAACTTTTCTTACCGGCCGCGTCATTTATATTTTAGCTAACCATCTCCTTTTACCGATCTTATCTATATATCGCATTATGAAGATTTTAGTCGCATTCCGCTCGGTGCGGGGCACAGGAGGTCTGTAAGTGCGTGGGACAGGAGGTCCACGATGTATGTTCAACAAAAACAGCCACTTTGGCCCTGCCTTGCGCCACTGTTTGTGTTGCTGATATTTTGTCTCGCGTCGTCACGCTTATGGCAGGTGGGCCATCAGGGCCCCCCACACTCAGGGAGTGTTGCGATTCCGCACAAAAAGAGCGTGGAAATTCTGCGTGTCCGCCGAAATCCACTGAGTTTTTCGACACATTCGGTGGCGGGTGGTGTGCAGTGTTTTCTTCCGTTGGAACCGCCCGAGTTGCAACCTGTTCCCGTTTCGGCAACGTTGGTCAGCGTCCAGACCAAGACGCCCAACGTAGTTAAGGCATCAAAACCAGCCAGTTTAGAGAACCTGTTTCCAGGCTTCGACACGGCAGGTGCCCTTTATGACTTGGGGCGTTGGTTTGCCATTCTCCAACCAGAGGCAGTTGCCAGGCCGGTCTTGAAGTTGATTTCGCAGCAACTGCCTCGGTTCCCCAAAGCAACGGTGCAACCGGTGATA
Source organism: Lacipirellulaceae bacterium (assembly GCA_965243695.1). Lineage (GTDB taxonomy): Bacteria > Planctomycetota > Planctomycetia > Pirellulales > Lacipirellulaceae > JAKVCB01. The sequence continues at coordinate 133,651 of CBDEWC010000033.1, read as the reverse complement.
CTGATTCGTTCATCAGACGAGCAGACCGTGCCGATGTTCTCGCTTCGTCCTGGCATTCGTGTGGCGATGGTCCCCACGCGACGCCAAAAAGCCCCACAATTTCGAGTTCACGAGAGACCAACCGTTGAGGACTCTCCAGGCAAAGTTGTGGGGAGATCAACCGTTAGTATTGTGAAGAATCGACCCTGGTCTTCACCGGTGTCTCTGATACTCCAGGTGAAACGGCTCCGGCGACACCCCTTGACGCGTGGTTGGGCGGACCAGGTGCTCAGTGAACTAAAAGTTTTGCAAGAGATTTCAGACTCTGCCGACCATAAAATCAGCAGGCGGTTCGATTCCCTTAATCAGCTGAGTTCCCAGGCAAGAATATTGGCCGAGGGTACTTGTGACGAGTCTTTGGCAACGGAGTGTTTACGAGCCCACTATGCTTTGACACGTCGACTTGATGTGTGGTTGTGTGCACACACGCTTGAAGGAATAGTTGCTGCTGAGCCTAACGCACGGTTACTGGGCACAGAGCAACTGCGAATGGCATTGGACCAAATCAATGCAAGAACCGCTGGTTCGGACCGGGGTGCCCTCTGGCGTGACTATCTGTTCATGAATCCACTAGGCACCTGGGTTGGTGGTCGGACTCGGCTTTCCCTTAACGAGCGTCACCGATTGGCTCAACGTATTCTAGCGCGACTAACGACTGGTGGCTTGACCGGGTCACAGCGAAAGTTTGTCTCAACGGCTCCTGTGGCGGGACTGACGGACGAGTTGCGATACTGGGCAGAAGAACACCTGGATACCAATCGGCTGGCGACGAATTTGGAAACCTACGAGGCCACCTGTAGCCCAAGAATGGCCCGGGAAATTGCTCGCCAGCGACGCAGACTGGCATGGTCACCTCGTTTGGCTCAACGTGAAATGGCCAAGTCGATTGATGGTCACTACCGCAATGCGAATATGCGACTTGCCGTGACCGAGGATTTTTTGAACCAGATATTTCCTCAGCCGGAAGGAACAGACCTGGCCAAAGTGCACGATTGCATCGTCGGCACGCCGGTACGGGGACGGTCGTGGACTGACACAGCAGTCAAGGTGCGCCTGGTACCCGCTGAACATCATGTGCGGTTTTTCATCGAGGCCAACGGGACTGCAGTTTCGAACACGGTTGCTTTTGGGGAGGGAGCGCGTCTCTGGAGTGTAGGAAACACCAACTTCTGCGCCCGCAAACTTGTGGCAGTTACGACCGACGGTCTGAAACAGTGGCCTGCCGAAGCTGAGGCAGAGAACTCCAGTCGACTGGTTCGCATTCGCACCAATTACGATGGCGTTCCTCTTGCCGGATCTTGGGCCAAGTCAGAGGCGATGACTCAATATCGCCAAAAACGTGCCCGTGCCCGACGGGAAGTCGAGTCGAAGGTTGCCAAGAAGGCCAAGTTGCGTCTTGATCAGAATGCAAACTCGCATCTGCATGACCTTGAACCGCGGATTCGGGAGCGGATCAAGAGCCTGGATGCCAAAGGAGTTCATGTCGAGCCGATTGCCCTTAAAACGTCCGAAAAACGGGTCGTCATTCGCTTGCGAATCGCAGGAGACGAGCAACTTGCTGCCCATACACCTCGCAATCGTGCTCCATCTGACAGCCTGGCGAGTTTGCAACTCCACCAGTCGGTACTTGTCAATGCGACACGGGCGCTGGGTCTTGATGGCCAGAGGCTAACGGCAGTCGAACTTCACAATCTTTTTACCAAACAATTTCCCAAAGCAAAGGCGAACTCTGGCGACGACATTCCCCGAGATACCACATTTCATTTTGAGTATGAAGATGCGCTTGGTTTTCGCATTGCCGATGGGCAATTAGAATTCACGATTGCTTTGGTGGAACTTGTTCACGATGGTCGGTCAGTCCGCCGCTTTAAGGTGCATGCTTTCTACCGTCCGCAAATCAAAGGCGCGAATGTCTTTCTAGTACGTGATGGTGCGCTGGGTATTGAGGGCCGCCTGCGGGCTGTAGACCGGGCCCGGCTGCATGCGGTGTTCAACAAGATCTTACCGGAGGAACAACAGATTCCGGTTATTGACTTCCATCTTTGGGGAGTTCCCGATCCGGCGGGAGTGATGGTTACGCAAGCGGTGCTCGAAGATGGCTGGCTGGGGCTTGCGCTGGGGCCCGCCCGCCCCGACCGCGCAGTCCAGTTGGAGCGGTCGTTAAGGTAACAGTATTGCAAACGGTTTCTACCATGTTTTTTATCGCCGGTGCGACTCGATGTGCCACCAAAGGTGGCCCGAAGATTTCACACACATTGATTACGTAACCAGGCATATGACCGCTGGTCTTATTGGAGAACTGGTCTTATTGGAGAACATGGACTATCCTGCTACCATGCGAACCCGGGTCTTGTTTCCTAAGCCGACTTCACCAATGAATGCCATCGATTTCTGCCGACGGGATGAAAGTTGTAGTTGGCAAGGCAGAAGACTGATGAGGGTGTTGACACTCGTTTGCCTGGGATCCTTTCTTTCTTTGGTAGTCCATGCTCAAGATGGGCTCAAGCCACCGTCCCACAAACGGGCAACGGGTAACCTGGTCTCTGACCATGATTGGCCCGATTTCCTCGGCCCCCACCGGGATGGCAAGTCGTCCGAAGTTGGTTTGAATTTCTCCTGGCCGGTGGTTGGACCTCCTCTCGTATGGAAGCTTCCGTTGGGCACTGGCTACACGGCTCCTACGATTAGCGGCGGTCGGTTATTTCAATTCGATCGCCATGGCGACGAAGATCGGCTTGTTTGTTTCGAGGCAACCAGTGGTCGAAAGTTATGGGAGATTGGTCACCCTACCGACTTTGAAGATATGCTTGGTTATGACAATGGGCCACGTTGCTCTGCGGTAGTTGATGGCCCGCGTGTGTTTACGTTCAGTCCCGGGGGGATATTGCAATGTGTTCGTGCCGCCGATGGTGAACGGATTTGGCTAATTGATACGACCGAGGAATTTGGCGTCGTTAAAAACTTTTTTGGAGTTGGAAGTACACCGTTGGTAGTGGGAGATTTGTTGATTGCAAACATTGGGGGTAGTCCCGAGGGAACTGCTCCTGATATGTACTCGGCCAATGGCAATGTCTTGGGAAATGGAAGTGGCATTGTTGCCTTTGACAAGAAAACAGGGGCTGTTCGCTGGCAGGCAACGGACGAGCTGGCGTCCTATGCCAGTCCGGTTGTTGCAAAAATCGCCGACCAAACATGGTGCTTCGTCTTTGCGCGTGGCGGATTGGTTGGATTGGATCCACACAATGGGAAAGTGGAATTTGAGTATCCTTGGCGAGCAAAGATCTTAGAAAGCGTGAATGCATCGACTCCAATCGTCGTGGGCAACGAGGTATTCATATCCGAAACCTATGGGCCAGGGAGTTCCCTGCTGCGGGTGCGCCGTGGAGGGTACGACGTTGTCTGGAAAGATGAACTACGGACTCGCCAGAAGGCCATGATGTTACATTGGAATACACCGATTTATCACGACGGGTATTTGTACGGCTGCAGTGGCAGACATGCCAATGCGGCTGAATTACGTTGCATCGAATGGTCCACCGGAAAAATACAATGGAGTGAACCTTGCGCGGGCCGCGCTTCACTGCTTTATGCCGACGGACATCTGATTGGCCTGGTTGAAAACGGAACCTTGTTACTTATGAAGGCCAACCGCGAGAAATATGAGCTTCTTCAGTCGGTCGTGTTACGCAACGAGGCAGGTCGCCGACTCTTGCAGCCCCCGGTCTGGACATCTCCGGTTTTGGCGAATGGATACCTCTATTTGAGGGGGCGCGACCAACTCGTGTGCCTCGATCTCACCACTTCAGAAAACTAATAAAATAACTCTCATTGCCTCGACATGGATGCGGTCGGGTCACAAATTGCGCGGAATCAGGCCACGATCAAGCGCAATCAAGAACAGCATGAGCCCGATGATAAAGGCAAAGCCGACCGTGTGCATTGCGACCACGAATTTTTCGTTTGCAGGTCGGCGAAAGATTCCCTCGTAGGCTAGAAAGACCATGTGCCCGCCGTCGAGTATCGGGATCGGCAGGAAGTTAACGACGGCCAGATTGGCACTGAGCATCGTCAGGAACACCAGTAAAGCGGCAGTACCCTCGGACGCGGAATAAAAGGCTGCCTTGGCGATAGTCTCGGGGCCTCCCAGTGCAGTCACCGGAACCTGGGTGCCGAGTTTTTGCAAGAACCGATAGACCAGCATCAAGGACTCCACGGTGCGGTCCCAACCGAGTTGGAACTGCCCAGCTACGGTTTTAGCCTCGCGAACGCGTTGTAGAGTGTCGAGTAGAAAACCACGGTCGACAAGATAAACTGGGTTCTCAGAATCCGATTTCGCTTGCAAGATAACCTGGTTCTCTTTTTCACCGCGTCGATAGGTTAGCTCAACTTTCGTTTCGATGGGTAACCGCTGCAGTGTACCAATGAGCATGGGGAAATTCAGTTGGTCGCCAAGTTGGATTGGCAGGGTCTTGGTTTTTCCGCCATCCGCTTGCGGAAAAGAAATCTCGGCGGCGACGAGTTCATCTCCCGCTTGAAGGCCTGCCTGCTGGGCGGGACTATTGGCGGTTACCGAGACGATGACATTACGTACTTCATATGCAATTCCCAGCGATGAAAGCGCAACCGGTGTCCCTGGCGTCGAATCGGAATCGAGCCAATTGACTTTGCGTTGTTTGACAGCTAGTTCAGTGCTGTCTGAGAGAGAGAGTCCAATGGTAGCCCCGTCGTTTTCATTCGTCAGCTGTCTCAATAGGTGGGGCAGAGAGAGGGGATCGAGAGGTTGGTCTCCTGCGGCATTGGAAAACCGCCCAGCGGGAGTCGTGATGGCCACGATGGAGTGGCCGGTGGGGAGTTTTGCTGCTTGAGCTGGGGAATCTTGCTGGGTTGCAATTACAGGTCCCATTTGCATGACAAGTCCCAAACGGCGCATGGGATTCGGAGGAACCTCGACGGTCGCTTTTTCTCCACCCTGGATCGTGTTTTCATTCCCGATTTCCGCTGGGGTGCCGTCGCGCCGCACGGTGACTTTGAGGGGTTGATCAACCTGGGCCACCAATGCGGCGATGAGCTCTTGATAGTTCTCGACGGGCTTACCCTGGATCTCGATGATTTCATCACCACCTTCGAAACCATCTTCCACGGCAGCTGCGCTACCGGTACGGACGGGCTCTTCGTTGATGAGTTGTAGCGAGTACGGGCTGACGATGCCAATTTTGGCTAACCCTTTACCGTCTTGTTGTCGGGGATGGAGTGTGACGGTTGATTTGGTTCCCGACGCTCCGTGCTGGATGACCAATGGCAATCCCTGCTCCAGGTCGGCAAGCGTTACTTTTCCCGTGAGTTGGGAGAAGCTCGGATCCTGGATATTGCCAATTTCCACGATGTCGTCCCCGGTGCGCAAATTGGCTTGCCATGCTGGCGAGCCTGGGACAGTTTGAGAAACAATGGAGGGGACATAGGGAACGCCCAAGCCGAAGGCAATGACGGCAAAGATAAAGGCAAAGATGATGTTCATAATGACGCCGGCCGAAATAATAGCCATCCGCTGTGGAACACTTTTGGCCAGATAACTGCGCGGGTCGACCTTGTATTTGTCGCCACCAGGTCCAGTGACTTCAACACCTTCTAACTGTGGGTCGAGTCGGGATTGCTCGATCTGTTCGGCAATCTTACTCGGATCGTCATCTTGCCCCAGCATTTTGACGTATCCGCCCAGAGGGACGATGCCAATTCCGTAAACAGTTTCCCCCCATTTCTTGCTGATCTTGCAACCACCAATATCAAATCCAATCATGAATTTGTCGCATTGAACACCACACATTTTGGCGACAGCAAAGTGTCCCAACTCGTGAACAAAAATCACGAAACCAAGGCCAATTGCGACCTGAACGATGGCCCAAATAAATTCCACACTCATGTTGACCGCTCACTCTTTTATCGAAGGGAAATCGGCTGATGAAACAACAAACAGATCTCGTGTAAAGGGTGAATGAAAATAAACTCATTCTTGTAAACAGACATACGTGACACAGGTGTCTGCTATCGTGCTTCGAGTTAGGCAAGGAGTAACCCGTGCCAATTGCGTACTGTTTTTTTGATCGGCGACTTCGCTAGCAAGTTCATTTGTTCTGTGTCAGCTTCTTCCGCTTGGCCCGTTGCCCAACCATCCTATTTGAATATCACGCACATACCCATCGTGAGATCTCGTTGCGGGCCCAATCATCGCAGGAAATCAACTCCTCAAGTGAGGGACTCGCTATAAATAGGTGTTCGTCCAGGACACTCCTACAGGCCGCCACAATCTCAGTAAAATGGATTTTTCCTCCAAGAAATGCTGCCACCGCCGCCTCATTTGCTGCGTTGAGGACAGCTCCGCTTGTACCACCGGATCGGGCACACTGATATCCCAGTTCCAATGCCGGAAAGCGGTCTGGGTCAGGTGGCTCAAAATCAAAATGCATGGGATTGGACCAGTCGATCCGATTGACCACGCACGGCTGCCGATGAGGATGGCAAAGCGCATATTGAATGGGCAATTTCATGTCGGGTGAACTCATCTGGGCTATCACCGAACCATCGATGAATTCCACCAAAGAATGAACAATGGACTGGGGGTGAATTACCACTTCAATTTGCTCAGCTGGTACGCCGAACAGCCACCGTGCTTCAATGATTTCGAGAGCCTTATTCATCATGGTGGCTGAGTCGATCGTGATTTTTGGTCCCATGTCCCAGGTAGGATGGTCCAGTGCGTCGCTTACGGTGACCTGGAGCAACTCCTCTGGAGAAGTCCCTCGAAATGGTCCGCCGCTGGCTGTCAGTACGATCCGTTCGACTTCCTGAACCCGACCACCCCGTAGTGCCTGGAAGATTGCACTATGTTCACTGTCAATTGGCATGATGTGGGCGTTGCACTCTTTGGCGAGTTGGACAATCAACTGTCCACCCATGACCAGCGTTTCTTTGTTGGCTAGAGCAACCGTTTTCTTGGCTTCCAGCGCTTTCCAGGTGCTGCGCAAGCCAGCACTTCCAACAATTCCCGCCAATACGATATCGACATCGGGACATTCAACGACCTGTTGCAGCCCAGCATCACCAACCAACAACTTGGTCTCTGGTGGTAAACTTGCCCAGTCATAATGCTGGGCGGCCACTGGGTCGGTGGCAACTACCCAGCGTGGCTTTACCCGTCGCGCTTGCGCTACCAGCCGATCGAGCTTTGCGTGGGCTGAAAGGGCGATGGTTTGCAACTGCCCGTCACTGCTACTAATGACTTCCAGGGCATTCGTGCCAATGCTTCCAGTGGAACCAAGAACGGCAACGTTTTTTGTCGCAAAAGTACTCAACGCTTAGCCACCGAATAGGAAATCGAGTCTGTAACGACAAACCCCGCCATCGGCAGGGAAAGGATGTTGTCATTTTCGAGGGGACATCTGGCGACACGACCAGCCAAAGGGATTTGAGGCGAGTTTGTCGCTTGTAGGGCCAGCCAAATGGAGTTGCACTGCCAGCGTGCCAGTCTGCCAGTCTGCCAGTGTGGTAATGTGGTAATGTGGTAATGTGGTAATGTGGTAATGTGGTAATCTCAAGCTAGACTTGAGGTTGCAGCCGCTAGAGCGCATTCTACGGGGCGACGAAACACCGAGCAAGGCAGGCTCCTGAAGCTGTCTTCGGAGACCGCCAATAGGAACCCTGGTTTCATTGCGTTTTTGCAGGCTCGCCCCTACGATAAACATATCAGACAAACCACAACACCGACCAAAGCGGCCGTCGATGGCCCCGTTTGCCATCCAGGACTCTGCGGTCAGGTTGAGTCAAGATCCAACTAACCCATGCTGGCCCCACAATGGAAAATACCCCGCCGAATCCCAAGTTGCCAGAAAAAAAACCTGCCCGTCAAAGTAGCAACCTCGTCTGGGCCTTTTTGGGTTTGGGAGTGCTGCTATTGCTGCTGGTAACGGTTTTGAACAATGACACCGAGCAGGAAATCAGTTGGAGCAAATTTGAACAGTTCATCAAAGTGAGTGATCCTGAAAACAAGGATCGGACCGGGTACATCGATATTAAGGATACGACCGGTGCTCACCCAAAACAGTTCCGGCTCTCGAATTTACATGACATTGTGGTTGGTCCCAACAAGGTCATCGCCAAGGTGACTCGGCAGGAGCAAAACGGGCCAAACCCAGACAATGCGGGCCTTGATCGCCAACGGATTGGTGGGCCCTTGGGGCAGACAGAGGAAATCAAAATCAAGGTCAATCGTGACCAGAAACCGGTAGATGACAATCTCAAGGAACTATTGAGCAAGAACCATCTTGCTTTCAAGTACGAAGGGCTGCCCAGCCGCATCTTTCAGTGGATGCCGATGCTCCTGCTAACTGGATTGATGGTTTTCATGTTGATCATCATGATTCGCAGGGTCGGTGGAGCAGGCTCACCCATGGCCTTTGGACGCAGTCGCGGCAAACTTTATGTCCAGGAGGACATAAAAGTTACTTTTGAAGATGTAGCTGGCATTGATGAAGCGGTCGACGAACTACGCGAAGTCGTGGAGTTTTTGGAGAAGCCCGAAAAATACCAGATGCTTGGCGGGCGGATTCCCAAGGGTGTGCTGCTGGTGGGGCCACCTGGAACCGGGAAAACATTGTTGGCCAAAGCTGTGGCTGGAGAAGCGGGTGTTCCTTTCTTTAGTCTGAGTGGATCCGATTTTGTAGAAATGTTTGTAGGTGTGGGTGCGGCTCGCGTGCGGGATATGTTTCAGCAGGCTGAACAAAAAGCCCCCTGCATCATTTTTATCGACGAACTCGACGCACTCGGAAAAACACGTGGCAGTGGCAATGTTGGTGGGCATGATGAGCGGGAACAGACACTCAATGCCCTGTTGGTTGAAATGGATGGCTTTGGGACCAATAGTGGCGTGATTGTGATGGGAGCTACGAATCGACCAGAAACACTTGATGCGGCACTGTTGCGACCCGGTCGATTTGATCGACACGTATTGGTTGATCGCCCCGATGTCCTTGGTCGCGAAGAGATTCTCAATGTCCATTTGCAGAAGATCAAGGTCGACGCTGAGGTTGATGTAAAGTCGCTGGCTGGAATTACGAGTGGCTTCGTCGGAGCAGATCTCGCAAATATGGTTAACGAGTCCGCTTTATTGGCCGCCCGCAAAGAAAAGAAAGTCGTCACCACAGAGGACTTTGACGAAGCAGTTGAACGCATCAGCGTGGGGCTCGAGAAGAAGAGCCGCATCATGCACGAGGACGAAAAACTTCGCATAGCCTATCACGAAGCAGGACATGCTCTGGTCGGCTATTCGCTTCCCAATACCGATCCGGTCCACAAAGTATCAATTATACCGCGGGGACTTGCAGCCCTTGGATACACACTGCATCGTCCTGAGCAAGACCGGTTTTTAATGACGCAAAGTGAGTTGGAAAGTCGAATTCAGGTACTGCTTGCCGGCACCATAGCCGAGGAAATGGTGTTTGAGGACGTTTCCAGTGGTGCGCAAAATGATCTGGAAAGAGCTACGGAACTTGCTCGCAGCATGGTCATGGATTTTGGAATGAGCCGCCTCGGCCGCGTCAATTATCGTGAGAGTGGTCGCAGTCCCTTCCTGGCCGGAGGCGAAATTCCCACTATGCAAACACACAGTGAGGAAACGGCCCGCGAGATTGATCAGGAAGTGAAGCGGATTGTCGATGAGGGCCTACAAAGAGCGCGGAGTATTCTGGAGACGCGTAAGGCCGCGTTGTTGGCTATGGCAAAGGAACTGATCAAGCAAGAAGTGATCGATTCCAAAGAGCTATCCAGGTTGATCGAAGAAAACTCTCCGAGTGTTCAAATCGTCCCCGGGACGGATGTTGACAAAAAACGCGGACCGAAACCGGCCCCGGAGGATTCAAGTCCGGCGCAAGAAGTCCCAGCTCCCGGGTCAGCCGAGGGATAATTTCCCGGTCAATTTTGGCTGGCAGCGGCAGGCTTTTTTGGGAGGACAACCTCTTGAAATAGGATGTGGGGCAACTGGGGACCTTGGCTGTCCGGCCGGAGAATCGCCGGTAATTCTGGCCGTTGACGCATTTGTTGAGCCGTTGCAGTCTGGCTATAATCAGGCGGTTCCTATTAACGTAATCACGCGATTCAACCGCGTACTGTTTTCACTCACTGACGAGGTCTTCGGATGCCTGATGGGCGCATGTCACGCCGGAAATTCACTAAAACCGCAGCAGCGGGTAGTGCAGCGGTTATGGCCACTCCCTTGGTTTTGACGGCAAAAAAAACCGCCAGCTCCCTCACGATTGGCAGTGGCCAACATGAATATGAGGTCATTCACGATTGGCCCCAATTGCCGGAGAAATACTCCTGGCAAACGACACACAACGTGGCCGTTGACAAATCAGAGAACCTTTACGTAATTCACGAGGGAAATGCCGACAAGCCGGATCACCCGGCGATTTTCGTTTTCGACAACAAGGGAGAGTTTGTCCGCGCTTTTGGCAATCAATTTCAAGGAGGCGGACATGGTCTGGAAGTACGGCAAGAGGGAAGTGAAGAATTCCTCTATATATGCTGTTATCAGCAACTGAAAACCTTTGCCAAGCTCACGTTGACTGGCGAAATTGTGTGGCAGAAGTGGGCACCCATGGAAAGTGGTGTGTACGCGGCCAACGAAGATTCCAAGCCGGAAAAAATTTGGGGTCGGGACCGATTTATGCCAACCAATTTCGCCTTCCTCGACGACGGAGGATTTTTTCTGTCCGATGGCTACGGATCTTTTCATATTCACCGCTATGACAAGGATGCAAATTATGTGTCATCTTTTGGGGGGCCAACTGATACTAAGGAACACGGCCTGTTTGACACACCGCATGGTATCTGGATTGACCGTCGTCCTAACCGGGCACCGAGCGCGGTCATTGCCGATCGTGCCAACGGACGGTTGCAATGGTTTACACTTGAAGGTGAACATTTGAGAACGATGGATGGATACCTCTTTCCTGCCAATATCGATACGCTCGGTGAACTCATGCTGGTGCCGGACTTGCACGCTCGTATCACCCTGCTCGATGGTCAGGATCAGGTAGTGGCCCAGCTTGGAGAGGACATCGCCTGGCGGAGCCAAGTACTAGACGGTTTCAAATTGCGCAACGAACCCACTCGTTGGCAGGCAGGAAAATTTCTCCATCCCCACGATGCCTGTTTTGATCCCCAAGGCAACATTTTTGTTGCCGAATGGGTGGCTACAGGAAGAATTACCAAGCTTCGTCCGTTGGCATAATCTTCTTGTCGTGGAAGGCTCCGCGAGCGTTGTGATCCAAAGGGCCCTGGGCCCAATGTGCTTTTTTCAGCGGTAAAGATCATCGAATCGATCAAGTGGAATTGCCTTGATGACTTCAGTGTCTGTCTCCGGAAGTGAATAGTTCTTGACGGTTTTTGCGACAATCCGTTTTGCAAGACCCGGCCATACAAAGAGCTGCAAGCTGACCCACCACAGCGGTATGACACTGAGCACGTCATCGCCTGGTCGGGTGAGTTCATCCTGGCTGTCACGGTAAATGCCGCGCTTCGCAAGCCGGTTGAACCACTCTTGGGCCAGTCGCCAGCGACCAGCACCCTCGTGTGCCAGGGTCATGAGAATCATGAAAAAGCTTTGTGTTTGCAGACCAACTTGACCTGACTTGGTCAATTGGACTTGCTCGTTGGCCGAAACACGCGCCAAAAGCTCACAGATATTGACGTCGCTCAGCCAGGCATTGACCGTTTCGCCAACGCGAGGGTTGCACTCAATGTACTCCGGTTGGCCCGTATCATAATCATAGAAATAGTCGACGAACATGGATCCATGCCACTGGATGTGAGACCCTAACGTGGTGATGTGCTCGCGGACGATCGGGTGATCGACACTGACGCGGGCAGCCGACATGCCACCTACACCTAACTGGCGTGCGTCGAACGAGTGACACCCAACCAGCTGGCCACGTTGAAATACAGCCTGAATCGTAGCCTGAATCCCACGGGCCGGCTGTTGCACCAAGGCCTCGCGCGTGCCATTAAAAAAACCGCTTTCTTGCAAGGCATTGGCCTGCTGTTCTAGCTGCTGCTCACAGAGAATGTGGAAAACACCCGCACCAGCCGTACTATGTGCCAACTTCAGAAAAAAGGGATACCGCCATTTTCCTTGAAGGTCTTCGCGTGAGCGGACAAATTGGGTTTCTGGATAAGGAAGGTCAAGTTCGGCCAAGGCACGTGTGAAATGGGCCTTGTTCTGCATTTGGTCCATGGCCTCGAAGGCTGGCAGCGCCAATCCCACCGAACGTCCTACGACATCACGAAAGCGACTCAGCAGGTAAACCTGCTCATGGGTTGGGAAAAGGATGTCGTACTCTTGTTTGCCGAGTTGTGTGGCGAGAAAGCGGAGAAATTCTTCCGGTTCTCTGGCAAAGTGTGGTGACCGGATCCAACGCCTCACATGGGTGGAGAATCGACACTGGCAGAGCGGATCGGGGTCAAGAATGTCGATCGTGTGCCGGCCTCCCAGCGCATAAAGCGACTGGCGCGCCGAAAGGCTGGCCCCTTCGGTGAATAAAATTTTGAGACGGCGCTCGGCTGGCGCAAGGCTCATTTTTACCTATTTAGCCCAATTTGCGGTATTTGAGTTTTTAGAGATTCGGATAAACTACGATTATCTGGTTAGGTTCCCCCGTCAGCGGTCCTTGGGAACAGGCCACTCTGGACATTGTAAGCCCATTGGTTGACTGACGTAAGTCGTGGCAGCAAAGACTCTTACCATGAACACAGCGTCTGCAGATCTTTCCCGGCGCGAAATGTACGCCGAAATCCACAAGCTTTGCGCCGCCAACAGTTTTACCAACTGGCGGATTCTTCTCCAGGAATATGCCACCTACGCTGTTTTGGTCACGATTTGCCTGGCGACTTACCATTGGATCGAGACCCCTGGCCATTGGATCGGTACCCATGGTTGGTCAAAGTGGTCGATTTTACCGGTTTACATGCTGACCGTACTGGCAATTGGGCTGTGGACTCAAAATCGTCTCAGTTGCCTGGTGCATGAAGCAAGCCACTTTTTGCTGTTCAAGAACCGGCTTCTCAACGACGTTGCTGCCAATTTGTTGGTTTGCTTTCCGTTTTTTGCCAAGATCAGCAATTATCGTGCGGGACATTGGGGCCATCATCGCCATGTGAATGACCCGGAGAATGATCCCGATCTGAAACGTCTTGGCAAACATCAGGCTCGCGAATTTCCCGTGAGCAAGTTGCGTTTCTTATGGGAATACCTGTTTCTACAAATGTTGCCCCACAAGGCTTACAGCTACTTGAAGGGACGGGCGGAATACATTGCCTTCGCCAAGGGAGCTAAGCTGAAATCCGAGAAGAACCAACCACTCAAACAACCCTGGATGTTCCTGCTTCGGGCGAGCTACTACTTAACCCTGGTCGTCGTTTTAACCCGGTTTGAATGGTGGCCCTACTATTTTCTGTTCTGGATCGTACCGATGGTCACCGTTTATCCGGCTGCGCTTTTTATTCGAGAGATTGCCCATCACGGCAACTACCCCGACAACGGCGATTACACAAACAGTCGTGTCTACGAAGGTTATCGGTTTGAGCGCGCGGTCTTTTTCCCCTTCGGCGAATGGAATCATGTATTGCATCACATGTTTCCAACCATACCGCATCATCGTCTTCGGCGGGCCCATCAAACGATGATGCGGTTTGGCCCTTATCGTGACAACGTCGTGATTTGCGATGGATTCTTTTTCAAAGGTCCACTTTCACCAGAGTATCCGATTGTCCTTGATGTGTTGGCGCGTCGGTCACACACTTATCTTCGGCAAGACAACAAGGCGGACCATAAACTTGAGGAAATCCGCAGTGTCGATCCGCACGATTCCGGAGATCGCAAGCTCGATACAGCTGGTCTTTTGCCGGGCGAATCGTAATGGCCTGGTATCTCCAAACCCTAAAATCCGAACTTATTCTTTATGAAAGTTAGCGTACTTGGCGCCGGCGCCATTGGTTCCATGTTTGGAGGATTGCTCCAACAGTACTCCAGCGACCTTGAGGTACTGCTGGTAACGCGTGGCGAGCATGGCGAAACGGTCAGCCAGCGGGGTGCGATTGACCTGACTGGACCGTGGGGCAAGCAGTCCGTCGCCATCAAAAACACCAAGGATGTCGCCGCGATTGCCGATTCCGACTACGTGTTTTTGACGGTCAAGTCGCAGGGAACCGAGGCTGCGATTCGCGCTGCCCAGCCCTACCTGGGTGATGCCACGGTCGTTTCGATTCAGAACGGAATCAACGATCATCTCCTCCTGGAATACGTTGATCCCAATCGCCTTGTGATGGGTATGACGGCCACGAATGTCGCCCTACTCACACCCGGTGAGGTCAGTCTCCAACTGGATGGATTCACAGTATTGGGGCCTGCAGCAGGTTGTCCGATGGGGCAACAGGTCACGGAGGCGACCAATTTGTTGAAACGCATTCGCGTCGCCGGACTGAAGTTCCTGGCACATCCCAATGCACTTGGCATGCGCTACAACAAGCTCACGATCAATGCCCTCGGTTATGCGTCCTGCCTGTCAGCTTCGAACTTTATCACCGAATGTCTTTGCCACACCACCTGGAGACGAATAGTGGGTCGTCCCATTGTCGAAGAATGCCTGCGGGTCTACGAGGCTGCGCAAATCAAGCTCGAGTTGGTCCCGGGGCGATCCAACCTTGTCAAGCTGCAGCGGTTGATGCGAATGCTCGAACGGCCGGTCTTGCGAGGTGCCATTTCCTTTTGGGCTCGTCAGATCTACAACCGCCGACCCATTGTATTTTCGCTTTACCAGGACCTCTTGCATGGAAAAATGACCGAGGTCGAACACATTAATGGAGAGGTTGTGCGTCTGGCCCGGACAGCCGGCACTGCGGCCCCTATCAACCAGGAAATTGGCCGTATGGTACACGAGCTTGAATCGCGACCAGACAACACCTTCTTCGATCGCCAGGAGGTTATCAACCAACTCCAGGCACAGCAGAAGGTGGTTTGATCTTCAAGGTCTTCCAGGCAGGTTTAAAAAAACGATGCTTTGAACTTTTCGTTGGTGATGGGTTGTGCAATTACAACCACAAGTGGAGTCGCCCATCGAGCATGTCTGGAAGTCTCTTGGTGACTATGTTGTGGACCATTTTGGAATGGTACCTTGTACTGAGATGACTAGCGATGATTAATTCGTTTTGAAAACGGTCTTTCCGCTCGATAATGTCATCCAGGTGCATGTGCCCAGTTTTGTGGATTTTCTCACGCCGATGATTGGGTGCAACAAACGTCATCTCGCAAATCAATATTTTGGCTTCGTACATGGCCGGACAACGGTCGAGGCCTGGTGGTGCGCTGTCCCCCAGGTAAGCAACGAGCGGTGTGCGCACCTCATCGGTAATATCCTTCCCAGACAGGCGGAGATCGCGAATCTGATCTCCACTTAAATCGCGATACTGGGCCATTAATTTCCGGCGGCGTTCCCAGACAACGTATCCCAAAGAAGGTACGGTGTGCGCCGTCTCGCTAACCGACACGATCAAGTCACGAGAAAGTTCAATTTCTTCACCTGGGGATGTGCCAACCAGTTCGCACGGGAGACGTCCTCGGTCAAGGCGTGTAAATTGTTTCAAGATTTCCCGGAGAGCAGGGATTGTGCTAACGGGGACATAAATCGTGGGTGGAGCCATCTTCATCATTCGTCTACGGGCCACATAGACGGGCAGGGCTGCAATGTGATCAAGATGACCGTGGGTTATAAACCAGGTGTCGGTACCCATGAACGACCATGGCTGTCCGCCCAAGTCAAAGCCGAGTTTGAGTTCGGGAATCCGCCAATACGTCTGTACTGCGGCTCGACTGTAGCCTTCAATCGTTAGCTTGCCGTGCTCAAGCGTTTTGACAGGGAGATTATGGATCATCGAGAGCAATGCCTGGGTGCAGCCCCAGAGGTTGGGAGGCGCGAATGGTATGTTCCTAGTTTAGCGCCCGTTGCGCTACGTCGGGAAGGGGCGATGTTGCCTTTTGGAAGATGGGACACTTTCTGGATACGATGGTTCTCGCCGATTAGCGTCAAAGGTCGCGCAGTAGGGCAGGTAGTAGTGAGGGATAGCAGCAAAAATCATGCTGCCCGGTTTGAAGTATATTCCTCAACGTCGCTCAGGTTATCGAACTCTTTGGGTATCGGCTGTTCGCCTGGCGCAATCCAGATCTCGTCAAACAGCGATTCTTGAGTTGTAACCACCCACCGATGTCGGATCAGTTCAAGGACAGCCAGAAACATGCCAACCGTTGTTGAACGGTGTACCGAACCTGAGAATAGTTGGGAAAATGCCAGCTTCTGGTGTTGGATTAGCTGATCATGAATGCGGTGCATAAATACACGGATTGGCGTTTCGTCATATCGAATACTGCTTGGTCCTGTGCTTTCTACCCTTTCTCGCATGATCCTGCCAAAGGCACTGACCAGGTCCCATAGTTCCACCTGCTGGATTGGTTGGTCTGCCACATTGCGTACTCGAGGTGGCAACTCGTCGACAACCCGTGGAAAACGGTTTTGCCATTGCCGACTTCGTTCCGCCAGTAAACTCGCAGCATCCCGATATTGCTTGTATTCGAGTAGATGTTGTACCAGATCCTGGCGAGGGTCCTCCAGTTCGTCGGTAGACTCTTCAGTTTGAGGCAGCACCAGACGCGATTTGATTTCAATCAACCGGCTTGCCATTTCCAGGAACTCACCCACGGCATTCACATCGATTTGCTCAAGAATTTCCAGGTGTTCGAGGTATTGTTCGGTCACCAGCGCAATCGGTATGTCAGCCACATCCAGTTCGTGTTTACGAACCAGGTAGAGCAACAAATCAAGTGGCCCACTGAATGTCGATAACTGGACAGAAAATCGCATGAAATAGCCCACTGGCAGATTGCTGGACAACGGTAGTTGCAGACTATAGCAATGACATGAAGTTACGGGAATGCGAGGCCACTGCTGGCGCATAAAACAAGCCAAGCCCCGTGAGGCCTGGCTTGAAGGTTTTCACAACTTGCTAGCAGTCGAACTTAGGCCCCAGCATCAGCCTTTTCGGGGGCTGCTTCTGCTTCGCCCTTGGCTGCACTGTCTGAACAGCAGCGATGGCGACGGAAAAGACGATGCCTGCGACAATCATCGGCCTTTTTCTCGCAGCAATCATCGGCCTTTTTCTCGCAGCAATCATCGGCCTTTTTGCAGTCTTCGCAACCGAATATGTCGAGCTTTAACCAGCCAAGGTGGCAGCAGTTACTGGCATCGCTGCAGGATCGCTTTCCAAAGAAAGCATTTGCATTGCTCTCGAAGGTAACAAAGCAAATGCCAACGACGGCCATTCCCAAAACAAGCTTGCGCAATTTCCCAAGGGTCATGAACCAGTTCCTCCAAAGTTAGTAACGAGTGTGAGTGAATTCCAAACGGCAGAGTGTAACTGCCCCATTCCCTAAAAAATCTAAAACCGCCATCTCCTTTCCAGGGGATGTTCAGACCTGTTCAAACCGGCAAAGCCAACATTTCTCTGAAAGGCAAGCCGGGCTGACAGTTTTGGGGAAATCTCCGCAAAACGGTCTTTTCCGTTGATTTCCACGCTGGGTTGTCTGAACTATTTAGGAGAAGTTAGTACGCACGCGACAAGATGTCAATATGGGAAGATCAGTATTTGTAGGTCAAATGGGGTGGATTTATCGTGTCGGGTAAGGGGGTAGAAATCATCGGGTGCGAGGACTGAACAAAACGCACGCAGACTGGAAGACCAGTTTTGGGCGGTCCATCAGCGGGAGCTTACCACGCGCCTTGCCTCGGCGAAGCAAGGAGAAAGCTTGATCCGAGGGAATTTCCCGGCTATTTCCGACCGAAGCAGGGGGGGAATCCCGCCAGGGGAAGCCTCCTCCAAGAGTTTCAACCAGCGAAAAAAGTGGCCGAAGGAGAAAACGACGCGTTAGACAACGTCAGGAATATGCAACATAAAATATTTGCATTGACAAATTAACGTGCGGACAGCCGCCGTTAATCACCCCACTGGGGAACGCAAATTCTCTTGGTGCGAGCTTATCGAATCGCCGGGATGGCCGGGTTCTGGGCGTTGTGGATTGGATTTAGAGCAGGGTCGGCCGGTGTGGAAGGTGAATGAAGTTGCTCCAGCGCCATTTGACCTTGAACGGGCCCGCTGCGAGTAGGCTTTTCAAAATCAAGAATCAACGGCGGCTGATTCGGCGCGATCTTGAAGGCAATTCCGGAAATGCACCACTGACCACCAACCCGCTTGATGACACAACACATTTCTTCACGTGTTGTCTTCTGGGTACTGGAATCTGTCAGGTAGCATTGCACAAATGCCTGTGCCTCAGAGAGTTTTCGAACCTCACCGATTTCAAACGAAGCCGTTTCTAACCCCGGGGGGGAAAAGGCCTTACCGCTTTGTCGAAGTTGTTGGACTGCCTGAGGCGTCAACAACCCTATCGCCTGTTGCGTGTCGCCGTCGATCACCGCTTGCAAGAAGCTGCGGGCAGCGGACTTCAGAGGTGAGAATGCTGCATCCTGCTGCGCTGGAGTTGCTACTGCTGTTGTCGGGGGAGACGATTCTGTGCAGCCAAATGCAGGCAAGATAATCCCAATGACGACCGCAGAAACGATCAGATTGCGTTCCATCGCAAAACTCCGGTGGGGGACAAGTGTGACCCTAGCGCATCGACATGATACCCACGTCACACAGTTTCGGCCGGGAGAGTGTGGCAAATTGACCAACGAAGGTCAAGCCGAACGACTTTATGCTAGCTGAATACTCACCCAGCTCGCAGGCCGCGATCCACCGCATCCTGGTCGCGACGGTAGACCGAAAATGTGGCTTCGAACAATTCCTGAGTGACTTCCCAGGCAGGTTGATCATCGGTATACGCGTTACAATGGGCAACAAGAAGTCGATACATGAACTTGAACAAGTGGCGAGGGGTTCGTAAGGCGGCGAACGCGTCGATGATTCGCTGATCATCAATCGATTTGTCGATTAACAAGCGGAGCGATGGTTGTTGTCCACCAGCGGCACAACATTTTACTCGGGTGTTTGCCAGATCGTAGAGTGCCTGTCCCGTCCAGTCGAGCGAAGGAATCATATTTTGCTTGTCGAGACGTGCTCGCTGGTAGAAATCACGGCTTTCTCTTTCGAGGAACTCATTGAGTTCACTAGGCAGGAGTAGCTTGAGACCAATCCCCGGCTGCTTGAGGAATTTGTTATCAAGCATTGGCCAAATGAGGGCCTTCATTCGTTGCGCTGAACCGGTGATCAAATGCGGCTCATCCACACGATCGACCAACACGACGATGCCACTATAGCCGAGCGAGTGCAGGATTCCCTGGAACTTTGCCAAAAGCTCATAGCGATCGTCGGTTCGTTGCCTGGTAGGGAGCGGCTGGCCATTGATATCGTTTGCATAAAAACGCATTAATGCACGTCGTATGGCACCTATGTCATGATTAAGGACGCGGATGTTGCTTGCAATCCGACGTGCCTGAAAATGCCACTTCCAGACTCGCGATAGCCAGGGAGCCCAACCGAGGGCAACGATCAGGTAAGGCCATACTTGCGTCAGTCGCAACCAATCTTTTGAGTTCACGATTGAGTACGCAACAGCGGCCACTACAGCGATGGTCATTGCGTAACCGAGCAGTCGGTCCCAACGACTGAACCATGTGCGAAAATGTAGTTTGCGCTTCAGGCGATTCCAACGAATTGCTGAAGCCTCGTTTGTCGAGTTGTCATAACAGGCGGCAAGTAAAAGGACATCACGTTTTTGTTGTCGGTCGAGGCTGTGGCCACGTTTGGCGGGAAGGCGATTTGCCTGAGAACCACTTGGCTTTGGAATGTCTAGCAACCGATCGGCCAGGCCAGTTACACCAAGTGAGAGAATCGCATCCATGTGGTCCCAAAGTTTCCATTCGGCAAGTACCTTGGCCGGGTCTCGTTGTTTGCGAGCGCTGAAACGATCGGAAAAACGATCAAGGAAGGGATTAAAGTCGTCGTACCCGATGATGTAAATCCGGCCATCCTTGTGTTGTGAGTTGTGTTCCGCGATACGACCTGAAATCTGCATTCGCATCGCCGTTTTACCAGCTCCTTTTTCCCCAAAGATGATCGAAGTGGCTGGATCAGTCGGATCCCCATAGACCTTATCCCAAACCGGGTGATGAGTGCCGTCACGGCAGCGGTCCTTGAATACAGGATCGGTTTGCGCATCTTCCTCCGCAAACGGATTCATGGAAATGCCGTGGTGTTCGAGTAGCTGTTGTATTCTCATACGGATGGGGGGTGCCAGGGCGAGATGCACTCGATAGAAGTGTCAATGCAAAGTCCGCAACCAGTGGGGACTGACAATTATAGGTAGTGGGATCCCGGGGCGGAAATTAAAATAGGGGCTCAATCGCAAATATCTCCCCTTTGCAGTTCAGAGTTTTACCGCGAACCGGGTGTCGGCTGCCCAGCTGTTGTGGGGGTCGACGGACATATAGTAGGTTCAAAGCCGGTTCCACAGGGAAATACAAGTGTGGTTGCATGCATTCGCCTACCAACCGAGAGCCAGGTAACGAGAGCCAGGTAAATCGTAGCGGAATCATTCCGCCTGACAAGAAAAACCAGACGGCAAACAAACGTTTTTCCGCCTGGCTGGCATCCGTGACCTTTGGATCCTGGCTTCCTAAATTGCAAACTGGCCATCTTCAAGACGGAGTTTTTTCATCTTTTTATAAAGCGTTGTCCGGTTGATACCAAGTTGGTCGGCAGTCAAGTTTCGATTCCAACTGTTGGACTCGAGCACGTCGAGAATGATTTGTCGCTCGGGGCCTTCTAATGCCTCTTTGAGTGTTTGTTGGCTGTCCGGTGATACTCTGGTCAAGAGAGCATTGCCGGAATTGGTACTGCGAACTTCCACAGGTAGATCGGCAGGTGTAATCACCTCACCTTTTCCCAATAGCACTGCTCGTTCAACTACGTTCTGTAGTTCTCTTACATTGCCTGGCCAGGAGTACCGCTGCAGGGCAAATAGGGCTTCGTCGGAGAATAGCCTGATGTCACGACCGGATTCCTCGCGAACTTTTTCGAGAAAACTTTGTGCCAAAATGGGAATGTCACTTGTCCGTTGGCGGAGTGATGGCAATTCAATGTTGACGACATTAATCCTGTAGTAGAGATCCTGGCGGAAATTACCCTGTGCAACTGCCTCAACCAGGTTGTCGTTCGTGGCAAGAATCACGCGAACATCGACTTTGTAAGTTTTCGTACCGCCAACGGCCTCGAATGCGAGTTCCTGAAGCACTCTGAGCAACTTGACCTGCATTGCAGGACTAGCCGTAGAAATTTCATCAAGAAACACGGTGCCACCATCGGCTTGCAGGAACTTACCGACTTTGTCGGTGGCAGCCCCAGTAAAAGCGCCAGCAACATGGCCAAACAACTCGCTTTCAAGCAGGCTTTCTGGAAGTGCCCCACAGGCGACCTCGACAAAAGGTCCGTCCACCCGCCCGCTATGGCGATGGATGGCTCTCGCAATCATGCTTTTTCCTGTCCCGCTTTCGCCGGTGACCAGCACGGTGGCGCGCGTGTCGGCAATGCTATGGATCATATCGAACACCGGTTTCATCCGTGTGTCCTGGCCGACAATGTTGTCCATTCCATAAGCCCGATCGAGTTGGGCTTTCAGGTTCGAGTTTTCTGTGAGTACCTTGCGCTGAGAAAGGGCCCGCTCAATGGCCATCATCAATTCGTCATCGATCAGCGGCTTGGTGAGATAATCAAATGCGCCTGCACGAATTGCTTCGACAGCAGAATCAGGCGTTCCGTAGCCAGTCATCATTAATACCTGAGAGGATGGCCAATTCCGACGACATTTTTCCAGCAAGTCGAAACCATCGTCATCACCAAGTCGCACATCGACCAGCAACACGTCGAACGGTTTTTCAGACAGTAACTGAAGTGCGTCCGCGGAACTCATAGCTACGTCTACATCCAGTCCCTGGGTGCATAGCCAATCGGACATCGATTCAAGTACCTGGAAGTCATCGTCAACTAGCAAGAGCGAAGGTTTGTTCATGGAGAGTTTCTTTTCGCAGTTCCTGGCGACCAACTTCGCACGGTGGTTGTTGGCCTTGCCTCGCACCACAAGCGTGGCGCACGGGTATTGGTATGTTTAACAGTCGTGTGAGTCGTAGCGGTTGAAGCGAGACGAATGGTCTCTCGATACCGGTGTGTAGTGTCAAACGGCATCAACGAGGGACGTCGAACTTTCACCCGTCGGAAATTATCTACGTCACAGGTTGCCGCTGGTCAACGAAGATCTAGTAGGCTGGTGCCGGTATAAACGTTAGAATGGGTTTCTTCCCCATCACCGGCGCGGCTGTGTTTGCGAGGCCTGAGCGGTCAGGTCAGCCTGCCTGAGAATGACCCGGCCCGGGGGTGTGCCTTTTCGTAAGCCATACGTAGATTGGCCGTGCTCACATGTGTGTAGATTTGGGTCGTTACCAGGCTCTTATGTCCCAGCAACTCCTGAACACTACGGATATCGGCCCCCCGGTCAAGTAGATGGGTGGCAAAGCTGTGCCGCAACGTGTGCGGAGATGTTCGTTGATCGAGTTCCGTTTGGCGGAGATATTTTTCAAGCATGCGGCCAATACTGCGAGTGGTAATGCGAGTACCAAATTTGTTGACAAATACAGGGGCTCGCCGGTCCTGGGGTTCCCTGGAGGAAAGTTCACGAACACTCATCCAGCTTTTAAGAGCTGTCGTTGCGTAGGAGCCCAACGGTGCCAGCCTTTCGCGACGTCCTTTTCCACGGACACGAACAATGCCGGCAGAAAAGTCAAGGTCTCCGTCGTTTAACCCGGTGAGTTCGCTAACACGCAAACCTGCGGAGTAGAGCGTTTCCAGAACCGCCCGGTCGCGGATCCCCAGGGGTTCTCGAGCAGGAGGCGCGTTAAGAAGCTTTGCAACTTCCTTGGTCGACAGAAAATGGGGCAACTTGTGCGACTTGCGCGGATTTCGCAGGGCCTTGGCTGGGTTGGTTTGTAGCCAGTTTTCCCGCTGGCCGAATCGGAAGAAGCTGCGCACAGAAGCGAGGCGGCGAGCAATAGAACTCTTGGCGTAGCCTGCCTCGTGAAGCGCCGAAACAAACCCCCGCAGTTCAACGGTCGAAATGTTACCGGGTGCTGGGGTACCCCCCTGCTCGTCGGCAAGGTATTCAGCGAGCGATTGGAGGTCTTCCCGGTAGCTTTTGAGCGTGTGATCGGAGGCCCCGCGTTCCACACGCATGTATTGCAGGAACTGTCCAATCTGCTTGTTCATTAGGGGCTTGAAGGATCTTCCACTAGGCCATAGTGATAAAGACACGCGCCTCAATTTATGGGCTACACCCAGTCTTCGCTGTCACTGATTTGAGGCATGCCGAGACGGCGGGACGATGGAGTCTGCGATTCCTGGCGAATCTTCTGACTCAAGACGGCTGCATCGTACCAGGTAAAGCTCAGTTCGGAATTCGAAGCATGCCGACCAAGTGCCCGAAGCGCCTCGGCCCGCTGGGCGTCGTCGTAAAGCAGGATGTAACGTTCTTTCCCTTTAACCAAAGCCAGTACATTAATATCGTCATTCACGTTTTGGGCCTCCATGCGACAGAGCGGGGGAAAGTGCTACTGTGAGACGACGAGTGCTGCGATAGCATGGGTAGGGGGTTGCGCGTCGCTCCTATCGTCGCTTATCGGCGCGCTGGCCACTCAAACACCACTCCCGTTTCTCCTGGGATGCCGTGAGCCGAAAGCGTTTCGGAAGCGCGCGAGTGACAGCAGAAGCGAATGAAACCGTTGCCTCGTGGCAAATAGGTTTGCCATCTGCTGAACCAGTGGTCATTGCGACAGCAGATGTAACTGGCCATAGAGTCGGTAAAACTTGGATCATCGCAACGGTAAATCCCTGCAGGTGTCAGAACCGGAACCTAATTTTTGATGTGCGGTGGATGGTCCGGTAATTCCACAGGTGGTGGGAACAGTCGTGTATTGGAGTAACTGGGTGGTAAAGTGCCGGCTCTGGCAATTGTGCGGCGCATGCGGTTCACAACGAATTTTCCCGACATGAAGGGCTCACCGGTTCTGGTTGGCCTTCTGTGGCTGGTAACCGTCGGGGGGTCAATTTCTCGATCAATGTTGCAGGCTGGATTTTCGTGGCCCTTGGACTCTGGGCTAAAGCCGTTTGTGCCTTGTCTATCTGTAGTGGAGGAATGAACTCTGCTACCAGTGTTCTCCATGACAAGCTGCAACACGCTGGCACTTCCGGAAAACTCCGGGGTGGTTTGTACAGCCAGTCGTCAATCATTGGCCCGATCACGACGATACCAACTCCCGGAATGCTATCCAATCGGTGGGCTTCACCACGACCCGGTTACCCGACAGCACGGACGAAGATGGCTTGCTGAACGACTGCCAGCGGCGCGCCTTTAAAGTTGGAGGCTGCTGGGAGTTCGGCGAAAAACCAGCGAAAAGCTACGATCGTCCTGCGTTGGTTTGTCGCTTTGGCGGAAAAGTGACGCAATGACAACCCGACTCAATTGTGGACAAAGATTGAGAACCTGGGGTTGGGGACTGGTCTTTGGGCAGAACAGGGCGACAGCCGGGAGCGCAGAACAACAGCGCCGCTGTTAGGGCTACGATGAACCAGCCTGAATCTCGCGGTGGGCGCGAGGCGAAACGAAATACGCTTTTTAGAGAAGGTTGAAGCACAGTCGGCAAACGAAATCGCTGGCAGTCCCCCTGCTAGCATTGCGATCACCCAGTTGAACTGGGCAGCGGCTTCGTTATCGACAAAGTACACCTTGTCGCTTCAGGGAAATCGCCCGTATCGGCGAACAGCAATCACATGAGCCCTGCCATGGTCATCAGCCCGAGCGGTTCCCTCGAGGCGAAAGGTTCGCCATATTTCGCGCCGATTTTTCCACCCCAATACGCGGCCTCTTCACGGAGCCCATCCAGGAACGAACGTGGGGTGGTGGGTCTGCCTGTCACGAATTGGCTTTCAAAGCAACTGATTGCGGCAAGTTTTTGTTCCCATTGTGGGGAGATGTCGAGAATGAAAGCAGGCTGGGGCGCCAATCGCAGATGCACACTGAAATAGTTGTAAATCCGTGCCGGATGAACCGCCTCGCCAGGGAGATCCGTTTTGGTGAGCTTGGCCCAAAAACGACTGTCCTCCACAAGTTTGGTAGCCGCTGTATGATCTGGATGGGCATCTTGCCAATAGGGGGCGAACAACCACTTGGGTCGTTGTTGACGGATCACACCCGCTAATTTAGCGCGATTTTCGAGTGTGGCCTCGAGACTGCGGTTTTTCAGCCCCAGATTCTCCCGCCAGGCGAGCCCCAGAATTTCTGTTGCAGCGGCTGTTTCCCTCTGCCGAATCTCGGGCGATCCGTGCGGAGTGGGTTCACCCGATGTGAGGTCCAACACGCCAATCCGGAGGCCTTCTTCCTGGAATTTCAAGATCGCCCCGCCCATGCCCAGTTCGGCATCATCGGGATGGGGAGCAATCACAAGAATATCAAGCATGATAGGTTGCCCTGGGCGCCTGCGGAAAAATTTGGGAAGCTTCGCGGCCCAAATGAGCGGAGGTCATGTGGCATGAAGTCTTTTTCGCATTCTAATCGAACAAGCGGGTGTTGGGCAGTGACGTTGTTGGTTATGCTACCGGTCTTCGGGTGCAAGACCTGGAATACCGAGCGGTTTGATCTCAGCCGGCTACGGGACGAGCGCGCGGTGGATCTGGAAACACGTTTGTCGAAAGCTCTGCCGATTGCAGAAGACTCTTTCCAATTTTCCCCGGTTGAATGACCTTTGGCCTGCGTTCTTGGCACTTCCCCCGCGGTTCTACTGCCGAGCATCGTCGACCCATGTCCGCAGCAACCAGTTGGAAAGAATACTATGCACTCCACCTACGAAGAACTTTGTAGTCATACCCGCGAAACGGCGATTCTGAGCAGCGTGCAAGCAGTTCTGGAATGGGATGAGCGGACCAAGCTCCCAGCGGCCGGAGGGGAATATCGGGCAGAGCAGGTCACTCAATTAGCCGGACTCATTCACAAAAAACAAACTTCCTCCCAGGTTGGTGAATGGCTGGAAATGTTAGCCACAAGTCCGCTCGCAGCCGATCCGCACAGCGAAACAGGTGCGGTCATAGGACAATTGCGACGCGACTACGAAAAGAAGACAAAGCTACCGCAGTCGCTTGTCGAGGAACTGGCACATACGGCAGTTATGGGCCAACGTCTTTGGGCCGAAGCGCGCAAAGAAGATGACTTTTCCCGATTTCAACCGTTGCTGGAAAAGACGCTTGATCTGAAACGGCAAGAGGCTGCCGCGGTGGGCTTTACAGATTCTGTCTATGATCCTCTCCTGGATGATTACGAACCGGGAGCAAAAACTTCGGACGTAGCACAAGTTTTGAGTGAACTGCGCAACGCGTTGGTGCCACTGGTCGATGAAATTAAAGTCAGTGACCGGGAGCCGAACATGAAAATCCTTACGGGCGATTACCCGGTTGCCCTTCAGGAAGCCTTTGGCAAACAGGTGGCGGAGGCAATGGGCTTTGGTTTTCAAGCGGGCCGCCTTGACGTGAGTGACCACCCTTTTTGCACCACTTTGGGGCCACACGATGTCTGTCTTGCAACCCGGTATCACGAGCAAACGCTGGTGGGTGGGTTGTTCAGCACCATACATGAAGCAGGACATGGCATCTATGAACAAGGGTTGCCGGCTGAAAAATTTGGCTTGCCAACCGGCGAGGCGGTGTCGCTTGGCATCCATGAGTCGCAGTCGCGGATGTGGGAGAACCTGGTCGGTCGCAGCAGGGCTTTCTGGGAACATTTCTATCCGGTTGCCCAGGCAACCTTTCCCGCGGGATTCGGCGATGTGTCGCTCGATCACTTTTACTTTGCAATCAATAACGTACAGCCATCGCTAATTCGCACCGAGTCCGATGAAATCACCTACAACTTGCACATATTGATTCGCTTTGAGCTTGAGATTGACCTGCTTGAAGCAACACTTGCCGTGTCCGACCTGCCTGATGCCTGGAATGAAAAATATCGAACTTACCTGGGCATTGAACCGCCCGACGATCGGGATGGAGTGCTTCAGGATGTCCACTGGAGTGCAGGTTTATTTGGGTATTTCCCCACCTACTCACTCGGCAATCTCTATGCCGCACAGTTTTTTGAAAAAGCGTGCCAGGAATTGGGAGATCTGGACGATCTGTTTCGAAAGGGGCAATTCGAGCCACTTCGAGAGTGGTTGCGGAGCAACATTCACCAGCACGGACAAAGGTACACGCCAAGCGAATTGGCCGAAAAAATTACCGGAAAACCTCTTTCGCACACGGCACTTATCCGCCATTTGCGAGGCAAATTTGGGGCACTCTATGACCTTCCGGAAGCTATCTGAGTTCTCCTCGCCCAGTTGTTGTGGGTCAACTCAGCACCTCGAGACCAGGGTCCGTTACGTGTCTCATGCGACCTGTGTACGGTTGGCCCTCTTTTCTGCGGGTCTTGCTCTTCGGGCTTGTTCTTACTTTGCAGACTTGTCTTACTTTGGAGAACTGGCTAAGTTGCAGCATCAATCTTCGCCGCACCGTTCCTCCTTCCTGACCGTGGACAATGATCGTCTCAGTTCCCAAAGAGACTTATCCGGGTGAACGTCGCGTGGCGCTGGTGCCTGGTGGCGTGACGGAACTTGCCAAACATGATTGCCAGGTGAAGATCGAATCAGGTGCGGGGATTGCTGCAGGATTCAGTGACGACGCGTATCGCGAAAAGGGTGCTGAGGTCGTTGGTGATCGAGGGGCGTTGTTTGAAACAGCGGATCTTTTGTTGATGGTTCGCACCCCCGGAGCAAACCCTGCTGAGGGGCAGGCAGATCTCGACCGACTCTCCGGGCGGCAGACTCTGGTCGGCACTGCCGATCCGCTTGGCAACCCTGACGTGGCACAACAACTTGCCGAACGGGGTACCACACTTTTTGCGATGGAGATGTTACCCCGTATTACACGCGCACAAAGCATGGATGTCCTCTCATCGATGGCCACGATTGCTGGCTACAAGGCAGTTCTGCTGGGAGCTGAGCACTTGCCAAAGATGTTTCCCATGCTGATGACGGCCGCTGGTACCCTGACCGCAGCCAAGGTATTTGTCATTGGCGCAGGTGTGGCTGGTTTGCAGGCAATCGCCTCGGCCCGCCGGCTTGGTGCCGTTGTGCAAGCCTACGATGTGCGCGTGGCAGTGAAGGAACAGATTGAAAGCCTGGGGGCCCGGTTTGTGGAAATGGAACTTCCAGCCGAGAGCGCCGAAGGTGAGGGGGGATACGCCAAACAACTTGGCGAAGACTTCTACCAAAAGCAACGGGATTTGATGGCTCGCGTCGTTGCCCAAAGCGATGTGGTTATTACCACCGCTGCCATTCCCGGCAAACCGTCACCCCGCTTGATCACCGCCGAAGCGGTGCGCGGAATGTCTGCTGGCTCGGTCATCATCGATCTGGCGGCTGAACGGGGCGGCAATTGCGAACTTTCTCAGCCAGACGAAATTGTCGACGAAAACGGTGTCACCATTCTTGGCCCAACCAACCTGGCCAGCGAGGTGCCCACCCATGCCAGCCAGATGTACAGCAGGAATTTGACCAATTTTTCGGCATCCTTGATATGCGAAGGCAAGTTGCAATTGAATTTCGACGACGAAGTGGTCCGCGAAACCTTGGTTGCGTATCGCGGTCAAGTCACCAGCCCCAAGATCCGCGAGCTCTTGGGAATGGAGCCTCTGGAAGCGCTACCCGAAGGCAGTCCACCCATTGACCACCTGGCTGAGAAGTAAGCCTCATTTCCGACGGAACATCCTATCCACGTACCCAAGCTGGTTTTTTCTATGGATCTCCTTTCGGCAATCACGATTTTTGTGCTGGCGATTTTCATCGGTTTCGAAATCATCACCAAAGTACCGCCTACGCTCCACACACCGCTGATGAGCGGATCGAACGCGATCAGTGGCATCACACTGGTCGGAGCGCTGTTAGCGGGAACCACTACACTGGGCCAATTCTTCGGGTTTTTGGCCATCGTATTTGCCATGATTAACGTGGTTGGTGGCTTTCTTGTCACACACCGCATGTTGGCGATGTTCAAGAAAAAGGGTTGAACGGACGTGCTGCATTTTCTTACATGCTTTCTGCTATTTGCGATGCAGAGCCCCTCGGTGGGCGCTGCTGAGGGGTCTCCAGCTCCAGTCACTGAATCTGTAGCTTCAGCAGGCGAGGTGCTGGCAAAAGCCGCAACTTCCCAGGGTGCTGTGCACGCATCGCCGAAGTCGGCCTCGGTGCCGCCCGCCGAATCTACGCCGCACGAAGCCAAACCGATCGAGACGGTTTCAACCTCGAGACACGACACCTCCAGGTTGGGATACCTGGTCGCTGCTGTCCTGTTCATTTTAGGCATCAAAGGAATGACCCATCCTCGCACGGCCGTTCGTGGGAATATGCTGGGAGCCCTGGGGATGTTGCTGGCGGTGATCGTGACTTTGCTGATTGCCGAAACGCCACTCTGGGTGATCGTGGCAGGTTTGCTGGTTGGCGGTGGCGTGGGGCTTGTTTTCGCCACGCAGGTACAAATGACACAAATGCCACAGCTGGTGGCTTTGTTCAACGGTTTTGGGGGGATTGCTTCGGTCCTGGTAGCAGGCGTCGAGTCGCTGAAGTTAGGTGGCACCGACCAGCGGGTTGGTAGCTTTGCCGCTGCGCTGGCTGGATTGATTGGTGCGGTGACTTTTACAGGATCGCTGGTGGCAGCGGGAAAACTCCAGGAACTGAAGAGGTTCCGAAAGCCGTGGAGTTTTTCCGGGCAACAGCTTGTCAGCGGACTCCTGCTTGTTGGTTGTTTGGGGCTGGCAGTACTGATGTTGCTTGTCGGTAGCGCAAACTGGGTCTTTTGGATTTTGATCATCCTGGCGAGTGTGTTGGGAGTGTTTCTGGTCAGTCCGATTGGCGGTGCAGATATGCCCGTGGTGATTGCCCTTTTGAATTCTTACTCGGGACTCGCTGCTGCTGCGGCTGGTTTTGCCATTGGCAACATTGTGCTTATTATTGCCGGTTCACTGGTTGGTGCTTCTGGCCTGATTCTCACGAGCATCATGTGTAAGGCGATGAATCGTTCGCTGGCCAACGTGTTGTTTGCCAAACTTGGCCCCACCTCTGAAGGGCCTTCAGCAGACGACGTTTACGAAGGAAAAATCAAGGCAACTTCGGCAGAAGAAGTTGCCATGCTGCTGGACGGGGTCAATCGGGTTGTCATCGTTCCAGGCTATGGTTTGGCGGTTGCCCAGGCCCAGCATACCGTACGAGATTTGGCGAATTTTCTCGAAGCCAAGGGAGTGACCGTCGAGTACGCGATCCACCCGGTCGCAGGCCGGATGCCTGGTCACATGAATGTTCTTCTTGCGGAAGCCGATGTGCCATACGATCAGCTCAAAGAAATGGAGGCCATCAATCCAACACTCAGTCAGGCGGATATGGCGATCGTGATCGGAGCCAATGACGTGGTCAATCCTGTCGCCAACACGGACCCTGAAAGTCCCATCGCGGGGATGCCCATTCTGAATGTGCATGAAGCACAGACCGTCATCGTTGTGAAAAGAAGTTTGTCTCCCGGGTTTGCCGGAATTCCCAATCCGCTCTTTGCAGCGGACAATTGTCTGATGTTGTTTGGTGATGGGAAGCAAGTGTTGGTTGATCTGATCACTGCCCTCAAGGAAGGGTAAACCGTTGCCAGCCGACTCGATTCTCGAATTGCCACTCGATTCGAAATGGAAGCAGTCGTTTCGGCAGCGTCTTCATCGTTGGTACGGCAAACACCAACGTGAACTTCCCTGGCGCAAAACACGCGACCCTTATGCGGTGTGGGTCAGCGAAATCATGCTTCAACAAACGCAGGTGGAAACTGTGCGGCCGTATTTCGAGCGGTTCATGGCAGCTTTTCCAAATGTGACGGTTCTTGCCGAGGTAAAGCAAGAGGAAGTGCTCCGGCTATGGGAAGGTCTTGGTTATTACCGCCGGGCAAGGCAGTTGCACGATGCTGCGCGGAAAATTGAGTTGGAATTGGATGGAGTGTTTCCGCAGACGGTCGAATCCCTGCAGCAACTTCCAGGGGTGGGGCGTTACACAGCTGGCGCAATTGTGTCGATCGCGTTCGATCAACCGGCGCCAATTCTGGAGGCAAACACCATTCGACTGCTAAGTCGGGTGCTCGGTTATCGCAAAGATCCTACCAAAACTGCGGGCCAAAAAATGTTGTGGGAGATGGCCGGTGAGATTCTCCCGAGAAAAAACGTTGCAGACTTCAATCAGGCTTTGATGGAACTTGGATCGCTTGTTTGCAAGCCGAGTAGTCCCATCTGCGACGACTGTCCTATTCAAACCCAGTGTGCTGCTTGTCAGGCCGGATTGCAATCAAAGATCCCAGTGCCCAAGCGGAAGAAGCCGTTGACCGACTTGCACGAAGCGGCGGTCGTGGTGACGAAGAATAAAAGCGTGTTGTTGCGACAATGCGCCGAAGGGGAGCGTTGGGCAGGACTTTGGGATTTCCCCCGTTTTGAAATGGAAGCGACCTTGAAAGAGCCTTCCAGTGTCTGCGCCAATCGCCCGCCATCGACCGACAATGAGATCGACCATGTAGTTCATGACGAAATTGTCGAGAAAGTGCACGCACTT
Organism: Lacipirellulaceae bacterium; assembly: GCA_965243695.1. Lineage (GTDB taxonomy): Bacteria > Planctomycetota > Planctomycetia > Pirellulales > Lacipirellulaceae > JAKVCB01. Next base: position 101,765 of record CBDEWC010000033.1, on the reverse strand, counting down.
ACAGGCATCACCTGCTTACCGGGTACTCTTTTGCAAACAATCAAACATGGTGTGACACGGTATCGCATCACCCTGGACTGTTATACAGCTCAGTATGCGCTGGGCCGCATTCGCCCGAGAGCTGCAAAACCTGTCCGCTGGGCTCCTTTAGGCGAGTTAGGCAAGTACGCTCTCAGTACAACTGGCCGCAAGATCGCCCGGTCGATTGCCATTCGGGAAAAAGATGTCTCATAGCGGGGCAACCCGAAAATAACCCATGCCAGGTTGTTGATGGCGCACTCTGCAGGAACGTCCAGCGCATAAACGTCCATCCAGGTACAGGTCGCCTGTGTTTCTAGCCGTTGTTTTGGTCGGCCGATTGCTGAAGATTGACGTTCATATAGGGATAAGGGATGTCAATGTTCGCACGGTCTAATTCCAGTTTTACGGCACGAATCAACGCCTGCTTCACAATAAGGAAATTGCTTGAATTCACCCAGACGCGGATCGACCAGTTTACACTGGAATCTCCTAAGTCTGACAAAATGACGGCGGGTTCCGGATCACTTAGAACATCAGATACTTCTCCCACCGCCTTCAGCAGTAGGTTGCGGACCTGGTCAATATCAGCGTCGTAACTAACACCAACGTCGACATCGACACGTCGCTGTGTATGAAATGACAAGTTCTCGATGACCGATCCGAAGACCTCTTTGTTCGGTATGATAATCCGACGGTTGTCAAACGTGTCAACGTGCGTGGTGAAGAGATCTATTTCGTCAACCTTGCCTGTCTGAGATTGCGTTTTGATGACGTCCCCTACCTTGTAGGGACGAAATGCCAATAGCATGGCTCCGGCGGCAAAGTTCGCGAGGGTTCCCTGAAGGGCCAAACCAATGGCCAAACCAGCTGCACCAATGACTGCGGCAAAGCTTGTCGTTTGAATTCCAAATTTCCCCAAAACGCCAAGACCTACTAACAGCATCAGTCCCCAGCGAACCAGTTTAGCTGCAAATTTAGTCAACGTTTCATCAAAATGCATACGGTTCAGACTGGTCCGCAGAATGCGTGCGATCCAGGAAGATATAACCCAGGCAAAAAACAGGAAAAGCAACAGGAGAAGGACGCGCCCGCCATAATGGCCGACTAGAAAAAACACCTCATTGGTTTGGATGTCGGCAAAATCAAGACTTTTAAACTTGGTTATTGCTTCTTGCTGCTCGGGTTGGGTAAGGTCAAGGTTCAATGGTGCTTTTTGCATAAGTTACCTCCTGTGTACTCGTTTTGACTCCTTCAGAAACCAAAAAACAATTCAACCACTTTGGGGACCTAGCAACTGGGTGATTGCAGCCCCGATATCTGGTTGCCTCATTAACGATTCGCCAACGAGGATTGCGTCGATACCGGCACTGGCCAACATGGTAACATCGGCGGATGTCATGATGCCACTTTCTCCCACGAGCAAGCAGTCACTCGGGATTTGACTGCGGAGGCGGATCGTGTGGTGTAGATCGACTTCGAACGTGTGTAAGTTGCGATTGTTGACACCAATAAGTGTGGCCCCTGCCTCAAGCACCCGGGGCAGGTTGTCAGGTTCGTAGAGTTCGACCAGGGGTGTCATACCTAACGCGATGGTCTCATTGAACAATTTTCTGAGATTGCAGTCATCGAGGCATTCGGCAATCAACAGGACAGCATCGGCACCGGCTACGCGGGCCTCCAGAAGTTGGTACGTGTCCAGAATAAAGTCTTTTCGCAACACCGGTAAGTCGACCACGGCGCGAATCTTTTGCAGATAATCAAGACAACCTTGAAAATAAGTTTCGTCGGTCAAGACACTTATGCATGATGCACCATATCGTTGGTAAGTGGTGGCAATCTCAACGGGATCGAAATCGGCCCGGATTAGACCAGCCGATGGGCTGGCCTTTTTAACTTCTGCGATTAACTTGATGGGTCCATCAGCTGCCAGCGACGCAAAGAATTCGCGTACTTCAGGGGCATCGGCCAGTGCCGCACGAAGTTCCTCCTCAGGACGTACAGCCTTGGCAGAAGCAATTTCCTGCAACTTCGTAGCGACAATTTTGTCGAGAATGGTGGGCATTGCCTCTCTCCGCGGTCTACCGTAACAGGTGTTCGCTCAATGGCAGTTTGATTTCAAGCAATTTTGAAGGCTAGGGGAAGGTCGGCTGGACTTTGGTGGCTCTCTTCAGTACCCGGGAGAACCGGTCTTATTCTCCGCAAACCGCCAAACAACTCGTGAGTTCGATTGCCCGGAACGATGAATCGTCTGCTTCCCTCCCCCGAATTAGCCTCTAGATGGCTCATTTCAGCAATCGCAATTTCCGGCAGTCCCATCGCCGCAAGCGACGAGAATTTGCCTGTGAGCTATCTTAACGGCCACGGCGAGAAACGCTATCGTTGATTGTTCAAAATCAATCAGCATTTCGGTGCCAGTCACTAGCCCGTAGCCACGATTATCTGCCTGCTGCCAGGTTCTGCCAGCAAGGAGAGTGAGGTTTGTACAAATGAGCGAATTCCGGAATGAACGCGACACCATGGGTGACATGCAGGTGCCAGCCGATGCGTTGTATGGGGCATCGACGGCGCGAGCAGTCGAAAACTTCCCCATCGCCAAGCGACCGGTCCCCCCAGAGGTGATTCATGGATTTGGATACCTCAAAGGGGCCTGTGCCCAAGCCAACCAAGAGTTAGGGAAACTCGATACCAAAATTGTCAAAGCCATTCTCGCAGCGGCAGACGAGGTCGCCCAAGGAAAGCACGATTCCCATTTTCCAGTTGACGTGTTCCAGACTGGCTCTGGGACGTCAACCAACATGAATGCCAATGAAGTGATTGCAAATCTTGCAAATGTGGAGCTTGGCTTTGGTTGTGGAGCAAAGGGAGAACAGGGGGCGGTTCACCCGAATGACCACGTCAACATGGGGCAATCTTCCAACGATACATTTCCCACAGCAATGCACATCGCCGCAGCTTTGACGATTGGTAACGGCTTGATTCCCGCACTTGACCGGTTAGCAGAGGAACTTGACAGGAAATCGCGTGAGTGGGACGAACTGGTTAAGATTGGCCGTACGCATTTGATGGATGCAACGCCGATCCGGGTTGGCCAGGTGTTTTCGGGTTACGCTGCACAAGCCAGGCTGTCCAAGGTGCGGGCTGAGCGGGCATTGAAGCGAGTGGAGGAAAACATGCCTATTGGCGGGACCGCAGTCGGTACTGGAATCAACACACATCCAGAGTTTGCGCGTCGCGTTTGCAAAATCCTGAGTGACCAACTGGGCAACAAGTTTTGTGAAGCTGCCAATCATCCCGAAGCGCAAGCCGCCAAAGACACATTCGTAGAAGCGCACGGGGAGTTGAAAACGATAGCCGTGGCATTGTCAAAGATTGCCAACGACATTCGACATCTTGGTTCAGGACCCCGTTGTGGTATCGCCGAACTCAACCTGCCGACTATTCAGCCAGGCTCTTCAATCATGCCTGGTAAAGTAAATCCTGTAATCTGCGAATCGGTAATCCAGGTCACTTGTCGAGTCCTTGGCAATGATTCCGTAGTGACGACTGCTGGACTAGGCGGTGTTGGATCAATATTCGAGCTGAATGTTGCAATGCCAGTTATGATTGATGCCTTCCTCGAGTCGGTGAGGTTGTTAACAAACGTTGCTAACGTCTTCAGAGAAAAATTACTTATCGGCCTGGAGGTCAATGAAGCCCGTTGCCGCGAGCTGATTGATCAATCACTGATGATGGTTACATCCCTCGCCCCGGCCATTGGTTATGATCGGGCAACCGCACTGGCCAAGGATGCCTTCAAGTCGGGAAAAACAATTCGAGAATTGTGTCGCGAGCAGCAGGTGCTACCAGAAGCAGAACTTGAGATTGCCCTCGATCCCCGTCGCATGACAGAACCACGCGCCTGAGTTAGGCTGGCTGTCGGGCCAACGACCCTTCATGATTGCACCGTGTAAACTTCTGCTGGCTCTCTAGCACCGTCTCGCACTCGGCAAACAGGCCCAGTTTTTTGGAGGTTGCCTTCCCGGGGGAGTGCAAGCAGTCTCGCAGTAGCAGTGACAAATCAATCATGAGCTGTCGATCTTGATTGGCCTTTTCGTCCACCGCCGACCACCAAAGGGTTAAGCTGGGAAAACTTTCCCGGTTTTATCGATTGTTCGTATGTTTTCAGTTAGGACAACGGCACCGATTGGTCGATAGTCGAAAATGCAACCAGACTGCGGCATCTCAACGGCAGATGTCGGTGCCGCCTTCAGTTGCTAGCCCCCTGGGCTGGAGTGCAGGCGGAACCAAGTCGAAGTTCAAACCTGGTCCCCTTGACCCTTTAGACGCCACAAATCATTCAGGTAGAACTATGACGCTCGAATTACATTCTCACACGGTTTTTCTCCGCGGAGCTCTTGTCGCAAACGTGTTCTTTGCGATTCTAACAGGCACTGTCCGGGGGCAATCTCCAGAGATCGAATTTGCTAGCAAACGCGTCATCGGTGCTGCGAGCAAAAAGCTTGACCAACCGAAAGTGGCAAAACCAGCAAATGACACTTGGACGGGTGACAGTGGGTTTGTGATCATAAGCGATGAACCGTCAGCCAAGCAGCAACCGTCAGCCAAGCAGCAACCGTCAGCCAAGCAGCAACCGTCTGTCAAGCAGCAATCGGCAGCTGAGACCAGGGTACGAGGTGTCTTGCACGAAAATAAGAGTCGCTACAGCGGGCCAACCGAACAGATTCTGAACTTGACCGACCGCAGGCAAGGGTCGTTGTTGGGATCCATGGAAGAGCTGAGATCGAAGTTCAATTTTCCTTTGCTAAGTGGCAAGCGCGCCAAGGCAAGTCCCCGAAGCGACAAACAACCCACAGGTATTTTAGCTGCAATGGCTGGCCGGTTGGGGCAAACCGGCCCGCGATCTAAAGTGCCACCAGTGCGAGATTCGAAGGTTGTGCCAGCTGATTACAACAATCGTTCAAGACAACGAGCACAACCGGAGTTTTCGAGATCACCAGAGAAAATTTCTGCGATTCACAATGCAGAGCTTACGACACCCAATGGTCCTTCCCAAGCACGACCTCAACCCAAGGCAAGCGAACAGACTGCTAAGGTATCGAAGCCCAGCGCTGCGGGTGGATTCTTCAAACGGCGTCAACCTCTGGCAACCGCAGAGCAGCCTGCTTTGTCAGCGAATCCCTACTCAAAACAAGTTGCCGATTTGCAGATACCGAACGATCCTTCTCAAGCAAGGCCTATGCCGGCGACAAGCAAACGAAATTCCAAGTCGCCAGATTTTGACGCCTTGGGCGGACTCTTCAAGCGGCGTCAACGTCCGACGACAGCAGGCCAGTCCAGCTTGCCACCAAGTCCCCAGCAAGTTTCCCGGTTGACCAGCAGTCAGCCACCGAGCGCAATCACTTCACAACCGAAGAACGTCCGGAAAAAGGATCCACGCCATTCCACACCACAACTTCAATACCCTTCTAAAGTTCAGCAGTCCCGCAAGCTTCGACCAGCGGTTGCACCAAATCCGTCGCTGGCGACAACAACTTCCAGCCGACCGGTTTCGAAAAGACATTCCAAGGTTATTTCACTTCCCACCAAACGTGACCAGTCTTTGGAGCGGGCGCCAGAGAAAACAATTAGCAGGGCAACTACCCCTGCCCAAGAGCGGGTGGTGGCCTTGATTATGGAAATCCACGGCAAGGCACAAACGGCAACAACCGAAACGGATTACACAGAGGTCGTCGAATCATGTCGCCATGCTCTGGCCATCGAATCCAAGGGCGAAAGAGCTGAATACGTCAAGAAAATGGCTGCCTGGGGACTCAACCGCCGAGGGCAAGTGAAGGCCGATGCTGGTGCCAGTCAACAAGCCTTACTTGACTTTGAAGACGCCTTACGGCTTGATCCCAACTTGTGGCGAGCTTTCCACAACCGGGGAGTTTTGCGGGCACAGGCGGGCGAATTCGAGCAGGCTTTCAACGATTTCATGCGGTGCACGGAACTGAATCCGCGGTTTGCAAAGGCGTATTCCAACCGTGCTGCTTTATTTGTGCAGGCAGGTGATCTGCAGTCGGCAATGCAGGACTATCGCCGCGCGATTGAATTCGATCCCGAGTTGGGTGTAGCACATCAAGGCCGAGGCCGTGTCTGCCACATGCTTGGAAGGTTAGAGGAAGCACTCTACCACTTTGATGCGGCGGCGCAACTCTTGGCCAACGATGGTCATGTGATTACAAGTCGGGCAGATCTACTGGCAGATATCGGACGCTATACTGAGGCGGCCAATGAGTACAAGCGGGCGATCGAAATTGATGATCAATTGGCACATGCATATCGGAGTTCGGCATGGCTGCTAGCCACCTGCCCCGATGATGCTATTCGAAATTCAAATATGGCATTGGAGCAGGCCCAGCAGGCTATCCGTTTAAGCAATTCGCAGACTCCGATCAGTTTAGACACGTTGGCGGCTGCTCAAGCCAACGCGGGTGATTTTCCTTCAGCCATTGCTAGTCTGGAACAGGCCGTTGAAATCTCAACGGAGCAGCAGCGGGCAACCTATGAGATACGTTTGGAACTGTACAGAAGTTTTCAGCCGTTTCGAACCAGTCCAATCACCGCGATTCAACCAGCTAACTATACGGAGTAACAGAATGCGACAATTTGTCGACAGCTGATCTGTTAAAGAGACAATTCGGGGGGGAAGTACTAGAGCCTGGCTGATATTTCAGTCGGGCTCTAGTCTCGCGCAGAGCGAGAGAAAGATTTAACGTGGTGGTCAATCTGGATGCTTAAAAGAATATCCGCCTGCTATCGGAAATTCGATCACGAGATGTGATGTAAGGTCAGTTCGACAAGAGCAGCAGGGTAGTTGAGATTGAAATTGGTAAGCACTTCCGGATGAATTTCGCCAAGAATACCGACAATTTCGCCGTCGGTTTTGAATGAGGCAACGCGGCCCGGCACGAAGGTGGGATGCTCGATCGCGGTGTAGCAGGCCTTAAATCCCAGTTCTCGCAATAGGGCATCGAGTACGCTACGGGCTGCCGCGTAACCTGTATCGCGGCCGATTTCGACAAAGGCCAGGCGGCGCTCGTCTGCCGTACCGGTCTCGGCTGCCTCTTCCAATTTTGTCACATTATCCATTTCGAACAAGCAAAGCGGCATCTGGCGTCGGCGATTCTCGCGCAAAGCCTCCAATAACCCTCCCATTAAGTGGGTTCGCAGCACCCGGTAATCTTTGAGCTTGGGGTTGGAGATTTGCGGATACCGTTCTGGAGTTGAGATTCGCAAACGTTCAAACTGCTGTTCTTCGGTCGAGAGGGGCAGGTTCATAATCTCGGTGAATCCCAGGCCCAACAAGATTTGCCTCGCTTGTTCACTGAGGAGCTCTTCAGGGCGAGGTTGGCCAACGGTCATCGAACGGACGAGCTTGGGTTCAATGTTGCCATACCCGAAACCGATTGCTACATCCTCGAGCAAGTCGACCATGTGACGAATATCGGTGCGGTAGGGAGGGTAAGAAACTTTGAATCTTCCGGTTTCATTAGCGATCGGCACCGAATCAAAACGCATTCTTTCGAGTGATTCAGTCAGTGCTGCCTCGTCCAAGGGTAACCCCAACCAGCGTCGGGCACCTTGCAGATCAACTTCGGCTTCACCGGGCGTAAGGTTTGGAGTTTCGCGGGTGGTGCCATTCGGATCAACGATTTTGACCGTCTCCACCTGGCCACCAATCTCTAAAAGTGAACAGACCAATGTGTCGAGTGCTTTTGTTACAGCAGCCTGGCTGACGCCGGTTACATCGATAAAGATCCGGTTTGTACCCATTTTGAGCCGGGTCTCATCGCTGTTAATAATTGGCGGCATCGATAATACCTGGCCAGCACTGTCAAGCAGAACCGGGTATCGGCTATGTTCCTTCAATAGGTGGGCATAAGCAGCCCCCTTGGGATGATCGCTGAGGATTTGACGGCCGGTCATTTCTTTTCCCGGCATACCCAGCGGTATGAAAGGTTCGTTCTCTGGATCCATGGTAGAGTAGTGGATCTCTCCCTGAATGGTGTCTAAATCGTAGACACCAATTGAGGCTAACTTCCGGTCGCGCCCTACCCCCCAATGTAAATTCTCCTGCAACTTCATAATTGCAATGAGGCTCGTTTCGTCGACCGGGGGAAGGCTCATGATGCTGCAGGCGATGAAGGGTCGATAGCTGTCGGCAGCCTGGGTTGAAGCATCGACATGGACTACCTGGCCCGAAGACTTCACCTGGTAACGGGGCAGACCACGCTCAATGCCCAAGGTTCCCCGCAGAGCGCGAGCCAAACCACCAGCGTCAAAAAGGTCAGGCCGGTCGGCCAGTAAATCAAGCCTCAACACCTGTTGGGTCCCGAAGCAAGGGAAAGGCGCTGCTGATTCATGACCGCAAAAATTACAAACCTTAACCTCCTCCTGGCCAAGCGGATGTTCTACCAGCGACTGGCAGTGGGTACAGCGACTTCGTTGGATCTCGGCCACCTCTTCCACGTCGCATCCAATTTGGTCAAGCGCTTCATGGATCGTTGCAGGCGGATAGTCCTTCCCCAAGAGTTGGTTGAGCCAGTCGAGGTCGATATTTACTATCGGCATAGGGCTACCCCCTCCAGTGAGTCGAGGTTTGACCGATACAGTTCGCGGATGTCGTCGAAACCACACCGCAACATTGCCAGCCGTTCGACTCCCAAACCCCAGGCAAGCACTGGATACTGGCATCCTAGAGGCTGAGTCACCTCAGGTCGAAAGATTCCAGCGCCGCCCATCTCGATCCATTTTCCGCGGGATTCCATATAAACGACAACGTCAACACTCGGTTCCGTATAGGGATAAAAAGCAGGTTTGAACTTCACCCGACCAAACCCCATCTTTGAATAAAATTCCTGCAGCGTACCCAACAACGATGCCAGATTTGCCTCTTCATCGATCACGATGCCGTCGACTTGATGAAATACAGGCAGGTGTTTGAAGCTAATTGTTTCATTACGAAATGTCCAACCGACGCAGAAGTACTTGCCGGGAGGATTTGGATTTCGACTCAAGGCACGAATTGTGGCCGCGGTAGTATGCGTGCGGAGCACAACTTGCTGCGATCGCTCGGGCTTCCAGTCGTATCCCCATCCCTCGGATCCCGTGTCCCCCCCATCTTCATGGGCTCGCTTGACCTGGTCGACAATGGTCTGGTTTGGCAAGTCAGCGACCTGTGGATGCGACATGTAAAACGTATCCTGCATGTCGCGAGCCGGGTGGTCTTGGGGCTGAAACAGGGCATCAAAATTCCAGAAGGCCGACTCAACCATCGGGGAAGCGACCTCGGTGAACCCCATTTCCAAAAAGGACCGCCGTGTCTCCTCCATGACTTTCCGGAGCGGGTGAACTTTGGCCGGATAGATATCCTTGGCTGCCAGGGTGACGTCGTAGGGTCGCAGCTGGATCTCCCGCCAGGCACCACTTTCCAGGTCTTCGGGTGTGAGCGAATTGCGCTCCTTCACAACTCGTGCCCGAGCCAATGCGTCGTGCCCCGCGCTCGTTAATTCGAGAATCCGTTCTGTTCGTTTCTTGAGCTTGGCAAGTTCACTCCGTTTACCAAGCAGCTGGGCAACACGTTCGGGGTCGACACCCTCGGGTAGGGAATCCAGAAAAATTGAATGGTTGCGAATTGCCAGGGTAAGTGCTTGCAGATCATCGTCGGGCTCCTCAAGACCAGCACGTCCTTGGTCGGTCAAAACAAGAGATGCACCACGATCCGCTTTAACACGGTTTAGCCAGCCCCGCATCGGCCCCCACTTCAAGACTTCGTTAGGCGCAATTTTGTTCTCTTTAGCCCATTGAATAAAATCAGGGAGAGGCAATTCGCCGCCAGCTTGGGCCAGATGTTGGGCGGCCTGCAGTTCAGGTAAACCTGCCTCCAGGAGCTTGGCAGCATCTGCGGTAGGAACCAATTCCTGACGGGGCCTTTCGACAATCTTGAGAAAGCCTTTGTCAGCACCCTCGATGGCAGTGGCGGCAATTTGAGCCTGATCGACGCCTGTGCGTTCGACCAGCGTGGCGGTTTCCAGAGGCCCTTCTTGGGCGAGTGTTTGCCAAATAGCAACCACGACTTCGCTAAGCACAATTTCGTCGGTCATGACCATTGCCTCGGCAAGCAAGATTAGCCGGGGACCCGAAGACCTGACTCCAGGCGGCGGCTTGATTCACGGTTATCGTGCAGAAGCAGGATTCAGGCCGCCAAGGTCTCTCGGGCTTTCTCCACCACGGCATCGAAAGCCGCTGAATCGTGAATCGCCATTTCCGAAAGCGTCTTCCGATCAATTTCAATTCCTGCCTTTTTCAGACCATAGATGAACTCGCTGTATCGGAGACCTCGTGCCCGCGTGGCGGCGTTGATACGAAGGATCCAGAGTTTGCGAAACTCCCGCTTGCGAACGCGACGATCACGAAACGCATACACTTCACTACGGATTAGCGTTTCTTTGACGGTTCGCAACAGCTTGCTGCGTCCGCCTCGATAGCCCTTTGCTTTCTTAAAAAGGCGGTTCTTTTTTTTGTTACGTGCAGCTCCTGTAGTGGTACGCATCTTTTGCTACCCTTCTTGCGGGTGTTTCTTGCCCAGGCCCTCTCGAACAACAGGAGAGCGTTTATCTTCTGCCCGGCAAGTTTGACTTCGTTTGCTTCAATATCTCGTTTCTCTACACCGATTCTAAAGGCCCACTCCTCAATAACTGTTTCCAGCCAGGGCCTTGACGATTGTTTTGGTGCTCGAGGCAGCCGTTGTGGTTGTCCCGCGCAGATTTCGTTTCCGCTTTTGGCTCATGCGGGCCGCCAGGTGGCTGGTCCCTGAAGATCGGTGCTTGGCCTTACCGGACGCGGTAAGGCGGAATCGCTTCTTGGTACCTTTGTGTGTCTTTTGCTTGGGCATGATTTGGCCCTGAATGACAGGAGATGAACGTGTACGGATTCAGCGGGTCGCTGAGCCCCGCATTATAAGAAAATTATGCGGTGGTGGAAGGGGCTTTTTGCCCGATGTACCCCCGCAGCAGTCAGTTTGCCTAAAAATTCGGGCTTAAACTACCGCAGAATTTGGCCTGACTGACCATCATGCTGGCGTCTTGCGGTCCTCAGTGACCAAGCCTTTCGAGGTCCCCACTAAACCCTCAAGTCTGCCAGGTTATCAAGATCCCTGGCAAGCAGGCCGAATCCCTGACAAGCAGGCCGAGAAATGGGAACTATTTTGGCGCAAAAATCACGACGATTCGCCGGCCTTGCATACCCGGTTCTTGTTCAAGTTTGGCAAAATCTCGCAATTCTTCCACCACTCGCTGAACCAGTTTAAACCCCTCTTCAATGTGGGCGTTCTCGCGACCACGAAAGATGATCGAGAAGATGACTTTGTCTTTCTGATTCAAAAAGTGCTTTGCCTTGTTGACTTTCGTCATGAAGTCGTGCTCACCAATCTTGGGGCGGAGCCGCAATTCCTTGTTCTTGCTCTGATGCGCATGGCCCTTGTGTTGCCTTTTTTTCTGCTGGTATTTGAACTTACCGTAGTCCATGATCCGGCAAACTGGGGGCTTTTCTGATGAGGCAACCTCGACCAGATCGAGACCAATAGACTTGGCCTGCTCCATTGCCTGTTCGGTTTCGACGACACCCAGTTGTGCACCGTCTTGACCGATTAATCGAATCGGGGTGACGCGGATCTGCTCATTGATCCGTTGATGTTTGCGGTCGATGATTTAATCTCCTAGAGGGTTCTTGTAGCTCACCCACGTATCCAACCTTCGCGGTCTTGTGTGGGCAGTTTAGACCATATGTACGGCAAGTATGGGTCACAAAATGGTTGGAAGTCAACCAGTTTGACGCGTGTTTCTCCCCTTTTTCGAAATACAAACATTTTCCGGACCCGCGAGTAGCCACACACCAACAACAGAATGTGAAGAGGTCCACTGAAAAGCGATTGACTCAAACAAGGTGGCAGTTACTCTCGAGCATGCCAGGCAAGCTGGCCACATTTCAGTATTCATTTTGGTGGCCATGATCAGCCAGGGCGACTGGGTCGCTCTGGACTACCTGCCGCACCACCTTCGCAGCGATTTCTTCGTGAAGCTTCCCGGCGGCCTCTTCAACGGACATGGTTCCAAGGTCTCCCTCCAGACGATCTCGAACGGTGACGGTACCTGCATCACGGTCTTTTTCGCCAAGAACAAGCATGTAGGGAGTCAGTTCCAGTTGGGCATCCCGGATTTTGGCGCCCAGCTTGGCACCCCGATAATCACCCGTTACCCGCAGGCCAGCCGTGCGCAACCGCTGCTCGACCTCTCGGCCATATGCTTCGGACTTTTCGCTGACAGTCAATACGCGTACCTGCTCAGGAGCAAGCCAGAGCGGAAAGGCACCCGCGAAATGCTCGATCAAGACCCCAATGAACCGCTCCATTGATCCCAGCGGTGCACGATGGATCATCACCGGCTGGTGAGGCTGGTTGTCGGTGCCCGTATATTCCAGTGCAAATCGCTGTTTGCTCGGCAGGTTGTAGTCCAGTTGTACGGTACCCAACTGCCATTCGCGACCAATGCAGTCGGTGACTACAAAGTCGATCTTCGGACCGTAAAAGGCTGCTTCGCCCGGTTCGGGCTCGCATCCGGGCAGTTCCATTTCTCGGGCAACCTGCTCGATGGCCGCTTCAGCACGATCCCACACCTGCTCGCTTCCGACGTACTTTTTGCTGTCGGGATCGCGAAAACCCAACCGCACGCGGTATTGGTCCATTCCCAGGCGTTGGAGTACATCGCGTGTCATTTCCAGGCATCCGCGTACTTCATCCGCCACCTGATCGTCAGTGCAAAAGATGTGAGCGTCGTCCTGGGTAAATCCCCTCACCCGCGTCATTCCACTTAATTCGCCCGACTGTTCGTATCGGTAAACGGTGCCAAACTCGGCAAGTCTCAGCGGCAGGTCGCGATAACTGCGAGATTGCGACTTGTAGATCATGATGTGGTGAGGGCAGTTCATCGGTTTCAGCAGGTACCGTTCTTGTTCCCGTATCCAGGTGTTGAGCGAAGCAATCCGCTCCTCCAAGGGGGATCTAGGGTCGTACTGCCCCGTAAATCCGAGAAACCGGGCAGCGTCAAGAAGCTTTGTATCGTCCTCGCCGGTAACCTCGCCTGCTTCAAGCCGCTCGATCCACGTATCGACCAACTGTCCTGCTTTGTGTTCTGATAAGGGAGCGAATTGCGAGTCGCGGTAGTAAGGGAAGTGGCCGGAGATTTCGTAAAGCTCAACCCGTCCTATGTTTGGCGTAAAGACCGCCTCGTAACCCCGCTGCCGGAGTTCTTGCTTGATGTGGTCCTCTAAAGTCTGCCGAATGATTGCTCCCTTTGGCAGCCACAGCACCAGGCCTGAGCCTACGGTGGGACTGATGGTGAATAAACCAAGTTGCTTGCCCAGGACCCGATGGTCGCGACGTTTGGCCTCCTCCAGACGCTTGAGATGGTCTCTCAACGATTCTTTATCGAAGAACGCGGTTGCGTACAGCCGTTGGAGTTGTTGACGCGACGCATCTCCTTTCCAATAAGCACCCGCAACCGAAAGCAACTTGAAGGCTTTGCCAATTCGGCCCGTGCTGGGAATGTGTCTTCCACGGCAAAGATCAATAAATTCACCTTGGCGATAAAAGGAGAGTTCTTCCTCCTCAGCCAGCCCTGTTTCGATATGCTCGACTTTGAATTCCTGGCCCAGCTCGCGGACAAGAGAAACCGCCTCCTGGCGAGGAACAACGATACGCTCGAACGGTTGATTTTCCTTGATGATCTTTTTCATTTCCGCTTCGATTTTCGGAAAATCCTCTTCCGAAATCGGAGACGGTAACGAGAAATCGTAATAAAACCCAGTTGTCGTTGTGGGTCCAAAAGCGAGTTGGACCCCACTGTAGAGCCTCATTACCGCTTGCGCCATAACATGCGCACATGAATGGCGCATGACATCGAGTGCCTCGGCGTCCCGATTTGTGAGGAACCGAAGCGTAACCTCGCCCGACTCTGGTAGCGGGGTCGACAAGTCGAGAATTTGATCGTCGACTTCAGCAACGATGGCGGCCCTTGCCAGGCCAGGCCCCAGGTCCGCCGCAATTTGGGCAGAATTGGTGGGTGAGGAATAAGCTCGCTGGCTGCCGTCAGGCAACGTGACATTCAGCATGGCAGAGACAGGATTGGGTGTGGCAGTGTCGGGCCTGCGACTGACTTCTCCACAACAGAAGTCGATACCAAGTCACACGCCAACCTGCGGTGGGGAAAAGTATACTCGGTGCGGACGCCTCGGGCCATGCGGAACGCAACTGTCTGGAATGCAATCTGCTATTGGGGGTATGTGGCTCAGATCGCCGGCCCGGTCGACATGGGGGGATTTTGAGAGAAATGCACAGTTTGGAGGGTCTTGCTGTCTTGGGTAGCTAGTCGAAGTCTTGGAGCTGAAAAACAACGGGACTCTTTTTTCTGTACCTATGTACCTGAACAGGTCCCCTGGCGCCTTCAAGTCCGCTGGTATTTTCGGCGGGTCGATCCGCTTTGCGTTATTTTTTTGGCCGATTCATTGGAGAGAGAAATGGATTAAGTCAAAACAACACAAGCTCAGCGGGTCGGCTTCACCCACCTTTGTGGGATGTTTTGAGCCATATTGTCGCATGGACGGACCCTGCGAGGTTGAATTAAAAATTGGGCTACGCGATCTTTCTTGTTGCTGCCCTTTGACTTGCGCCTCTTGTAAGGATGAGACTAGTTGCGTTTGGCACAGCCCTTGCAGTGTTTGCTAAAGAGTCTTGCAGTTGCTGAAGAGGCTTGGAAGAAGTGACTTCACGACCACGCGCGATCGCCTCAATGAGATCGCGCTTCGATGAGTTCGCCGAAAGACATTTTCCAGAAGGGACCCTACCTTGATCGTTCCTGTAATACCACGAGCCCGGATTATCGTTGTCGATGCGCATCCCCGCGACTACGACCGGCTTGTGAGTGACCGCACACTCAGTCGCATGCAATTCGAGTTTTTCCCCGATGGGCATTCACTCTTTCGAGATCGGCAATTGACCACTCCAGAGCTTGTCATTATCAATATGCACCTGCCCGACATGTCGGGATTGGACCTCTACCAGGACATTCTTCAGCGTTGGCCGGGAATTCCGGTGTATTTTGTGGGTGACGATTACCTTCCGGATGATGAAATCGAGGCCCGCAGGTGTGGTGCGATATTTTACTTTTGTAAACCGCTACAAAGCGAGTGGTTGACTGCAGCCAAGGGCCTCTGCGCTTGAGGACCAAAACGGCTTGATGGTTGTCAACCGGACAGCAATTCCTGACGAGAAGAGAAATCAGCATCTCTCCCTAAGGGGGGCACGTTACAGGTAACCTGGTCTTGCCACATCGACTTCCTGGCTTGTTTAGAGGTCGGTGCGTTTTGTAAAACCGTTCCAATTGAGTCAAAACGACCCTATTTTGGCCTGTGTAAGTTCTAATTTCTTCAGACCCCGTTGTTGCTCGTCACAGGAGAAGCTGCGGCATGCCGCAGTACGGCTTTTCTTTATCGGTTTTTAGCAGCGCAGTACTTGACGATCCGAATCATTAGTGTAGATTGGCATGCGTGGGTGGACGGAAACATCTGAGGGCGGCCATCTGAAGGCCCCTTCCCCATGAATTCTTGACGGATGGGTTTTTGACCGGCCGATATTGTCGGGACCGCCTTTTTTTGTCTAGTATCGCAGCTAATGACTTAAATCTTACGGAGAGCTAATGATGGCGCGGACGACAATTCAATCTATATCCGGTGTGGCAGTAGCCATTGGCCTTTCTTTCACTTTGATTTTGCCTTCGCTCGCTTTGGGCGGGACGATCGAAATCGAGTTCACCGGTGTTGATATCGGTTACGGTGGAACCGATATTGTTGATCAAGACCCGTTTTCGGGCGATCCTGACCCCTTGACCTCGGTGGTTATTACCGAAGACGGCGTGCTGGCCGGGCCAATTCTTACAAGTTCGATCAGTCAGGATTTGTACATTCCCCAAGTCACATCGATTTCCGAAACAGGAGGATCCACATTGAGTGCTGCAGGTGGATCGCTGCTTCTTCAGCTTGGATCCGGTAGTCACCTCGATTTGGACTTGGGTCAAGTGGATATCAACTACGTCGACTTAAACGGTGCAGTGCAGTTCGTTTTTGCGGCGACGGTGGGTGGTGTTTCTGCGCAGTCCTTACCCTATGGGCTGGAAGTTGGCCAACAACTGGGTGTGTCTTTTCAAACCCAAGTTTCTCCCGCATCGCTTACCACATCCGGTGGCATTGTTACTGGTTTCACCGCATCCGGGACCGGCGATGTGCGCGGCGCTGCTGTTCCCGAGCCGACCTGTTTGGTTCTATGGACGCTTGCCATCGCTGGTGCGTGCACCCTTGGGCATCGACAAAAATGAGGTATGGCGTTTGATTTCAGCGCCAGCTCGTATCGTAAAACGGGAAAAGCGAGTGGAAGCCGCCCACGGCTGCTACTCGCTTTTTTAATAGATCGTTTTCCGGCGATCAAACTTCATTGCCCGCACGACCGATCGCTGCGCCAGCCGGCTACCTTGTCGACGAAGCATTCACCCACGTGTCAATTCTTCGTGCCAACTCCGACTGGAGATTGCCGGGGTAACTTGTCCGTCTATCAGGGGTGGCAAGAAAACACGACGGTGCTGCGAGTCTTCGTTAGACTTGCTCGCGCTTGGGGGTTTCCAAGGCCGGACCCGAAAGGCCGGACCCGATCTGACGAGGGGCAGCTCGGTTCTCGAGGTCATTTTTGCTTGGAACTTGGGGCAAATTCCAGGGGATCCAATGTGCAAGAGGGTACTTTGAGGTCTGGTTGGCAACTTCCGTGCGACTTTGCCGGCTGGGGCATCCGGTTTGATCGGAAAGGCCATTCCTGTGGGGCGAAACTCCATGATTTGCCGGTGGGGCCCCCTGTACCCGAACGGTTTAAGCTTATAATGCGGTAGTTGCCCACCGCGCAATCTTCGCCAGCCAATAGGCGTTGGTGGACTCAGTCGGGATTCATTTTTTGCGATCCCCGGATCGCCCAAAAGACCTTACAGGTAATCGTAGTATGTCCAATACCACTGAAACACCTGAAGTTGGTGTGATTATGGGGTCCCGCAGTGACTGGGAAACGATGCGGGCTGCAGTTGAGGTGTTGGCCGATTTCGAGGTGGCCTACGAAAGCCAAATCGTGTCGGCACACCGCACTCCAGAGCAGATGGTACAGTATGCACAGACTGCCGAACGTCGGGGACTGAAGGTACTCATTGCCGGTGCGGGTGGTGCAGCGCATCTGCCGGGCATGGTTGCCTCGATGACGTCATTGCCCGTTCTGGGGGTGCCCGTCCAGAGTAAGACACTCAGCGGTCTGGATTCGTTGCTGTCGATCGTTCAAATGCCTGGTGGTGTACCCGTGGGAACGTTGGCGATTGGAGTTGCAGGTGCCAAAAACGCAGCCCTGCTCGCAATTCGGATCCTCGCAACCGGGCGCGAGGATTTGCGGAAAAAGCTACACCAATATCGACAAGAACAAAGCGAAAGGGTGCAAAACGATTCGCTGCCTGGCATGGACTAAGCAGTTAGGCTGACCAGGGACAGGATCGACTTTTGCAGGTACTGGCGAAGGAAAGGAAACCATGACCACCATGCAATTGGACGCCGTTTCATCGACAACTCGATCGTCATCCTCACCGCTACTTCCTGGTGCAACGATTGGCATCTTTGGAAGCGGACAGTTGGGGCGAATGTTTACCCAAGCTGCCCAGCGGATGGGATATCGTGTCCATCTGTTTTCCACCGACCAGGCAAGTCCTACAGGTCAGGTTGCCGATTTGCAGTATAACGGGGCCTACGACGACCTGGATGCGGTGGCCGATTTTGCCCGCGAAGTCGAAGTCATTACGTTCGAATTCGAAAACGTGCCATTGGCTGCCGTTGATCGAGCCCAACAACTGGTTCCCGTGCGTCCTTCACCGGCGGTTCTAAAAACGGTGCAACACCGGGTCCGCGAAAAAAGATTTCTCCAACAGATTGGCATCACTTGCACTCCCTTTCGCGCCGTCAGTTCAGAGAGTGACTTGCAAGAAGCGGTTACTGCTCTGGGTTGCCCGGCTGTTCTGAAGACCGCCGAGGAGGGGTACGATGGCAAAGGGCAGGTTCGCATCGACAAAGCTGAAGATGCAGTCAGCGCCTGGAAATCGATCGGATCAGCGGAGGCAATTCTCGAGGGCTTCATCGATTTTTCCTGTGAGCTGTCGATTCTGGCGGCTCGTGGTACGGATGGGGCTATCGCAACGTATGGGCCCATCGGTAACCAGCACGACCAACATATTCTGGATGTGTCGACCGTCCCCATTCCTGCATTGGCCAAGGTGGGACCAAAAGCCATTGAAATTGCTCGCCAGATCGTTGCACAACTGGACGTGGTTGGGATCATTTGCGTGGAGTTTTTTCTCACCAAGGATGATCAATTGTTCGTCAACGAGATTGCACCTCGCCCACACAATTCTGGTCATTTGACGATGGATGCTTTTGTGACGAGCCAATTTGAGCAACAGGTTCGGACGGTGTGCGGAATGCCTCTTGGCACAACGGTCCAGACGGGACCGGCCGCCATGGCCAATCTCCTGGGAGACCTTTGGTGCGATGGCGAGCCCAACTGGCAGCGAGTTCTCCAGATCCCGGAGGTCAAACTTCACCTCTATGGAAAAGAGTCTGCTCGCCCGGGGCGAAAAATGGGGCATCTCACGGCTCTCGCTGACACGGCCGAAGAAGCCGAACGTATGGTTCGGCAAGCCCGAGAACTTTTGACCACCCGCTGATGTTCGGGCATCTCCATTTTAGCAAGACATGCACATCTGAACGTGTCATAATGACGGCCGCGGAAAAATTTCAGTGTGCGACGGACTTTAGATCAGGCTTTGTAGATCGGGTGGTTCTTCAAAGATCTCCCCAAAGCGGGATGAGAATTCAGGCATGAGGGACTGTTTGTCGAGGACTCGAGTTTGGCGGCCAGGCATGAATTCTGAGTTGTGCCACTGCCAGAGTTCATCACCAACGCCAGGTTTCATCACCAACGAAGGAGAAGATAAGTTATGCATAAATTCATGTGGAGTGGATTGGTCTTATTTGTGGGGATAACAATGCAACAGCCCGTTTTTGGTGATCAACCAACGGTAAAGTCGGCGGTACTCGACCAGGATATGAAGACACTGGATGGCAAAGCCATCAATCTGGCCCAAGCCTATGCAGGAGACGTGGTCTTGCTGGTAAATGTAGCCAGCAAGTGTGGGTTGACACCACAATACAAAGCTTTGCAGTCAATCCACGGAAAATATGCCGACCAAGGGTTGGCGATTGTAGGTGTGCCCTGCAACCAGTTTGGTGGTCAAGAGCCTGGGACATCTGAGCAAATCGCGGAGTTTTGTCAGCAGAATTATGGTGTTGAGTTTGACATGCTGGCAAAGGTTGACGTGAATGGTGAAAATGCCTGTTCGCTTTACAAGTACCTTACCTCCCCCAAGGCAAATCCCAATTTTGGCGGTGAGATCTCCTGGAACTTTGAGAAGTTTCTCTTCAACAGGCAGGGTGAACTGGTTGCCCGCTTTAAACCCAGGGTGAAACCAGATGCGGATGAAGTCATTGATAGGATTGAGCAGGAGTTAGCTGCCAAGCCATCCGGGCAATCATCGCCATAGAGAGTTGGCTTTGACCGGCGGTAGAGGGCCTGGTTTTGCAGTGCACTGGGCCAATATTTTTCAGTGCCCGATTTCCCAGTGCCCGATTTCCCAGTGCCCGATTTCCCAGTGCCCGATTTCCCAGTGCCCGATTCGGTTTTGTGGTCGATCAGTCAAACCAGGCGTAGCGAAAAATGCAGTAAAGCGTGTTGATACCGTCCCGCCAGCCGATTTTTTTTCCTTCGTGGTAGCCTCGGCTGCGGTAGCTTATCGGAACTTCGGCGATTCGTGCGCCATGGCGCGCCAATTTGGCGGTAAGTTCTGGCTCGCAACCAAACCGGTTCTGAGACAGAGTCATTCTGTCGAGCAACTCGCGACGAAACACCTTGTAGCAGGTTTCCATATCGGTGAGCTGCTGTCCCGTGGTGTAATTCGATAGTTGTGTCAGCATGCGATTCGCAAATCGATGTACCCAGGAGGGGTCCTGGTGAGGATTTTCCTCAAATCGCGAACCGTACACAGCATCTGCTGCGCCGCTTTCCAGCGGGGCAAGCATGCGCTCGTAATCGGCCGGGTCGTATTCCAAGTCGGCATCTTGGACAAGAATTACCTCGCCACGTGCAAACTGAACTCCTGAACGCAACGCGGCACCTTTTCCGCAATTGACATCATGAAATAGAACCTGAACGTCTTTTAGTTCCGCCAGTTCGCGGAGTACTTCCCGAGACCCGTCGGTACTCCCGTCATCGACGATGATGATCTCGTAGTGCAGACCAACTTCCCGCACTTTGGCGACAATTTCGCGAAGTGTCTCGCGTTCATTGTAAGTCGGAATCACAACACTCACCGCAAGTTGGTTTTCTACCTGAGCGTCAGCATCGATGACGGTTGTTACGTCCGCGAGTGTTTGCTCAATGCGGTCGAGATACGACGTGTCGGCAGGTGCTCTCGTGTCGGTGGGTGTTATCGGGGGCGCCGCGGAGGAGCCGACATTTTCGGAGATTAATGCGGAGTTGGTCATTGGTCGATGTTCCTCTCTCGCGGAGGGTCCAGAGGAAAGCCTTCTCGGGGGTCGTTTCAGGTTTTGCCACCACGGGCCTGTCGGGCAGTTCTGTTGTGCATCGAGGCTCGTGCACCGGGCAACCCTGGTGAACTGGGCATACAGGAGGTGATCGTTCTACCCAATTTCAGGAGTGTCAGACAAAACGTCAGAACTATAACAAGAATACATTACCGTTTTGGAGCCCCTGCCTGGAAAGTCCTTCCTGGAGTCGGTACCGCTTGCCGTTTTTTGCACCATTGCAGTTACAATCGGAGCAAACGTCAAATCCAGCTCAATGCTAGCGTCGAGCCTGGTGACCTCACCTTGGCACTTTCGGTGGCTTGTTGTATCTTGCCTAACCAATTCGGTGGCCGGGTTTGCAGTTTTCTCGAGCGTCGATCTGAAAATCACGCCGGGGAAGCCTACCCTGCCGACAGCACAAAACACTAGCTATGCAACAGTGAGCGGCCGACATGGAAGGAGGCCAACATGAGCACCGCTGATCATAAACAGCACCTACGTGTGCATATCCGCTGGATGATTCGGCGAGATATGCCTGAGGTGCTTGATATCGAACGTGACAGTTTTGAGTTCCCTTGGTCCGAGGAGGACTTCATTCGTTGCCTGCGGCAGCGCAACTGCATCGGCATGGTAGCCGAACGTGGTGATCGCGTGATGGGCTTCATGATTTATGAGCTCCACAAGACACGGTTACACATCCTTAATTTTGCAGTCGCGGATGACACGCGTCGTCAAACGGTGGGCCTGCAAATGGTCCAAAAGTTAGTCGGTAAGCTCTCGAGTCAGCGCCGCACACGAATCAGTTTGGAGGTTCGTGAAACTAACCTGGCCGCCCAAGTGTTCTTCCGCGATGCTGGTTTTTTCGCCACATCAGTTCTGCGGGATTATTACGACGATTCGCCAGAAGATGCCTACGTAATGCAATACATGCATGAGTCGGAAGAATCTGAAATGGTTCTTCCGATCAATCGCATCAATCGTCTGGCAGGATAACACCACTGCGCCCTGCCTGCCGCTAGCGGTGCAATTTGCCTTGAACCTCTGACAAACGTTTTTGCAGTTGGGATTCAAGATCCCGCGCATCACTTCCGGTTGCAAAAACAGTCAGGACGGGTTGACCTCTGGAGATCTGGGTTTCTGGGGAAGGGATGTCGGCAAGTCCTGGCCAGGGATCACCATAATTTTGGTGGCAAGCCCACGCGAAAAACTCTTCGCTCACCTTGACGGACCACCGGGCAAAAAGGATCGCTTTTCCCACCTGTTGGACATCGCAGGGAGCTGCGACTTCAGGCAAAACGTCTGTACTGCAAGCAAGTGCGTGAGATTGAAGCATTTTGAATCCGGTCATCCGCTCCACAATTTCGACAGACGAGGTGTAACGCGGATTAACTTCCAATACCCAAACCCCTGCGTGGTTGATGATCAAATCGACCCCAAACAGACCACGCAGTTTGAACTCCGAGGCCAAGACTGAGCCGATTTTCTCAATGGTCTGGTGGACTTTTTCATCAATTCGGAGTGGCCCTAACGAACCGGCATACTGAAAAGGTTGTGCTCCTGTCCAGGCAACGCCTACGAGTTGTCGTGTGACACCAAGTAAACGGGCCTGACTGCCTGCTGCAACGAAAACGGCAGAAACGGAATCTCCCTCCAGGCGACGCTGGAAAAAGAGTTTTTGGCAGACCGGCTTGTTGCCGTCTTGCTGTGCCCCGGATTGATCAGAAGCGGTACACGGATCGTGGCTCCACACACCGTGACCGCTGCTCGCTCGGTAACTTTTCCTGAGCCACGACCCATTGCACGGTAAATCCTCGGCCGTTGAGCGTGTTTCGGGAAATAGCAGACCATGATCGTTCAGCCTGGAAGCCAACGCGTCGGGCGATCGCACGAGTTGCAACCGATCGCCTTGATTCCCCAAAAGGGGGACGATTGCGGCCATTCGATCGACCAGGTCGGGATGATTTTCTAGCGCACCGGTGTATATCCAGGCATCAACCTCTACGGACTGTAACCAAGGGCAGAAATCAACCGGATAATTTTCGATCGCTGTTGCCGAACAACGATCACAAAGGTCACGATCACGAAAAAGATCTGCGGCAACTGGCTCAAACCCGTCGCGCAGTGCTGAATGAGCTGCCGCCCGGACACTCGCACCGACTATTGCAATTCGAACGATATCCATGGATTACCAAACGCCCACGTGCGTGTGCTGCAAACATGCAAATACTCAGCAAAGGTATGGCGAGATACCGATCAGGGCAAGCACTGTTTCGACCGTGCGAAGCTCGTTTCAACACAGTAGAGGGTCGTCTGTTCAGCTCGCTTTCCCACGGGGCGAAAGACCAAACATCGACAAATTCACTTAAAACACCGATGCCCCGTCAAGGGTGGGCGGCTAGTTTGCCATCTAAGAGTCGGCATCCTCTTTGCGGTATTTCCCACGAAACTCTTCCGCAGGATATTTCAGGGCATTTTTGACCATTTTGGCGCGGAACGCCGTGCTGATGTCGATTCCCAACTCGTTGGCCATGGCCAGCGTATAACCAAACACATCGGAAAGTTCTTCGCCGACCGCTGCAAGTGTATCGGGATCATGGGGAATTTCTCGAGAAGCTTCCGGAGAGATCCACTGGAAATGCTCCATCAGTTCGGCAGCCTCGATTGCCAGGGCCATCGAAATATTCTTGGGGGCATGAAACTG
This sequence comes from Lacipirellulaceae bacterium, assembly GCA_965243695.1. Lineage (GTDB taxonomy): Bacteria > Planctomycetota > Planctomycetia > Pirellulales > Lacipirellulaceae > JAKVCB01. The sequence goes on along the minus strand of CBDEWC010000033.1, from coordinate 78,238 downwards.
TGACCAATCGCGCTGAGCAACAAAGTCGGCGACCAATTTTCGGAGCTCTGCAACGCTGCTGGAGGTATCGTCAGAAGAAGAGGACTCAGGGGCCGAAGGAGCGGTCATCAGGTGGTCCACTTAGGGGAAAACGAGGGGACGGAAAACGGGTCAAATCCGGGTAGTGCAAGCTGGCGGAGAGGGGGATTTCTGGTGAGGGTACCGACTGCGATATCCATCTGCCAGGTGGGCCATGACCTCGACAACCAAGAGATCGGCACGAGTCATCACGTGTCGGGCACTTCGGCCACCCAGGTCCTGGAGCAGCTTTTCCAGTACGTGGACGTGCAACTGCATTGTCTGTTGTGCTGAAATACAAGCTTCAGCTAGTAAGTTAGCCAGCGTTGTCATCTCGTCGGTCAGGTTGCCGGCTCCCATGATCACGTAGGCGCGAAGCATCTCGCTATAGTGTTTCACCAGCGGCTCAGGCAACCGACAGCGGGTAGGATCCTGGGGTGGTAGTCTCTTTGAGGGTTCATGCGACTCGGAATTTACGGCCAACGCGAGGTCTGCTCCCTCGATAAGGTCGCTTTCCTGTCCCAGCTTTTCCTTGCGCAGCAATTCGAGGTCGGCGATCACTGCCCGTTGTTCATCGAGCAAACGTTTGGCTTCGGTCTGCTCATGCGCCAGTCTTTGGCGGTCGGCCTGAACAAGTCGCCTGTTTTCACGAATAAGTTGGCTACGTTCGATGGCTCGGGCAAAGCACCACAACAAGGAGCGGGTTGTCGTCTGCTCGACACAACAGTAGGCGTCAGCTCCCACCTCATGACAGTTTGCATCCATTGCAGTTGATGGCTGCATACCCAGCACGATCATTGGCTCATCGTGACCGCCCACACGTAAACCCTCCACCAACTCTACTGCATCCAGCACACCTGGTTCGTGGCTAATGAGTACGGCGTCGAACACCTCATCTCGGAGCCGGGATAATCCGGATGTCACTCCGACAGCCTCGTCGAGCAGAATATCTGTCGCACAATCGGCCGCAAAAGCTTCCATTAACCATCCGCCCGTGCGATGCAAGGTGGTAATATACAAGACTTTGATACGGGCCGGCATACGCCCCCAAAGGCTTGATTGGTCAGATAGGGCAACAGTCTCGGCGACAGCCATCGCAGGAACGTTCCTTGATCGCGTGTGTTGTGAAGCTTGGTTTCGTTGCCACTGACAATTGGGCGGCCGGACGGTACCGTACAGGCTCCCCTGGGTCAACGCCGGCCGTCGCTTGCGGGGGCCAACAACAACTCTACAATAGGGTGGTTGTTAGATGACTCTTTGTACCTACCTCCATTGCTAGCACCTTTACCATGCGGATTGCTTATCTCGATTGTGCCAGCGGTATCAGTGGTGACATGACCCTGGCCGCACTGATTGATGCAGGGATCGACCTGGCAGCGATTCAAGCCGGAATTGACTCGTTAGGACTACCTAGCTGCCAACTCCGATCAAGTGAGGTCAAGAAAAAAGGGTTTCGGGCAACACAGATCGTGGTGGAACACGAACCCGAACATGCCCATCGGCACTTGCACCACATCACCGCGATGATCGACCAAAGTTCGCTGTCGGATAGCCAGCGCGATTTGGCGACACGGATTTTTAGCCGCCTTGCCGAAGCGGAAGCCAAAGTTCATGGTTCGACCATTGAAAAGGTCCATTTTCACGAAGTGGGTGCGGTTGATTCGATTGCCGATATTGTCGGAGCGGCGATTGGTTGGGATTTGCTCGATGTTGACCGTATCCACTGCTCTCCAATCCCCACCGGTACGGGCTTTGTGGAGATTGCGCACGGTCGCTGTTCGATTCCTGCTCCAGCGACGGGAGAACTCTTGAAAGGAATTCCGTTGGCCGATTTCCCGGTTGTTGGTGAGCTGACAACTCCCACAGGAGCTGCCATTGTCGCTACGCTGGTCGATGAATTTGGCCCACCGCCGGCAATGACTGTCCAGTCGATCGGCTACGGAGCCGGGCAAAAAGACTTTGAGCACGCCAATATCATGCGGCTGCTGGTCGGTGATTTGCCAGACCCCGATTCAACCAGAGTCCAAACCGATTCGATTGTGCTGCTGGAAACCAACCTGGATGACCTTTCGGGCGAACAGGTTGGCCACTGCATGCAGATGCTTTGGGAATCGGGGGCGCTGGATGTGGCAACCACAGCCATTCAGATGAAAAAGGGGCGGCCTGGGGTGATGCTTAGCGTGCAGGGCCGACCGGAAGATGCCGATTGTTTGGAGACGATTCTCTTTTCACACACGACCACACTGGGTGTCCGTCGGACCGTGGTTGTGCGCCGTGTGCTCTCCCGGCAACCCCATGAGGTGACAACTCCGTGGGGGTCGGTGGCTGGAAAACTGGCGCACTTGCCAGATGGTTCAGACCGGTTTGCGCCCGAGTATGAAGCGTGCCGAGAGATTGCTAGCAAGCACAAGGTTTCGCTTGCCGAGGTCTTTTCTGCCGCCCAGCAGGCATTTTCGCGCCATTAGCACCACGCGTCAAACAGCTTGGGACAAGTCGCCCAAAATTCCTGCCATTGCCAGTGGCCAAATCGTGGCTGGCGCTAAGTTGCGACCCGCCGTATTGCTCTTCACTCGGTGTGTAGAACAAGGCTACACTCCGCCGCAATGGTACCGCTGGCCAATATTTTACCGACACTCATGTTCTTCGCGGGATGTGTCTTGCTGACGACTATCCTGCTTCGTCGTTATTGGCGTTACTTCCAAAAGCACACCCACAAGCAAGTTGGCGAACCGGCTGTCAAACAGCAACCGCGCCCGGACGACCCCTGGTCGGATGGCCAAAAAGATGCCGTTGTCCACATCGAAAGGCAGAAGGTCGAATTGCACGACGTGTCGCACGATGTGACTGGACAGCTGAATAGCAAAATACTTCTCTTGCAGCAGCTCATGGCCAAAAGTGACCAGCAAATTGAGCAGATGGAAAAACTGCTAAACGATTTGCAGGAGCAACGGGCGTGATCATTGTCACACGCTGCCAGCCCGGATCACGGTGATGCTGCCAGTTCAGCTAATCGTGTCTTGATTGGGTCGCTTCCCACGGTTGGTTCTTGGCAGGTAAAGTTTTCGCACACGTACAACGTTGGTTGGCCACCGACGGCTTTTTTCCCCGTGATCAAATCATGAAGCAACTGGGGAGAATTGCCATCGGGATCACAAGCTGCAAGCAGGCAATTTGGAAGATAATGGCTGTGGAGTTCATGAATCACTTGCTGGGTGGAGTCGCTCTCCAAATCGCCTGCCAGTACAAGTTGGAAGGCAGGCCTCAGGTTTAAATCGAGCGCCAGAAGCAACTGCCCGGTTGCCAGAGGCGCTTTCTGCATGACATTTGCACCAGACTTTAGTGTCGCAGCTGCTGCATCAAGATAGTCGCTGCGACCCAAAAGTTTACCAAGTCGCAGCAGGGCCGTTGCCGCAACCCCGTTTCCGCTTGGCGTGCTGGCATCGGTAAAATCTTTCGTTCGGGCGATTAACGTTTCGTGATCAACTGCAGTGAAAAAGAAGCCACCACCTTCCGGGTCTGCAAACTTGGAGAGTAAAACGTCGGCTAGTGCAACGGCTTCGGCAATCCAGTGTTCGTCGAAGGTCGCTTCGTACAAGCTAATCAATCCATCTGCCAGACATGCATAGTCGTCGAGATAAGCGTCAAGCTTGGCAGAACCGTTCCTCCAGGTATGCAGCAGTCGTCCATCATCGCGTCGCAAGTTGGAGGCAAGAAAACGGGCTGCTGCTTCGGCAGCGGTGATGTACGTTTCTTCAGCGAGTGCTGCGCCCGCGCGGGCTAAGGTATCGATCATCAAGCCGTTCCAGGCCACGAGAACTTTGTCGTCGCGGCCAGGGCGGACCCGTGCCGCCCGAGCTGCGAGTAGTTTTGCGCGACTGTCGGACAGCTCCTCCCGCAATTCTTGCACGTCGCGATTAAGTACACGTGCCGATTGTTCGATGGTGCGGGCAAGATGCAGTATGTTGCGACCTTCAAAATTTCCTTCTTCCGAGACGCCATAAACGCGGCTGAGGGTCGAAGCTTTTTCGGGTCCCAAAACGGCTTTAATCTCGTCGGGCGTCCAGGTGTAGTAGAGGCCTTCACTTCCTTCGCTATCGGCGTCCTCGGTGCTGTAGAATCCGCCCGCCGGATCGGTCATGTCCCGCAGCACGTAATTGAGAATCTCGCGAACCACGCGCTCGTATTCCTTGTCGCCGGTGGCCAGGTACGCATCGAGGTAAGTGCCACCGAGGAGTGCATTATCGTAGAGCATCTTTTCAAAGTGCGGTACGAGCCAGCGGGCATCAACCGAGTAGCGGGCAAAACCACCTCCCAGATGATCATAAATTCCACCCGATGCCATGCGGTCGAGCGTTACCCGAACGACTTCCAGAGAACTTTTTTGTCCTGATTGGTTCCAGTGCCTCAGAAGCAATTGCAGCGCCATCGATTGAGGAAACTTCGGTGCAGTTCCGAAGCCACCATAGGTAGGGTCGTGCACCCGGCGCATTTGTGCAGCAGCATCATCTACCAAATCGCTGGAGAGCTGCTCGACGAGGGATTCTGAGTCGCTCAACCCGACCTTGCGCAGTTCCTGGGTCAGGTGCTCAGCACCTTCGATGGCTTTCTCGCGTCGCTCTTGCCAGGCTTGCTGTACGGCAGCCAAAATCTGATCAAACCCAGGCATTCCTCTGGAAGCCTGTGGCGGCCAGTAAGTGCCACCGTAAAAAGGCTTCAGGTCGGGTGTCAGAAACAGACTCATTGGCCAACCTCCATGGCCAGTAAGCATTTGCACGGCATTCATATAGATTTGATCGAGGTCTGGTCGTTCTTCACGATCGACTTTGATCGAAACAAAATGCGCGTTCAAAATCCCCGCAAGGTCCTCATTTTCGAAACTCTCGTGTTCCATCACGTGACACCAATGGCAAGCAGAGTAACCAATGGAAAGAAAAATCGGCTTTTCCTCCTGCCGCGCCTTGGCGATGGCTTGATCGCCCCAGGGATACCAATCAACGGGATTGTCTTTGTGTTGTAGCAGGTAGGGGCTTGTTTCTTGGGCAAGTTGATTTGACATGTCGGGTCTGACTCTCGATTAACACCGCAGACTTTCGCCGACGGTTGTCAGAAATTTGATGAACGTATCTCGAGAGCGAAGCGACTCGCAGCCACTGTGGCAGCTCTCGAGTACCGATTGCCTGGTTGGATTATTCGATCCAACCTCCGGCAAGAACCCGTTGGTTGCTTTCGGGATCGTAACAAACGACCGCTTGTCCGGGAGCGACGCCGAACTGCGGCTGCTCAAATTCAATTTGCAACCGTTCGTCAGGTAAACACCACACCTTTGCCGCGGCCGCCTGGGAATTGTAGCGAATTTGAGCGTAACATCGTTTTGGTTGACGGACAGGTGCCGTTTCATGCCAGTTGACCTGCCGAGCGGTGAGTTCACGTTGCATCAATTCGTGTCGATCACCTATGACCACACGGCGGGTTTCCGGCTCGATCCTCACGACGAATTTTGGTTCCCCAAGTGCCACCCCAAGCCCCTTTCGCTGACCCACGGTAAAGCCTTCGATACCTTTATGTTTTCCCACGACCGTACCGTCGACGGTCACTAAGTCACCACTTGTGTCCAGATGTTCGCGTCTGCCACGCACAAATGCGTCATAGCGTCCCTCCGATACAAAACAAATTTCCTGGCTATCCTGTTTGTCTGCCACACGCATGCCGAGGTCCGCAGCCATCTGTCGAATTTGCGGTTTTTCGTAGTCACCAACGGGCAACATCATTTTCGCAAGGTGTGCTCGCTTTACACCAAACAACACGTAAGACTGGTCTTTGTGGCTGTCCCGCCCGCGCCAAATTTCAAATTTTCCACTACCACTCTGTCGCATGCGAGCATAATGTCCCGTGGCGACGTACTCGGCACCAACGCTATCGGCATAATCAAACAATTTTCCAAACTTGATCCAGTTATTGCATTGCACGCAGGGATTGGGTGTGCGTCCTGCGGTGTATTCGTCCACGAAGTAATCAATGATCCTGGAGAATTCTTCCTGGAGGTTTAGTGCATAGAAGGGGAGTCCCATTTTGTCGGCCACGCGTTGTGCATCCTCAGCGTCAGCTGCCGTACAGCATCCTTGCTTGTGATCAAGTCGGTTGACAATGGGCAGGTGCTGAGAGCTTGGATTCTCTGCGGGGGCGGTTGCGCAGGCTACGGGGGATTGTTGCCCATGACGCATAAAAATCCCTATAACCTCGTGCCCTTGCTCAACGAGCAGGTGAGCAGCGACGCTTGAATCGACCCCTCCAGACATGGCTAACACAACTCGTGACATGATCCTCCCAGTTTAATCCCTGCGGCCGCTTTCTCACAAGAAGGTGGCTCGTAGCGGAGGTGGTTGGCCCGTATAATCGGTCTTCGAAGGAGATTTTTATGGATAAAGAACTTACCGACCGTGCTGCGGCGATTCATCAGCAACTGATACAGTTACGAGACTCTCTTTGACTACGCAGGCAAGCAGCTTCGCATCAAAGCCATTGATACCGAGATGGCGAAACCGGGCTTTTGGGATAATCAGGAAAAAGCCCAGGCTGTGGTCGACGAACGCAAGTCGCTCAGTGGGTTTGCCGACCCCGTGACTGATGCATTGGCGGCTAATGACGATTTGGCGGCGATGATCGAAATGGCCGCAGAAGACGAGTCGTTTGCCGACGAGGTCCCCGCTGCAGTTGGGCAACTTGAAAAGTGGGTTGAAGATCTGAAGCTCAAGGTTTTGCTCAGTGGAGACCACGATAGTGATGGCGCCATTGTCTCGATCAACGCGCGGGATGGCGGTACCGACGCGAACGACTGGGCCGAGATGTTGTTGCGGATGTACATTCAATGGGCTCAAAAGAGTGGTGCCCACGTGAGTATCCTCGATCGCCAAGACAACGAAGAGGCTGGGATCAATAGCGCTACTATTGCTATTCGAGGGCCGATGGCATATGGCTACCTGAAGGGCGAAACCGGCATGCACCGGTTGGTGCGGATCAGCCCGTTTAACTCTGAAGGTAAGCGGCAAACAAGTTTTGCCGCAGTGGATGTATCTCCCGAAATCAGTGATACCATCAACATCGATATCAATGAAGACGATGTTCGAGTCGATACCTACCGGGCAAGTGGCGCCGGTGGTCAACATGTCAACAAGACCGATAGCGCTATCCGTCTGACTCACGCACCAACAGGCATTGTTGTTCAATGCCAAAACGAACGGTCACAACACAAGAATCGCGCATCGGCCTGGAAAATGCTCCGCTCCCGATTAGCGCGATTTGAAGAGGAAAAACGCGAGGCAGAGGAAGCGGCCAAATATCAGCAGCAGGCCAAAACAGGTTTTGGGTCGCAGATCCGAAATTACTTTCTCCATCCCGATCAGCGCGTGAAAGACGCCCGGACAAAATTTCAGATGGGAAATTTCCGCGCGGTGCTCGACGGTGATATCCAGGGATTTCTGGATGCCACGCTTCGCTGGCGGGCCGGACAACCGATTGAGAAAGATGGTGAATAATGGTTCGGACACCCAACTGCCTAACGGCTCATCCGGTATGAAACCAGCCGAACCCCTCATCATCGAAGCAGCCTGCTTGCGGGCCGTATTTACGTGGCACGCTGATCGCTGGCACCACTGTGTTGAGATTCAATCGGGCTCCAAATGGCTCGACGTGTTGCGCAGCGTGGAGGGCGTTCCCGAGGAAGATCTTCCTCCTAGTCCGGCGATCCAGGAACTGCATCCACACGTCGATGCCGATGTGGGCTTGGCAGTCTTGGGTGTTGGCATGTCAGGAGGAAATCACTGGAGTCTCGTCTGTAAGACCCATGTTTCCCCACAGGACGGTGTCGGTCAACTTGCCTTTTCATTTGCCTGTCGCAGCCGGCACCCGCCAGTCAGAATTGGCAATACCTATGAAGCCATCCAGCAAACGCGATTTACGCTGCAGGAGGACACCATGCAACTGGTGAGTAGCCCGGGTTCAATGGTCGTGGCCACAACAGACGTTGATGGTATCACGGCAGTGAATCAGCAACTTTGTCTGGAGCAGTTCCCGGCACGCAATTCCACAAAGGAGGCAAAACCGAGAACATGGCAATGGGCATATACGATTCAAACCATTGATGAAACAACCTGCGGCAAAGCGTCTGGCCTGAAAACGGGTTCAATTCACAAAGGCTGAGTTAGTATTTCGTCCAAAGTTGTCTGGCCAGAATTGATATTGCCAGGAGCCGTTTTATTCAACGGGAGTTTCTTCCCCGGTATCATGGTTGTGGAAAACCGGCGGCCGCAGTTGCGTTGCGGCGATTGGTTTCAGCTCCCGCAGCCAAATGTTGCGATAGCGAACCGGGTTGCCGTGATCCTGTAGACGAATGGGAAGCTTGTCAGCGTGTGCCTGGTACTTGGGCGGGCGGTGCCAGGGCGTATCTCCCAAAAGTTCAAAATGGTTGAGGATCAAAACGCCGTTATGTAGTGCCGTGATGTAAGCCGGTGAAAGGAGTTGGCCTGCGTCGTCAAAACGTGGGGCAGTCCAAATAATGTCATAAATATTCCACTTGCCCGGCGGGTTCATCGCATTGATGACCGGTGGTGTTTGCTTGTAAATTGCCCCCGCCTGCCCTTCAAAATAAGTGGGGTTGTTGTAGGAATCGAGGATTTGAACCTCGTAGGTATCCATGATGAACACACCACTATTTCCGCGTCCCTGGCCGTTGCCTTTGACTTCCGTAGGTGCCGACCATTCGATGTGCAGTTGGCAGTCACCAAAACCTTGTTTTGTTTTGATGTCGCCCTTGCCAACAACCGCTTCGCCGTTGTCAACGATCCAATTTCCACCATTTTCCCACGCCGAAAGGTCTTGGCCGTCAAACAACACAATGGCGTCGGACGGTGGGCCGTGGGCATCCCCCGGGGAGACGACTTTGGGCTCGGGCCACTGAATGCCAGGGAGATATTCAATCTGTGCCATGAGCGGGTTGCACCAATTCAAGGCAAAAAAAGCAAGGCCTACAACGGAGAGGACAGGGATCGGAACGGGTAGTTTAGCTGGCATTGCCAAAAACCTCCACCACGTGGGATTCGAACGATTTGGGTAAATTTGCCCAAACCGCAATTATGACGATCCGCTTGGCCACAAGCAACTTGCCCTGAAGGCGTCGATAAGACAAAATGACCCATTCTCATTCCTCCGGTCGACAGATCGTGGAACGATAGTAAGGCCTGTTATTGGCAGTTGGCCTGTTGCCACGCAAAAAATTCGAAGGAGTCTGGCCTCCAATGGCTTTTGACCACATAGAAAAAATAAAACAAGAATACACAGACAAGTACGTTGTGGTGGATGGAGATCGGCCGGAACTTGCCCGGTTTAAGGGTGAGGTTGGCCAGGTCAAAACCGTCAATATGAGCGGGCGTGCCCTGGTCGAGTTCGTCGATTACCATTTGAATATTGGCCGCTATGACATTGACCTCGACTACCTGAAAGTCGTCGACAAACCGGCCCCCAAAGAGAAAACAGCCGAGGCGAAGAAGCCTGCTGCCAAGCCCGCGGCAAAAAAGGCCCCATCAGCAGGCCCAGCAGGAGAAAAGCTCTCTCCGTTGGAAATGGCACGGATGCAGGGGGGGGCCAAACCGAAAGTGGCGGAACCGGCGGAAGAAAAAGCCTCGAGCGGAAAAATGTCGACATCCGACATCCTGGCGATGGCCAGGGGGGGGCAAGAAAAAAGCAAGGAGCCGGCTCACCAAGACCCGCCTGATCCAGAACCGGCTTCACCAGTGTCCGCTGTGGAGCAGGAACCTGTTGCCGAAGTACCAGATGAGGAAACGGCCCCTGCTGAGTCAACATCTGCTGGCGAGAAGGTGGATAAGTCAAAAATGTCCATCGACGACATGGTTGCCTGGTGCCGCGAGCACGACGCCAGTTAAAAGCCGTCAACCAGCTCCCGCCGAGCGAGTGGTCCTACGCTTCGGGTTCTCCCACATCGACTTGCGACCAATCAATGTGGTCCATTTCTTCTCTCAGGACATTAAGGACCTCTTTTGCCCGTGGCAGATCGCGCTGGGCGACCAGGACTTGAACTTCCCCAGGTGCCTCGGCGATGAATTCGGCGGTGAATCCACCCGTTGCGATGGCAGAAATACCTGCGTCTTCGAGAGCTGAAACGACCGGGGCCGCCCCAACTTCCGTGGGAAAGGTTACCAATTTGACGAGGTGTTTGATGTCGTCGGTCATTTCTGGAGGATCCCCAATGGCTTAACTAGTTTTGTGGTTGCGATACCAATTATTTCTGCCGGATCGTTTGTCAGGCAAACAAATCATGGATGACCGACCCGCCAGCGGCGATTTTCATAGGACGACCATTTTTCGACGTAAAGGTTGTCTGGAGCGAAAGGCCCAGGCCTTGGCAAACCGTGGCCATAAGATCTTCTGACGAGTAGGGTTCGGTTTCGACTTGGGTTCCATCTTCGTTTGTGGTTCCAATCACGCGGCCCCCTTGAATTGCCCCGCCACCGAGTACCACGCTCCACGCGCGTGCCCAATGGTCGCGGCCGGCATTTCCATTAATTCGTGGGGTACGTCCAAACTCACCCATCCACAAAACCACCGTGTTTTTCCAAAGGCCGCGTTCCGACAAGTCTTCAACCAGACCGCTCATTGCCTGATCCATTTCCGGAAGCTTTGTCTCGAGGCTCGTAAAACAGTTGCTGTGCAAGTCCCAGCCACCCATATTGACCTCGACGAAAGGAACCCCTGTTTCGACCAGGCGGCGGGCCATCAAACATCCCCGTCCAAAACCTGTATTCCCATAGCGTTCTCGAACAGTTTCTTCTTCCTGCGCAACCTTGAACGCTTCCATTTGCTTGCTTGTGAGCAACCGATGTGTTTTTCCAAGTACTTTAGCGTGTTCACCGGCAACACCACCACGGCCTTCGGCAATGAATCGTTTCTCGAGTGCGTTGAGAAATTGCATTCGATCCCGCAGACGTCGTTCCTTGATTCCCTTGGAGCGGAGATTGCGTACCTGTCCATTCGAATTCACTTGGAAAGGAGCATACGACATGCCTAAAAACCCTGGGCCTTCGCTCGCTCCGCCAACCGACACAAAGGGTGGGATTTCAAGTTCAGGGACGCTCGCTTGGAGTTCGTGGGCGACGACTGCCCCGTAGCTGGGGTGTTCTATGTTAGGATTCGGCACATACCCCGTATGCATGTAATACCGGCCCCTCTCGTGGTCGGCCTCGCGAGTACTCATGGACCGCACGATCGAAAGGTTATGCATCTGTTGGGCAATTTGGGGCAGGTGCTGACAGATTTGCCCCCCACCGGTGGTGGTGATTGGCTGAAAGGGGCCTCCGGTAGCGGCACCGGGCTTCAGGTCCCAAAGATCAATGGTGGGAGGTCCCCCGCCCATCCAAAGTAAGATGCATGACTTGTTATTCCGGCTTAATTCCTGCGCATGAGAGCGTAAGGTCCCGGTCAATGCGAGCGCCGGACCGGCAAGTGCCGAAGCACCGGCCAAATGTTGCATGAAGTGTCGCCGACTCATACCAGAGGGGATTAGATGCTTTTTCATGGCTTGCTTCTCCAGGTCAAAACTTTATAAGACTTCGCTCAAGCTGTCCAAGATCCAACCGGTAACGGCATCCTTTTTCGTGTGAGCTGGAATATGGTCACACGCGAACCGGGCAATCATGCGGGCGGGCCGCCAGGAAGTTCTACTTCGATGAATCGTCCAGCCAGTAGGGTGATTGTTGGTCAAAATTTAATGATTGAGAACGAACTCGTTGCTGTTTAACAAAGCCCACCAAATATCTTGAAGTGCCTCGACAACATTCCCACCGCGAGAGGACAACAGTTGGTTACTGAGGGCCAACTCCTCACGTGAAGGTTTCCGCGACATAGCGGCCAGGTAGAGATGCCGAATTTTCTCCGGATTCGACAACTTATGATTACTGGCCACACCCGCAAGAAAACTGCCGGGCTTGGTGCCGGTTGCTTGCGCCATCAAGTCGCCGTTCATCATCATCAGGACTTGGGGAATTGAACCATTAAATGTCGTCGATTCATCGTTCTCGTCGGTGCCAAAAGCAGTATTAAACTGGTCGAGCCAACGTTGTTTGCTTCGCGCGCGATCGTCGTAAGCAAGTGTCTCCTCCACGGATGTTACGATCAACAGTGTCTCGTAGAGCTGTTCCGCTTGCATTTGCCGTATGTAGAAATGACTGAACATCGGCGGTGTCCCGAGGGTAGGATCGTCAGACTTGTTCGCCCGCGTCATGCGGCTTGAAAGACTATACGGTGTGGAGAGGACAATCCATCGCATCAGTTCGGTGAGATCATAACTGGCCTGTTGAAAAGAATCCCCCAGTTGCTCCAATAACTCCGGGTGGGTGGGCGGATTGTGTGGACCTCTGTCGTCAATGGGTTTGGTAAAGCCGTAACCGAAGAAGTGCGACCACATACGATTGACTAGCGCACGGCTCATTTCGGGCGAATCAAGTATCAACTTTGCCAATTCCTGGCGACGATTGACATGTTCCAAATAGCCACTATTGCCAAACTTGTTACCCGCTTCACTCTGCAGGGATTCGAGCGCTGTTCCGTCAACGAAGACTGGAAAGGCCGTCTTAACCTTGCCATTGCGAAGTTCATAGTAAATTGAGGCTGCAGCCCGACCGATCGCGCCTGTATCCACAAGCTCGCCATCGATCTGCTCCCATACCACTTCTTTCGCCGATCGCCAGTGCTGTCGACGGCCTTCACCGGGGAAGTCTTGATTGTAAACCCGGGCAACATTCTGATCCTCACCATTGGGAAGTGATTCGATGAGGGTTTGTCGAAAAAATGCATTTAGCTCCCAGAACTGGTTTTGCCGGTATTCGTTGAAAGGGTGATTGTGGCACTGTGTGCATTGGACTGCCATGCCCAAAAAGATCTGGGCTGTCTTGGCCGTCGCCTGGATTCCACCTTCTTCCATCTTGTCAGCCAGGAAGTTCGCAGCACCGTTAAAATTTTCGTCGCCCGGGCGACAGCTACCAGTAGCAACAATCAATTCTTGTACCAGACGATCGTAAGGCTTGCTCTTCTGGAACGATCGACGCAGATACTGCTCCATCCCCGATCGGCTGGCGAGCGACTCGTCGGTGGTTCCACCAGTGCGCCCAATCAAAAGGTTCGTCCAGATGGTCGACCAATGCCGGGAGAATTCCTCACGGTATTCATCTCCCAGTAAGCGGTTTACAAGAGTCGTACGTCGTTCAGAGGCGCGATCTGCCAGAAATAGATGCAGTTCCTCGACGGTTGGCACACGTCCGATGAGGTCAAGATAAACTCGTCGACACCACTGACCACTAGCTGCCGGACGAGACGGTTTCAAACCGCGATCCTCCCAGCCTTGCTGAATTTGGCGGTTGATCAGGAGCACCTGGCGGGGAACGGAAGGGTCATCGCTGCCACTTGGCGTGGCTGCTTCAGCTTGAGGGCTGGCTGAGCGGATATCGCCAATCAACCATCCAAGCAAGACTGTCACCAGCAAAAACAAGCGAACTGTTTGACGCACCGATCACCTCCATGGCCGGAGATTGTTCTTCCGACCTGCGTTGTTACCACGCTTCATGTTCAAACCCACGCAGTTAACTTTACACCCGGCAAGCAAACTGGCCAAATAGCCGGTTGTCCAGCCCACCAATGGGACCGGCGGTTTGCAGTTTTTAGAGGAGGCGTTGGCAACCAGAAAAGCACAAAATTTTTTGATCGCGCCAACCTGTGGGTTTAAAAACCAGGGCTCGCGTCTTGCGTAATACCGCCAGAACCCCGGTATAAGTGCAAGTTGCATGCATCAAAATTGAACATGTGTTTAATTTTGATACACCTTAAATACAACAGGCGAATCTGGGATCATGCCTTCAAGTGACCCCAAATTCGCCCTGTTGCACAGATTCGGCTGGACTTAGGAGATTCTGTGGGAGGTTGGCAGAACTCGCTAACTTGTTTGATACCAGCCGTTTCCTCAATCGCGGTTACGCTTGCCTCTTCGCCAATCCGGCCCTTCTCTTCGGTGTTCCAGCCCCGACTTAATAGTTGGCCTTCGACTGACGGTCAGAATATAGTTGCAAACTCTGTGCCAAACTTCACGCTGCGATTAGAAAAACGTGTGCTTAGAAAACTTAGAAAACGTGTGCTTAGAAAACTAGGTGTGTGGCACCTCTCTAGGCCCCACCCGTTGCTGCGTGATTCCCTCAAGGTGCGTGATTCCCTCAAGGACGGGTAGCGTCGGTGTGTTGCAGATCGTTGAGCTTTGCGGCGGGTTGCCCTAGGCGTGACCTGAAAACTTGTTTCATGCTGATGAGTTACGGTTTGGCATTTGAAAACGGAACTAGAATCCGCATTCCTTTTTCCGGCTGGATGGTTGGCCCAAAGTGGGGCAGCATGACGACGTTAGATGGGTTGGCCTTCATGGTGCCGTTCACGGCGACGCCATGGTCGTCGCAGGTACTTGGCCGGCTATCGGTGGGATTGGAAATGGTTTCCAAACTGCCAGGAGAGTTTCCAAACGGTCAACGCTCCTTGGAGAAGTCATTCAGCGGACTTCAAGCATCCGCTGAAGGGCTACAAGCGCCCAGTGGGCTGTTTCTTCATCGACTTCAACAATGTTCACAGGCGTGCTTGCGGCAAAACTTTCCAGGCTCCAACAGAGGTGAGCCAAATCAATGCGGTACATGGTTGCGCACATGCAGACGACCGGTGAAAGGAAGTGAATTTCCTGTTCCGGGTGTTCTTGTTTCAAACGGTTTACCAAATGCAACTCTGTGCCAATTGCCCATTTGGTGCCAGGCGGAGCCTCTTTAACCAGCTCAATGATTTTGCCTGTCGATCCGTATTCATCAGCCGATTCAAAGACTTCCTGAGGGCATTCGGGATGAACCAGGATCTTGATACCGGGGTGCTGGTCGCGAAAAAGCTTGATGTGTTCAGCGCGAAACATCTGGTGCACACTGCAGTGCCCTTTCCAAAGGATGACTTTGCTCTCTCGAAGGGTTTTCTCACTATTACCGCCAAGATCTTCGGCATAAGGATCCCAGACAGGCATTTGGTCGTTCGTAATGCCTATTTCAAGAGCCGTATTACGACCAAGGTGTTGATCGGGAAAGAACATCACACGGCCTGTTTTGCCGCGCGCCGCCTGCCGCGCGAAACCCCATTCAATGGCGGCTCTGGCGTTGGATGACGTGCAGACGATGCCACCGTGCTTTCCGACAAATGCCTTGAGACTGGCAGCGGAATTAATGTAGGTGACAGGCGTAATCTCCTGGCAGTCGAGAACTTCTCCCAGTTGATCCCAAGCTTCTTCTATTTGTCCGAGAGTTGCCATATCAGCCATGGAACAACCGGCGGCAAGATCTGGTAAAATGACCGAGACGCGTTCACCATTGCGTTGACGACATTTTTCAGGTTGATTAGCGAGAATATCTGCCGTTTCGGCCATGAAGTGAACACCGCAAAAGGCGATGGCCCGGCAGTCAGCATTCTCGGCTGCCAGCTGACTGAGGCGATAGCTGTCGCCACGTAAATCTGCTTGCGCAATGACCTCGTCTTGCTGATAATGATGGCCAAGGATGAGCAGCCGTGAACCCAGTTCACCTCGTACTTGCTCGATGCGGCCAATCAGTTCCTCGTTTTCGAGCGACTTGTAGAACTGGAGTTCCAGGCCAGATGGAATGGTTTCGTGGACGGTCATCATAAAGTGGTTCCCTCAGCCAGAGATTATAGTTGAAAATCGCCGGCGGAAACAGGATCTCGATTACGGGCTCTGCCTGGAGATCAGGCGGATTTTCCTGGTTGTATCGACCCGATAAGCCCCCTGCGGAGACCGCGGCGATTGGAGATTGCAAGGATGGGATCCTGGCGGGTCTCTGAGGCGAGATGTAGCCACGGCCTACAAGCTCAAAAAGCGGGTGAAAGAACTCGGCATGTTGTTCATGCCCGACTCGCTCTACGGGACCCTGTGGTATGCAACGTATGTGGGTCTCATTGCCACCGGCTCCAAGGCCCCACCTGCAATTTTCCCCGCCCGGTGGCAGATACCTCCGGGGCTTTAAGTTGGTGTAAAAGTTGGCCAACCCGCCTTTACGTTTTTTAGGTCTTGTGGAGAATCGCGTCTCAGAGCAACTCGGGCGGCTGGCCACCAAACTTTCGAGACTTGGGAGACATTGCGTCTCATCTCGCTAAGTCCGCTGCAGGCTAGAGCGTTGCCGCAGCGTGGGTTCGAAGGGCTACAATCCTGTTTCAGTCATAAAAAAAGACCTGCCCCGGGGCATTGCGCCCGGGGCAGGTCCTATAACGAAGGGGAAATCCCTATGTGTCAACTCATCCGCCTAGCGGGTGAAGCTGGTGTGGACGACATCGCGTGCCCGGCTCACCGAAGCGTTAGGATCGGCCATGGGAACTGGGGGTACGGGGAAACTGGCTGAATCGCTGACCTCAACGGGTGCAGCAGCTGGCTCATCACCACCGTTGCCACAACTTGGTTCGCAGCAGCAATTCGACTCGCAGCAGCAATCACTCTCACAGCAGCAATCACTCTCGCAGCAGCAATCACTTTCGCAGCAGCAGTTACTGTCGCAGCAGCAGTTACCACCAAGGCCAAGGCCGTTGCCGCGGAACATGCAGCAAATCGAGTCCAGTAGTGGGCATCCACCAAGATCACAGGTGGAACCACAGCCACAGCAATCGCAACTATTGTCGCAACCACAGGAAGCCTCACAGCAGCAATCACTTTCGCAGCCGCAGTCACTCTCGCAGCAGCAACCACTGTCACAGCAGCAACCACTGTCACAGCAGCCACCAAGGCCACGGAAACAGCAGAGGAGACTGTCCAGAAGGCCGCCACCAAGACCGCAGGTAGAACCACAGCCACAGCAATCGCAACTATTGTCGCAACCACAGGAAGCCTCGCAGCAGCAATCACTCTCGCAGCCGCAGTCACTCTCGCAGCAGCAGTCACTGTCGCAGCAGCAACCACTGTCACAGCAGCCACCAAGGCCACGGAAACTGGAGAAGAGACTGTCGAGGATGCCGCCACCAAGATTACAGGTAGAACCACAGCCACAGCAATCGCAACTATTGTCGCAACCGCAGGAAGCCTCGCAGCCGCAGTCACTCTCGCAACCGCAATCACTGTCGCAGCAGCAGCTTGGTTCACAACAACACGATTTTTCACAACAATCGCAGCTGGCTTCACAACAACAGTCGCAGCCGCCGCCCAGCATTCGATCTAACAGCCCATAGCCGAAACTCTGGCTTGCCAAACAGATGCCGATTAATAGCGCTCCTAAAAAGTTCCACTTCATCGAAACACATCTCCTATGCATTTGGAACCATCCGAGTGAGTCTTTTGCCGACTTCCGGTGGTGCACCACGCCGTCCCCCGCCAACCATAGTGACGGCAGCGAAGGTTTTGATGCAAACTACGCCAGACAGGTGGGTAGCGGTCGGCGTGCGAGGCACTTCAAAGTGCCGGAGGTCGGTAAAAGGTAGGGTCTACTCGGGGTCCACACGGTTGGGGGGCGTCAACGTCGGTCGAGCCAATCCTTGACTCGAGATAGTTTGTGCCGTGGTGCTGACGCGCAATACGTGCCGCCGCAGGCGTCAGGGCGCTTTGCATGCGACATCCATCGTATCGGTCGCTGGCAGAATGATGCTTGAATGATCGCAACTAATTTCCCACAAGTACCTTATCGCAACAGTTGCGTAAAGTTTTCCCCTCCTGGAAGATGGCTAAACCTTGCCGGTTCTGCTGTCTGGTGAAGCGGGCCCATGGTGGACTTTCAAGATCATTGGTATCCTCTAGATAGGTCGATTTGCTGCCCCAAAACTGGTGCAATGGACTTCCGTTTCCGCCTGTTTTGACTGCCGTAAAATGCTTTCCCTCCGTATGAAGATTCCCCCAGCTATGACAAAGACCTCCCTTGGTGGGCACATTGTGCTGCTACTCGTGTTTTGTCCAACAGCCAATGGTAATGACCTGTTGGATTGGCCTAACTGGCGTGGCCGGCAACAAAATCGGATCTCTGCCGAAACAGGATTGGTAGACCGTTGGAATCCCCAAGGAGGCGTTGGCAGCAATCTTCTATGGAAGAATGCTGATTTGGCCGGCCGGTCTACTCCTGTTGTTCTGGGCGACAAACTTTACACGATTGTTCGTGACCAGCCTGGGACAGATGTTGAGGGGGAGAAAGTAGCCTGTGCCAGTACAGCGACTGGCGAGATTCTCTGGGAGCACCGTTTCAACGTTTATTTGTCCGACGTACCCGATACTCGTGTTGGTTGGTCAAGTTGCGTTGTCGACCCTGAAACTGGAAATGTCTACGTCCTGGGCGTATGCGGATATTTTTGTTGCCTCAATGGCGAGACGGGTGAATTAATATGGTCGCGGAGCCTTCACGAGGAGTTTGGGCTACTCTCCACCTACGGGGGGCGAACGAACATTCCCAAGTTGTACGGTGATACGGTCATCATCAGTGCCGTGGTGATTGGTTGGGGTGATACGCCCCAGTGGGGATTGCTTGCGAAGCCGGCACATCGCTTCCTGGCATTTGACAAAACCGATGGAGAGCTGCGCTGGCTCAAGGGGACACGGCTGATCCCGTACGACACGACCTACAGCACACCCACCCTCACGTCGCTCCGTGGTCTGGGGATGGATGCGATGGTTTTCGGGTCGGGTGACGGTCAGATCTGGGCCCTCCAGCCAGGGACTGGTTTGCCGATTTGGTGGTACCCGTTATCTCGCCGCGGCCTCAATATCTCGCCACTGGTCACTTCCGATGGCCGTGTATTTTCTGGTCACAGCGAAGAAAACGTGGTGGGTAATACCATGGGTTCGATTGTCGCATTGGATGGTAACCAGACTGGAGACCTCTCTGGGCAGGAAAAGTGGCACCATTTTGAAATCATGGCTGGCAAAAGTTCACCGCTGATGATTGGCGATCGGATTTACTTTGTCGACGATCGTGCCAAGCTCTTCATTTTCGATGCAAAATCTGGAGAGCTCGTACAGCGCAAAGCATTGGGAACTGTTATGAGAAGTACACCACTCTTTGCCGACGGGAAAATTTACCTTTGTACGAACAATGGGCGTTGGTACATTCTCAAACCGACCCAGCAGGGGGTAAAAGTGATTCACAAACTTCGCCTCAAAGGCGAAGCGAGCGATGGCTCTCCTATCGTTTCGCGAGGGCGAATCTACTTGCCTACTTCCGAATATCTGTACTGTATTGGAAAACCGGATCAGCAACCCACCAGTGAAGTGACGGTGGCTTCTTCTGCCAAACCACCAATTGCCGCCCGCGACAATCAACCAGCGCATCTCCAGGTTGTTCCCTATGATGTATTACTCAACCCAGGAGACCAGCAGACCTACCGAGTACGACTTTACAATAGTCAGGGTGAATATCTGCGGGATGCAGCAACCAGCGAGCTTGCGTTCTCGGTCGATGGGCCAGGCCAGATCGGCCCCGATGGCAGTTATGCGGCCCCCGCGGATGCCAGTCACCAGTGCACCCTCATCACCTGCCGATTTGGTGAGTTAGAAGGGGCTGCTCGAGTACGCATTGTCCCCCCACTTCCATGGTCTTTTGATTTCGACGAGCTTCATGACGTTCCACTCACCTGGGTAGGAGGTCGGGTGCGTTACGCCTTAAGTGACTGGGGTGAACAACGTGTGATGGTAAAGCGTAGTGAACTGCCCACCCGTCCCGGTGCTCCAACGACCAAACTGGGAACCCGCAGCCGGATGTGGATGGGGCCCATCGATCTGTCGGATTACACGATCGAAGCAGATGTCATGCTTCCCACAGGTGCGATGGAATCCTCCCAGGGCAGTTTGTCTACAATTTCCCCAGAGACAGGTGCTGGTGTCACCCGGCAGGGCGATATTGGCTTGATTAACAGCCGTTACACATTTGCCTTGTTTGGCGCAAGCCAAGAGGTGCGGCTCTACAGTTGGTGTACGCATGACAAACGAGTTCAGGCAGCGCAAGCCTATGAAATAAATCCAGATACCTGGTACCGGCTAAAAATGCAGGTCAAACCACGTGGCGACGAAGCCTTGGTTCAAGGTAAAGTCTGGCCTTGCGACGCCGAAGAACCAGACGGATGGACGCTTACTTTTGTCGATCCTGCTCCCAATCTCAATGGCAGCCCGGGCTTGTTTGGCAATGCCAAGGATGCAGAGATTCTTATCGATAACATTTTGGTCACTCCCAACTGACTTATTTGACCCTTGCGAATCATTTTCATGAAAAAACAACCAATGTTACAGGCGGCAATGCGATTTGTTGGACTTGGTATTGCCAGCTCGATCCTTTTAGCTGCCTGTGTGGCTGCAAGCCAACTTCGAGCTGGTACTCCGGTCGATACCTCGCAGACAGCTATCTCAGAGGTTCAGTCCAACCCGGCACCCACCATGAATTGGAATCAATGGGGTGGTGATCCGGCACGGAATAACACGCCAATTGGCTTCAATATCCCTACGGATTGGGACGTAGGAAGCTTTGACTACAAGACGGGAGAATGGGACCCTACAGAGGCCAAAAACATCAAGTGGGTTGCCAAGCTTGGTTCGCAGTCGTACGGGAATGCCGTTGTCTCAGACGGCAAGATCTATGTTGGCACCAACAATAGTGGCGGATGGCTGGAACGCTACCCTGCCAAGGTGGACCTGGGATGCCTCCTTTGTTTCGAACTGGAAACAGGCAAGTTCCTCTGGCAACACAGTAGCAAAAAACTTAAGACGGGACGTGTCCACGATTGGCCTCTTCAGGGAATCTGTTGTGCCCCTCTGGTCGAAGGAGACCGGCTTTGGTTTGTTACCAGCCGTGGAGAAGTCCGTTGCATTGATACGGAAGGTTTCCATGACGGACAAAACGACGGACCATTCGAGGGGGAAGATGTTTCTGCAGACGACGAGGCTGATGTTGTTTGGATCTTCGACATGATGCGCGAGTTGGGAGTCTCGCAACACAATATGTGTAGCTGTTCGGTGACTGCGGCAGGCAATGTCCTGTTGGTCAATACATCGAATGGGTTGGATGAGTCACACATCAACCTTCCAGCACCCGATGCACCAAGCTTTATTGCAATCGATAAAAATACCGGACAATTGTTGTGGACCGATGCTTCACCCGGGACAAACATTCTGCACGGTCAATGGTCTTCTCCAGCCTATGCTATTTTGGGAGGCGTTCCGCAGGTTATCCATAGCGGCGGTGATGGGTGGGTTTATAGTTTTGATGTTCGCGGTACCGATAATGGCCAAACAGGAAATCCCGGAGAGTCTAAGTTACTCTGGAAGTTTGACACCAACCCGAAAATGTCTAAATGGATTCTTGGAGGGCGTGGCACTCGCAACAATATCATTGCCACTCCTGTCATCTGCAATGACAGGGTCTATGTAGCGGTGGGACAAGATCCAGAACATGGAGAAGGTATTGGGCACCTGTGGTGCATCGATCCGACCAAGCGAGGTGATGTAAGTCCGGAACTTGCCTTCAATGCCAGCGATCCCCAACTTCCTGTCTCGGCAAAACGGATTCAAGCAGTTGTCGAAGAAGATGGCGACTTTGCCCGAGCCAATCCCAATTCTGCGGTCATTTGGCACTACAGCGAGTATGATCAAAACGGTGATGGTGAAATTGACTTTGAAGAAACCATGCATCGAAGTTGCGGGACTGTTGCCATCAAGGATGGAATACTCTACGTGGCTGACTTCAGCGGTCTATTCCACTGTCTTGATGTAGAGACCGGCAAGCCGCTTTGGACCTATGATCTGATGGCCCAAGCCTGGGGGTCCCCTCTCATTGTTGAGGATAAGGTGTACATCGGTGACGAAGATGGCGACGTCGCAGTCTTTCGCCATTCTTCCAATCCAGAAGTCTCGATGAAGGACGAAGATGGTGAAATGATGCCTTACTTTGGCGAAATCAACATGGGGAATAGCGTGTACAGCACGCCCATTGTTGTGGGGAATGTCCTTTACATCAGTAACCGGACCCATCTCTTTGCGATTGAAAAACAAGAATGATTTGGAGTGCCTGTTTGTTACTTCCTCCCAACATTTTCATCGATAAGACTACAAATCCATGAAACAAATCCTTGACGTTGGCCAATGCCAACCCGATCATGCCACTATTTGTGCCTTTCTCAATAAACATTTTGACTGCGAGATTGTTCAAACCCATGGTCCAGAGGATTCGCTTCGTGCGTTACAGGATGCAAAATTCGATCTCGTACTTATCAACCGCAAACTCGATCGCGACTATTCTGACGGCATAGACATCATTCGTCAGATGAAAAGCCATCCGGAAACAGCCCAGGTTCCTGTAATGCTTATCACCAACTATCCAGAACATCAGGAACTGTCGGTAAATTTGGGCGCACTGCCTGGTTTTGGCAAACTGCAGTTTGATCAGCCGGAAACACTACAGAAGCTTCAGATAATTCTCGGGGAATGATGCGATCTTGTAGAGTCGTGCCACAGCAACAATCTTCCTGGCGCAAATTCCTGCCGGGCTCAACGCCAGTCTTCTCGGTTTTAACAATTGCGCGCCCACCGGATGGGCAGGTTTGCTAAACGTTTCGGCGCGACAGCTAAACTGAATATCAAGGTTGGATTGGTTCCAACGGTTCTCCACGGCTAGTTAGTTTAAATTTGTGCTTTGTAACCTTCCAATCGTGACGGCCGTAAGGATCGATTTGGGAACCCGACTTGAATGACTGATCCTAATTCATCTGAGCCAAGGTATCGCCGACCGTCGATCCTTTGCATTACTCGGAACCGGTCGGATCTGGTTTAGTGTCGGGAGATTACAAGATTCCGGCATAGAGACTGCGGGATGACGCATAACGCTGAGGGAACAGACAAGTGGATAATTCTGCACCAGGCTGTTGAAGTAGGTTATCTATCTCGCCATTCCAAGCTTCCGTTTCCTAACGTTACAGTTCGACCCCAGGCGGGTTCCATTGTAAATGCGATTGGGATTATGCGGCCCCAGTTTCATCAGCAGACCGATCTGGTGCGGGTGCCGGAGTGGGAGAGTTGCCAGACCCATGGGTGGTTTGGAGGGCCCCACTTCAGAAACCCGTGGTAGATACGACAACTACCAGAAGGTTCTGTACTTTGAGATGTTTATTCAATTTGGCCCAGGCCAATCTAATGCCTAACCCCGTAACGGTTGTTTATATGGCACTCACGACAAGAAAAATTTACTCGCAATGCAAACAACGAATGTCCGCGCCTCAACCTAATTCAGCCAAAACAGGCCGATTCGTATTGTTCGTTTACACGGTTCTTGCAGCAGTCACTTTTGGCGATCCCGTTTGTGGTGACGATGTTGACCGGCCAGTCGGTGTCGCGGCTCGGTCACCTCAAAAAACCAATCGAGCTACAGGGTCCAAAAAGCAGGTCACAGCGACCAGCCACTTTGTTTCGCAAAAAGCGGCCTCGACAGACAGAGCGAGCAAAAATTCAGAGAACGCTCGGAATGCCTCATTTGGCGGAGAGTCGGGAGTGCCCTCTTCAGACCTGCAGTTGACAGGGAGCCAAAGGGACCGTGGCAAAAGTACGATCCAAACTGGCTCGCCATCGAAGGTGCAATTGCATCAGGTGGTCGGTTTAGAGGCGAGTCAGGATGCCCGGGCCAAGTCGCTACAAGGCAGGCCGACGTTTTTTCTGTCGGCGCTGAACACAGGAGTGCCTTCCAAAAAGAGCCCCTACGGTGCCATGCATGACACAACCGGGCTGCGACCTTACAAGCCAGGGGTGCGGTACGACCGCCAAAACCAACGCAAAAGCCGGCCGATGTTTGGAGGGCTGTTCGGAAGAAACTGAGCCGCGAGCAAATCTCTGAAAGTCCACCCAATGACGAGCCGCTATCTGGCGGAATCGTTTTGGTAATTGGACTTAGGATTCCTCGATGGCTTCTTTGACAGGTTGAACAAAATGGGGCGATTTGCCGGCGGATAGAACTTCGGCCTTTTTCTGAGCTTTCTTTCGCTCGTTAAATTCAAACAACGCCACGCGTTTCAGCGATTGGTTGAAGACGCCCCAATAGGCTTTCAAACGAACCTCTTTAGCAGCTTTTGCACGACTCTTCCGCTTCGTAGGGGCCTTCTTTTTTTTCGTTTTCTTTTCGGCCGCTTCTGCCTCGGCACGTTTTGCTTTGCGACTGACGACTTTACGAGCCATATCGGGCCCCAATTGGCGAAAAGTGAAGGAATGAACTAAACAACAGTCGGCTGATTGTACTCGATCTGCAGTTTGCTGACTATGGGCCGGAATATCAACCGCAGTCCCTTCCAGGATGGATGCACCTGGACTTCTGGCTGCGACGTGAAAGCAAGAGCAGTGTTTGGAGCAAAACAGTAGAGGACCTGCCTGATTTGCTAGAGTTTAATACCAATCCTGGCAGCGCGAGCTACCATAGCAGGTCGGAAGTAAATAATGGGACGGTGGTGGCGGCGGGTGGAACGCATGTACTTTGCGAGCGTTTTCTGTCGGGCCCAGAAGAAAGTCTGGTCGACCAAGGTCTCAGGCAGTTTGCCTGTATCCACGAGATACACGACTTTGTCTACAAAGCGAAGCTCGTTATTCATGCGGGCTTTCAGACCGGTAATCAGACGGTCGCGCAAATTAATCGGCTTACTGGGTGTCGCTGGTTGCAGAGCAAGGGGTTCCAACTGGGAAGCGTGTAGTTTTTTTCCTTCCGGTCGCTTTGGTAGCGCAAGGGTTCCGACCATAAGGGAGCAAAGCAGTAGCAACGATAATA
Organism: Lacipirellulaceae bacterium; assembly: GCA_965243695.1. Taxonomy (GTDB): domain Bacteria; phylum Planctomycetota; class Planctomycetia; order Pirellulales; family Lacipirellulaceae; genus JAKVCB01. The sequence goes on along the minus strand of CBDEWC010000033.1, from coordinate 53,345 downwards.
CAGTCGGTGTGCGAACAGCATCGATTTTTTCGTGCCGAGTCCGAAGGAAACCCAACATTCGACGAGTCCTCCAAGATAAGATCCCCCTAGTGATCCCCGGGGAGTATGACAAGACAAGCTTCCAGGGATGTTAAAATCGGGCTGGCTTATAGACCAAGAGATGTTTGTTGACAAGTTCATTTTGTTCTGGCCAGAATCTGTCTCTCCGGACGTAAAGGGGGTTACTTAGCACGAATGTTCCCAACCCTTTTGGTGGAACTTGCGTAGGAAAGGTTCACCGACTGGTGTTATCAACGGCGGTGAATCGCTGAAGACGGCCCGCGGAATTTTTTGTTCAATTTCAAAAAGTGCCAGCGTTGTGGAAGTTCTACCAAGTCTTCGTTGACAAACGGCATGGGGTTTGCGGGGACATTCTGGCACATATTTTGCGGTCCTAAGAAGAGGTGCCCAAATTGTCAAAAGTGATGGTAAAACGCCTATCGTGAACTAGAATTGCTCTGTATCCTGTGCCGTCGCAGCCGAGTGGCAATTTCCATTGAAGCTGCAGGCGAAACCAGCCGATGCAACTTATCGACCTTGGTTTGCCGCAAAGACCAGTTGTCTGGCAAGCGATGCAAAAAGGCAAATGAAATACAAAGAGGTAAAGAACAAAAGTTAAAGTACAGCTTAGCCGTTGTCTTCGACTACAATAAAACAGAAGGACATCAAACTTTCCGGTCGCTATTCCGTCGGGAGGACCAACAATTTCGATTGGCCCGTGTCGATACCATGGCTGTGCGCAGCATAGTCCGAGACGCGTCATTCTTCGAGCGACTCCACACCGTCGCAATCGGCTGGAAGTTTGGTCATAACGAAAGGCTGCGGTTTGTGCCTGACAAGGTGCGGCCGCAGCCTTTTATTATGGAGAGTTTGTTGCAGGCTACGTTGAGATGACCCATCGTGGGCGATGGAGTGCCCAGCCCCAGAGGTCGCCGGACAGGGTGCCGTTGGACCCTTTCTGGCCAGCTCTCTGGTTGAATGCCAGGTTTTCAGAAGACCACAGGGCCGATCGAACTTATGGCGTCGATCGAACTTGTGGCTGAGAACAGGTTAGTGTGTCAGTCCAAACCCGATGATGGTCAAGTCATCCGGTTTCGAAGGCGCATCGGCGGATTCGGTGAGCATGCGGGAAATTGCTTCGCCGGCTAAACGGACAACGGCACGGCTTACAGGGCCAATCCGCACCATTTCAACGATTTCGTGGAGGAATAAATTGTCCAGCAAACCATCGCTGGCGAGTACCAGCCTGTCGCGGGGCGCCATTCTGATCGGTGATCCGATTTCAATCCGCATATTGTTGGTCCCAATAGCGTTGGAGATCATGTGTCGATCTTCGTGATGAATTGCGTCGACTTCATCGATCATACCCGACTCAACCGCATAACCAATCGGTGAGTGTGCGATTGTTTGAAGCTTAACCCTTCCTCGACTTCCTGTGAGTAGAATCGCTGAGTCACCCACGTGATAGGTGCGCACCACTCCAGACCGAACCTCGGCGATTGCCAGGGTCGATGCAGATCCATTTCCTAAAGCGCAGACTGCGGTGTTGGCGGACTCGATGCCATCGAGAATCGCCGGTCTCAACTCTTCAACCTGCGGATCGAGATTTTCCAGGGACTTGATGACCTGTTTAACCGCCAGTCGGGATGCCTCCTCACCATTGGCGTGTCCACCTAGACCGTCGGCGACGATCAACACTCCCTGATCGGGAGTGCGTGGTACGAACGCTGAGGCATCTTCATTAGCCGTCAGCTTGCCTGGGGATCGGCACGTGTAAACTGCAGCGGTACCGCCAGCCAACTGGTACGAGCCGAGCTGATCCATCTGATCGACTGCTAGCAGCAAGCTTTGATCAAGCGCTGGAGGGATGACGGTTGGGACCGAAATGGGCCCGCCTTCACGAAGGGAGGGTGTTGACGGGAAGGTTTGAACCGAACTCATACCCAGTCCATTGTTTCCAAGAAGTGTCGCAGTTGGCCCGCGGTGCGGAATTGGCGTAAAATCAGCGACCGCTTTAACCCGCGGCAAATTGATTTGACTTCGGGAGGTTGTCTGGAATACCTGGCTTTTCCACCTACAGCATCATAGAAGATGCGAACCAGATCACAAACATCGTCATGGATGTCGGTGGCAGTTGCCCTTCCGTAGTGGTAGAGATCTAACAGCTTGAGGTCAAAGGAGATACCGTGACGCTGGATGAGGATATTTTCCGGATGTAAATCGCCATGATATTCCCGGACGTGGTGGATGCTTTCGATACCTGTAGCTAATGCATGCAGCAGATGCATCCCCTGGAAAGGCGATATGCGGCGACCCGGCTGCTGCACCAGAAAACGCGAAAGCGGCTGGCCTTCTACATATTCCGACACGAGAAACGTTACCTGTTGACCATCGAACTGGAACGAATCACTCGTGTGGTACTGAATTAAAATAGGACAACTGCGCAATTTGTGTAATTTTCGGGCATAGGTCCTTAGGGTTTTTCCGCGATGGTTGCGGTGGGGAAAGAAGAATTTTCCTGCCCGCTCAATGTCGGTACTCAACTCGCGTAATTTATAGACTTCTCCTTCCCAGCCTACTCCGAGAAATCCAGTAACCTCATATTTAGCGGCAACCACGCGGCCCGGCCGAAGTCGAAACGAGTCGAGTATCTTCGATTTCGTCCGTTTATTTGCCATGATTGTGTACAAAATCCCTCAGTAGCATCCAATCCAAACTGCCTTATCTTAACAGGGGAGTCCCAACCTGCCAGAGTTCAGACCCTCAAGATGGTCGCGGATTGAAGGCCCATTCGGTGGAGATGAGCCGGCGGCGTATTGCCGACCGCTTTAGCCAGCCAACCGCATCGCAATGTCCAGCGACGTGACCAGGTCGACTGCGTTATGGTAGAGAATGGCTTCGATCTCGCGGGGGAAGCCAGTGCGCACGAAGTCGGCATAGGCTGCCGGGATTTTGTGGCTGGGCAAGTCGTCAATTCGACGCCGGCGACAAATTTGCGATTCGATTGTCTGCAGTCGGCAATCGGATAATGAGTTTTTCCAGCGGCGGCGGGCATGATGCAGAAGATCAACATGCAACGGTTCGCTAAACGAACCTTTCCTGTTCCGGCAAAATCTCGACGTGTTCCAGTTGGCCCGCATAATCGCGTTTTTGCTGAATTCGCTGTAGTAGTGCGGCAATATCCATGGATATGCTTCCCTTCTCATGGAACAGGCGGTAGACCATCTGGCTGTTGAACGACTCAGGGTCGAGTTGCTGCCTAACGAACCAGGCGACCACTCGGGAATAGTAGACAGGTGTATACTATATCCTCGGTATTGGGAAAGAAACAAGATCAGGCCAATCGGCGTACCTACTTTTATAGATTCAGGCTTCAAATTAGCATCGGTTGGCCTTCGCGGTTTTACCCGGTTACGTCGATTCTGCTGGCAATAAATCGGCGGAGAAGTCAGAAGTCCGTCAGTCCAGCGTCCATAAGCTGTTTCTAAACGTTACACTAAAGATTGGCTGCCCAGCTTTCCGAACGGGTTGATTGCCTTGGGCATGATGAAGTTCTACAATGAACTTGGAAATACGCGACGCTTTTCACTACTTTCTCAAGAGGGTCTCCAACATGTCGTGCATTCGTATGGGGTGGTTTTCAGCAGGATTTTTTTTGCTCGGGCTGGTGAATTTGAGTTTTGCGCAACCCGCAGCACCAGCCCTTAGCGGTCCAAGCGATGCCAGTATTAATCGCCCGGTGTCGAACATCGGTGGGGTAGCTGGGCAGGAGCTCAACATGCTTTATACAAGAAGTATCGGTCGCGGATTTACTGTTAGTGGTCAAGAAAACCTGGTCAGGCAGACCAATCGAGTCAATATTAACACGATTGGTTTAGATCGTGGTGCAGTACCCATTCAGTCCAGCTTTGGGACGGGTGGAAGGGTCGCCAGTTTTGGGGTTGGGGCGGGTATTGGAAGTGGGAAGAAACCTTTTGCCTCGGTTTCCTCTCGTCCGACCGTGAGTCCTTACCTGAGTCTTTTCGCCGATACGTTGAGCGATGGGGTCCTGCCTAACTACACAACCTTTACACGACCACAACTTCAGCAGCAACGTTTTAACGACCAGATGCAAAGGCAAAATATGGAGATGGAGCGGCGCGTACAGGCGATTTCTGCCAAACCGGCTTTTCAAAACCCGCGTGGTTCCGAGACGCAAGCTCCCACAGGGCATCCTGCCATGTTCTCCTATACGGGAAGTTATTATCCGGCAAACATGCAGAGAAGGCGTTAGAGTCGACGCAACTTGGTCTATGTTCGGTGGAACGATTTTGTCCGTTCCAGCACGGTGTGGTGGCCCGGTCGGATTATTAATTGCCCTGTTGCAGGGCTTCCTGGGCTGCGGTTAATTTCGCTTTGCCTTCTCCGCTTGCCCTCTCTCCGCTGGGAGGGAACATCTGCGGTAATATTTCCACCCGGAAAAAGGAACCGGAAAAGGGAACCGGAAAAGGGAACCGGAAAAGGGAACCGGAAAAGGGAATAAGATAAGCTGCAGCAGAAGCGAGTCCGAAAACAACGGTGATTGGGTATTCAATCCCGTTTCTCTGGATCTGGGCCATGACGGGACTCGTAGCGAAGCGACCCCCATCAAACCAGGTAAAAGCTGCCGCTACTCCAGTAACTTCCATCACCAGTTGTACGGTGTCATGCCTGCGTTATCCCGCGCGAACTTCTGCTAGCACTTCCTGCGTGCTGTTTGCTTGCGACCAAATACTCATCGGTGGCTACCTTGTGTTCTCTCAATACCAAGACAAGTATTCACAGAGGTTACTTCTCCGGCAAAGCTGCTCCACCTGCTTGGCCGGAAATTTCTTCAGCACAGTACAACCAGGCCAACTTTTGCTCTTGTGGCTATAAGCGGGGCTTTGCTACAAGCCCACCGCTCATCTATTTGCTTTTCATGATGCGTTACTTTTCACTACGCGGGGTTGCTGGGCATTGCAACCTCCCTGCAAAAACTGCTTTTCGTCGACCACTTTTCATCGGAGATGCATTCTACCGGACTTGTGTAGAGGGCATCTGTGAGTGGTTTGTGTACTCATCATTGGTTGTTCGTGTACTCATTATTGGTTGTTCGTGTACTCATTATTGGTTGAAGGACAAAACGCTGTCATGTTCAGATTGCGTCAGTCACTACGTGTCGGATTGGTAGCTGCTTTTTTGCTGGTCGCCATGGTTCCAGGTGGCAAAGCCCAAGTTGCCCTGCAGTGGACGTCGCCTAACGGGTACCTGGCTGGGTCGGGGACCGCACAACGGGCCCGGTTAGTCCACAATCCCAAGCCAACCGCCGGGCTACCAAAGTACGCTTTGACCGACCAGTCCGGTACGATTCAGCGCTACGTCGAACCGGTCGATGGTATCCAGCTTGAACCCTATATCAACCAGGTAGTCGTTGTGCGGCACGATACGGGACGAACCTTGCTGGCTTCCCAACTGGAGTTGCCCGACAAAGCGACTATGGCAACTGGAAGCCAAAGGATAACTTTCCCTCTCGACACCATAGCAACCCAGCCCGACAGCTTCATTCAACAATTGGGTTACGAAGAAGAAGTAGAACCGACTCCAGCGGTAACCGGAAACCAACCGGATTGGGATGCAGAAGAACTTCCTGCCGATGTCGACCCGGTGTACATCGACGAACTGGGCGAAGATTCCTACATGGGTGGTCCGTGTTGCGGATCGTGTGATGGTGGCTGTGATGGCTGCAGTTATCGATACCCCGATCGAGGCTTTCTGGCAGGGGTCTTCGATTACGGTTGTCGACCCCGGGGGTGTGCTCCTGGCGCGCGTGGCCGATACTATCTGCGTGGTGAATATTTGCGGTGGCGATTCGACGGCATGGATACTCCGCCCTTGGTGGTCGGAGGGACGATCGTTGACGAGGAACTCACCGACCCAGAAACTCTGTTTGGTGGTTCGCAACTGTTGCACAAACATCGCAGTGGCGGACGGGTTACATTTGGCGCGTTTCTTGATCCTTGTGGATTTTGGGCTGTTGAAGGCGATTATTTGACCTTCGGTTCAACTTCGGACAATTTCTCGATCGGTGGAAGTGCAAACCCCGACTATGGAATCGGCCGACCTTTTTTTGCAATACCGCCAGGATCAGATAGTGAAGGAAAACAACTTCCGATTGAACGAATCGAAGACGTAGTGTTTACAGACATTGGCGGTACCGTTGCGGTCGGAGTCAACAGCCAATTTGTCTCCGGTGGGCTTCGCCTGGTACATAATCTGTGTTGTATCGAAATGGGAGGACCTGCTTGCTGTGATAACATCGGATGCGGCGGCTCGGTTGGTCGTTGCGGTGGATCGGGGCCTTGTCGACGGAGTGGGTATGGGACGCGTCGGATCGATATGTCGTTCGGATTGAGATATGCCGACCTCCAAGAACAAATCGCAGTTCACGAAGATCTCCAGCAAACAGGTGGTGGCGATCACTTTATCCTGGACGACTCGTTCAACACCGACAACGATTTTTTGGGTGCGGAACTTGGTTTTCACTGGGAATGGATACATCGTCGCTGGAAGATTGACCTGCTGTCAAAGATGGCAATCGGCAATACTCGTCACCGGGTGACCATTGACGGCAGCACTTTAATTAATGGAACTCTCCAGGAACCGGTCGGCGGATTGCTGGCACAAAGTACCAACATTGGTACCTATGAAAACGACCAACTGAGCGTCCTTCCAGAGTTGGGACTTCGTCTCTCCTACAAGCTGGCAGAGAATCTCGATTTTAATATCGGCTACACATTCCTTTACTGGAGCAATATCGTACGGCCAGGTGATCAGATTGACCTTGATGTCAATCCAAACTTGATCGCTGGCGGCTCAGTTATTCCGGAATTGGGAACGCCATCCCGGCCGCGCGTACTTTTTGAAGAAACCGACTTCTGGGCTCAAGGGCTGAGTTTTGGCTTGGAATATCGGCGGTAGATTTGGCCTCAAACGGCCGATGAACAATGGTGCTGAACTTCGTCCCAGGGAATAGTGAGCTGGGTGCTGCCGCGCATTTTTTTCGTCGAGGTAAGTCATGGTTCCGACTCAGGTTTCGTCTTTTAAAGTTGCGCTGAGCTTCCTCTACCCATCAAGCTCCAAGCCATATCAGAACCCACCCGTTCGGGGGAGACTGCACTTTGAAACGCTCGAGCCACGCACCTTGCTGGCTGGTGACATGGCGGAAATTACCGGCACCGTTCTTAATGATTTAGAGGGCGATGGTAACCTGACCGCCGACCTTGCAGTAGCCGGAGTTGGTGTGGATCTTTATCGAGATGGTGGCAACGGCGTCTTCGACCATGGCGGTGGAGATGATGTGGTTGCTGCCCACGGTACCACAACCGACGCTAGTGGGCGGTATGCATTCAGCCAACTTGGAAATGGGACCTATTTTGTGCGGTTTACTCCTCCCGATCAGTTCCAAGTTCGCGCCGCCGCCGATGTGAAAACCGTGGTCATTACCGCAACCGAAGCGGAAGGAGTGACCGGGCGTTTGATTGATGGCTTTAGCACGGCGCAACGTGCCGAAGCCTCTCCACCACTCGCTTCCGGCGCCACTTCGTCTCTGGCCGATATCAAGGTGCTCGGGGGACAACGGGATCTTTTGGTGCAAATTACCGAAGGAGACGACCCATTTTCAGAGGTTGCACTGCAGAGTGGAGCCGGTTTGCTTCGCCTGGCCAGCGACACGATGGTCACGGGGAACGCCCGGGTGGTTTGGGATGGTGTGGATGGCAACGCAACAGAAGTCAACCCAACCGGGTTGGGAGGTATTGATCTGACAAAATTTGAAGGCAACACCATGACTGGTGTTTCACTTACCGTTGGTGCTGATCATCCCAATACGTTGGTCAAGCTGAAGGTCTATTCGGACGCGAACAACTGGTCTGAATACATGACAACCGTTCCCGAATCGCAAGGTGGTGCGGCAACCAAGAAGGTTGTCTTTTCGTTTGCGGAAGATCCGGTTGCCCAATCGGGCAGTGGTGTCAATTTTGCGGATGTCGGTGCGATGGAGTTGGATTTTGAAGGGGTATCAGCTGTCGACGGCCAGGTTTCGGTGATTGAATTGGTGGGACTGACAAACAAGCAAGCAGACTTTACCGTTTACAACCGCATGAGCCTGGGCGACCTGGTGTGGGGTGAAATTATCAACGACGGCCTGAACAAAGACGGGGAAACAGGGATTGCCGGAGTCAAACTGAACCTGTTCGGTGATACGAATCACGACGAGCAGTTTAGCCATGGAGTCGATGAACTACTGGCTACAGCTACAACTAGAAGTGACGGGACTTTCTTGTTTGACGATTTGTTTCCCGGAAAATATATGGTGCAAGTTGCTCCGGGTAACTTCGTTCCTGGCGAGCCACTTCACCGTTTGCGGTCATCAACTAGAAACAAAATTGCGGCGGACCCGGACGATGATGTGAACGGCGATGACAACGGCGAACCTGTGATGGATCACGGAGTGTTGAGTCGTGCGGTGACACTCATTGCTAACCACGAACCAACGGACGACGGAGACCAGGATCCCAATTCCAACCTCACCGTGGACTTTGGATTTTTCGGATTTGATCTTGCGCTGGTCAAATCGGTTGAAGAAACCGTTGCGGTACCGGGAGATCAACTTAATTTTTCGGTGGTGATTACCAATACGGGCCCCTCCACGGCGGAAAACGTAAGTTTCCGTGACACGTTGCCGGTCGAAGTCGAATTTGTGGCTGGCCAGACTAGTAGCGGGGCCAGTTTGAACCTCGATTCTCAGGGAGTGGTATCTGCCGACTTGGGGTCTTTGCCAAGTGACCAGAGCCTAACGGTTCACCTGCTGGCCGATGTGCTTCAGGGGACTACGGGACAGGTGAAGAATATCGCGGAGGTTGTCGCAACAGGAGAACTCGATAGGTCGAACAATCGTGACGAAGTCGTGGTGCCAATAGAACCAAAAATTGACCTTGCTGTGGTCAAATGGGACACCGTAGATCCTGTCGAGCCGGGGGGTATGTTGAGTTACACGCTTCGGGCAGAAAACCATGGTCCGTCCGATGCGACCGGGGTGATGGTTTTTGACCGCCTTCCCGAGGGAGTCACTTTCCAATCGGCATCGCCGAAAGAATCTCTCGTTACGGACGGTCAGGTCGAATTTGAACTCGGCGAGTTTGCTGCAGGTGATACTGCAGAATTCACAGTGAATGTAGTGGTTCATGAGTCAACATCCGGTACGCTGCTTAACGAAGCGTGGGTAAGTGGCAATGAGCCAGAAACCCGCTTGGATAATAACCGCGATCAAGCGTCAACGACCGTTTACATCGAGCCCGCCTCAGTTTCCGGTGCGGTATTTGTAGACCGTAATGACAACGGCAAACTTGAGCCAAGCGAGTCGCGAATTCCCGATGTGCGCGTAACGATTGTCGGCACCGACTTCCGTGACCAGTCGGTTGAACAAACAACGACGACCGCTTCTGATGGAACTTACGAGTTTAGTGACCTGATGCCAGGCAGCTATCGCATTATTGAGAGCCAGCCCAAAACATTCTGGGGACGCCCCGTGCTGGACGGCAAGGACCAACTCGGCGAAAACGGCGACGGTGTGATTTCTGCACTGGATGGTTTGATTGCTCCCGATCTCAACGCAAATGATGAACAAGACTCTGACGCGTTTGAAGGCATCACACTGGGTGCTGGTTCCAGTGGAACCAACTACAACTTCGGTGAATTGGTAACCCAACTGACAAAGTGGGACTTCGTCCACGTTATTCGCTATTGAAGTTCCCAGCGTGCTTGACCTGGGTTGTATCTCAGTGGCGATCTCTTCTGCCAGTTCAGTATGGGCTGTTTGTACGGCATGGGTGGCACCACTTGGGGTAGTCGTTTGGCTTTCTTTTTGCTGTTGCGACTTTGCCTGAACAGAGTGACCCGGCGCTGGCGGCGGACGGGAGGATTGCTTTTCCCGCCTGGGAGGTTTGCACCGATCAAACTGCCATATTACCAGGGATGTGTGGTTGGTTTTACAGTGTAGAGAATTTTTTCCATTCTGTCAGGCAAACGTGACCTAGGGTTGCAATAGCGGAGAACTCATTTCCGTCCGCTCGCGAATCAACCTTTGACTTTTCCCAGGTTCGCAACCAGTGCTCATCTCGTTCTTGTCTGCAACTTGTCCGCTCCTGTAAGTCCAGTCATTTGTCATTGTGAGACTGGCTCTTTATCCCCGTTTCACCGGTCGTAATTATTTTATGCGCCAAACTTACCGGAATTATTACTGCAAGGTTAACCGACAAGGGTCGACAGTGTTTGAAGCGGCGTTGGTCATGCCCGTTTACTTGTTATTTGTTTTTGTGTTGTTGGAATTCGGACACGCGATGATGGTCAATAACACGATTCGGAGTGCGTGTCGGGATGGTGCCCGGATTGGTACCGTTGAAGGGACCACGACCCAAATGGTTCAACAGCGGGTTGAAGAGGTTTTGGCTAGTGCGGTCAACCCGGTGCACGTACAGGTGTTTGTCAAGAACGCCAACGCATTTGATGTTGGAGATCCCCCCACAAGCGATGAAGCCATCGAAAAACTACCAGATCTGGAATTAATAGAAGCAGAAACTCGACAACTGTTTGTGGTGCGGGCAAAAGTTCCGTACCAGCAGGTGGCTATTTTGCCGGTCAATTTGCCCTTGGCCGGATCATTCTTGCAGGGAGTTGAATTGACTGGGCAGGCTTTTATGCGACACGAATAACCTCTTTCAGCGGTGACAATCAACGTGGTGAAATCAAAACTGCGATCGCACCTAAACCAACTCGGTGTCATAGTTTTTCGGCGGGACTTACCACTCCCAAAATCGCGCAATGGCGCGGTTGCCGTCGAACTTGCCATCGTGGCCCCAGTGCTGCTGGCCATGACGATGGGTATGGTTGAACTGACCGCCATCTTTGATGCTCAAAACCTGCTTGAAACGGCCGCGCGGGAAGGAGCTCGTTTTGCAACTCTCGATAAAGAAGGATTGCTAAATCCAGGGGAAACCTCCAATAGCAAACTTGTCAATGATGTGAAAATGTTTCTGGCAACAAGCGGGATTGATTCTCAAGATGTCACGGTTGCCGTCAAGGACCATGAGGATCCTGATGTCGACTTTGACCTTGAAGATCCCAATAACGAGTTCAAGTTCTTTGAAGTTCACGTGTTGGTCGACTACTTACCTAAGATTTTCGCACAAGTTGCCGACGCGGGTGATTTTACGCTTACTGCCAAGCTTGTTTTCCGCAACGGGATGGCCACCATCACTGAATAACCCAATTGACGGACTCGGGAGACCATGTCATGACGTCGAAAAAATCGAGAACTTGGAGGCTACACCGGGGTCGTAGAAAATACCGCCGAGGGATTGTAGTCGTGTTAACCGGATTTTTAATGGTTGCTTTGTTTGGCTTCATGGCTCTTGCAGTTGACACCGGCCGCATTGTGGTCACAAAAACGCAAATGCAGAACGCAGTAGATGCGGCGGCGCTGGCGGCGGCAACTGAAATTTCAGCGTCGGTCCGGGCGGCTGGGCAGGAAGGAAATCATCCTGACACGGGTTCAGAGTCGTACGCTGCAGTGGCTGCTCGTGCCGTGGCGGTACAGACGAGTGTTGCCAATGGTGTCTATGTCGATCAGGCCGATGTGTATTTCGGAAAACGTGTCTATAACCATGACAGTGACGATTGGAGTATTGCCTGGGGGGCGGAACCGTTCAATGCGGTTCGAGTTGTCGCCAGCCACACAAAGTCCGATACGACGAGGCCAGATGGCGCACTCAAACTGGTATTCGGGTGGGCGGTGGGCCGAGACAGCGCTCCCTTGACAACTTCGTCGACGGCTTTTGTCGAAGCCCGCGATCTGGTGCTGGTCTGCGACTTCTCCGGATCGATGAATGACGATAGTTCTTTAAAATCGATCGACAGTTTGGGATTGGATGCGGTCGAAGACCAACTTGACGCGATGTGGGATGCCCTGGTCGATGCCGATCTGACATGGCCTGGCACATCGATCAAGAAGTTCTCTTCTGTTGGTTGTGGTGAGTTGAATTCGTACCCGGGGGAATACATCAGTTCAAACACCAAAACAAAGCGTATCCTTAAAAATCTCAAGCTGCGTCAAAACAACCCGGATGGCACTCGTAAGCATCCATTCCCGCAGGCAGGGCGGTACCAGGATGGTTCGCCTAAACCAAAACCGACCAACAAACAGAGCGACAAGCTGTGGTATGACTACATCAACCACGTGAAAAATCTGGATGGACCCTATCGAAACCGCTACGGCTATCGCACACTGGTCGACTTTTTACAGGAAAAGCGTTTTGATTGGTTCCAGTCCGAAGACCTTTGGCGGACGCCCCATTATCCATTTCACGCCGTCAAGGAAGGAGCATCACTGTTTCTCAACTATCTGTACGAACTAGACTTCGGCGATGAAGTTGGTCTGGTTGGCTATGGTCGCTGGGCGGTCACACAGATGGCTTTCTATGATGGCGAACTCGATATCGACCTTACGGAAGATCCTGTTACCGATCAGTACCATACAATCGACGCGATTCAAAGACGCCACCAGGCAGGGGAATACGGTTTCTGGACCGCCATGGGTGACGGCATCCTCCACGCCCGGGAGTTGCTCATCGGTAGAGATCATAATGTCAGTGACCAAGGATTTGCCCGACCAGGTGCCAAGCCAACCATGATTGTGATGACTGACGGTCAAACCAATCAGAAACCGGAAGATTGGAGCTTGCCTGAGAACTTTAATTGGCAGCAATGGACCGATTATAACGGAGACGGCAATGCCAACTACACAACCAGCAATGAGAAGAAACAGTATGCTTTTTGGGAAGCGACCGAATCAATCAAACGCGGCATCACGATTCATACGATGGCTGTTGGTCAAGGTGCCGACCGCGAACTGATGGAGGCAATCGCCTTTGCCGGTAGCGGTTTATTTATTAGTGTGCCAGGTGGCACATCGATTCTGGAAATGGAGGAACAGGTATTGGAGGCATTTTCTGTCATTGCTTCACACTTACCACCTCCCAAGTTGGTTTACGATCTGTCCGTGGTCAGACAATAATTTGCGACCGGAAAAACCCCGTTGCTCGTGACCCGCGAGCCTCCCTTCGGCCGCCGGCCTGACCCGCCGGCGGCCACTCTTTTGCGCGGTGCACAACGCCGTTTCACTGCTGGTTTCGTGGCCTGTGTGTCTGGCAACTTGCAGCGGTGTGGGGCGTTGTCGACGGGCCGACTTGGTTAGAAAAATAGAATCTTCTAGAAAGTGTTTTGCGAGATGAAGATTCATCCATGCAAGTCACTTTGCATCATTTGCAAGATCCACTTCTTGTTGCCGGCAATTAATTTCTTGCTTCTTTCCGCATGCGTTGAAAGAAGCGGGAGAGAATGTCGCCACACGGGTCGGCCAGAATGCCACCGATAACTGTGGCGCGGTGATTAAGCCGTGGATCGTCAAGAAGCGTGAACAACGACTGGACAGCGCCTCCTTTTGGGTCAGTGGCGCCAAAAACTACGTGTGGAATTCGCGCTTGAACGATCGCGCCGGCACACATCGGGCAAGGCTCGAGCGTTACAAACAACGTGCAATCATCGAGTCGCCAATTTCCGATCGCTGTCGCAGCTTGGGTGATGGCAATGATCTCTGCATGGGCCGTGGGGTCCTTGAGTGTTTCCCGCTGATTATGTGCAGCGGCAATAAGCCGGCCATGTTGAACAATGACAGCACCGACGGGAACTTCATCCTCAGCTAGTGCTGCCTCGGCCTGGGTCAATGCGTGTTGCATCATCGGTTCATGGTTCTTACAATCCATAACAGATGTGTTCCTGTGTTGGTGATGTGTTCTTGTGTTGACGTTGTGTAAGAAACGTTGTGTAAGAAACGTTGTGTAAGAAACGTATTGCCGAGTGGTATAGGTTTAACCTGCAAGTCACATATTGGCCAATGCATATGAGGCTGCAAGTATCATCCCGTGTTTGGCTGTTGATCCTGCTGGTCTATTGGGGTGCCTTGTTCGTCAGCACTCATATTCCTAATCCATTGTTAAGTCTTCCCGGCCAGAGTTCCGATAAGGTATTGCATTTTGCCGCGTTTTGCATCCTGGCACTCCTGGTCACATTGAATGCCGAATGTCAATTCGGAGAGCTGTGTTTGCGCCACTACGCTATTCTGGCAACCGTAATGGCGGTTTTTGCGGCCCTAGATGAAATCCTGCAACAGTTCGTCAATCGCCACTGCAGCTTTAGGGATTGGGTGGCGGACATCTGTGGGGTGTTTGTAGGACTTTTGCTGTTCTACATGTTCCGTTCGATCCTTAGAAAGCTTGTCAGGCACTAGGCGGATGTACTTGTGGGGGGACGAATATAGCCCCTTGGCCGCTCATGAACGGTGGGGCGACAAGTTATCTGCGGGGCGTAGCTTGGTCTACCAACAGGGATTTTGCATTGGTTGACGAAGGTTAATAATTTGGCGTTGGTGCTCGGTAATCTTCCCAATTCACTTGGCTAAACCACTCGATCGTGGTTTCCAGTCCCGCGCGAAGCGGAACAGTTGGCTTCCATCCAAGCTTTTGTTGGGCTAATCCAATCTCGGGCTGTCGACGCTGTGGATCATCTTCGGGAAGAGGTTGATAGATGATTTTCGACTTTGATCCGGTGAGTTCAATAATAATCTGGGCCAATTCTCGAATTGAAAACTCGTCTGGGTTGCCGAGGTTCACCGGCCCTATGAACTCGTCAGGACCATCCATCATCCGCATAATACCCTCGACGAGATCATCGCGGTAACAGAAAGAGCGGGTTTGTGTTCCATCACCGAAGAGGGTGATGTTCTCTCCGCGAAGTGCTTGACGAATGAAGTTCGAGATAACGCGACCGTCAAATGGATGCATCCGCGGACCGAAGGTATTGAAAATACGCACAATCCGAATGTTAATGCCATTTGTCCGATGGTAATCCATGAAAAGTGTTTCCGCAGCCCGCTTGCCCTCGTCATAACAGGCCCGTGGTCCGATGGGATTGACCGAGCCACGATAGTCTTCGGGTTGGGGATGGACTTGCGGGTCGCCGTAGACTTCGCTGGTCGAAGCCTGGAGGATTTTTGCCTGGCAACGTCGTGCCATACCGAGCAAATTGATTGCTCCCATGACCGACGTTTTCATAGTTTTGATGGGATTAAACTGGTAATGGCCTGGCGCGGCTGGACAGGCAAGATTGAAGATTTCGTCAACTTCGAGAAAAATTTTGTGCGTGATATCGTGCCGAATCAGCTCAAAATTTGAGTGGTCGATCAAGTGAATTAGATTCGACTTCTGACTGGTGAAAAAGTTATCGACACAAATAACATCGTGTCCGTCCTCGACGAGTCTTTCGCAGAGATAGGAGCCGAGAAATCCAGCTCCTCCAGTTACCAGGATGCGTTTGATTTGAGACATGAGTTGACCAGCTATTGTTCAAGTATAAGTCGAAAAAACCGTGGTGTCACAAAGTTGACCACCAACGCGATATTTTCTTGGAGTGTGAAACAGGGTGCATGTACGTTTTGGGTTCATTAGGCCAGGTTCCATGCCTCAGGTTTCCGAATAGGATCGTCGTCGTTTGGATGTTCGTCCGGTCGGTTGGGGTTGCGATGCGAGCAGTCGAAAGTTACCTGGCCCAGCCAAATCATCGAGGCGTTGCCGCAATTCCGGGTCGATTTCAACGCGATGTTTGGGGCAATCAAACGTGACGCTACTGCCATCGCAGAGGTCGAGCCGGAGTTTCAATGGTTTGTTGCCTGGATATCCACGCACAATCTCGTGAAGTTTTTCCAGCCCATCGGTTCCGTGAACGTCTTCCTGGAGCCGAACGATTGCACCGCTGGTAAATTTTTCGGGAAGTTCTTTCAAGGAGATTAATTCATTGACAATAAGGTTAGTCTCTTCGGCGCCAGGGCGACGGTCAATAGACCCTCGAATTGCGAGGATTCGATCCGCCTGTACCAACTCACCAAATTCAGCGAATTGTTCTGGCCACAAGATACAACGCACGATACCGTCAAAATCTTCCAGATCCCACATTGCATACTTGGAAGGGGCCCCAGGTCGCGGGTTCTTGGTATGCGAGAATTTGACTGCAGCGAGTAAGCCTCCCAGCAAAACCTCGGTGCGATGTGGGAGGTTGGCCAACTGGTTACTGGTGTGGGAACAAAAGGTGCGCAGCAACACTTCATGTTCGGCGAGCGGGTGGCCTGAGAGATAGAAGCCGAGGACTTCTTTTTCCAGGGTAAGTGTTTGTTTTTCATCAAACGGGGGTACATCGGGCAAAGAGAGGTTGGCATTCTCGGGTTCTTCGTCATCAATTTCGTCGAAAAGATTCTTTTGTCCATTCCGGCGGTCGGTTAATACCGCAGCGCCACATTGCATTGCTCGGTCGACTCCTGCCAGGAGCCCAGCCCGCTGCTGGCTGAGGGGGTCAAAGGCGCCGGCCTTAATGAGCGTTTCGATTGTCGCTCGATTACAACTATGTGGATCGACCCGCTCACAGAAATCAAAAAGGCTTGAAAATAGACCTCCTTTTTTGCGAGCAGCAACAATGGCTTCTGCGGCGTTGTTGCCACATCCTTTAATCGCACTGAGACCGAACAGGATTTTGGTATCTTGTACGGCAAAATCGGTAGTGGAGTCCTGGACACTTGGCGACGCGACTTCGATTTCCATCCGACGGCAGTCTTCCAAATGTTCAACAAACGAATCCTTATTCTTGAAGTTGCGACCGGGAATATCACCTGACAACAAGGCTGCCATGAATTCGACTGGGTAGTGCGCTTTCAAATAGCCGGTCATGTAAGCAATCAACGCATAAGAAGTCGAATGCGATTTATTGAATCCGTAGCCGGCAAACTTTTCGATCATGCCGAACAAATGTTCAGCCTTTGCCTTGTCGAGACCTTTCTCCTGAGAGCCTGAAATGAACTGTTCGCGAAACTTGGCAATGATTTCTAGTTTCTTCTTGCTAATGGCTTTGATGCATGTGTAAGCATTGGCCAACTGGATGCCACCAAGACGGTAGAGAATGCGCATGACCTGTTCTTGGTAAACCATGACCCCATGCGTTTCACTCAGCACTTCTTTCGTGACAGGATGTGGGTATTCCGCCTGTTTTCGGCCATGCTTGACATTGATGTACTCATCGACCATTCCACCTTCTAGCGGACCTGGCCGGTAAAGTGCATTGGTTGCGATAATATCGGAGAAGCTGTCAGGTCGCATGCGTTGCAACAAATCACGGATGCCGCCACTTTCGAACTGGAAAATACCCTTAGTTTCACCGCGGCAGAACACGGCAAAAGTTTCCGGATCATCGAGTGGGAACTTGTAAGGATTGATCCGTTTGCCGGTTGACTGTTCCACAAGATCTACACTCTTGGCCAGAATTGTCAGGTTTCGAAGACCAAGGAAATCCATTTTTAGCAGGCCGGCTCGTTCTACATCTCCCATAGCCCACTGCGTGATAACTTCTGTTTTGCCCTTAACTCGCTGCAGGGGAACGTATTGATCAACTGGTTTTTCGGCAATGACGACTGCTGCCGCGTGCGTACCGACGTTGCGCGCAAGGCCCTCAACGTTGCGGGCAAGGTCTATCAATTCGCGGATTTCTCCATCGTCATCATAAGTTTTTTTAAGTTCCGCACTATTGGTGAGCGCATCATCGAGCGTCATGCCCAGTTGTTCCGGAAACATAGCCACAATCTGGTCAACGCGCCAAATCGGCATGCCGAGAGCACGCCCTACATCGCGAACAGCCGCTCGCGCTGCTAATGTGCCAAAGGTACCAATCTGGGCGACGTTCGATTCGCCATATTTATCTTTGACATATTGAATCACTTCGCTCCGGCGTTCCTTGCAAAAATCAATATCAATATCAGGGGCTTCGCGCCGGCTCTCATCGAGAAATCGTTCAAACAAGAGGTCGTATTTCAGCGGGCACACATGACTGAGGTACAGGGCATGACAAACCAGAGATCCAACCCCCGATCCGCGTGCCGTACAAGGAATGTTTTGTTCAACTGCGTAGCGGACAAAGTCCCAAACAATGAGAAAATAGTCGGCAAAACCCAACTTCTCGATGACATGCAACTCGCGATTAAGCCGGGCAATGACTTCCTCTGCCAGTTCACCTGAAGCAGGGTCTTCGTGTTGCCACCGCTCCGGGATATCGGAGTAACGCTCCTTCAGTCCGTCGATACAAAGTTCTCGCAGGTACTCTACGGGCGATTTTTCTTCTGGCGGTATAAATGTAGGAAAGTGTCGTTGGTTGAGATTCAGATCAAGATCTACGCTGTCGGCAATCTGTTGGCTGCGGGAAACGGTTTCTTCAAGGCCGTGGAAGGTCGTGTACATTTCCTCCGGACTGCGCAGGTAGAACTGGTCGCCTTCCATTCTCATCCGGTTCGTGTCCGTGCGAAACTTTCCGGTATTGATACAGAGCAGTACATCCTGAGCTTCGGCATCTTCACGGTGGATGTAGTGGCAATCACAAGTGGCAACTAGGGGCAAACCCATGTGGTGGGCTAGATCAACCGAAAGTTCTAGCGCTGCTTTCTGGATATCAAGGCCATTGTCTTGGATTTCAATGAAGTAACGGTCGCCGAAAAGTTTGTGGAACCAACTGGCAATTTCGGTACCCTGTGTGAGGGCCTCGTCTGCTGAGTTGCCGGCCAGCAGGGTGCGACTCAGTTCACCGGAGACGCAGCCGCTAAGACAAATCAAGCCCTCGTTGTGTTCCTGCAGCAAACTGCGGTCAATCCGCGGCTTGTG
This sequence comes from Lacipirellulaceae bacterium, assembly GCA_965243695.1. Lineage (GTDB taxonomy): Bacteria > Planctomycetota > Planctomycetia > Pirellulales > Lacipirellulaceae > JAKVCB01. The sequence goes on along the minus strand of CBDEWC010000033.1, from coordinate 34,446 downwards.
GTAGAAGCCTTCCAGGAATGCCTTGCTCGACAACTGTAAGAGGTTTTGGAAGCCGGTCCGATTCTGAGCTAGTAATGTCAGGTGGTACGATGCGTCCTTGTGTTCACTGGTTTTATTGAACCGACTTCCAGAGGTAATGTAGGCCTCATAGCCGACGATCGGGTTTAACCCCTGGTCGCGACACGATTGGTAAAACTCAAGTGCTCCATAGAGGTTGCCGTGGTCGGTCAGCGACAAGGCGTTCATACCAAGCGTTTTGGCTCGAGCCACTAATTGCTCGATGGGACTGGCTCCATCCAACAAACTGTAGTGGCTATGACAATGCAGATGCGCGAACGAACGGGCACTCACAACGGCTCCTTCCCATCACAGGACAAACGTACACCAAACTGGCAGAACCGCTATTCTACCGCGCGGACCATCCATAGCAATTGGACCAGCACCCGATTCAGGTTTGTTGTGGGTCAATCGGACCGCTCGGTGATGCAATTGGACTTTTGCCAGATGGCCACCAACTATGGCGTATCTGGCAAACTATTGCGTATCCGGTTCACCAATTTTCCGAAGATACTCGGCCAATTGAGCTTGGATGTCGAGGAGTTCTTGCCACTGGCCAAAGTTCAAGTCGACGTTCTGGCTCGATTCGGAGAATTTCACGGATTGGATTAAGGTCCGTGTTCGCAAATGAAAATATTCCAGCATTTCAGAAATCTGGGCTGCCTGCCCTGGAGTTAGCCGGTCGGGCAAGTCTGGAGGTATCGGTATGTGTAAGGTACTGTGAAGGTTCTCTGAAGCACCCCACTGCAGTTCAAAATCAAGCGATGACGATTCCATCTGCTCCGCGAGTTGATCGGGATCGATTCCGTGGGTAGGGGGAACACCGTTGCCGCGAAGCTCATCCAGTCGAACCGCAATTTGTTCTCGAGTCCCGTACAGCAATACGGATCGCCCAACGGAAATTACGTCGCCATAGCGTAAGATCCGAAGTTGTGTATCCTCGCCGTTAACCCGCGTACCGTTGGTGCTTTCCAGATCGGTTAAAACCAGTTTTTCCTGGTCTTCCTGAATCTTGACGTGGAATCGGCTAATTCGTTCGTCATTGAGCTGAATCGAATTTCCGTCTTCGCGGCCGATTGTGACCGGTGTGGTTAGATCGTGATAGGCCCGCCCGCGGTCGGCGCCATCGAGAACTCGAAGTGTGACGTGAGGTGTCATGCGGTAAGTGTGGGCAAGAGCGTGAGGTCTTTCTGGGTAGTTATGCACACGAGAATGTTTCTGCAGGTTCCACGTCAGCAACTGCCCAGTGTTTAATTATCTCACGGTGCAAGACTGTGAGCAAGTCGAACCATATGAACTGATTTTGCACTTCTGGCCGGATCACCTTCAAGGCCAACTGTAAATTCAGTCTCCCTTTAAACCACAACAACGCAGAAAATGTCGACATTTTGCAAATCGAGTTCCAGCTGCTTGCCAGAATTCGCCAAAACTACGAGTCAGCAGTCCGAGTTCGTCGTTGCAACGGACCCTGTCGTTGTACCTCTTCCGCTACCACACGGGAAACTTTAAATTGGGAAAAAAGCAGGCCCCAGTCCTTTCCGTTCATCAGAATACGTCCCAGGTGGTATCTGCCCGGAAGAAAGTCCTGGCGAGTTTTACGACAGGTGTCTCTGTCAGAGTCGAGTGGTCAACAGGTGTCTGGTCTACAGGCCAAAAAAGGTGTGTGATGCGACGCCGGTCGATTAAGCAAACCATGATTTCTTGAGCGCACACCAGATTTCTTGACAGTATGTCTGGTCTGCACGGAGAACGACAACAATGAATGTCACCGATCTTTGCTTTTTAACTGCAACGGAGTTGCAGCGTCTACTTCGCGACCGCGAAGTGTCGGCACGCGAACTCACCGAGGCACACCTGGCACAAGTCGATCGTGTTAATCCTCGTTTGAATGCCATCATCACGTTATTGGCTGATCAGGCTCTGGAGCAAGCATCCGCGGCGGATGAAAATTTGCTCCGAGGTCACCAATTGGGGCCACTTCATGGCCTGCCGGTTGCCCATAAAGACATGGCCGAGACAAAAGGCATCCGCACAACATTCGGTTCACCGATCTTTCGGGACCACGTGCCAGATCAAGATGCATTGATCATTGAACGCTTAAAAGCAGCAGGAGCTATCACAATTGGGAAAACCAACACTCCGGAATTTGGTGCTGGTTCGCAAACCTACAACGAGGTCTTTGGCGAGACACTCAATCCCTATGACCTTGCTAAAACATGTGGAGGTAGCAGTGGTGGGGCTGCGGTAGCATTGGCTTGTGGCATGATTCCGATTGCCGACGGCGGTGATTTTGGAGGGTCATTGCGCAACCCAGCCAGTTTCTGTAATGTCGTTGGTTTTCGTCCCTCGCCCGGTCGCGTTCCCTCCTGGCCCACAGAAGCTGCCTGGTTTCCGCTTCAGGTCCAAGGACCAATGGCCAGAACGGTGGAAGACATAGCACTGATTCTATCGGCCATAGCTGGGCCTGATTCCCGCAGCCCGATTGCCATCACTGAACCGGCTGATATCTTCACCCAGCCACTGGAACGCGATTTCCGTGGAGTTCAGCTTGCCTGGAGTCGGGACTTCGGCCAAATACCAGTGGATCCGTTAGTCACAGAAGTTCTGGAAGCCGGGCGGCCGACTTTCGAGTCGCTGGGCTGTGAGGTTATCGATGAAACGCCTGATTTTAGTGACGCCGATGAGATCTTTAAAACTTGGCGGGCATGGCAAATGGAACTGAATTTTCGCGATTTGCTGGAGACGCATCGCGAAGCGATCAAGGAGACCATTATCTGGAATGTCCAAGAAGGCAAGAAGTTGACCGGTCCCCAACTCGCCCGTGTGGAATTAAAACGCACGCAGCTCTACCACCGGGTGCGCCAGTTCATGGAAAGGTACGAGTTTATGATTTTTCCGGTCAGCCAGGTGCCTCCTTTTGCCGTGCAGGATCGCTATGTCGCGGAGATCAACGGAGAAAAGATGCATACCTACATCGATTGGATGAAATCATGTTACTTCGTTTCAGTGACCGGCTTGCCTGCAATTTCAGTCCCCTGCGGGTTCACCACTGACGGACTACCCGTGGGTATTCAAATCGTGGGAAGACATCATGACGACTTCGGAGTCCTGCAATTGGCCTTTGCTTTTCAACAGGCCACTGAATTCTGGAAAAAGAGACCTGGGATTACACGTTGACGTGGAAACTTGCCTTAAGGACATAGTCTGGCGCAGGAAAAGTCTATTTGGTAGTTGCGAGTTGGGTGTTTTTATCGGTGAACGTTACCAGATTCCCGATCGGGAAAGAATAAATAGAAGACCTGAAGGGCCAATGTTTGTCGCTAGGGAAAGGTGACCGTTGTGACCGGCACAAAAATCCCTCGAAGTTCTGCAGGCCATATCAAAACGCAACTCTCCACCGACCCTCCTTCACTCAATGCCGGAAATGGCGTTGTCCTGTCAGTAGCATTGGCAAACTGTGTTCGTTGCAGGCAGCGATTACTTCTTCATCGCGTCGCGATCCGCCCGGTTGAACTACTGCAACGATGCCAGCCCGAGCCGCATTGTGAATCGAGTCGTCGAAGGGAAAAAACGCGTCGGAAGCAAGTACGGCTCCCGAACTTCGCTCACCAGCTTTGCGAATTGCGATTTCCACGGAATCGACACGGCTCATTTGGCCAGCTCCAACGCTGACCAGTCCACAGTCTTTGACGAATACGATCGCATTCGATTTCACATGCCTACATATTGCCCAGGCAAACTTCAGATTTGCCAACTGCTCTTCGGTAGCCTTCTGCTCGGTAGGCTGGTGCCAGGTCGACACTTCGTCGGCGTGGTTGTCGGCTTGCTGGAGGAGATAACCCCCCGAGATGGACCGTATTTGAAGAGCTCCTGCACCTGGATCCACTTTCCCTACTTTAAGCAACCGGACATTCGAACGCCATTTTGGTTTGGTTGTGAGAATCTCCAGGGCTGCCGGTTCGAAATCGGGGGCAATGATCGCCTCGACAAACTTGCCTGGCTCGGCAAGGCATTCCGCAGCCGCCAGGTCAACGGGCACATTAAAGCCAAGGATGGATCCAAAAGCACTAGCTGGATCACCATCCCATGCTTTTTGGGTTGCTGCGCCAAGCGTTGGGGCGGTTGCGGCGCCGCAGGGGTTGTTGTGTTTTAAAACAACGACGCTTGGCGTTGGCAGAGACGAGACAGCTGCCAGCGCTGCATCCAAATCGAGCAAATTGTTATAGGAAAGCTCCTTGCCGTTGAGCTGCTCAGCTCGAACCAGGCTATTCGGATCGGCATTGCTCGACGCATAAAGTGCTGCAGATTGATGAGGATTTTCACCGTAGCGGAGGGTCACCTGATGCGTGGCCGTGAGGTTCAACTTACGTTCAAAACAATCGGCCGAAGGTTTGTCGCCGTTGTCTGTATCTGTCCGGACAAAATAGCCGGCAATAGCCCTGTCGTAAGCAGCTGTGTGTGCAAAAGCTGCTCCTGCCAATTCGCGACGTAAGGTATCGCTAACACCACCTTGTGCTTCGATTTCTGCACAAATGGCCGAGTACTGGGAAGGCGAACTGGCGATGGCTACATAGGCATGATTTTTGGCGGCCCCTCGAACAAGAGTGGGTCCTCCAATATCGATTTGCTCGATCGCCTCGGCAGGGCTCACACCTGGCCGCGAAATCGTTGTTTCAAACGGATAGAGGTTGACCACAACCAGTCCAAAGGGAACAACGCCATGTGTTGCCATTGCGTCCAAGTCTTCCCGGTGATCGGTGCGTCCCAGGATCCCACCATGAATTTTTGGATGCAGGGTTTTGATGCGTCCATCCATCATCTCGGGAAATCCGGTATAAGCAGCAACTTCCTGGACCTGGATACCTGCGGTCTCCAGGTGGCGGCGTGTTCCTCCGCTGGCGTAGATCGTAATTCCTGCTGCCACTAATTCGCGGGCGAACTCCGTGAGTCCCGTCTTGTCACTGACACTGATCAGAGCATTTTGAATCTGTGGGTTTGGCATTGATTTTTCCTGAGCAAAGTGGGGCAGCGCGAGGCAGGAGCGGGGAGCTGAATAATGGGTGGTTTTTTTCGGTCAACTGGTCAAAAAGGGAGGAAAATAACCACAAAACCGAACCTTCCTGAGCAACGTCACGTAGAAAATGTGCATGAGAAAAATGAGTGGCTAAGGCACTGCCGGAATTCCTCCCCGTAGCGGTAGTGCCAGATGCTTCGGACGCGCCCAATCAACTCTGCACATGCCCCGCGGAACAGAGCGCGCCACGATAGCATCTCCCGTCGCCCCTTTCAATGTACTGCCCCGGGCCACCGTCCTCCCCCCCCTCCACCCGGGACTGGAACAACGAAGGGGTGACGGTTTTTTTTTGGTTGGATGTGGCCAAATCTCAGGTCGAGTGAAGCGGTTCGGCCCAGTTTTCCTGTAGCGTTGGCCTGGTAAAGCGGCCGCGGATCCGTTTGTCGATATTCCTGTGTCATTTGACGGAACCGTTTGAGTTTTGATTTCGTAACTAAGGCTAGAACGGGCACATCGCCCTTAATTCGGTACTGGGAGAATGAATTCTCAGTCAGTGGACGGCATGACGCTGCACTCTATGGCTTTCAAGGATTGTATGGCTCGCAAGCCCGCCTCTCCAAACGCTCGCCTACATTAGCTGGCCAGTTGCGACAATGACAAGGCTGACCAGCATATCGTAGCGTGGCGATACGCAAGGCGTGCTAAACGGTCAAGACGGGGCGACTCAAAGAATCGTCCTGAAACTTTTTTGCGTCGTTGTCCGACCAGACGTTAGATCCTGCATCCGGTTGCGCTGCTTGTAACGAGTACGGGGAACACCCGCGAGAAAGTGTGTTGTAGTTTTTTGACTCGCGCGCATTCGTGATCTATATTCACGGTGTCCCCCAAGGTTGGGCCCGCTTGGCCCAAAGCCCGATTGCCGGGTTGAATCGTTATAATCGGTTGGCTGGTCCCCTTGTCGGTCAGGTGTATTAACACCGCGCGAAAGCCACCTCTCACGTGTCACGGAATGAACACATGACGTTTGGGTTTGAATTAATGAAGCGAAGTTTGGCGATCCTGATAGTCACCCTGCTGGTGGCGGGTCATCCTTCTTATTCTGACACTCAGGTGTCAGCCGTGGGGGTGGTTCAGGCGTCCGACGGATTGGTTCCCAAGGTTGTCAGCAATATTCTTGAGCAAGGTCAATCCCTTGAAGTAGATGGCTCCTGGGGCGACGCATTGGCTCATTACGAAGAGGCTTTGCGGGATCATCCGGGGCAGCATGCTCTTCAGCAGCGGTTCGACAATGCCCGCCTCCATTACAGCTTTGACCGTCGGTTTGGCGATCATAGCTTCAGGCAGTCGGTCGAGGCCCTCAGCGCGAACCAGGCGTCGGAGATGTATGGTGAACTTTTGAGCAAGATCGATACACATTATGTTGAGACACCTCCCTGGCAAAAGCTGGTTTATCGAGGTGTGCGATCTCTGGGAATTGCCTTGGGAGATCGAGAGTTTTGCAGCCTACACCATCTCAGCACCAACCAGGGGCGGCTGGAGCAGGTGCATCGCGAGATATGTCAAATAGCCGTCCGCTCGCGTATTCAGACGTCGCACGACGCTTCGTCCAGAGCTGCGGAGATCGCCCGTCGTATCAGTTACCGGACGGGACTAAGCGAATCCGCAGTGCTCATGGAGTTCATAGCGGCAGCGGCTGACGGGTTGGACAGTTACTCGGCATTTTTGACCGCTGACCAGTTGCGCGACGTTTACTCACAAATTGAAGGCAACTTTATTGGCTTGGGTGTTGAACTCAAGGCGGATGATGGAGCGCTGTTGATAGTCCACGTCATTCCAGGAAGTCCAGCTAAACAAAGCGGAATTCTTGAAGGGGATCGGATTGTTGCAGTTGATGGGCAAAAAACCAGCGATCTGTCGACAGACAAGGCGGCCGGATTGTTGACGGGCGTAGAAGGCAGTGTTGTCCGTGTTACGATTGAGCGGACAGGCCATTTTTCCAAAACAATCACAGTGCGGCGCGAGCATGTCGATGTCCCCAGCCTAGAAGACGTCGGAATCGTGGATCCATCCAGTGGCGTTGCATACATCAGGATCCCAGCGTTCCAGAAGACGACTGCTTCCGACATGGAGTCGGCCCTTTGGGAACTTCACCGCCAGGGAATGAAAAGTCTGGTCATCGACCTCCGAGGCAACCCAGGAGGGCTGCTTACCGCAAGTGTTGAACTGGCTGACAAGTTCGTCGCCAACGGGCGGATCGTTTCGACACGCGGCCGCAGCCATGCTGAGACATTTGATTATCGGGCTCATCGGGGGGGCACTTGGCGGGTACCCTTGGTTGTTTTGATTGATGGAGACAGTGCTAGCGCCAGTGAGATTTTTGCCGCAGCCATCAAAGACACCAAGCGAGGAAAGATCATCGGTAGTCGCTCCTATGGCAAGGGATCGGTTCAGGGCATCTTCTCGCTAGGTCATGCTGGCACTGGAATTCGATTGACGACTGCTAAGTTCTTTTCGCCCCACGATCGTCCGATCAGCAAGTTCGGAGTGCATCCCGATATCGACATACGTCGTGCTACGGAGGCGATCTCTGGCCAAGTTAACGGAAACAAGCAATACGCTGCCGGTTATCGTGGCATTGAGGACATTCCTCAAAGCGACGTGAGCTTTGCCAATGTCAGCAGTGGCCCGCTTGAAACGGTAGCTGCGGATACCACGCTTACCAAAGCAATCGACGTGGCCCGAAATGAACCGCCACCGATTCTCTGAATGGGTGGCGGCCTCTTGGCTATCCCTGGCGACAGCCAGCCAAATACCGTGCTGCTTCCCTTAAAGGATGGGGCCGGGGCAGTAAACCGAGCGTACGACCATCTGCAAAATCGTACAATCCACTGCAGTTTGCGATAGGGATCAACGGGTCCACACCATTCGGTTGGCTCATATCAAATGTTGTACTAGCGCTCGGGAAGGAAAATAGAACCCTGGGTGTCGGTCACCAACCAGCGATGTCGCCCCCTTTTGGGCCCGTTGACGAACTCACCAATTCATTCAATACTAAACTGGTTGAAATGCTTCAACCGATAAGCATTCCGGTGTTTTTTTGAATTTGGCAACCTTCAACTCAAACCGAACGCAGGACGTCTCTCCATGGCCACTGACAACGACGATGATCTTTTCAACGAAGAATTCGACCTCGTGGACGACAACGAATACGACTTGGAGGATGACCACGACGAGGTAGACAACCTCACAGACAGCGCTGACAAAGCTGACAACGAAGACAACGCTGACAACGCTGAGGAGGTTGAGGAGGTTGAGGTTAAGGCCAAAGCAGAGGCTTCTACGGAGTCAGATACAGCTGCTTCGAAATCGTCGCGGAGCCGCAAACGGAAAACTTCCAAGGAGGAGCCGGTCGCCGAGCCAAAATCAGACGGTGAACAGCAAGGCGTGGCAGAGGGTAATAATCTCGACGAATATGGCAGGCCCAAGCCGGAACCGAATTACGTCGTTCATATTTACGAATATCAAAAGTTCAAGCGAACCCTTGACCGTCCTTTTACGCCAGAGGACGCTGAAGCCTTTGCCACCGAGTACAACCGGACCGGCAAGCAATACAGCCGTTTTGCCCTGGCTGGCAAGAGTGATGCCAAGCCGAAAAAGGCACCGCAACTATAGAACGTTCACAAAGAACGTCTCCATTCTGAGGAGAACATCGCCGATCCTGGCTTGCCAGGGGGCGGCCGTCTTGCGTTTCCCCACCATTGCAGTATCCCAACGACCCTAAAATCCTGGGGCCCCTGCCTTTCGCGAACCTTGCTGCCTTTTGCGAACCTTGCCGTGGTGGGGGCCGTATGACCATTAGGACCGGCACCACGTGTCGGATTTTTCTCGGTGGGACTGCCCCATTCAACGGGCTTAATTTCAACAGCGTGGTACGATCCAGTAGAGTTCCGAGCGGAATGTCCGTATCGCTAGGTTGCTCGGCAAGTTTCCACATATTCCAGTTTTTTCTGTGTCCCAGTCTTTAGCTGGACATACTGCGTTCGCCCCAGTTGCCCGAGGCAAAATCTATGAGTTTTCTCCGATTTTCGACACCATTTTCCACGATCAACATCAGCCTTGTTCTCGTGGCTATTTATTTGCTCAGCGGGTCAGCGGCCCAGGCTCAGATCTCAGCGGGTCAAAAAGATATTGCTGCCGAGTATGAGCAGGCTATGAAGGCAGGCCAGACTTATCTTGGCGACGAAAAACCTGAAGAAGCCGTTGCTGCGTTTACCGCCGCCATTCAAAAGGTCCCCTATGCTCCGAATGCCTATGCGGCTCGTGGCCTTGCGTTTGCCGCACTTGAGGACTACGACTCGGCCCTGAAAGACTACAAGGAAGCCCTCGACAAGAATCCGAAGTTTTTAGAGGCCCTGGTGGGGCGTGGAAAACTCTATCAGGAATTGGGTGCGGTTGAACTCTCGCTACCAGATTTTCAGGCTGCTGTCGAAGAAGATCGGTCGAACTACGATGCCGTATTTGGTCTGGCCAAGGCGATGATTCTACTTGGAGGAGGTTCCCAGGGTGTCAAGGTGATGGATCGGGCCATCAAGATGAACGAAGAAAACCCAGAGGCCTATCGGCTCCGTGGTCAAGGCTATGCCAGCCAAGGAAAATTGGACAAGGCTTTGGTCGACATCCACAAATCGATTGAATTGGATCCCCAAGATCACGAGTCGCAATTCGTTCTGGCGACAACTTTAATGCAGGCTCAGCAATATGTTCCAGCACTCCAGGCTGCCCTGGAGTCAATCAAATTGTTTGAACCGGACGAAGATGGTATGCCTTTTGTACAGGGATACCTGACCAAAGCTGCCATTCATATTGAATTGGGAAAAACAACAGAGGATGAAGAACTGCGAAAACAGACTTACCAGGACGCGATTGTCGACTGCGCAACACTCCTGAAACTGCTTCCCGAAGCTGACGAGGCGGCTTCAGCAAGGGCTGCGGCTCACCACAGTCAAGGTGTTGCTGAGCGAATGCTTGGTGAAATTGGCGATGCGATTAAATCGTTTTCGGAGGCAATCGCCCTGAATCCGGAACTGGGAGAATCTTATTTCCGGCGAGGAATCTGTTTCCACTACATCGACGAAGATGATTTGGCCATTTCAGATTTTGAAGAGGCTGCATCGATTAACTTTAACGATCCGCGTGCCCACCTCTGGCAAGGGTATTCCTACACGGGTGTCGGTAAGCTACATGAGGCCGTTCAGGCCTACAGCGAGGCAATTGCCCAGAGTGATCGCTACACGCCTGCCTACGTCAATCGCGGGTTGGCCTACATGCAGCTGGCAGATTTTGAAAAAGCTATCGATGATTTCAACGAGGCAATTCGTCTGGAACCAACCGAAGCCGAGCATTACTTCCGACGAGGGCTGGCTTACAACCAGATAGGTGATTCCAAGCTTGCGTCAAAATCGTTCGCCAATGCGGTTGAGTTTGACAAGCAACACGTGGATGCCCACCGTCACCTTTCCACGACGATGGCCCGACTTGGTAAGAATGAGCAGGCCGACGAGCATCGCCGAATTGCCGACAAATTGGATGCTCAGAGCGGCTCCTCCAAGTCAGCCAAGCCTACAGCTGAGGTGCAAAGCAGTACGTCAAGCTGAGTTGTGAGCGGAAGTTCGCCAGCCTGAGCCGCGTCTCCAGAGGGTTCGTAAACTCGAGAGAGTTGCCACGGTAGGTTGCCGCAAGCACACTTTCCCTGCCAAAGGATTCTGGCTGGGCCGTGAGGAGACTTCCTGGGTACCAGGTAGTGGGTAATCAAGCGGGTTGCAATTCGGCTTTCCGCTCTGCGATCACCTCGGCCTGAATGGTGGCCGGTACAGGTTGGTACTTGAAAAGTTCCATGATGAAAGTGCCCTGCCCTTGGGTAAGACTGCGTAGATCGGTGGAGTATCCAAAAGTCTCTGCCAGAGGGACGTTAGCCATGATGGTGCACATACCCGTTTGAACAGTGGTGGAATTAACGATCCCACGACGGCTGGCAAGATTGCCCACAACGCTGCCCTGAAATATTTCCGGAATCTCGATTTCCATGAGCATTATAGGTTCAAGGAGCACCGGTTTCATTTTGGGGAAGATTTCACGAAAGCACTGCTGTGTGGTGAGCATGAATGCCATGTCGGAGCTATCGACATCATGATAACTACCATCATTCAATTCCATCTTCAGCCCGACAACAGGAAAACCGGCCACAGGGCCCTTGGCCATCATGTTGCGAATTCCCTTTTCGACGCTGGGAATATACTGTTTGGGGATCCGGCCTCCTGTCACATTATCAATAAACAGTAATTCTCCATCGACCTCTTCTTTTTCTTCGTCCGCCAACGGGCCCAACACTCCTACGATATGACCGTACTGGCCTGATCCACCAGTTTGTTTCTTGCGTTTGTGGTCAAAAGCAACGGCCTTAGTGACCGACTCCCGGTAACTGACTTTGGGAGCCCCGACTTCGACTGCGACACCGTATTCACGGCGAATCCGCTCGACATAGACTTCCAAGTGCAACTCGCCCATGCCTGCGATGACCGTTTCCCCGGTTTCTTCATCCGTTGAAACTTGAAAGGTTGGATCTTCTTTTCGGAACCGTTGAAGTGCCTTGACGAGTTTGTCGGCGCTATCCCGAGAAAGCGGATTGATCGACATTTTGATGACCGGGTCGGCCACGAACATATTTTCCAGTAGGCAATACTTTGGCTCTGCCGAATAGGTGTCTCCGCTGGCACAGTCGAGTCCCATGATGGCTACAATGTCGCCAGCCGATGCAGAATCTACCTCTTTGCGCTTGTCAGCATGCATACGAACAATGCGGCTAAAGCGATCTTTCTTGCCAGTTCGCTGATTGAAATATGGTGTACCTTTGTGAATGGTCCCCTGGTAAATACGTGTGTAGGTGAGTTGACCAAACTCATCGTCAACAATCTTGAAAGCCATACCGACAAAAGGCTTGTCAGGATTGGTTTCAAGCACGATTTTCGGGCCATCCTCCAGCGGACTGTTGGCCGTGATCTCGCGGTCCAACGGTGAAGGAAGGTAGCGTGTAATGGCATCTAACAAGGGTTGCACACCCTTATTGCGGTATGCAGTTCCCAGGTAGACGGGAGTCAAATCCTGCTCGCGAGTTGCGTGTCCGATAACCTGGTGGATCAGTTCCTCCGGAACCTCTTCCTCCGCCAGCAAAAGTTCCATCAATTCATCACTGTACATTGACAAGGATTCCAACATTTGGGATCGCGCAGTATCGGCCTTGTCGGCCAGTTCGGATGGCACTTCATCTTCACGGAGCACTTCGCCATGTTTGCCATCGAAATAAACAGCCTTCATCGTGATCAGATCAACAAGCCCTTCAAAGCTCGCTTCCTTGCCGATCGGGAGTTGCATTAAAACGGCGTCACAGCCAAGTTTTTCACGAACCTGCTCAACCACTACAGCAGAGTCTGCTCCGGTTCGGTCCATTTTGTTGATAAACGCCAAGCGTGGCACATGGTAGCGTTTCATTTGGCGGTCAACGGTCATCGATTGGGATTGCACACCACCAACCGCACACAACACGAGCACAGCACCGTCGAGAACGCGCAGGCTACGCTCGACTTCAACCGTAAAGTCGACGTGACCAGGCGTATCAATCAGATTGATGGTATGCTCCTTCCAGTCGACCGTTGTGGCCGCGCTAGTGATCGTAATACCACGCTCTTTTTCAAGTTCCATATGGTCCATCGTGGCGCCATCCCCACCGCCACGGACGTCTTCCATTTTGTAGATTCGCCCCGCGTAGAACAAAATCCGTTCGCTCAGCGTCGTTTTTCCAGAATCAATGTGGGCGGATATGCCAATGTTTCTTAGCTTGTGTAGGTTCATCTCTTTTGTCTCAAATTTTCTTTTGTCCTGTGGGACAGTTCATCGCTCAATTACAATTATTTGTAAAACGTGGTTACCCGGTTCAGGGTGACATGTGTAAATTTTCAATTAGGCCGCTGAGGTTGGGTTGGCTGAATCTGTAATTAACTCTACGCTGCGTGAATCTGTGTAAGGGAAACCACCTGCGATTAGGCAGCGAAGCCTGCGCAAACGGACTACGGACGGTATCGGGGAGACCAAGCGTATGTCACCATTAGAAACCACGCACAGCTCGACCGCAGAGGAGATGCCTCTCCCGGCAGATTACAGCGAGGTGTTCATCGGACGAATCTCCAAGGTCAGTTGCGCCCGTTTGCACCCCGCTCATCTGTCACGAGGGAGGCGACTTTAAGAACCAGAGTTACCTCGATGGCAACCCTTCTAACCAACAGGCTAGCTTTTATAATACACCCCTTGATCCGCGAAGCTACACCAAAATCCATTAATTTTCCCGAATTATCCCACAATGACTGCTGCAAATACCACCGCTGTTGCTGAACATCGACTTCCACAGCGGTTTGAGAGTTGTCGCTGGCTGCCATTTGTATTGCCGCTTGTGGTGTACATGCTCATCCAATCGTGTGAACCGTCACCACCGGAACCGATTTCACAGAGCGAAGCGACAGATTTGGAAACTCTCCAGGCTCGAGAGCAAATGGAGCGGGCAGCCGGCAGCCGGAATATTTTCGGGGTGACCATCTACTACGAGAATTATCCGATTGTTTACACCGTGAAAATTCTCTTAACAGGTTCCGTACTCCTGTTTGTCTGGCCTGCCTACCGAGTTTTTCCGTTCCGGATTTCGCTCCTTGCAGTGTTCATTGGAGTTGTGGGCATTGTCGTTTGGGTTGGCCTTTGCCGTCTTAAGTTGGAACCCAAACTCTTGGCTTTGGTGGGCCTCGACCAATGGGTTAATTCGGGAGAGCGACCTGCCTACAACCCACTCCAGCAGCTTGCAGCAACACCCGTTTGGGCCTATCTGTTTCTCGTGATACGTTTTACAGGACTGGCACTGCTTGTACCGATTATCGAGGAGATGTTTTATCGGGCATTTTTGATGCGAGTTGTCGTGGCTCCTGATTGGTGGAACGTTCCCGTCGGGACTGCCACTGGTATGGCCATTCTCATGGGCACCGGATTCCCAGCCCTGGCCCACCCAGGCGAGATTTTTGCCTCTCTGGCATGGTTTGGAATGGTGACCTGGCTGTTAATACGTACCAAGAACATTTGGGATTGTGTGGCAGCCCATGCAGTCACGAACCTGCTGTTGGGCATCTACGTGTTGACTTTCGACCAGTGGCAACTGTGGTAGTCCTGGAGGGCTCCAGAGGCGGACGAGACGAGCGCCTACTCAACACTCCAAAGGGGCAACCTCGCCACCCTGCCAGGAACGCCGCCTGAGGCGATTTTGGAGATGCACCCGCAGGGGCCAAGCTAGATCGGGCCTCTTTGCCGCTACAATTTGCACAACCGCGAAGGCCCGATGGTGCCCTTTTGGACCACTTGTCCTGGCCACCTTGATGTTTCCCGGGGCCACCTTGATGTTTCCCGGGGGGCACTTGCTGTTGCCACAACCAACCGACAGGTCACTTGACCTCTTCGCCACGCATTTGAAAGATTGCCAGATGCCGGCCATCTAGCCCTTTGAATTCTTGAATTTCAAATTTGCCAGTGACGGCCACTGGCCGGATCGAGAATTCAGCCGTTTTCCCTGGTTGCATTCTTATCAGGATGCAATCGTAAAGTGCAGCACCAGGTCCAAAACAACATTCCTGGTTGTCGCGTACCAGGACAAATTGCTTGATCCCACGTTTTTGCGCTGTTGGCAGAATATAGCCGCGAATGCGAATCGGCCGACCATCGAGAGCTTCAATTTCTGGCGTAAGTAACGAACGGTCAAAGGGTGCATCAGGTTCAATATCGAATTTGAGGTCGTCGAACGTTTTATCGGCCAAAAGTGTCGAGACAGCCGGTACTGCAATGGTGGTACTGTCGGTTGCTGCTGCTGGTGAAGCCGTTTCACGTTTTGTGGCTGGTGTGTGGTTTGTCTTGCCTGGATCCGGACTTTTGCTGCTTGAGCGGGGGGAAGCTTCAGCATTCAAAACTGTGGGTGTGTCCCGATTGACGCTTCCATTGGCGGTCGTAACCGTAGCCGATCCGCAGCCAGAGATCGTCCCAAAAATGACGAAGAGCGGTGTAAGACCTAGGCAGTTGACTTTGCGAGGACACAGCATGGTAACTGACGTAGGGGTGGGTTGGGTGTGGGATGGAGACAAATTGGTTCGGGCAGCCCAGGAGCAATTCGGGAATCCCCTCGGGGCCTATTTTGCATGATCGGCTACCAGTGAAAACACGGGAGTCCCCGGTCCACGCAATAAATTTTCTGGGTGAATTTGCAGGGTGCCGCCTATGCGAAAAATTCCGGTTGAATAGTCCACGGTCAACGGGCCTTGCAAGTCAACCTGGATTTGATCGTAGTATTTGACTTTGGAAAAATCGCCAAAGCAACATTGATTATTGTCTCTTACCAGGAGAAAGTTTTTCGCGTTTTTGCGCACGGCCAGTGAATCGGGTCGAATGTAACCCTTGATAAAGACCTTTTGGCCTTGCAGTGCAGCGATGTCGTCAGGAATGGGCTTTCTGCCGCGTTCTTCGATTTCATTTGGTTTCATTTTTCCGAACGTTATTCGTGTGTAACCTTCTGGAACTTCTGTCGCATACACGTAGCTGCCGTAACCAACTCCGGTCACAAGGAAGAAAGTAGCCAGGACAAACCCGGCGATGGCGAGGAGGCGCCCAGTGTATAGGTCACTGTGTTGGCGAATTTGCAGCCACGCCCGGAGCGAAAGAAACATCGCGATCAAGGGAATTGGGCATACCATTAAACAAGCTTCAATACCGCTAGTGGCAATTACCAGGGTAAAGACCGATGCAATGGCAAGTACCAATCCGGCGACGGCACCTGTGTGCAATGCACGGTACTCAAGCGCCCTATTGTGCCGGAGCCGTTCGGAGGAATCACCTTCATCAAGGGAGGGCGATGACATGGAGGCAGTTGTGGACATGATTTTGTTGGTGAACTTTTCAGTATCCGTTGGATGGATTCTACTTTTTCCAGTCGCTTGATTTTTCTGAGTTCTGACAAGTTTCAGGGAGTGGCGTAACGCTGGTCCTGGTGTCTCCTTCAGAGGCGACAATTCTAAAATCAGGCGGGTTACCAGAATCGCGACACATCCCGATTATTCTAACGCACAGCAAGCTCAGGTCACGCGGATCCACTTTTCAAGATCAGCCAGAACAATCCCATCAGTAGTGCCCCTGCCAGGAGGGGCACAGCAAGGATGGTTATTCTGTTTGGAGTCGCGGGTGTGTCAAGTTCATGGTTTGAAGCCGCGCTGGATGGTGATTCATGATCGGTGACGGGTGCGGTACGGGCAGCCACGGCGTTAGTCGAGTCACTCCCGTCCGAGGCGACTGGCTTCGCTTTCGAGGGTAGCGAATGATTCGGGCTGGCCTCTTCCTGTGGGGTGTTTTTCTGAATCGCTACGGTGGTCGGGGGGGTAACGCCAACGTAAATCGGCGTAGTGCCGGTGTTGAACTGCGGATCGGCTGGATCAGGAATGTTGGTGACGTCACTATTGGTG
Organism: Lacipirellulaceae bacterium; assembly: GCA_965243695.1. Lineage (GTDB taxonomy): Bacteria > Planctomycetota > Planctomycetia > Pirellulales > Lacipirellulaceae > JAKVCB01. Next base: position 17,787 of record CBDEWC010000033.1, on the reverse strand, counting down.
TTTGTTGGACGGGCCGGTTCTCCAGAATCTGATTCCGGAGATTTCTCCGCTTGAGCATTGTCTGTGGGGGGGCTGACAGGATTGGATGCAGCCTCTTTTTCAGGTTCGGGATCATCTCCCTGACGAGTGTAATTGCTGTTGTCTCCGGATGGCCTCGACCTGCCCAGGTAGCCAAAGGCCATCAAGCTGCGGGCTCGTTCGACTGATTCAGGGTCCAGCGATTCCAGTTCTTCGAGCGCTTTTTTTGCACGCGTACCGACATCGCCTTCCTGTTCGCTTGCGACGATCAGGTAGGTGACAATGGGTTGTCGCACAAAGCTCCGATCATCGGCACTGCCGAACATGGCGACGAGACGGTCCAAGATTTCCCAATCATCCCAGCGGGCCAGATCTGGGATGACCTGATCGGCAAAGTCGGGATGATCCAACAAGAGTCGTACCGACTCAAGCAACTGTTTGCGTGGAATAACATCCGTCTCTTCACCGTGAAATCGTAGCGCCATTAACGCGTTGTAGGTGTGAGTGTATTCAGCCTTGGTGTCTTTCAGAAATCTTTCGTTGATCGCGGGGAGAACTTCTGGACCTGCCAGCTTGACGTAACAGGCGATCATCGCATCGAGACCAAGCTTTCTAGATCGTTCATGGGTCCGCACGATCTCGGTTACCAAGGGTAAGGCGATAGGACCCCCGAGAGACAACCCGGCTTGCACAAGTTGTTTTACACCGGGTTCAACTTCGCGGTGGTCTGAAAAGATCATATCCTCCAGCATGGGCAGATCGCCTTGGTTGCCACATACACCCAACATAGTGAGATAGAGTCGGCGCCGGCTGGGTCCGATGGTGGAACTGGAAATCCACTCAACGAGTTGATCGTGATCCATTCGATCCGCCAACGCGATGACCTCGTCGTACGGCGCTCGGGCGAACTCATCATAGGAATCTTGCCGTAAAAGGGGATCGTCATCTTCCAGGTGCCGTTGGAAAAATTCCAGCCTCGCGGCCCCGTCGGCGGGAAGATTCGGTAGCTGTTCGACGTATTGGACGGCTTTGTCTGATAAAGGTAGGGGCGTGCTCCAGTCAATCTTTTCCGTACCAATTCCGGTGATCAGAAAGGATTTGTCTTTTTCGGGTGGGCCGAAGAAAACAACATCGATGTTTTCAATGCCTTTCAGCAAAGGCTCGCCCTTGAGTGTTTTGTAGATTTCGAAAGTCGCAATTCCTGTGTCAGGATCAATCACTCCAAAACGTCCTAGTGCATCAGGACCATTCTCCGGAGGTAATGCCCCTTTAACGAGCCGCGCCAGGACGACGACGTCTGACGAGTCCATTTCCTGGCTGAGCGTTTGGGCAGTGGCGCTGCAGAACGGACACGCTTGTAGTGCCGTACTCCAAAACATCAGCGAGCAAGAAAAGGAAACCAACCCAAAAATATTCTTGGAAAACATGATGTGCTTGTCATACCGTTGTATTGCAGGTGAATGGAATCAAGCCGAAGCAACTGTTGGTAGATGTGGCAGCTGTTGAACCTTTATTCTACGGGTTTACCCACGGTTGGAATATGGTTTTTCAGCAGGTTGGTGCGGTTCGGACCTGTTCGTCTAGCTCGCGCTGAGCGCTTTGGAGACATCGGTTCGATAAGCAGCCAGGGCCGGGAGAAAGCCAACAACCGTTGCCAGCAATAATAACCCAGGCACGAGGGTCATTTCCTGCCAATCAAACTGGAACAAACTGAGCGTTACCCCCGTGTGAGCTTCGACATACGGACTGGCCAAAGCGATCAACCCATGCCCCAACAGCATACCTGCGAACCCGCCACATAGGGAGAGGAGGATTGATTCCACGAGAATGATGCTCATGACCGCGCGTCGGCTTGCCCCCAGGGCTCGCATTACCGCAATGTCGTGGCTCCGCTCGCTCATGGAGTTATAAATGCTGACCAGAATACTGATTCCTGCAACAATCAGGATCAAGATCGTCATCACAAACAGGATCAAGCGTATCGGACCTACAATCCGGTCCAACATGCGAGCGACTTCACTTACGGGAGAAACAGCCTGAGCAATTCGCTCTTTGCTCTTGTTGATCGCGGTGTCGAGAACAAGCGGCCCGAACTCGTCAGTGCACACAACAAGAATCGAGGTTACCTCCCGCAGTTGGTCTGCCAAAGGTTCTACCGGGGATCCATCATTCGCAGTTCCGATAGGGGTTGAGCATATTAGTTCTTCGACGGCAACGCCTTCAGGTCGGGAAAGCGCGTGCCCTTCGAGCAAATAAAACCCTTCAATGTTCACGAACACGGCGCGATCATTCGCTGTGCCTGTTGGCGCCAGAATGCCAACAATCTTGAATTGTCGATGTTTCTCTCCTGTACCGGTAATGCCGTGTGTGGGATTCAGCGGGTCGCCAACCTGAAGCCCCGCCTGTGCGGCAACCACGGAACCGACAACAGCCTCAAAAAAATGGTCGGCCTTAAAATTCCTGCCTGCACGAAATTCGTATCGCCGATCGGAACCGTCCTGATTTTTTTGGTAGACGATCTGGTCAAACAGGTCTGGGGTGGTTCCAATCACCCGAAAAAGCTTTCCGTTTGGCGCTTCATAGCTATCGCCCAGGCAGTATGGGACGGCTAATTTTGTCACATCCGCAAACTCACCAGCGGAGAATTTCTGATAGTAACTGTAGGGTATCGGGTAGTCAGGTTTGCCGAGGTGATACACGGTACTCAATACCAACTGCAGAGAGCCACTCTTGCCGCCTACAATCAGGTGATAACCCTGGGCATCCTGTTCAAACTGGCGGACTGTCACACTGTGAATGACGATTACACAAATCATCACGGCCACCCCAAGAGCCATCGACAGACCGGTCAACGACGAAGCGAGTGCCCGTTGTTCCATGTTTCGCCACGCAATTTTCCAAAAAGGCATCAGTCGATGTATTTGGGGATGAGGGGAATTAAGTTTTTCCAGACGTTCTGTATGAAGATGCTATGAGGCCGCGTTTTAAACCTCGAGAAACCCTGGAGCTGGGTTTCAAGCTGTGCCGTCAATCGTCTCGGCGGGTGCGCCTCCTCCTATCACTCGGTTAATGTTTTCCAAGTCCTCAACCCGCTCAAACTGGTCTGAGACTTCCGTTGCATGGGTCACCAATAACAGGGAAATATTTTCTGCATGGCAACTTTCTCGCAACAAATCCACCACCTGTTGTTGGTGGGCTGGATCGACGTTGGCGGTTGGTTCATCTGCCAGCAAGAGAAGGGGGCAGTTGGCCAAGGCTCGAGCGACGGCTACCCGCTGTTGCTCGCCAACCGAAAGAGCTGTCGGCTTGTGCTCGAGTCGGTGACCCAGCCCGACACGATTCAACAGCTCTACTGCGCGAGACCGATCGGTTCGCTGTCCCGTGAAGGTCATGCCCAATAACACGTTTTCCAGGGCTGTGAATCCAGCCAGCAATTTGAACGTTTGGAACACATAGCCGATATTGCGAGCCCGAAAGCGATCGCGGCCCGCCTCAGGAAGCCTGGTGATCTCGATGTTGTCAATCTGAATGCTTCCCCGGTCAACGGTCAATAATCCCGCAATCGCGTTCAATAGTGTTGTTTTTCCACAGCCGCTGCGACCACGGATGACGACCTCTTCACCGGCGTCCATTTGAAAGTGAGGGACATCGAGAATTGGCAGAGGCTCACCGTTAGGTTCGCGGTAGGCCTTTTCGATATTCTTAAGCAACAACATGTGCGTAGGGACAGGAGGTCGTTTGGCAGGGTACCGGCGGCGGCTGTATACCAGGAAGCTTTTCTAGCAATGGATATCGGTGCCCGGAATGATAGCACATATGGTGAGTTGGCCCGATGGCGGATCACTGCAAGTGGCCGGATACTCTCAAATTCCGACGAACTGCTCAACCCGGCAACGTCGCACCTTTTCCGGTACGCATGTGCTAGTAGGCCAGTTCACCCCGCCAGGGAGGCGAGAGCAGGAAATACAACCGACGATGGAAAGTCTTACAAACACGCCGCAGCCCACCTGCAGCAGAGGACCAAAATCCAAAATGCCCTTGGTGTCCCTTATCTGGGAAAATACCTCGATTCAGAGAGCTAGCGACGAGGTGTTTAGGGATTGCCTCAATGAGTTTGGCACGTGGTATGCTCTTCTACTGCAATGGTAGAAGAGAGTGCCTTATCGTGCTCAACCGTCCACCAGCGGGTTTGATCAGGTTGGCGGCTGACGACGCGGCTTGGCGAAAAAATGATTTCCCACCAGTATCGGTCTCCCCATCCGAAGGCCGGCGAGATTTCCCGCCACTCGCCGGCCTTTTCTTATGTGCTGGAGTCCTTCCAGATATTGCAAAAGTCTGCTTCGGTCCCTTGCGGTCAGGTTCCACCGCTGGCAGGATGGGGGAGCTTTGCTGTGTCCGCTGCTTCCACCGTACCTCACGAGCCATGAACGACCGACTGTGCGACGATCGCGACAGGCCGAGTTACCAGGCAGCACTTCGTTGGCTGATGGGGCGGATTAACTACGAGCAGAATTCAGCCATCCCCTACCATGAGCGACAGCTGAAACTCGATCGAATGCGCCAGTTGCTAAACCGGCTTGGAAATCCCGACGCCGGGCTGAAAATCATCCATGTCGCGGGAACAAAAGGTAAAGGTTCTACGGGGGCAATAGTTGCCACCATACTTCGTTCCGCTGGGTTCCGTGTTGGCGTTTTTAGCTCCCCCCATCTTTATCGCGTTGAAGAACGGTTTGTGGTCGACGACACCCCATGCAATAGCCAAGAGTTCGTTGACCTGATCAACCGTTTGCAACCGGTGATCAAGGAGATGGATGGGCAAACTCACAGCGAGGCTGAACAGATCCCGGGGCCGACCTATTTCGACGTGACAACCGCCCTGGCCATCCAATATTTTGCCGATCGACAGGTTGATTTTGCGGTGTTGGAAGTCGGTTTGGGAGGTCGACTCGATTCGACCAACGTTTGCATGCCAATCGTGTCGGTGATTACCAGTATCAGCCGAGATCACACAAAGCAGCTTGGGAATTCACTGGTATCAATCGCGCGCGAAAAGGCTGGCATTATTAAGCCTGGAGTCCCGGTCATCAGCGGAGTTACAACCAACGGTCCACGTGACGTGATTGTTCAGGCAGCTCGTGAACATGGCTGTCGATTAATCGAAAAGGGGCCACAATTCGAGTTCCGCTATCGGGCAGCACTTGATCCCCAGCCGCACGGTCGCGTGGACTTTTCGTTCCATGCCGGAGACGTGGAATTTGAAATCCACGACGCGCGGCTCGCGCTTTTGGGTAAACATCAAGCCACAAACGCAGCAGTTGCGATTGCAACCAGTCTCGAACTTCGCCTCCAGGGATGGCACATTCGAAACGATGACATCCGCAAGGGCCTGGCAACCGCTCGATTGCCAGCCCGTATTGAACAAATTGGCAATCAACCGGCAGTGATCCTCGATACGGCCCACAACAGTGCTTCGGTTCAAGCGCTTGCCGATACGCTGGAGGAGTACTTTCGACCTGCCCGACGCCACTTGCTTTTTGCAGTGAGCGAGGATAAGGATGTTCGAAAGATTGTTTCCATTCTTGCCCCGTACTTCGACCAGTTTATTGCGACTCAATATCGGCAGAACCTCCGAGCCCTACCGGCAAAACGGCTGGCAGCCATCGTGACGGAGGAGCTGCAGAAAATTGGGCGGGAAGAAACCCCGGTTCAATCATTTGACCATCCAGAAACCGCCTGGGAGTACTTGCTCAAAACGGTTGCTCCGGACGAACTTGTGGCTATCACGGGTTCGTTCTTCATAGCCTCCGAAATGCGAACGATTTTCTTCAGGCAAAATGCCTGTCAGGGAGAACCGATCCTTTAGCCAGCAGCCCTGACACGCTTGGGGGGATGCCACCTTAATCCTTCTCCCAGCGGTTACGCGGAAAGTCTACGTATTTGCCATCGAAGGAAACCTTCTTTCGACCCTTCTCCTCTTTAGCGTGTAGGGGTGGCGTTGCTACCTCGAAATCGACCAGATCCTGGGCCAGAAGCGAAAGCTGGTGATGGTGGTCTAAAGGTTGATTTCGGCTTTGCAATCGTCGTTCGGCTCGAATCTCCTCCTGAAGTTTTTGGACCAATTTGGCAATCATCGGATCAGTACGCCGCATCAATTCACTAGGTCGGGATGAACCTCGTAGTGAGCAACGCCGAACCGGAACAGTAAGCACTTGGCAACGAATCGTGTAATTTGCGGCAACCATTTTAGAGCCTCCTTGGTTTTCTCTTTGAAAAGATCGGGTGACGAGTGGTAAAGCGTGCAGCGGCCGTGTTACCGACCCGCTTAGGTGCGGGTTTTCTGAACCACTGCTTCTCTATAACCGGGTGATAAGGCAGGCGGTTCACAACACCGAGAATTCGGTATTGTTGTACCTCCTGGTATTTCCCAGGTTGCGGTTGCGTCGAACCTGCTACGGAGCGGGCAACCGTTTTGGGGTTTGTTTCCTTTCGATCGCCGTTTGGCGGCCCCAGTCAGGACGAAAGAAAACGGTGGTTAGGGTAGGCAACCATGACTACCCCCCCAGCCCATGGGAGAGCATACCCCGTGCCAATCACGATGGCCGTTGTCCGAGCGAACCATGCGGAGAACCAGGGCTTGCCATGGCGATAACGGTAAGGTGTTTATGTGAAACGAGTTGTGATTTTTTCGAATGAGGTTCTAGAGAGACGGTTCCGTCCAAGAAAAGAAACCGGTCCGAGGCGACCATGGGAAGTTTTGCAATCGGATGTGCAAATTTTGGAAAGGAGCCGTTGCTGGCACCAGCGAGGTGCTGGCATCAAGAGGTGCTGGTCTTAAAAGGAGGGGAGGTTTCTTCCGGTTGCGGTGCGTTTGCGGAGACCGTTATCAGGTGGGGTTCTGGGCCCTTACAGCTGACTCTGTAGGTGTTCGACAGCCCGTTGAAGGGCTCGATCAGAAAAGCGAGTGGTCTCCGAAGGGGCCTCCTCTGCCTCGTTGGTTGAAGTGTGATCTGCAGGGAAATCGCGTTTGCTACGGTAACGACGCAATTGGAGATGCTCCTTATCATCGAGCTCCAGCTCATAACCCTCATCAGGATAAACTCCCCATGCTTGGTCTTCACCTTCACCAAGCATGCGGTGAATGTTTTGACCCCCCGGCCTCCAGTAACTGGCCGATGTGAGTTTCAGTAGGCTTGAGCCACGCGAGCCGACTTCCAGAACACGTTGCACCGTGCCCTTTCCGTAGGATCTTTGCCCAATGATCTTGGCTCGCCGGTGGTCTTGCAGACAGGCTGCGACGATTTCACTTGCACTTGCACTGTTCTGGTTGATCAAAACTGCAATGGGCAAATCTTGGTATTTACCTTGTCCGGTGGAGACATACCGATCAAGAACCTGGCGATCCCGTCCGCGTGTTTCGACAATTGCCAGGTCTTTTTCGAGAAACATGTCACACATGGAAACGGCCGCTTGGAGAGCGCCTCCAGCATTGTCTCTCAGATCAAGTATGACGGCATCGATGCCCTCTGCGGAAAGTTCGTCCAACGCCTTGGACAATTCGCTGACGGTCTTATCGCCAAAATGAATAATACGGATGTAGGCGATCCGAGAATTTTCAGCGAGCCGAAACTGCCAGTTCCCATCTTCGTCGCGCAAATCGCCCAGAATGGAGTCAAGTATGATGATTTCACGTACCAAGGAGATCGTTGTGGGCGCATTTTCTCCTGGATGCACCAGGGTCAGTTCGACGGGATCTCCAACCTCGCCGCGCATATGGCGCAGAATTTTGAGCATATCCCAATCGGCGGTCGGTATTCCATCGATGGCTGTTATGATGTCCCCTGGGCGAATGTCCGCATGGAACGCGGGAGTACCCGGTTCGGGAGGACCCACTACGACCGGTTGTGGTGGACTACCAGCGAGTTGAATACGGATTCCGATACCGCCGAATTGTTGCCGCATTTCTGCCGCAAAGGCGTTTGCATTTTGCTTGGTAATATAGCGAGAATGTTCGTCGCCTCGGCGACGGAGCACATCGACCATGCCACCAACCGCTCCGGCAAAAAGTTCTTCTGCGGGTACATCATCCAGTGCCCAATCATCGATCAACAGGTAGCTGGCAGACGCGTAGCGGGCATACGGGTTTTGTTCGGTTCGTACGTAACAAGCGTAGGAAAATGTGGCCACCAGAAGAACAACAAGTAGATTGCGCTGAGGCATTGAGTTTAACAGCCGTGAGGGTTAGTAAAGTGTATGTTCACTGGGTGAAAGTGACGTTGAGATGTGGATGACCACATCGATCCAAGCCGGCGACTCGCGCTGGCAGAAATTGCGCTGGCAGGAGCTGCCACATTTCATTCTAGCGGTTGATTCCCAAAGACGGGAACACCATGACAGATTCAAGAGTTCCCACGAAAGAATCTAGCGTTGCTACCGTAGACCTGCCCCTTGGACTGTGACTCTGGCAAGCGGTTGTTCAGCGTCCCGACGGGGCTGGACAGGATCTTCGGTCGGCTGACAGATCGAAACCGTGGAGCAAGCCGAACCGGAAAGGAGGTCCCTTTTTGAGAGCTTTAAACGGGAGACCGTGGTTTGCCTGGTCGAAGCAGGGTGTCAAGAAAGCGATCCAGCGAAATTGGTACCGATGGGTCTGACGAGCCAATTCGGCTGCCTGTGGTGGCCAGGCTCGATTTGAATCGAGATGGTTTCGATGGCCGACTTACCAGTACCCGTCAAGCCCGAAGGAGGCTCCCTGAAAGAAGGATTCGCCTGTGGTAGCGAATCCGGAATCGACAGGAGAAAAGTGCGCCTGGTGAGGAGCAATGGAAACAGAGGTGACTAACATCATTTCGTAAGCAGCTCGCAGCGATAAGTTGGGTCGCAAATGCCACCGACCTCGCAATGCGAACTCGCCAAGAAACGACATTTCGCTTTCCGATTGCGGATAGGAAAAACCGAAACCGGCGCGGTTGGGAGTGTAGGTCATCCGCTGAAATCCGGTTGTGCTGTTGACGAAAACTCCACCCTTGGCCAATGCCGAAAGACTCCACCGACCCGTCTCCAGCGCGTGCCCGGTCCCCATCTGAAATCCGAACAGTCTGTTGTCGGTGGTAATCAAGTATTCTCCACTCCCCACGTAGGAGGGGGTAGGTGGAGGGGTACCTACTGCGTTAAAGCTGGCTCCCCAGCGAAACCTTTCGGCCATGTCAAAGTACCGCAAACCGAGGAGGTAATCTGTGGTCAGCGTTGGCGATGCACGGCGATACCAATCTCCATCTGGCTTGAGGACCATTTGGTCCTTGCGCATCCGATTCTTGAGCCGATAATTCAGTTCAAATGAATTGAAACGACTCGTATACGAGTAGTCCATCTCCGCGGCCCCGTCGAATTCTGGTTCGGAAAGTGGTGGAGAGGCGTACAGAGTTTTTCCGTCTTCTGGCTTTGAAGCGGCCTGCTGGGCCCAGTCACCAGCACTAGAAACGGTGAATTCAGCGGCGTGGTCTCGGTTTTCCTGGTCGCGGAATAAGAACCGGCCAAGCGTAAGGCGGACGCCACCATCGGCTCCGGGACGCCCTTCACGTATCTGGAGTACTCGATCAACCAGCTTCAGATCACCGAAAGGTGTCTGGATTATGTTCTGTCCGCCGAGTACCTGGGAATCCCGCGAGTAGGTGCGGTTTAAAATCAGGGCGTCGGCTTCAGCATACCAGAAGCCTCTCTCCAACCACGTACCCGAGCTGTAGGCCGCAACTGGGAAGGCATCCCAAAGGTCGTATTGTGGTTTGTTATTTTCGTACTCCGAGTGATACGGAGTGTCGATGGATTCGGAAAATAATTGGGTAGAAGGGTGCACCAACTTCGGGGCTGATGATCCTGGCTCGTGAAGGAGAGAGTGTGCAGGAGGCAGTTCACCTACGGCATCCGATTTTGGCGCATGGACTGCCGGAGTGGGCAATGGTTGCTGCGCCTTGGCAGCCACCTCCGCCCAAAAGATGACGTTCAAAAAGACAAGCAGGTACCGCGTTGAAAACGTAACGAAATTCATCTCGGACCCAATCCCCTGTTGAGGAACAAACAGCGATAGCAGTCAAACACCTCGGTTCGACTTAATTCGTTCATCGACGCGTCATGTTCCCTAATACAGGAAATACCCAAAGAATCCTCAAAATCACCCGTATCGACTTAGACAGATCAAATTTTCTATCTTTCGTAATCTTCCCAAAATACGAAGATTCCTTGCCGTAACCAGGCTGACTCGCAGCTCAGCGTTCCCAGGGCAGCGTTCCCAGGGCAGCATTCCCAGGGCTTGGTTTTCGAAGTTTTCTATCTGGAAGCGCCCCATGCCCTTTTGGTCGCCTCGCTGATAAGATGGGTTGCGGATTCAGGTTTGGGCCAACTCAGATCTGGCTCCTGGTAAAATTCTTGAAACTTGTAGGCGTGATCCATGATCCCCCCTCCAGAGACACTTATTGGCCTTGGCACTGCGTTATGGCTTGACTCCGTTGATCCGGAACTGGTCGTTGCCAATTGCCAACTAGGTGCCACTGGCGCGATGTCCAATCCACTTCCATCACTGATGACTGGCTCCGACTATGTCTCTCGATCCTTATGCGCTTTGTCCTTGCGGTAGCGGGAAAAAACTGAAGTTCTGCTGTGCCGATCTGGCTGGAGATATCGAGAAAATTCACCACATGATTACCGGTGAACAGCCGCATGCCGCTCTCCGCCACGTCGAGCAAGCGCTGGAGCGGTTACCGGGGCGGGCATCGCTGCTTGATTTGCAGGCCATGTTGGAAGTTTCGCTCAACGAGTTAGAAAAAGCCGAAACAACCGTCCAGGTTTTCCTCCAGGCCCATCCCCATAACCCATCCGCATTGGCCGATCAGGCATTGCTGTTTACCAAGACCCGCGGAGGACGAGCCGCTGTCGCGCCGCTTCAACAAGCGCTTTTCCAGATCGATGGAAACATGCCACAGCGGGTTCTTGAGGCGATTGGCGCAGTGGGACATGCGTTGCTGGTCGAGGGGCATGTAGTCGCTGCCCAGGCTCATCTCTGGCTCTATACGGCAATTGCCGGAACAGACGATCGAAGAGCACTAGAACTGCTCATTAATCTAAATCGTGTGTCGGGCTTACCCATCATGTTGCGAGATCGATTGCGTCTGTGCGATTGGCCGGTGGATGCAACCTGGAAATCAACTGCTGAAGAGGCCGTGCGGCTTGCTGACCTGGGCCGCTGGCAGCAAGCCGTGGCGATTCTCGATGAACTTGGACAAAAATACGGTGCCGATCCGGCACTGATCTACAATCGGGCCGTTCTTGGTGGCTGGCTGGGCGATGAAAAATCTCTGGTAGCCGGGTTGCACGTGTTCGCACAACTCGGAGTCCCGTATGACGCGGCAGTCGAGGCCGAAGCTATTGCGCAATTGCTTGACGCGGAACAAAAGGATCCGACCATTGAATCGGTCAGTCATGGCTACGAGATCCACGATATCGATGCGCTGGAGAATTTATTCCATAAAGATGGCCGCGTTGAACTGTACGCCGGGTCTGAAGAGTTTCAGACAGATGATGGGCCTCCACCGCGAAAAACCTATCTCTTATTGGATTGCGCTGCGCCTCACTCAGGTGTGGAAATTACACGCGATGAAATCCCTTCGGTTCTTGGTTTTCTTGGCTTGTATGGCCGACAGACCGATCAGTCTGAACGGCTCGTTTTGCACACGCATCGGGGCGAACAATTCGACAAAACCATTGCAGTCTTGAAGGAAGTGGGTGGAACGGAACTAGGCGATCTTGCCAGCGAAGAGGTGACTGGCCAAACCACCACCTCCCAGGAAGCCTTAAGTTGGCGATGGCATTTTCCGCGTGATACACCCCCGTCCCGACGACGCGAATTGCTTACTGAAGAACGCACCAAAGCCATTTTGGAGCGTTGGCCCAATGTGGCCCGCGCTGCGCTTAACGGAAAAAGTCCACGTGATGCTGCCAGTGACGAAAAACTTTCCATCCCCCTCGCAGCTGCGGTGTTCATCCTTGAGCAGGGCACCAGCAACTTTGCTCATGCCGATGCAATTGCCTGCTTGCGCCAGTCATTGGACCTGCCACTCCCAGGTAAAATAACACCTGGCGATACCGTAGTGGCCAGTTTGCCACTCGTTCGCGTTCCCCGTCTTGAAATAGCCGACGTCTCCGATGACGATCTCGTACAACTCTACCGTCGAGCCATGATTGCCAGTGGTGGCGGGGCAATGGCTGTACTGGCCACCGAAGTTGTTCGTCGCCCGTCACTGGAGGACAAAATCCCGTTCGATGAAGCCTACCAACAGCTAATCGCTGTCGAGCCCGATCCGGCACGAGCCCTAGAGCTGATCCAACAGGCGCGAACTCGGGCCGAACAAGCCGGCAAAACGATTGCCTTATGGGATATCGCTGAACTTGAGTTGCAACTGGCTGAAGGCAACATCGATGGTGTTAAAAAGATCCTCGGCGAGATTGATCATCGCCATGGCGATAACGCCGAAGTATCTTCTGCGGTTTACCAATTGCTTTACGAAGCAGGTGTACTCCAGCCCGAAGATGTCGCTCCAATGTCTCCGGCTGCACAAGCCGCACCCCAAACGGCGGAAATGGCCACCGGCCCAGCCGACCCGGCACGGATTTGGACCCCCGGCGATGATGCCCCATCCGCAGGCAAGAGCTCAAAAATCTGGACACCTTCCTGACGCAAGTCAGTCGCTTTCATTTAAGGACAGGATCACTCAATAACTAAAACCTGCTCATTCAAAATATCCAAAGCCTTATTGTGATCTGAGGCTAAGGTGGTGTGGACAACCAGATGACACGCTCCTGTTTGGCAGAAGAGTGTTTCCTCAGCAGGGCAGTGTGACCCGTGCCCACGATGTGACAGTCATGGCCGAATCGACAACTCTCGACCAACGAACCATGGACCGCGCCCTGGAAATCGCGGCAAGAGGCCAGGGTCGCGTCGAACCCAACCCGATGGTTGGCTGCGTGGTCTTTAACGACAATCAAATCGTTGGTGAAGGGTGGCACGCAGTATTTGGCAAACCTCACGCAGAAGTGCTTGCTTTACACGCAGCTGGCGCGAGAGCTCATGGTGGCACCCTCTATGTGACACTTGAACCTTGTAGTCATCATGGAAAAACGCCACCGTGTGTCGATGCGATCATGCGGGCCGGTATCCGACGGGTTGTGATTGCCCAGCAAGATCCATTTTCTGCAGTCAATGGAAACGGAATTGCTGCACTGGAATCAGCCGGTATTACTTGTGACGTAGGAATTCAAGCCGCTGCAGCTGGCCAACTGTTGGCCCCTTACCTCAAACTTGTGACAACCGGCAGGCCTTGGACGATTGCGAAATGGGCCATGACACTTGATGGTCGAATCGCAACCCACACGGGTGACAGCCGCTGGATTAGTGGATCCAAATCCCGCAATGTCACTCACCAACTTCGTGGTCGTGTGGATGGAATCGTGGTTGGCCGGGGGACCGCCGAGGTCGATGACCCCCTACTCACGGCTCGTCCCGAACAGGCAGAGGATGTTTTCCGCAAGGCCACACGGATCGTGGTCGATTCCCGCTGCCAGCTTTCGCTCGAAAGCCAACTGGTGAAGACCGCTGGCACGGTACCCCTGTTCATAGCCACATCCGACACAGCTCCCGAGGCAAGATGTCAGAAACTCTCCGAGGCAGGGGCGGACGTTTTTCGTTGCCAAGGGGACTCTCGACCCCAACAGATCGACTCGCTACTGAAAGAATTGGGGCGTCGCCGTATGACCAACATCCTCGTGGAAGGGGGCAGCCGGCTACTGGGAGAGCTGTTTGACCTGCGCGCCATTGATGAGGTCCATGTCTTTGTCGCACCAAAAATCGTCGGTGGCATGGATGCGGTCCCACCGGTTGCAGGACAGGGAGTTGGGAAAATCGCCGAGGCCCTTTCGCTCGTCGAATGTGAAACCGAGCGGATCGACCAGGATCTGTACCTCCGGGGTCGGCTGGCCCGTTAAACAAATAGTTTTCCAAGGTGCCAGGTTTGGCCGCCAATAACGGGAGAATGTCCCGATAGGACTTGGCCCCATTGATCGTTAAGAAAGCTCGTCCCGGACGCGCTTCAGAAGATTGTGGGTCAGGCGAATTCCTTCAACTTCATTTGGATGGTTTCCCTCCCATTCAATTCCGACGTATCCCCGGTACCCGGCAGCCAACACAATTCCCATCATACGCAAGTAGTCAGTCTCGACTTCGTTGCCTCGGGCATCGAATTTTTTGCTCTTCGCACTGACTGCCTTGGCATACGGCATTAACTCCTCGACACCCTGATACCGGTCATACCACTGGGCCTCGCCTTCGGCGCTCGTGCCAAGGTGAAAATTCCCAAAGTCAGGCAAGGTGCCACAGCGGGGATGGTCTACCTTTTCGATCACACCAGATAGCCATTTTCCGTTGGAAGAAAGACCTCCGTGATTTTCAACGATCACGTTGATTTGGTGCTGATTGCCGAATTCTGACAGCTGGCGTAACCCGTCTGCTGCCAGCAGCTGCTGCTGGTCAAAGGTTCCCTCCGACCGGGCGTTGACACGAATCGAGTGACAACCAAGAAACCGGGCAGCCTCCACCCACCGGTAGTGGTTCTCAACGGCCTTTTTTCGCTCAACGTCATCCGGATCCCCAAGTGCACCTTCGCCATCAATCATAATTAACAGGTTGTCCACTCCGGCGTCGCTGGCGCGCGACTTGAGTTCTTTTAAATAGGCCTGGTCTTGAGCCTTGTCCTTAAAGAACTGATTGACGTATTCGACTGCCGTGATCCCGAATTCTTTCTTGGTAAAAGCGGGGAATTCAAGGTGGTCGAGCTTTCCTTGACGCAAGGTGCGGTGCAGAGACCACTGGGCCAAAGAAATCTTGAACATCGGGTTTTGATCGCCTCCCATAGCCTTGCGATCACACCAGGGTGACGCCGTGAGGCCGGCGACAGCCCCAGCCGTGGTTGCAGATTGAAGGAACTTGCGCCGGTTGATCATGGTGTTCATAGGTTGCTTGTTACTTCGTGCGTGGACTGACAATTATGGGGCGGTTCTACTGCTGTGCGACTGGTCGCCTGGGAGTTGCGGCGCAAGTCCCGGTGGCGTACCGGCACAGCTACCGTAAGAGCCGGGCCTCCGTGATTCTAGCAGATTTCAGTAAGTGACAGCCACTATTTGCTGTCCCGGGTTGAATCAGGACTCGCTCGTTTCGGCCTCAACTGCGGGCGATTCGGTGCCACTACCGGACTCATGTTGGGACTGAACGAACGTTCCATAGGCAAGAACGACAACGGCCAGGATCAGGACCACGATACTGGCCCCAATCCAACTGGTGGCTTTTTTAGAGGCGGTTGCCCACTCGCCGTTGTAGAACCCGATCCCGGCAGCGACCAAAAGAGCCAAAGCAATATGCAAGGCAAATCCCACCGAGTCGCCCAAGGCGGCTCCCAGAAAGAACGTACTGAGCCCAAATGTGAGATGGGCACAAAAGTGGACAGCACCCATCGACGAGGCAACGGTAAAATCACGTCCACTGCCGGGCGCCGAAAAATTACGCCAGGCTCCGGATTGAATCATTGCGCCGCCCATGAAAATAAAAATCGAGAGAAAGCCACCGAAGTAGATAGGAATCCAGCGGACAAAATCGGCTTTCCAGGTCTCCAGGCCTTCCCCGGCAATCTTGGTCATGGCATCACTGACTGGCTGTCCTTCGGTCCATCCCAAGGCCACGCATGCGCTGAACACACCTGAGACCAGGCAGCTTACCATTCCAATAATAAACATGCCTGTTGTCTTCGATTTTTGTTCAGTTGCCGTTCCTCCAGCGGGTTCCATTTCTTTTTCGCGCATCACACCAGCCAGGCCCCCTAATGCTGTGCCTGCCAGTAGGATCGCCAGACCCGCAAGAGTCCACTGAAGGGCCCCTTGATCAACGGAATCAATATTTTTTGAAAGTGCGTATCCGGAACCGACCGCAATAGAAATACCCTTGATCAAGGCGGCCGCAAGCGCCATTCCAAGAATATTAAACCCGTAGGCATAGGTGATTGCTCCCAGGCCCCAGCCAAAACCACAAAGCACCATAATCAAGTTGGCTTCCAAGCCTGCCTCCTGGATGGCTTGTGGCCAACCCGGGCACATTATGGAAACAAAAATGGGTGGCACAATGATCGTGGCGACGATCACCGAGAGAAACGACGCGTTGCTCACCGTGTAACGCCGCATCGTGGTGTACTGCAAACCGAAAAGCCCTGCGGCAATCGCCGAGCCAACAGCCAACGCGATACCGAACGGAATATGGATCAAAGCAAATATAGCGCCCATGACAAGTCCTCAAGTAGTTAAGTGCATACGTACCACCCTCAAGCACGCAACAGACCATAAAGTGGTGTGCACCATTAAAATGCATGTTCAGAGCAACATCAAGACGAGCCTGCGGCTCTCTGGCGACCGGTCTATTGGATCGTTCAACGACCAAATTTAATTTGTTCCGCACGGCGGCCAAGGAAAAACGCTCGTTTGGCAGAACCGTGGTGCCAGCGCATCGCCCACGTGTCAAAAAAAGATATTGGGCAGAGTGCCACGAGAGAGGTTTTGGTGAAACTTACTTTGCCCTGGAAACGCGCCGTTGTATTTCAGCAATGGCAGCTTTGCAAGCGACAGCCCGCTCAACGAGTTCGCCAATATTTTTTTCGCCAGGTGCCTTGTTGTAACCAATCACGAGTTCCTCGGCAGCGATGTACTCGGGGGCTACGTCCACGATCTCGGAAGCAATTTCCAGCGGGATATTAGTGACACCGTTTGCGTCGGCGTGGAGCAAATTTCCAGTTTCGACAATCAATCCGCCAACCCGGACCGGAAGTCCAACATGCAGCCATTGGCTATAACCGTGGGAGCAAATCGTCCCTCCCGTAAAGACGGGAAACCCCAGCGCGCGGACCTGCTCCAAATCGCGGCCTCCACCGGAGGTGATCAAGCCTGCCGCACCAAACGCCTGGTAGGTTGAGCACATCACTTCGCCAAAAGTTGCAGCCACCGCCGGATCATCCAAATCCTGGAATACCATCATGGCAGGTCCCGGTTGGGCGGCAAACAGTTCGAGTTGTTCCTGGAAGGAACAGTAGGTACCGCTATCGACCGGAGGTGCGTCGGCGCGGAATGCCGTTGTCACCGCAAATCCAACCGTGGGTTCCATTTCGGGATAGGCAGCCTTGATGCGGCCATCCATGTAACCCTGGTTGCGCGGGCAAACGTCGAAAACCTCGATGACGTTGGAGATAGTAGGCGTATCGTAAGAGGCGAGTTTTTTAAGAGTTTCAGCAGAGATGGTCATGATAAAAATTGGGTGCGATCACTCTGGTATTGCAGAGAGCTTTGTCGAGCATGTCGCATGAACAGGAAAATGGGTAGGGGAGAAATTTGGTGGGTCCTGCGGGTGCAACACGGTTGGAGCACTTTAGACGTCAGCCAGAATCTGGTCGTAAAACTTGGTGTAATTCTTGTTGTCTTTCGAGTCCAAAAACTGGATTGCCGATCGTGGGTGCAAATTCATTTGCCCGGTGATGTTATACGGAATGAGCGCTCCCCACATAAAATCCTTTCGCATCGGCTCGACGTGTTCCTCCAGGAGTTTTATCAGTGGGCGAAGTTTGAACTTGGGATTTCGCAGAAATCCAAGAAGCAGTTCCATGGGGCAATTGCCTGCACCCCGCCCTAATCCGGCCA
>CBDEWC010000032.1:0-11577 GCA_965243695.1 Lacipirellulaceae bacterium | reverse complement strand
GAAGGCCGCCGTCTTAGCGACATTACCGACGGCACCTCAAAGACGATTGCAACCGGCGAAGTTCAGCGGCTCTACGACCATGCCAATCCAACTTGTTCGTACATTAGCGATGACGGCTGGGCCGTTGGCGGGAACGCGACCATCTTCGACACGGATGCGGACCTGGGATTTGGGGGCGTCAACAACGGTTATTTTGAGCACCCAGGCAGTGATCACCCCGGCGGTGCCCACTTTGGCATGGTCGACGGATCGGTGCATTTTTTCGGCGAAAATATCAGCGGTTTCCTGCTGGACGACTTGGGGAGTTGTGCCGGGGGTGAGGTTGTCGAACTTTACGGTGACTGAAGCGGCTCACTACCGTGCCTGCCGAGTGGGAATCATCAGCGCAGAGCAGGTGACTCTTTTGGCCGGCCGCTTGCTACAACTCGCAAGGTCTTCGCGGTATTTCTCGGCAAGTCGTCAGGCTACGTGTCACGGCGCTGCGATTCGAAAGCTGTAGAGGCGGGCGTTCTTCATATGAAACCGTAGGCGGACCGGTTGGCGGACCAACTCGGCAATGTCGCCGTTGCCGTTCCACGTGACAACCGTATCGACCGTGTCTTGGACGATGTCGTCGCTCTCTTTCTTGGTATACCCGGCGATTGGTTGCCCTGCTGCGTCGAGCAACTCGACCTGGCAGTGCCCGTTGTCCGAGATGACGTTGACGTGCAGCTCAACCGAGCCGTCGCCTGCGGGGCTGGAAGTCAGCTCGAGCGGCTTGGTGGTCAATACCCCGCCGCCTGGGGTGGCATCCATCGATACAAATCCATCGCGGCGCAGGGTTCCCAGGCCAACCTGCCCACGAGTCATCCCAAGATCGACCCCTTTGCGGGGTCCGTGGTAGCGGACATCTCCTCCGTAATACATGTACATCTGGTCGCCGACCACGATCGGTGTTCCGGTAGCTGCCGACTGGTTGGTCCGATCCCAACTGCCGTCGGGGCCTACCTCCAAGGTTGGCTCTCGGCTGGGCATCCGGTTCCAGTTCAAACCGTCGCGACTGTAGATCAGTTCCAGCACGAGGCGGTGTTTGTACGGGTCATCGTGTTTGTAAAAGACCTGGAGCCAACCGAGCAGCATTTCCCCCCAGACAAACCCGGTGTTGTTGTAAAAGTCACAGGGCTGATCGTCCTGGCTATCGGATTTCAAGATCAGGTGCGATTTTGTCCAGTTTGTAAAATCGTCGCTCTCACACTGAAACCGGGCACGTCCGCCGTCGACATACTGCTTGCTAAAGCAGACATACCTTTGGTGAAGGGAGTCGTAAAAAAAGCCGACCGTATCGCCAACTTCCGGCATGATGGGAGCCTTGCTCTTGGTCCAGTGGATTCCGTCCGGGCTGACTGCACTCCAGGCACCGTCGTCAGGACCGATGTACTTTGCCCCGGGGGGTCGCTCGTAAAAACAGGCTTTGTAAAGCCGCGCCGGATTGGGGTCCCACGGTGTTTTGATGGCTCCAAAGGTAAACAGGGTGGGCAGACTGTTTTTGTCCTCAAATTTGCTGGCCATGACAATGTTGTTGTCTTTGGAGCCGAGAAACTCAACGATGCCAACACTAGGTTTCTCCCAATGAATCCCGTCCGCTGAGGTGGCGTAACACATGGCTTTGATATTTTTGGTGGGGACCGGCGAGTCTTCAGCATTCATGGTCCAATACCAGCACTTGAAGAGTTTTTCATCCTCATCGTAAATGACGCTGCCATACAAATTCAGATAAGTGCCGCCGACCTCCCACGGTTTGCTTGGGCGGAGGACCGGATTTCCGGGATATTTTTTCCACCGATTCACCTGGCGGCGCACTCCATCGGTCGTGTCGACCACGTAGTCGTCCACGAACAACTGCACGGCAGAGGTGATTTGGGTCGGTTCGCTATTCGCGGAGGAGCCCAGCAGGATGCTCCCCAAAAAGGTGAACAGAAGCAGGCGGGTCCAGGATTGATGGAGGGTTGTCATGAGAGTCCTTCGTCAGGAGTGAAGTTTTTTTCCAGCCGGTCATTGGTGTAAAAACCGGTCCAGGGTGATTTATTTATTGCCACTGTTTAATTTGTCACCGTTTATTGGCCACTGTTTCCCACGGTATCGGTTGGCCCGGTAAACCCAGGTCCCCCGGCCGACACGTAGCCATGGCTTGCGCCCGACCGATCGGGCGAAACCCAGAACGCGTAGAGACTACCATCATTGAGCAGGAAACGGAATCGCACCGGTTTTCCTGCCAGGCGGGAGAGGTTGGCCTTGGTCTTGCCTTTGCTTTTCCATGTGACCGCCATTTGGGTGTTGTCACCGGTGAGCACCTGGCAATTTTCTCGCGTAAAGGGAGTGATGACTTTTCCGTTGGCGTCCAGTACCTCAACCTGTAGTTTGCCTTGCGGCGCATCCAGGTTCACAAACAGGTATTTGCCATCAAACTGCACGGGCCGGGTCGTCAGCGAGCATGTTTCTTTCGCAGCGTCCATCGAGGCAAAGCCGTCGCGCCGCATCGTTGCCAGGCCTGTGTTGCAGTCGCCCCTTTTTGTGGGAGTGCCCAGGCTTCGGCCACTGGCATAAAAACGGAGTTCATCGCCGACAACCAGCAGGCATCCTCCCACGGACTGGACATTGGCCGCATTCCATTTGCTGAGGTCGTCCGACACGTTGAGTATCGGTTCGCGGCAGGGGCGGTCCCAGTGGAAACCGTCACGACTGAAGCCAACGCAGAGGTCGTTGATTTTGTCGCGGGGCCTGCTGGGGGGTGAGTTGTCGCGCAGGATCGACATCAGCCCGATCATCAGGCTTTCATAAGCGACCACATCCAGGTTGTACAACTGCGGATCCACGCCACTGCCGGGCCTGGGAGGATCGAGCCGGTCGGCACCAAGCCACACGGTGGGGACCAGGGCCATTTCCCGCCCTTGCTCGAATTTCCACCATTTTGGTTTGCCCAGGCGGGGCCACGAGCGGGCTGCGGCCATCAGCCCCTTGCCTTCAGCATAGCGCCGAATTCGTATGGCTTTCCAGGGGCCCGGGTTGTCGGCGCCCAAGGGACTTATCAAGTCGTAGTGCCACTTTTGCAGCTTCGGATCGTACATAAATGTTGAACGGAGGCTAAATCCCCACACGTCACGAAAGGGATTGTAGAACAGGGTGGTCCGGTCCTGGGCTGCTCCGGTTGCGACCTGCTGATCGCTCCAATGGATCCCATCGGGTGAGAAAAAGATTTCCTGATCCCCGGATCCCTGGTCACGACATAGCATCTTGAATCGTGCATCTGGTGTTGCCGCATTATGGTCCAGCCAGACCGTTGCCGAATCGCGCCCGTTGGTGTGGTCCAGTTCGATATCGGTCAGGGTATGGTCCATCACGATATTGGTTCCAGGTACGACGTCCAGGTCGGGTTTTTCCCAGTGGATGCCGTCCCGCGATTGGGCGTAGCAGGTATATTTTCCCCAGGCCGCGAAATACCACATCTTGTACAAGCCGTCGGCCGGGTCATACCAAACGCCATCGCTAAATGGTATGGCCGTCGCAGCGCCCCGTTGTCCTGGTAAGGGTGCGTCGGAGGTTCCGTCGGGCACCACCACGGGCGAGGCCGGATGCCAGGTCGCCTTGTGGAAGGTCCTGGTGCAGGTGGTGTTGTCGATCAAAAAATCATCCACAAACAACTGCCTGCCGACATCGATGGGAATGACTGCCGGGGGATTTTCCAAATACGGGACCGGCATTGGTTCGAGCGTGAGGGTTTGTACCTCCGGTGGCCACTGGTTGGGTAGCTCGATGCCGTTGTAAAGAGTTTCTCCGGCAGGTGCGACAGGCGCCGTGGCGATAAGTAGGATGGTGGCACAGCTTGCCAGGATCCAACCTGGCTGCCAGGACGGTTTTGTTATTCGTGGGAACAAAGCAATGGCTCCTGGTGAAGTCATGTCGGAATCGATCAAAGGGCGAAGGGACTGGATTGCTGTCATAAAGACAAACGTCCGGCAATGAAATCATCTCGCTTGAGAATAGATGTGCGTAAAATTCAGCATCCGTTTTGAATCGGGAGGCAAGTTTTGATGCAGGCGGGAAGGAGGTTTATTTTACAAGGTTCTCGATCGTTGAGGAAGCATCTTGGCAGGTCTTCCCGGTGACAGCGAATGGACGACTTTTTGGGTGATGGGGTGTTGTTCGGTCTTGCCCGCAAATAACGGGCTCAAGCTTCCAGGAGGCCAGGGGAAACGTCGCCGATGGCCGCAAAGCACCCCCTTCGCCTCAGGGCGAACCCCTGTTTAGGGGCGACCTGCGGTGGGCGTGCAGGCGGGAATTAAATTTCAAATCCCCAGTGTTCGCTTTCAATACGTACATGGTCCGCCTTGCCGCGGAGCCAATCGAGGCCGTAGACGTTGAGGCCAACGAGGGAGCCGATGTCGGTTGGGTCACGAACCGTGTCTGCCCAGATTTGGGTTGCCTTTTCCAGCGAGGTGACTGCGTCTTCCAGGGTCTTCGCCGACTGTCGAAAGATCTGGTTGTATTTGGTGACGTCGAATTTCGCATTTTTGGTTGTCGGCTTTAAGGCCTGGGCGGCATCGAATTGAACCCTGGCCTGGCCGACCGCGCAGGCAGACTCGAGGAAGAATCGAGCGAACTGCACGAATCCAAGCATGCTGCTGAGAAAAGATTTTCCGCGCGGCTCGCTCAACTCCAATCCGGTTTGCAGATACGGTTCAATGGTGGCATACTCTTTAATCAATTTTCTCCAGGTAGTGTCGCATGCCTTGATTCTCTCGGGTTCGATCCAAAACTTCTGCATGAGCCTGGGCATCATGAAGCCGGTTCCGATAACATGATCCGCGTCCTCAAGCGTCGCTTCGAGCCGGTTAAATGCCTTCACGACAGGTTTCACGGCCGCCTCACCACAAATCCTGGAAACCAGGTTCGTGTAAGCCTTTCGAGGGGTCATGGTCCGGTCCCACCCCGCTTCAATCAGGTAGGCCATGACAGGTTCGTACTTACTGATGTCGAACTGGCGGAACCAGTACCCTTTCACGCCATATTTCCGCATCCCTTTTACCATGACATGCAGTGCCGAGGTGGTGAACTGGGGCAAGAACCCGGTATTGTCATCGTTGATGGTGGTCGACAGGTGGACGCCAAGCCCACTGTCTTTGATCGGAGCCAAACGATCCACGTGTGCCGCGGCGCGCGCCGTCAGGTAGTCGCCTGCGCGGATAAATTCAAGCCGGCCGCTCTCAAAGACGTGAGGAATGACCGGGAGCAACGCATCGGTAAGCGATGTGGAGTAGATCTTTTTGTGAGGCCCGAGCAATTTGGTGATTTTGGGGCGCTCGTTTAGCAGCAGGTCCAGGAGCCGGACGGTCATCACCATTCCCTGGGCCTCGCGCAGTCCACGGCCTTTCTGCAGGCCAACCGACTGACTTGCCGCCCGCCGCTCGATCTTTTTCAACCCTGCTTTTCCTTCCAAAGGGTGACGTCGGGCTAGCGCATCCCAACACTGCTCAAGTCCACCGGCGCCAGGTGGAAATTCCGACGGGCATAGGAACACACCGTCGATCTTCGGGTATTCGGTCAACAGGGCGGCCAGCCACGATTCGGCCATGTCGACAAAGACCGGGTTCAACGGCGTCATGTAGTGACCAACCTGGCAGTTGCCCGAATCTTCATGCAATCCCAACGTCGAGTATTTCCCCGCCTCCATGGTTGATTGCGGAATGCGTTGACCCCGGCTCCATCGCGGCAAAGCCTTTTTGAATTCCTCCGGAAAATCGTTGACGGTATGGCCAAGAATAAATTTTAGGCCGCGTGCATGCGCGGCATCGATAAGCCCGTGCATCAGGCGCTTGCATCGGACTAACCGCTCTTGAAAGGTATTGGCGCCTTGCAAATCCGGATTGGTGTAATGGCCGAGGTGGCCGATCACTTCGCGTCCGATACTCCGCTCATGGATCACATGCCGGAATCCATACACCAGGTCCGCAAACTCAAACTTGACATCTCGAAATGACCAGTCGCACCAGGGCTGATGCGGGTAGGTTGAGGCATACACCGAGTTGAATCTCAACTTGACCAGTTGATCGAACAACTGCTCATTGTCCTTGAGACTCCAGAGCACACCCGAGTTGAGCATGTCGTTCACGATGCGAAACGTTCGTTGCTCGAAAACGGGGCGACGCACCACATCGAGTCGGGGTAGCCGGAAAGGACCCACCTTCTTGGGCTCCGGCATCACGTCACCCTGGACCAGATAGGTCACACCCCACTCTGCGATGACTTCGTAGGTTCCCCAGAGCAGTGCCACTGGCGAGCCCCCACAGATTTCGAGTCGTTTGGATGAGGGGCGGCAGATGGCATAATCTTGGGGTCCTAATTTGCGCGTTTCCTGCAGCATCGGATTGGACGACCCGGTTCCCAGGACCATAACATGCCCCGACTTCGGGAGACGTTTGACCAGCCTCGGTTTAAAACCAAAGAGTTCCTGAATGTATCGCTGCAGTTCGGACGCGGCCCGTTGTTCCAGTGGATCGGGCTTTGGACCTAACAGAATGTGTACAGTTGGACGTGGCATCAATTCACTCCCAGAGGGTTGAGACATGATTGTAGACGCTGACACTCACAAGAAAGAAGATCAACAGCACCGCACCGAAAAGCGCCCGTTGGGCGAGTTAGACCCGTTCGGTTGTTTCGCCAAGTGGGGACGGAGCTGCCTGGTTGGCACGCTGGGCATACGTCATCCACAGGAGCGATTACAGAGATTACCTTGAGCCGCGACAACTTTTATTGATTGGTTTCCGCGGGTGGTGATCAAGGCGTATCAGGACTTCTTATCAATCTCTGCTCCGAGGTGACTTTGCTTCGCTGCATCAGCCAGTGCGGCAGCCGCAACGTGGAAACCCAGCTCACGATAGACCTCAAATCTTGTCTCGTCAAAAAACGGGTCAGCAGTCGACTCATGGGGAAACGAATTTATTTTCCGCTTATAGAACCGAATGTACTCGGGCTCATCCCCTGTGTAGGACAACTTAAGATAGATCAGCGTACCCTGTTTACCGTCATGATAGGTAATGTTCCCAAACGCAAAGTGTTTATTCGACACACCTTGCTTGTTAGTTAAGATCTCCTCCAGATCAATTTCGATTCGGACGTCCAAGTCGATACTGGCGTAGCGCTGCAGAGTTGTCAGGTCAAAGAATTCGAAATTGGGATCCGCTCCACCGTCCACGCAGATAATGGTCCGGCATCTCCGTTTCAACAACTCGTAGACACCTAAGTTTTCGATGTGGCCTCCATCGGAACAATTAACGAATCGCCCTCGATCACTGACGATCCCACAGGCCTCAGAAAGAAGTGAAAAGAGGCTCGGATTACGTTGCAGCAACCAATCAGACCAAGTCTCTCCCTGAAGCCGTCGAGGACTCGGCAACCAATAGGCCAAACGCACATTTAACATCGCCAGGAAAAAGGCTAGCGAACGCATTGTCTTGGCACCCATCATCGGTCCAGCTGCAGCAGCAGAGATCGCCATGGCAGTACCTAAATCAAGATTATTATCGACTTGTTCCATTTGTTGGGTCTGGCAATAGCTTGTGTAATCACTTCCACTGAATCTCTTAGCGAGCAAAAATGGGACCGTCTTGCGTTGGCGGAGCTGCGGATCTCGACTCCCCTGCAGATTCAATGCCGTGTTAACGAGATGGTAGGGAGCCGCACTATGTTCGCCCCCGAGTTGGCTGAGCCGAAGGGAGTCTGCAGACTCAAGGCCATGGTCACCACCCCGAATTAGGAAAGTACGGCTCAAACGGTCTCGATAGAAAGGATGAAGCGACGTGCGATTCACATTGACGAACAGGTAATTGAAAAGCCACAACAAACAAGCGGCAAGATAAATATCCCACTCCGTGCGAAATCGCATAATTGACAATTCGGGTATCCAAGCCTCACTTTTTCGATCGGGTCGCAACTCAATTGTCAGCTGTTCGCTTTGACGAGTTGTTAATCGTCGCAAGATGGGCGAATGGTTCCACCATTCATTTTCCGGCAAAGAAACCCGGTCCAGCTTCAAGGCCGTCAATTCAATGTTATCTGGGTCGATAGCCCCGTAATCGATCTGATAGTCTTCGAGCCGTTGCTGTTTCCGCATCAAGATCTCACCTACGATCTGATCGAGAGCGGTTGTATCGCCAGAGGCGGCATACTCCGACAAGGCAGCGCGGTATTCCCTTACGATTTGTGGATTAACTTGAGGTGAATTGACAACGTAAATGCAGCAAAACATGAAGATGGTCAAGAGCATCAGAGGCGCGAGAATCCCACATGCCCACAATAAAACTGTACGTCGATAGCGAATCGCAACCACAAGAAAACCTGTCGCAGCCACAACTCCTACCCAAAATAACCAGCTGCGATACCCAAGTCCGATGTGATTCTGAAGCCAATTGCTAATACTATTGAATACAGCCGTCGAGTTGTTATCGATTAGAAATTCAAGCCCACCCAAGACAGGCAGGGCTAACAGCGAAAAGATCGCAAAGACCAAACAGGCACCAGCTCGTCGATCGGCCCGATCGCGTTGCTCCCAGTTCAAACGACGCAGCTGTCGAAGTGGTCTCAAGAAAACCGTTAAGACGAGCGGTGCCACGCCAAGCAACGCGAGCATGAAGCTCGGCACAGGCAAGGACATCCACTCCGTCACTTCAAAGAATACTTCCGTGACAAACACCAACATGATGATCAACGGCAGTAGCAGCAAGAATGTCTGCAGCACACCGACCATAAAGAGCGATGGCATACGGACACTGTTAAACAATCCTCCGGGAACCAAAAAGTTGCTGTTATTCCGAAGATGATTCAATGCTGGTGGCTCTTCTACACCCTCCCGATTCACTAGCAACTGCTCGCCACCGTGCCCTTCCGCCATTAATGCACTCAGACAGGACCCCGTATAACCGCCGCCCGATACGGTGGAGAGAAAATCAACATATTTGAAAAGTCCGCGTTTAATCAAGAATTGTGTAACGCCCAAACTAAATGAAGCAGCGCGAATACCGCCTCCTGAAAATGCCAGGCCGGTAAGATCGAGGTCTGCACTGGGACCTGTTTCGCCTGCGTCCTCCGGCAATCTTCGCGGATCGTTCGCTTCACGCCGACGGCGACGTATTTCCTCGATTTCGGCAGGGAACACGACTGAACGAAAATCCCCGCCCTCAAAATTACTGTTCATAAATTTCCTTATTCACAGCCGCCTTCGGAATCTTAACTGTCGGTGTCAAAACATTTACAGACGCCTCAGTCTTACCCCACGAATGGGCGTTGTCAAACTGAGACGACTTCCGGCCTCATACCTCGATCACGCACTGTCGCTGACAATCGAGGCGATTTTTTGCATCAATGTGACGGAACCTGCCAGAGTGGTTCCCCGGTCGCGGCATCGAGGGCGACAACACAGCCAGCAAGGCCGAAGTTGCTCGCCGTTCTTGTTTTTCTGTGTTACGGATGCCAGATATGGGTATCAATCGTGCCGGTTCCCAATTCGGGAGATTAGATGCATTGTTCATTTGTGGTTCTCTTTCTGTCACTGTTAAGACAAAAACTGAACCTTTACTTCGGAACAGAGAATCGAATTTCGGTACCAAGATGAGCGGCTAAAGTCAGAGTCTTTAAATTGAAGCACGGGCGAGAGGTAATCGTCAAGATGCCGATCTTGGTGAGCTCATCACCCTCGCACCCGCAGCCCGCGACCAGTGTACGTGAAGCACTCCTTCAGCAGGCCACACAGTCACTTGCCAGAGGCCCCTAGAAGGGCCTCTGCGGGCGATTGATCTGGAAGTGTGGATAGCGACACAGTTTTTCCCGCACCCCCCAGGGGTGCGCGTAGGGTCCGTAGTTGTCTCGAAAATAATGCGCGCAAAAAAAGGGGGCACCCCAAAATTTGAAGTGACCTAGGGCTGGCAACAGGACGACCTTTTCACTCGATCCACCCCCGGTGATTGCACTGTTTTGGGTCAGCATGAGGGCTTGGATGGAATTCAGGTATTTTCCTCTAAGTGCTTTAAGAATTCTGTCGACGTAGCCGCAGCAACAATTTCCGAGGGAAGTGTGTCCGGTAAATGCTGCTCCAAATCCGCAGGCTTTCGGCGAGTTTTTTCGGGTCGCAAGAGGATCCACGTACACAAAACAATGATTGCAAAAGGAGGGAAAAAAAATACCGACAGCACTACAATCAGAGCTGCTGCAGCCCCGTTCTTGCCACGCAATTCAGCATCTTTATAGATCCAAAATGCCACTCCAATTGCGACAAGAGAGGCGGCGACCCACAGGAAGACTACCAGTTCAAACATCGTTTGAAAGGTGCTCGGCATTTCCGGGACGTTCTGACCAAAATTATTCATGATGGTACCTTTGGGTTTCTCATGGAATCGCATCCTCCCATCCGATTCAAATCAACTCGGGCGAAAAGGATTCGATGATCGGTTGCTATACGGCCTTCGCAGGCCATCAGCCACACATCGCCTGTGCCGAAGTCGAAACAGGACGGCGACCGGGTAGCAGTCATGTTGTTTGCATTTATCCAGACCTACAAATGGAAACGGTTACAACGGTTTCTTAGCATCATTGGTTTGCTCGTATTTATAGTTTTCGGTATACCGACGATTCAAAGGATCCAGATGAACTCCCTGTAACATCCTTTGTATTCCTAGGAATGTTAGCTCTAGTTGCTATGAGTGTTTATATTTGCTTAAGGGTGTGGCTCGGCCACTGCATTGACTGCTTTACACGATGGCTGGGAGATTAGCACTAATTCCGCCAAAGGTATCTCAAGAAGTACCGCAACTACCCGACACCAGAGGGCGTGTTTTTAAAAACAGCGGCTACCAAGCACGACTGACAGGTGACCGAAGAGGACTTCAAAAAACCGGGCAGAACCGGATGCAGCAGCCCCTGCGCAGTAATTTCTCTCAGAACTGTACTTGTGTCAAAAAACTTGCACGCAGAAACAGGCGATTTCTCGGCATATGGACCTGTTGAACTCGACCCACCCCCCCGGTAAACCGGGGACCGCTGAGGTCTCAATTGGATTTCTGAGAAAGCAGTTCGATCAGCGTTCCTTCTCCGGGAGCCAGGGTGATATCGAAAGCCTGTCTCAGATTGTCTTTGCGCAAAGGTACGGCAAAGCCGCGCTCGATGCCGCGGTCAATAGCCAAGTTGTAGAGCCCGGCCAGATTGATAGTGGCCTTAGCTTGGCCGGACAAGCTTGGATTGATAAGGGTTAGATACACACGATCACTGCCTTGGCGGGCAATGACATCCACCGGCGAACCGCTAGCCCAGGCCAGGCGCGGGACTTTGCGCTGTAGCAGTTCCAAAATGCGCTTGCCCCCGGGACGCTTGGCGGATAAATCGGCGGCATCGCCAGCCATTAGAATACGGCCCTGACCGTAGGGTGCCTCGAGCACTTGGCCGGCGCTACCATCGATGTTTCTGAGACTACGCTTGGGTCTGACGGGCGTGATCTTCCAGGCCAAGTCGCCGGTGCGCTTATAAGTGAAATCGCCAAAGGCTTCGCTCATCAAG
>CBDEWC010000031.1:0-65983 GCA_965243695.1 Lacipirellulaceae bacterium | reverse complement strand
CAAGACGTAATGTCAGGCACTTTGCGCTGCCTCCGGCCTTGAGGAACTCGTCCATCGGCGTGGCGTGAGGTCGATATCCTCGTTTTGCCAGTTCGGTATGGAGTTGGTCGCATCCGGTATTGGTAATGACCTGACGGCCGAGCACCACGGCGTTGCAGGCAAATCGTGCCGCTTCATCCGGAGAGACGGCGACCAATTTGGGGATGAGTTCCTGGAGAACGGTACGTCCGTACTCGTCAAATGCATCGGGATAATAGATGGCTTCCCCAATGGCAAGTGGGCAAAAGCAGGTGTCGACGTGGTAATATTCGGGGTGAACAAGTTCAAGCGGGATAACCCTTACTCCCAGGAGGACGCCGATTTCCTGCAGTGCTTTAGCGTCGCTGCGCATTCGGTACCCCGCGTACAACGTGTCGTCACAAAAGAGTGCGTCACCGGAGCCTTCAAACGAAGTGTTTTGCAGTGGGTCGAGGACGGTGTATCCGTTGGACGCAAGCCACTTGCGAAAAAAGAGTTCCTCTCCTTGACGCTGTGGGTGTTTAAAGCGGGCTACGACGGCTTGCCCGCGGTAGATCAAGGCGGCGTTGGCGGTGAATACCAGGTCGGGCAGCCCTTGGGTAGGTTGTAACAAAGAGACGTGGGCTCCAAGGTCTTGTAGTTTGGTGCGCAAGGCGTTCCACTGCGCCACTGCGGCAGTGTGGTCGACTTGTCGCTCGGTGTTCATCCACGGATTGATCTCATATTCAATTCCGTAATGATCGGGCGGGCACATCAGAATGTGGGGCTGGTTTGTCACGCTAGGTTCACGGTTGGTTTTCGCTCTTGGAGTTGACTTCCTGGACCAACGCCCGCAGGAATGGTTCCACGTCGGTCACGAGGCCTGTTGTTTGAAAACTTCCCCGGTCTCCCAGTTTGATGACCGTCGATGGGTTGATGTCGATACAGACAACGGTGACCCAGGCAGGGAGTAGATTGCCAACCGCGACGGAGTGGAGC
Organism: Lacipirellulaceae bacterium; assembly: GCA_965243695.1. Classification (GTDB taxonomy): domain Bacteria; phylum Planctomycetota; class Planctomycetia; order Pirellulales; family Lacipirellulaceae; genus JAKVCB01. The sequence goes on along the minus strand of CBDEWC010000031.1, from coordinate 64,987 downwards.
ATGGTTGCGACCATTAAACAAAAGTTGACATCGCGGACGGCCTCACGCATTTGTCGTTGTGCCTGGAGGGCGTCGGTTGTCACATCCGGTAGTGGCCCGTCGTCGCGGATGCTTCCCGCCAGCCAAAAATCAACGTCGTGTTTAACGCATTCGTACATGATGCCGGAGCGGATCACCTCTTGTTGAACGGCTGCCTTGATCGAGCCACATCGCCGAACCCGGTTGATTGCCCGTAAATGATGTTCGTGTCCCGCCTGCGCCGTGTGCGCGTCTTCCAGGTGTACGCCGAGACTGGTTCCGAACATAGATTGTTCCAAATCATGGGTTGCCAGGGCGTTGCCAGCAAACAGTTTGTGGATGTAACCTTGGCGAACCAATTCGCAGACGAACGGCCCACTGCCAGTGTGTACGATCGCTGGGCCACCCACCAGCAACGTTTTGCCGCCGGTCTGTTTTACTTCCATCAGTTGACGGGCAATAGCGCGAACCATGGCGCCTTTGGGCTTTTCGGTCGACACCGTACTCGACATGAACCCAAACTCGTTTCCTGAGTCATGTCTTTCCAGAGGGAAGACCCGCACGCCCGAATGGCCTACCACGATTGACATGCCTTGGCGGACTTCGGTCATAGGAATACAGCGGGCCTTGCAGGTGGCAGGTTCAACAACGATACCGCAGTCCATTTCCTGATCGTCAACTTCAACCCAGTCTCCTGCCAGTCGGATTTGCGTCCGTTGATTGGTGCTCGCATAGAAGCCTTCGGGAAAGGTACCCTCGATATCTGCTTTCACCTGTCGACAGTCACTGGATGATGTTGGTTGCGCACCATGGTCGGCAACCTGGTTTAAGATGGTGTCCATGGTGGGTTGGGCCGAGGCTTGAATTTCGATCAGTGCAAAACTCGGGTCATGGCGACTCTGGCCTACAGCAATTTGTTTGATTTGAAAGGTACCGTTGTTGGAAGTGATGCAGTCGAGGACCTTTGGCAAGATCAAACTATCGATAATATGCCCGGAAACTTCAATTTCTTCGCTGAGTGAGCGTGGTAGCGGGATCATGTTGGCCATGATTGGGGACCCTGTAGGGAAAAGGCCAGTTGCGGCCAATGGGGCGGTCAAGGTACGTCCAGGGCCCACGGAGTGCACCGCCGGCGGATCGTCGGCAGGACGTCTTTCGGCGAGCACGGCAAAGGACTATAATCGGGCCTACTGTGGCGTCAAAATTAAGCCTTAAATCACTAAAATAAGCACTGCCGCCGGGTTTCTCGGCAGCTTTACTCGCGGAAGCATTGTATTCAACGATGGAAGACGAGGGCAAAAAAGAGAATTGGGATACGTTGGCAGGTCAGCTTGGTGCCGAGGTTCCGGAGTCCCCAGGAACGCCGGAACTGCCTGAAAACAAAGTCCAGACTGAATCGGCCGAGCCTTCTTTAGGGCTTCCGGCCGAGTTGCCTCGGTCTGGACCGAGTGGATGGGACTCTTTGGCAGAGGAGTTTGGAATTGCCAGCCCAGAGTTGGCAGAGACTCCAGGGCCGTCCGATCCGCCGGCGACGAAACCGGCTTCAGGATCAAAAGCAGTTTCCAAATCACCTGCCTCTGGGAGAGGAAAGTCTGTTGCAAAAGCCAGTTCGTCGGCACCGGTTGACGCGGTGAGTAAGAAAGAGACTTCCTTTGGAGTGGGTATTTCCGGAGCCGCTGACGACCGGTCGTCCGTTGCCGCAAGTCGCCAGAAAAAGGCGCCGGCATTGACGGGGACCGGAAGTTCCAAAGCTTCCGATTCACAACCCGCGCATGAGCAGGCACCTGCCACTGAGATTCCTGCCACCGATTCGCGCGACCAGAGTTATGAACCCTCAGACGACGGAGCTGTTGCCGATCCATCTGGTAGCCAGAAAGCCGAGTCGCCGGCTGCGGGTGACGCGGGGCGCACGACCAGTTTTTGGGAAAGTATCTTTGGGCCCCGGCAGGAAACACCGTTGCCTGAAGAACCTTCCCAGGAAACACCCGTCCCGGAAGTAGTCGAGGCATCGACCCGTCAAGAGCCGGAGGTCGTTTCAGATCGGTCTGGCGAGAAATCCACAGAGAAATCCGCAGAGAAATCCGCAGAGAAATCCACAGAGAAAGAGGCTGGGGACCGCAGTCGTGAAGGTGCTGAGGGAGGCCGTCCACGACGCCGTTCGCGGCGGCGTCGGTCCCGATCCGGAAAATCAGGGCAGTCACAATCTGAATCGCCCTCGCAAAAAACGCCCGACGCGCGCGTCACAGAAGTCGCAGATGATTTGGAAGATGATTTGGAAGAGGATTTGAATGATGACTTGAAGGATGACTTGGAAGATGACTTGGAAGAGGATTGCACGTTGGCCTCTCCAGAAGACGGTAGTTCAAGGTCACGTTCAAGCAAAGCTAAACCGCCCAGCCATCGAAACATTCCTGCATGGGAAGATGCGATGGCATTTATCGTGGATGGCAATCTACAGACTCGGACGGAACGTCGACCCGCTTCTTCGCGATCGGGTGACCGTGGGCGTCCACGAGGCCGGCGCAAGAAGAAGAAAAGCTGATTTTTCCAGCAGCGCTGTTTTGCAACAGGCCATTTTGGGCCTATCTAAAAAAATCGGCGCCCCCGTTTTAAAAACAATTGGGAAAATGCCAAATAAATTTTCCGATTGTTAAGGTGTCCGGAGGAGAAACTCCTTTGTGGGTTAGGTTTTTTCCAATGGAGTCTGCCTTTTTGGCCGCGGCGAACCTCCTTTTGCTTGGAATTGTTATACAAAACAAAATGTTGCCACAACCGAAATTTGTGCTGATACTAAAAAGAGAACTAATTGAGGTGCGACCTGGGCGGTCATGAATGATTTGTCGGGTCGCGGCCGGGTGTAGGATCTGGCCGACACACCACCACCTTCGCGCCGCTCTTTTCCAACCTTCGCTTTGGTGTTTGCAACCAGGCGCTCAAAGAGGCTCTTTCACGTCTCGCCCGTCGTGTGCATCGACCCCGGCTATTGTAGTTGGGTGTTTCCATTCTGCCAGCACAGGTGCTGTGCAATGGGCAACGATTCATGCGGAATGGGGCGACGCGGTGTCTTGAAGTGCTCGAGATCTTGGTGTGACCTTTGATCTTACGGTTGTTGCCTAGAGAGGCGATAAGTTGGATCAAGATCGGTTCAGGCACATGCAAGCGAAGTGGGGACGAAGTGGTTAGCGAGGAGTTTTAACCGAAACCACCAGGTGATGCAAATTGCCTGCTGGCAGGGACCGAGGAGTAGCAATATTTTGTAGCGACAAGAGATTCGTTTGGGTTCGCAACCTATAAGCCTTTTGTACGGTTACTCTCGGGGGAGTTGGCCACGGGTTGATTTACGTTGTTTAAAGGAGAAACTGACGATGAACGATGGCCGCAAGATCATTGATTTGATTTCCGAGCGACAAGATCGCGAGCAATTTCGCCGCAAGACCTGGGTGGGATCGTTTGAAGGCTATCTCGAAATTGTCCGAGAGAGACCCGAGGTTACGCGATCTTCGTACCAGCGACTTTACGACATGATTGTCTCCTACGGAATGGAGGTGGACGATAACGGCCGTGACAAGGAGTATCACTACAAGTTCTTTGACGATCCTGATAACGACGGTCAGGACGCCGTGTTTGGGCTCCGGACTCCACTACATCAACTGGTAAATGCACTGAAGAGTGCAGCCAAGGGATATGGCATAGAGCGTCGTGTGTTGCTCCTGCACGGCCCGGTTGGTAGCAGCAAGAGCACCATTGCCCGACTGCTTAAAAAAGGACTGGAACGCTATTCCGTCAAGGAGGAGGGGGCGCTCTACACGCTAGGTTGGATCGATGAAACAGACCCGGAAAACCCGGAGAAAATTCAGTGGTGTCCTATGAATGAGGAACCGCTGCACCTCATTCCAGGGCGGTTTCGCCCTGACATCGAAGCACGCCTTAACGAGGGGCGAGGGGAAAATGACTACCAGGTGCAGATCAACGGTGAACTCGATCCTTTTTGTCGGTTCCTCTATCACCAGCGGCTTAAAAAACATGATGGCGACTGGACGCGAGTTATCCAGGACGTACGGGTGAGGAGAGTCATTCTCAGCGAGAAGGATCGTGTTGGCATAGGTACTTTCCAGCCGAAAGACGAAAAAAACCAGGATGCGACGGAGCTGACGGGTGATATCAACTACCGAAAAATTGCCGAGTACGGTAGCGATAGTGATCCGCGGGCATTTAATTTTGACGGTGAGTTCAATATTGCCAATCGTGGAATAATTGAATTTGTCGAGGTTCTTAAACTCGACGTTGCTTTTTTGTATGACCTCTTGGGAGCAAGTCAAGAACATCGGATCAAGCCGAAAAAGTTTGCGCAGACCGATATCGACGAAGTCATCATTGGTCACACCAATGAGCCGGAGTATCGCAAGTTACAGAGTAACGAGTTTATGGAGGCGCTCCGCGATCGTACCGTCAAGATCGATATTCCCTATGTGACCACCCTTTCCTATGAGCAGAAAATCTACGAGAAGGATTACAACACCAATACGGTAAGGGGTAAACACATGGCGCCACATACCATTGAGGTGGCAGCGATGTGGGCAATTCTAACTCGGCTGGAAGAGCCAAAGCACGCTGGGCTTACGCGCTTGCAGAAATTGAAATTGTACAACGGTAAGAGCTTGCCTGGTTTCACGGAAGAAAACATCAAGGAACTGAGGGAACAAGCGGTAAATGAGGGAATGGTTGGCATTTCGCCCCGTTATGTCCAGGACAAGGTGTCCAACGCACTGGTGGCGCATCCCGAAGCACGGAGCGTGAACCCTTTCATGGTTTTGAATGAACTGGAATCAGGCCTCAAGCACCACAGCCTCATTAATGATGAGGAGATCAAGCAGGAGTATCGTGATTTGCTTGGGTTGGTGAAGGAGGAGTACGAAAATATTGTCAAAAACGAAGTGCAGCGCGCGATTGCCGCAGATGAGGATGCGCTGAAGCGTCTTTGTGGTAATTATATCGATAACGTGAAGGCCTATACCCAAAAGGAAAAGGTGAAGAACCCATTTACGGGACAGTATGAAGAACCTGACGAGCGGCTCATGCGATCGATCGAAGATAAGATCGACATTCCCGAAAGTCGCAAAGATGACTTTCGCCGTGAAATCATGAACTACATAGGTGCCCTTTCGATCGACGGTAAAAAGTTTGATTACAGCACGAATGAACGGTTGAACAAGGCTCTCGAATTGAAGTTGTTTGAAGATCAGAAGGACTCAATCAAGCTCACGAGTTTGGTGTCGAATGTGGTTGATGCCGAAACGCAGCAAAAGATCGATGTTGTCAAGGGGCGTTTGATTCGGGATTACGGTTATGACGATGAGAGTGCAACGGACGTGTTGAATTATGTGGCGAGCATTTTTGCCCGCGGTGATGTCAAGGAGAGTTGAGGATGGTCGGGTTCGGTAGTTGTCAAAGGAGACTTGAGGGAAGATCAATGTTCGTGTTGGTCTGACTTTGTGGGCGAGTGAGGTGTTTTCAATGGTTATGAAAATTGAGCGAGACCAACGCCGCTTCAGGCAGATTGTGCGCGGGCGGATTCGCAAGCACCTGCGGAAGTATGTGACCCATGGAGAAATGATTGGTCGCAAGGGAAAGGATCTGGTCAGTATTCCGCTTCCCAAATTGGATGTGCCGCGGTTTCGCTTTGGTGACAACGGCGCCGGTGGTGTAGGGCAGGGGGATGGCGAAGAGGGACAGCCGGTTGGCAAAGGGGGAGATCCGCAGAGTGGTGCTGGCCAGGCTGGGAGCGACCCGGGGGATGGCCACTTGATGGAGGTTGATGTTTCACTCGACGAATTGGCTGAAATCATGGGGGAGGAACTGGAGTTACCTCGAATCGAGCCGAAGGGACAGTCGACGATTGTGCAAGAGAAGGCCAAGTACAACAGCGTTCGGCAGACAGGGCCAGAATCGCTACGGCATTTCAAGCGGACCTATCTCAAAGCGCTTCAGCGGCAGATTGCGACCGGCGTGTATCGGCCTGAAGATCCGCTCATTATTCCTTACAAAGAGGATAAGCAATATCGAAGTTGGACCGCAGTTCAACACCCCGAAGTTAATGCAGCCGTCATCTACCTGATGGATGTGTCCGGTTCGATGACCGATGAACAAAAAGAAATTGTGCGAACTACGGCTTTCTGGATCGATGCATGGCTGGGTCGCCAGTACGACGGAATCGAAAAGCGTTACATTATTCACGATGCTGTTGGCAAAGAAGTCGATGAGCATACTTTTTATCACACGCGAGAAAGTGGGGGGACGCGAATCAGTTCGGCCTACAAAGCGTGTCAGGATCTGATTCGTGAGCAGTTTCCCCCCACAGAGTGGAACCTGTACTGTTTCCAGTTTTCAGATGGTGATAACTGGGGTGAAGACAATGAAGAAGCCTTTGCTGTGTTAGGAGAGCACCTCTTGCCAGTTGTCAATCTCTTTTGTTACGGGCAAGTCGAGAGTCCTTACGGAAGCGGCGAGTTTTTAGGGTACCTCAATGGTCGATTTGGAGAAAAGTGTGAATCGCTCGTCTTGTCGGAAATCGAAGACCGCGATGCGATTTATGGTTCTATCAAGACGTTTTTGGGGAAAGGCAGGTAGGGCAATCAAAATGCCATGCAGGGAGAAACTGTTGGGATGCGAAGTTTCATCACGACACCATGTCACTTAGCAGGAGAATTCCAGGGAGTAATACCATGTTTGATCAAACGGGTAAGTTGAAGAAATATCGAGTTCGAGTGGGGCATTACGAGGTTTGTGTTCAGGCGCGGGATGTGCAGGAGGCCAGGGCCGCCGGGCGCCGCAAGTTGGGGCAGGAGTTACCCCGCCTTTACGACATTATTCGGGCGTTAAAGCCGGCTCGCTTTCAGGTCGATTACGTGGCTGTGCCGAATTCGCACCCGCCCGTCCGGTAAGACATCGCCGTTAAACTTTGTTTTGTAAAACGGGTTGAGATTTATGTGTGCCGACGAACTTCACCGATTGCCTCAGGTCCTTGCTGACATGCAGGTTGAAATTGAGGAGTACGCGCGAGGTTATGGGCTCGATTTTTATTCGACAATTTTTGAAATGGTGGATGCCGACAGGCTCAATGCGATTGCATCCAAAGGGGGATTTCCAGTCCGGTATCCCCACTGGCGTTTTGGGATGGAATACGAGCAACTCTCCAAGGGATATCACTACGGGTTGCAGAAAATTTATGAAATGGTGATCAATAACGATCCGTGCTATGCCTATCTGATGAAGAGTAACGGGTTGACGGATCAAAAGCTGGTTATGGCTCACGTTTATGGGCATTGCGATTTCTTTAAGTGTAACGATTGGTTTAGGCAAACGAATCGAAAAATGATGGATGAGATGGCCAATCATGGGAGCCGAATTCGACGCTACATGGATGACGTAGGTGTTGACGAAGTCGAAGAATTTATTGACGCCTGTTTAAGTATTGATGACCTGATTGACATTCACTCGCCTTTCGTGAAACGGCGTGAAGAGCAAAGTCGTTATAGCTTTGCCGGGCAATCGAATGGGGCGAATGGCGATTCGTCTGGGGCAGGCCGATTTCAGGCCAAGCCCTATATGGAGCGTTTTGTAAATCCACCAGAAGCACTTGCCAAAGAGCAAGAGCAACGTGAACAGCAGAAAAAGGAAGAATCCTCTTTCCCAAAACAACCAGAATGCGACGTGATGTTGTTCTTGCTGGAATATGCTCCCTTGAATGGATGGCAGTCCGATGTGCTTGCTATTCTCCGTGAAGAGGCTTACTACTTTGCGCCACAGGGACAAACGAAGATCATGAACGAGGGGTGGGCCAGCTATTGGCACTCAACGATCATGACCCGTCAGGGGCTTACCTCAGCAGAGGTAATCAATTATGCGGACCATCACAGCGGCACCATGGCAAGTTCGCCAACACAACTCAATCCTTACAAAATGGGAATTGAATTATTTCGTCATATCGAGGATCGCTGGAATCGCGGGGCGTTTGGAAAAGCGTATGAAGATTGCGATGATTATCAGACTCGCCTCAACTGGAATACCGACGCTGGCCTGGGACGCAAGAAGATTTTTGATGTGCGCAAGATTCACAACGACCTCACCTTTATCGATGAATTTCTTACGCTCGATTTTGTGCGGGAATATAAGTTGTTCCAGTTTGGATACAATCCCAGTACGGAGTATTACGAAATCGAAAGTCGTGCCTTCCCGAAGGTAAAGCAGCAACTGCTGGCGAATCTTACCAATATGGGGCGCCCCAGGATCTCCGTAGTCGATGGCAATCACGGAAATCGAGGTGAACTCTTCTTAAAACATCAATTTGACGGCGTTGAGTTGCAAATGGACTACGCGAAGGACACGTTGCAGAATTTGCAGCGACTGTGGAGTCGTCCTGTGCACCTGGAAACAGTACTCGACGATGAGCAGGCCGTGATTTCTTTTGACGGTTCAGAACACGCCGTGGAAAAGGGGGCCCCAGTCGAGCCAGAAGAGGTGCCCGGAACATGAATATTAAAACACAATTCCAACAAAAGTTTGCAAGTGTAGGGTCCGGAGGGCCAGTGACAATCACCTTGGATGTAGATCGCCGGCACCTCACTTGTCGCCTGGCGGAGTGCAATCCCCTGGCGGTGTCGTTTGACGAAATCCGTCTGACTTCCGACGAGTTGGCAACTGCTGCAGTCACGGATTTACAGCAACTATGTGAAGCGATCAGCGCGCGGCTGACTTATCTTCTCGAACCGATTGCTCCGATCGAGTCCGACCCACAAGAGTGTATCGTTCAGATGCGGAGTAGCCCGCCTCAACAGGACGACGATGGGCGAAACTATTATGAATTGCTGGTTCGTCGCGGAGGTGGGCTTTACCTTACACGTTATCGTAAAGAGCCAGGCGACGCGCGGCAGCGGGTTGCGACGACAGTCACCGGCGAAGTGCTGGTGCGACTTGTCGGTGACTTCAACGCCATTCTCGATGAATTTGTCGCGACCTAGCACGATTTCTGCTGGAGGTAGCAGATTTTGGGGCCCCGTCTGGCCTGATGCGGAAAATTCTTGCTGACTTGCCCCGACGTTTTCCACCCCGCAGCGATCATGCCGTGCCGTGCTGTGGTGTCGCGGTTTTCCTTGCCTTTTTTCGGCCTTTTGCCGGGGGGGGGTGACGTCTTAGCGTGGCGGGAAGATTGTGTTAGACTTCGCACTTCATTCCTTCCAGTCATGGCATTGCGTTGCCTGTTTCGGTAAACGCCGAGGACCCCTCCCAATGAGCCACCCAAGACCAGCCAGTAACATCGAACCTTCCCTGGAACCTATTTCGGGCGGATGGCATTGCAGTCATCTCTATTACTCGTTCGACCGAGAGAAGATTCATCAGCTTTCTGAGTCCCAGTTGCGGGAGGTTTGCGATTTGATGATCGCCGGTCTGGATCCGACCAGCGAAGAGGCTCCCTTGCGGATCCAGTCTTTTGTGGTGAGCGGCCACAAAGCCGATTTTGGAGTCATGATGCTCGACCCCGACCCGCTTAAAATCGATCGGGTCCATCAGCGGCTAATGGCGGGCATTTTGGGGACGGCCCTGGTTCCGGGGTACTCGTTTGTTTCGCTGACTGAAATCAGTGAGTACGTGCAAAGTCCAGAACAGTATGGCGAGCGGCTGGTTGCCGAGGGGCAGGAGGCAGGGAGCGACGAGTTGGCGGCTCGTGTCAAAGCCTATGCCGACAGGCTCGGTGGGATGAACCGCCAGCGGCTCACTCCCGAATTTCCAACTTATCCGGCAATGTGCTTTTATCCGATGAACAAAAAAAGAGTCGGGAAAGAGAATTGGTATGCGCTCTCCAAGGAAGAGCGTAGTGCATTGATGATTGAGCATGCCCGCAGTGGTATTGCCTTTGCCGGTAAGGTGTCTCAGTTGATTACCGTGGGGATTGGTCTGGAGGATTGGGAATGGGGAGTCACGCTTTGGGCTGCCAATCCCGATTTCCTCAAGGAAATCGTCTACCGGATGCGGTTCGACGAAGCGAGTGCCCGCTACGCGGAGTTTGGACCATTTCTAACCGGTTACGTGGCCACGGCTGAGGAGATTCTCGCGCATTGCCAGCTGCGGGAGCAGCCTTCGGCAGGCGGTTGATGGGCTTACTGCCGCCAATGTATGTCGAGCCAAACAAGGCGGTGGTCGCTGGCGGTCACCGCCTCGTGGCCCGGTTCTCCCAGGCGGGGCCAAAAAACACCTCCGTTCACCACCTCAAGTTCTCGCGACGGTAGCAGGTAGTCAACGCGATAGTTGCGCCGTTTGTTTTTTCCGAAGCTGGCGGTGTGGTGGGCTGGATTGCCTCGTGGTGAAGAATCGTTTTGCCGCGGTTGTGAAGGCGAGCCTAGGCTGCTGGGAGTCCAACTCGAATCTACCCGCCGATGGGTGAGCAATTGGTCGATCGCGCCAGGCAAGCTGTCGCCATCGATAGGATCAGCATTAAAATCGCCTGCGATGACAAAAGAACACGACTCCTGCAGTCCCCCTGGTTGGCCCTTATCGTCGACCATGTAGTCAGAATCTTGCGGGTCGAGATAGTCGGCAATCATCCGCAGTTCGTCGTGATTGCGCCGCCCGTTGCGGTCTTCGGGGCCGTCGAAAACAGGCGGTGTTGGGTGCGCGCACAAAAGGTGCAAGCTGCGAACAGGTCCGGAAGGTCTGCCAACCAGAATGGGGAGGTCCCAAAAGCTTTTGGAAGAAAGCCTGAGAACCTGAAGTTCTTCTGGAGAGTAGTACGACGATTGATCGCTGGGATTGACGGGCAACAAAGCCCCAGGCATGTCTGCCCAAAGAAACTGCTGGAATGTACGGACCTGTCCGACTGAGATTGGAAATTTGGAAAGCAGGGCCATGCCGTACTGTCCTTCGTGGTGACCAAATCCCACCGCGTCGGCGGGGCCGTCGAACTGGCCGTCGCGGTTGAGGTCGAACCGAGTCGGCCGGCCCGTGTTGACCGGACCGATATAACGGTGGGTAAACTTGACCGGTTGCTGGTTTTGTTGGGCTTGGCCCAGGTAAAGTTGTTCAAACAGGTCCAGCGCGCGTCCTTCTTGGTCGTAGTCGAATTCATTAAGGAGCAGGATGTCGGGCTTGACTCGCTGGATAACCTCGGCGATTTGCCTTGCCTGCCGATGGGTGCCACTTTGTAGATCACGAAGCAGCTTGCCTGGCTCGCTCCTTTGCAGGGAGACGTTGTAGGTGGCGATGCGAATGGTAAGCGGAGACTCGGCAGCAGTAATGGTCGGAATGCCCAAAAGCAGGATTTGAAGAAGAATCAGGCGTGTCATGGTCATGGGCTCAAAAGGGGGAGAGTATCTTGACCGGTTCATTCTACGTGATCTGACCAGCTTGCAAGCCGGCATTGGCTGGTGGCGGGGAGTAGGTCTGCAAAACGGTGCCCGGACAGAGAGAATCTTTTAATTGTCGGGCCGGTTCATTAGAATGGGACCGAAGGTCGGCAGACTGGACAGCCCCGGGATCAAGCAGCTCAAGTGAGAAAAATATGGCTACGAGTACACTGGATCAGGTTTCTTCACCAATCGATAATCGCGAACATTCCCAGCGAGGAGTCGTGGAGATTCAGCATCCGCTTGTTGCCTGGCATTTAGGACAACTTCGCAGGGCGTCGACGGCTCCGGCTGAATTTCGACAGCTTGTGCGTCGACTTGCTGTGTTGCTTGCGTGCGAGGCAACCAAAGACTTGCTGACCGAACCGGTGGCGATTGAAACCCCGCTCACTACAACCGAGGGAGTGCGACTTTCACAACGTGTTGGCCTGGTCCCTATTTTGAGAGCCGGTTTGGGGATGGTGGATCCGGTGCTTGAACTTATTCCGACCGCCGAAGTGTGGCACCTGGGACTTTATCGCAATGAAGAGACAGCGACGCCGGTTGAGTACTACCGTAAGTTCTCCGAGCAGGAGTCTGTGGATGTGGCCCTGATCTTGGACCCCATGCTGGCCACCGGTGGTTCGGCGATTGCTGCTGTGGAAGCTCTGCGGAAATGGGGAGTTCCCCAAATTAAGGTTCTTTCGTTGCTTGCTGCCGAGGAGGGAATTCGCCAGGTTGAAACCGAATTTCCCGACGCACAGATTTATGTTTGCCAGATTGATCCTGAACTCAACGACCAGAAGTTTATCGTACCCGGGTTGGGAGATGCCGGAGATCGGATCTTCAACACCGAGGAGGCCCAAGGGTAATTCGAAGCAAGTCGTCAGAGACTTGCGATTTTTCTCAAACAACCCCAGGCAGATCCCGGGAAGTATCGCCAGGCGAGAACTCCGGCGGATATTGCTCATCCTTCATTACCGCGCATGCATCAACTTATCAGTGTTTTTGGTCTCTTGGTGATGCTGGGTCTTGCCTGGCTGATGAGTTCGCACAAGCGCAAGGTGAGTATCCGCATTGTCATCGGGGGGTTGTGTTTGCAATTTCTATTTGCGGGGTTCATTTTGCGCACTAGCCCGGGTGAATATCTCTTCGAGCAACTTGACCTGCTCTTTGTCGGGCTACTGAACTGTGTGAACGCAGGTTCGGAGTTTTTGTTCGGAAAAGATTTTGGCGATCATTTCTTTGCTTTTAAAGTCTTGCCAACGATTATTTTCTTTTCGGCCTTCATGTCCATTTTTTATTACTACGGGGTGATGCAAAGGGTGGTCGGACTGTTTGCCTGGATGATGCAGAGGACCCTGGGAACTTCCGGGGCAGAAACGCTCTCGACTGCGGCCAACGTGTTTGTTGGGCAAACGGAAGCTCCCCTGGTGATACGGCCCTACATTAATAGCATGACGATCTCGGAACTCAATGCCGTGATGGTCGGTGGATTTGCCACCATGGCAGGGGGAGTCCTTGGGGCCCTGGTTGAAATGGGCATCAGTGCCAAGCATTTGTTGGGTGCGTCGGTGATTGCGGCTCCTGCCGCCCTGCTGATCGCAAAAATATTGCAGCCTGAGACGGCGGAGCCCGATACCCTGGGAGACGTAAAACTCGAGGTAGAGAATGAGCATGCCAATGTGCTTGATGCGATTGCAGGGGGGACGGTCGGAGGTCTCAAGCTCGCGTTGAACGTAGGCGCCATGTTGATTGTTTTTTTGGCCCTGATTGCCTTGGTGAACGGCATTCTTGGCTGGGTGGGTGGACAGGTTGGCTGGGTGGGTGAGCAGTTTGGATTGGACTCTGCCGACGGCCAGCCACGGTGGTCGCTGGAAGCGATTCTTGGCTTTGTGTTTGCCCCGGTGGCCTGGGTGATTGGGATTGAGTGGAAAGATTGCCCGCGCGCAGGTGAACTGATGGGGCTGAAAATGGCAGCCAATGAATTTATCGCCTACGGCAGGTTGGCAGAGTGGGATGGAACTGACAGTCCAGTTCACCTCAGCGAACGCTCGCGGACTATTTTGACCTATGCACTGTGTGGGTTTGCAAACTTTAGTTCGATTGGCATTCAGCTAGGTGGTATCGGAGGAATTGCTCCCAAGCGGAGGGGGGATCTGGCGAAACTCGGATTCAGGGCCATGTTGGGTGGTACACTGGCAGCATTTATGACCGCCTGTGTCGCCAGTATTCTTTTGTAGGTGACATTAAGAAAAGGAAGGCCAGCTATGAAGACGCTGCTCAGCGAAAAAGAGTTATACGATGGCGTTTCTCGAATCGCTCATGATATTACGGCGACCTACAAAGATCGGCAACTCACCGCCGTGGGTGTGCTCACCGGGAGTATTGTGCTGCTGGCCGATTTGATTCGGCTTATGGACCTTCCCATGCGGGTGGGTGTGGTCCAGGCGAGCAGTTACCGGGGGGCGACCACGTCGCGAGGCGAGTTGCTCATCAATGCGGAATTGATGCTGGATATCACAGGACGCGATGTGCTGTTGGTCGACGATATTTTTGACACCGGACACACGCTGGTGGAGGTGGTCAAAAAGATGAAAGAGTTTGGCCCCAAGTCAATTCGGTCTGCGGTGCTGTTGCGGAAAGAGGGCCGGCAGGAAGTGGATGTTCTGCCAGACTTCGTGGCGTTTGATATTCCGGATGAATTTGTGGTGGGTTATGGACTCGATTACGAAGATATGTACCGCAACCTGCCTTACCTGGCAGCACTGGAACCTGACGACATCGCCCGGCATAAACAAAGTAGCACCGCTGAGCAACTGGCCTCGTACCAGCCTCGCTAACCAAGCTCGGTGAATCTGTCTGGCAGGAGTTTGTTGAGTGTCGTTTCGCGAACACTATTTTCCTTGTCGACATCGACGAGCAAAATCGTCAAGTCGTCACAAAATTCGGCAAGGAATTGTCGGCATGCGCCGCAAGGTGTGACGCCCCCGCGGCTGGCGATGCTAATCGCTGTAAAATCTTTGTGGCCTTCAGAGATGGCGCTGGATGCGGCGGTGCGTTCGGCACATATGGTGAGCCCAAACGACCGGTTTTCTACGTTGACTCCCTGGTAGACTTTGCCTTGCCGTGTCAGCAGGGCCGCACCTACCCGAAAATTTGAGTAAGGAGCATAGGCCATGTCACAGGCTTCTACAGCCAGGTGCACAAGCTGGTCGTGTTCGATGGGATTCATGGTTGATTTGGGGTGTTGACGTATTCAATCAGAAGGGGGTGAGGTTCCACGGGAGTGTGACGAATTTCAATGGCGGAAAGTACCGACGCGGTCGCTGTCGAGGCGGCGCGGTTGCTGGCAAACAGGCGGGCTATCGGTTGGCCGACTTCGATCTTTTCTCCAATTTGGACCAGGATTTCCAGGCCAGTGGAATGGTCGAGGGTATCTCCGATTTTTTTGCGCCCGCCTCCCAGTTCGATAATCGCATGGCCAAGCTGTTCTGCTTCCATCGAGTTCACGTAACCAGCAACAGGACTTTCGATAACGTGAGCCGGGCTCACATGTCGCTGGGCGTTGAGATCGCCTCCCTGTGCGGCAACCATCTCCTGGAACTTCGCCAGGCCCTGCCCGGAGGAAAGTAAATCACTGATTCGACGTTTCCCGCTTTCAAAGGTTGGTTCGACCTTTGCCAGGGTGATCAATTCTCCCCCCAGTGCGACGGTGATTTCGCGGAGGTCTGGGGGACCTTCGTCACGCAACGCGGCAACCGATTCGTTGACTTCCACCGCATTTCCCACCATGCGACCAAGCGGTTGGTTCATATCGGTTACGAGTGCGGTCGTTTCGACTCCCATTCGTTGTCCGGTTGCTACCAGCGATTCGGCCAGTGCGCGGGCATCATCGAGCGACTTCATAAAAGCGCCCGATCCATATTTCACGTCAAGCACCAGGGCATGGAGCCCCTGGGCCAGCTTTTTGCTCATGATGCTGGCGGTGATCAGTGGAATTGAGGGAACCGTTGCAGTGACGTCGCGCAGGCCGTACAGCCGTTGGTCGGCCGGGACCAGGTCTGGTGTGGCTCCCGTGATCACGCATCCGACTTTTTCGGCGACTTGTTGCATTTCTGCAACCGATAGATCGGTGCGAAATCCAGGGATCGACTCAAGCTTGTCGAGAGTGCCGCCAGTTGCTCCCAGTCCGCGGCCCGAGATCATTGGGACATGCAGGTCGCAGCATGCCATCAGGGGAGCGAGTACCAGCGAGACCTTGTCACCAATGCCTCCGGTGGAGTGTTTGTCGACTTTCAGCGGGCCATCTTCTGGCCAGCTGAGCGTGACCCCCGAATAGAGCATATGCTCGGTGAGTGCTGCTGTCTCACTCACGGTCATGCCGCGGATGAAGACAGCCATAGCCCAGGCAGCCATTTGGTAGTCGGGAATGTCACCCTTCACGTAACCTTCGATGAGCAAGCCAATCTCAGCCGAGTTGAGCTCGCCGCCATCACGTTTTTTCTCAATGATTAAGGCTGCGTTCATATCAATGTCTCGTAAACCGCGTCGTCCTGATGGGGTGTCACTCTTTCGTCGGTTTCTGGAGCTCCCTACCAAGCTGGGAGATTATCCCGTGGATAATTGTGGCGACTTTGTTGGCCGCCCTGTCGACCACCGCTACGACCTCTGCTCCAGAAGTTGCGACAAGGTTATCGGGGGTGGCAACGTTGGCAATCATGGAGAGCCCCAGCACACGCATGCCCGCGTGGACGGCAGTGAGAACTTCAGGTAGGGTCGACATGCCAACCACATCGCCACCAAAGCGGCGCAAAAACCGATACTCGGCACGTGTTTCGTAATTTGGGCCTTGCATGCCCACGTAGACGCCACGGTGGCAAGGGAAATCTTGCTCGCGAGCAATTTGCATAGCCTGTTGAATGAGCACAGGATCATAGGGCGAACTCATGTCGGGGAAGCGTGGGCCGAGGTGATCGTCGTTGATTCCAATCAGTGGATTCTGAAACATCAGATTGATGTGGTCGTCGATGACCATGATGTCGCCTGCTGTGTAAGTCGAATGGAGTCCACCTGCGGCGTTACAAACGATCAGTAAATCGGCTCCCAGGCTGCGCATCACGCGGACCGGAAAAGCGACTTGCTGGGGGGTGTAGCCTTCGTAGAGGTGAAACCGACCTTGCATGGCAATGGTAGGAAGGCCTGCCAGGTGGCCTGCCAGCAAACATCCTCGATGACCGATCGCCGTTGAGCGGGGGAAGTGGGGAAGATCACCGTACGGAAACTCTGCTTGGACCTCCATCGATTCGACACATGATCCAAGGCCAGAGCCAAGCACGATGCCGACGCACGGGGTCGGTTTCCACGTTGCCTGAATGTGGTTGACCGTTTCCTCAATTTGGCTGCGTTGGAAAACCATTTCTGCTGGGCGGGTTGCACTTTAACGGGGTTTGGTGGCTTCGTAGGCCAGCACGCCTGTAACCAGGGCGCGAAGTTTGGGTTCGGCACTACCGGCAATTGCAATGATCTTTTCGACATTCGCAGGTTCAAGAGAGTCGGGCAGGCACATGTCGGTGATGACCGACACCCCAAACACGCGCATTCCGCAGTGGACTGCGACAAGGACTTCGGGCACCGTAGACATTCCGACGACATCCGCCCCAATTGCCCTCAGGAAGCGGTACTCGGCGCGAGTTTCGAGGTTCGGGCCGGTGACAGCAACGACTACACCCTTGTGGGCTGCAAAATTTTGCTGCCGGGCAATCTCCATCCCTTTTTCGATCAACTCCGCATCGTAAGGGGCACACATATCAGGAAATCGCGGGCCGAGCCGATCGTCATTAATGCCGACAAGCGGGTTGTCGCCCATCAGGTTGATGTGATCGTCGATGATCATCACGTCCCCCGAATCGTAGTACGGGTTCATTCCACCCACGGCCTGGGACACGATCAGCAGTTCCGCGCCAAGCGCCTTCATCACCCGCACCGGCAAGGTGATTTGCTGGAGTGGATATCCTTCGTATTGATGGAACCTGCCTTCCATCGCAACGACAGGCAGGCCTTCGAGGATGCCACACACAAGCCGCCCTCGGTGGCTCACGGCCGTGGATTTGAGGAAGTGTGGAATTTCTTCGTAGTCCAAGGAGGCTTTGACGTCGATCTTCTCAGTCAGTCCACCCAGTCCGGTGCCGAGAATAATTCCGGCGCGAAGGGGAGTGGGAAAAGACTCCCGGATTTTAGCAGCGGCGGTTTCTATCTTGTCGTAGAGATCAAGCATCGTGCCTCCTGGTCACTTGAAAGAAGTCCGTTTGGTTGGGGGGGCGACAAGGTCACCGTACTGGTTGCCTGCGTCTCTAGTAGGCAGCCGTGTTGGTTTCTCCTGCGGCAATTGCCTGGGTGCCGCTGGTTCCCAGTCGCGTCGCACCCAGGTCGACAAAAGTCTGGGCGTCTTCGATGGTGCGGATTCCGCCAGAGGCCTTCACGCCCACCTGGTCACTGCAATGCGTGCGCATTAATTGAATGTCGCCCCTGGTGGCCCCGGTTGAAACGAGTTGTCCGGAAGCATTTTTTACGAACCCAAATCCGGTCGAGGTTTTCACAAACGCCGCACCCACGGCCTCGCAGATTTTGCAAAGTCGTATTTTTGTTTCGTCATCAGGAAGTAGCCCTGTTTCAAAGATGACCTTGGTGATGACTCCAGCAGATCGAGCTGCCGTCACGACGGCGTCGATGTCGGACTCGACAAAAGCCCAGTCTCCAGATAGTACCTTGCCAACATTAACCACCATGTCGACTTCCTGGGCTCCCTGCTGGCAGGCTGCCTGGGTCTCGGCCAGTTTTGCAGCGGTTGAAGTTCCCCCGTGGGGAAATCCAATGACGGTGCCAACATGTACGTTGGAATGGTTGAGCTCTTCGGCGGCGAGAATGACGTGGGACGGTTTCACGCAAATACTTGCCGTGCCGAGTGTGTCACATAATTGGCAGGCCAGGCGAACATCGTGATCGGTTTGAGTCGGTTGCAAAACCGCATGGTCAATCAGGTTGACAAGCGAACCAGGCATACGGGAAAGTCTTTCGGGTGAGAGAATCGTTTTTCAGTGGGTGACACAAAAGGAAGTCGCCGTTGATGAGGGGCCTAGTCATCAGCAGTTGTTTTGACGGGAAGCTCCAGGTCCAACACAATCGGATAATGGTCGGAGGTATCGATCGAAACCGAATGCGAAATAAACACGCGTTTGACAAAGGGTAGGAGTTGTTTGCCAAGGAGAATGTGATCGATCATCGTGTAAACATCCTCCCCGTCATGGGCCCCGTTCTCGTTCCAGTCCCAGTGCGATGTGAACCGGTCCGACTGGCGGACGATGAGTTCTGCGACATTGACCAGTTCGTCACCTCCGGATGTGCGATCAAAATCCTTCAGCTTGCGGAGCACATCGGTTGAGGTCGACCGGGTTTCATCCCGGTCAAGAACGTCTGCATCGTAGTCGTTAATATCTCCCAGTACGATCGGAATGTAATGAAGTGGCAAGACCTTGGTTTTCAGGATTCGCTGGGCAATCTCCGCTTCGGCCGAACGTTTGGCATTGGCATATTCATTTTGTGGATTTGCTTTCAGGTGGAGGCCTAAAAAGGCCAGTTTGTGGCCTCCAATCGTGAAGAAGTAGAGGCAGTTTCTCGAGATCGAAGTGGTTCGTTGGCTCGGTTTTCCCTGGTAGTCGGTGAAGCGGTAGCTTTTCCGCCACGTCGGATCATTTGCCTCGGAGAAGAATGTGCGGATCGCCTCGCCTTCGATCAGGTCGGGTTGGTATCGACTGATTAAGGCGACATCGAGTTCGGTATAGGTGTCGTTGCTTTCGACATGGTAACCACGGTAGTTGGTGAGCCCTTTTTCGTGGAGGATCTCAACGAGCTGGTCGAGTGTTTCGCGCGAGGTCACCTCCACGAGGTTGAGGATATCGGGATTTAACGTTTCGATCACAGCGGCGATCCGTTCCAGGTGCAGACGTCTGGCACGGTCGAAGCGATATTTGTGGATTTTTCCGGAGGGCGCCCTGGGGGCGGTAAGGATTTCGGCGTTGAACGTAACGATGCGAAGCGGAATAGCCTGGCTGACCGGTGGGCCAGGTTGAGCGGACAGCGGCTCGGCCGAGCCGCCGATTTCAAGCCCGGTCAAAAGAAGGAGCAGAGCGACGTGCTTGGGTATGGTCAGGTGCTTGGGCATGATCAGGTGCTTGGGCATGGTCAGGTGCAATTCGAATCGGCACCAAGGAAACCAGGCCAGCATGGCCTCCCCGGGGTGGAGTTGGTCGATGGGGGTGGACCGGTAATGGGGCAGGTCCATTGAGCACATTTTCGCACAGATGGCCATTTGCCGCTACGGGGCCAGGGTAAGCTGTTTGCTGGGCCAGGTTCGGGGGTGCCAGTAGCCGGGGTACAAAAAAAGCCGCTGTGGCGCCAAGCACCACAGCGGCTTTGGGTATTTTGTTTTTCTTTCCAAGACGCGTCGCTTGGAGGAGTTGTCAGGCCCGTGGTGAACGTAGTTTCAAGAGCGAAACCCAGCTCAAGCCAAACAGCACAAGTAGGACCGAAGTCGGTTCAGGGATAACACCCGCTTCGACCGTGTGGTCTCCCACGGTGGCGCTGGCGAGATACTCGGCGTTTCCGTTGACGTAGGAATCTTTATCAAAAACCAGCCACTCGCTGTCGTCGGCATTGGTCCCAGCAGCACTGGCCCAACTTGGATTCCCGGTTAAAACAGATGGCTTGCGGACCAAGGTGTGATCTTTCGTAGCTCTTGACACGCCAGCTACATCCCAGCCAGAGCCTGGATCAGCATCCCAGTTTCCAATCCAATCTAAAACAGCATAAGAATCTTCAGTGCCGTGAACCAATCCATACCCATCATCACCATTACTCATATAATAATGAGTCTCATCTGCTTTAGCTAATATATTTGGATCAGCTGACGGATGAGCAACAACATAAACACCATTAGGCAGAATCACTGCTCCGGATTCAAAATCACTCCAAAATTCATACGTTCCAGGATCTGTTACCGCATTCGTTGTATTGGCATAACCATATCCAGATAAGTCAATAGTATCATTAGTTGGATTGTAGATTTCAAAATACTTATGGTTTGCACTTCCTTCGGCATATTCCGAGAAAAACAAAGAACCGGCTTCTGTTGGCCTGACTAGGCAGAGTGGCGTCAGCGACAAGATGACGAACAACGAGAGAGCGATTAAGCGTGATTGTCGTATGGTCATTAGTGTCTTTCTCCCATCGAAGACTCAAGCTGGATGGACAAGGGGGCTTGCCGAAAGTCGACGCGTCAATTTCTAAGTTTGGCATGACCGCAATAAAAAACGACAACCAGATGCCCCCCAATTTCCCGATACCCTTGGGCAAATGGGAGGAGAAGGATCCAGATGTCGCCACTTTTGCGGATTAGCACTGCCTGAGTTAGAGCTTACTGAGTTAGAACCGGCCCGTCGTTAGTCAACAGGTAGTTTTTGTTGTATCTGTGGGTTTGCCGGTCGTCAAGCCCCCGGGGTTCACTTTTGGGGATTTTTCGTCGGTGTTTAACATGGTGTTCAACACCAGGCCGCGCCGAAAAGAGCCCCTTCTGCCGGTAAAACCGAACCTGGCCCCGGTGCCCGCATAAGAGGTTTTATGCTTTGGGCGTTTGTTGGGCGGACGCCATTTTTACCCAGGAGTCCGCGTCCAAGCGGCACAACAGGCGACACGTCGACACTTGCTAGTTCGGATGGCAATGCCGGCGACCATCAAGGCACCCCCGACGACGCAGAGCGTAGTTTCGGGGATCGTTGTTTTCCAGTTCGCCCAGAGCAGGCAGTCGCTCTGCCGGTCGTGGCGAAACTGTTGCGCAGAGGAGAGAAACGGTTTTGTCGAGGAAAGCTTTGGCCGAAGAAGCTGCGATCTAATATTGAAAATGGCGGATTTTTTCGCCTTTTTCACCAATCTCGGTGAGGGCATCGATGCCAATCTGAAGATGGACCTCTGACCAATCACGCGTGACCTGGGCATCGCTTTCGGACGTTTTGACTCCCTCGGGAGTGAGCGGCTTGTCGGAGACCAACAGCAAAGCGCCACGCGAAATCTGGTTTTTATGCCCGACCACAAAGATGGTGGCGGTCTCCATGTCGATGGCAATGGGGGAGTATTCTTTAAGTTGGTTGCGGAAAGCCGTATCGTGTTCCCAGACGCGACGATTGGTGGTGTAAACGACTCCCGTCCGGTATTCGAGACCTTGGTTGACTAGTTTTTGAGAGACAAACTTGTGCAACTTGAAGGAAGGCAAGGCGGGAACCAGCGGATGGACATAGTCGTTGGAAGTTCCCTCACCACGGATGGCCCCGATGGGAAGAATGAAATGGCCGATTTCTGTCGATTCTTTCAGGCTTCCACATTTGCCCAGCAGGAGCACGCCCTTGGGTTGATAAGCGGTCAACAGGTCCATGATGGTTGCCGCGTTGGGCGATCCCATCCCAAAGCAAATCATCGTGAGCCCGTCCGAGTTGGTCGCAGCCTGCATGGGCCGATCGTCGCCATAGATTTGGCAACCAAACTGCTTTGAAAAACGGTTCAAATAGTCGCGAAAGTTAGTCAGTAAAACCCAGTTGCCAAACTCCTCCAGAGGCATGCCCGTGTAACGGGTGAGCCAATCTACCGCGATTTGGAGTTTGGTGACCATTGGGGAAGGGGTGCTGAAGTTGACTCAGGGCGGGTCGTGAAGACGTGGTGCTATTGCTGGCCGGTTGCCGATCGGCCCACAGACCTGCCAGCAGTTCGATCTCCCGCCTTGGCCAGTTCGGCCAGAGCGGGTCGGATTTTGTGGACAAACTTCTTGGGATTGGCAAAGCCTTCAATCCTGGTGATCAAGTCACCATTGGGGGCGATCAAGAGTGTCGTGGGGAAGGCACGAACCCCTAACTGCTCCACGAGTTGCGGGTTTTGTTCCTTTTTGATCTTGGCGGTGACAAAAAGCGTTTGAAGGCTGGCTTGGATTTGGGGATGGATATAGGTCTCTGCTTCCATTTTGTCGCAAAAATAACAGTTATTGGTCGAGACGAACAGCAACAAGGGCCGTTGCGACGTTTGGACGGCCGCCCAGGCGTGGTCGACGTTGGTGTGCGCAAACACCTTCGTACCAGCAGCGGCCGGCGCGACCGGCAGGGTAGCTGGGGATTCGGCCCAGCTTTGGGCAGTCAGGCTTTGGGCAGTCAGGCAGGCAAAGCTGGCAGCCAGGGTAAGCCGTTTGAGAAAACGGTCCATTTTTGGGGGGTTCCTTTGGCGGTTCCAAGAGGGTCGGCACTGGTTGTGATATCGACCGGTCGTTCCGCCAAGTCACGTGATTTTGCCAACAAACGGGTGATGACGAGCGGTCGAGGGCCAATGGCCCCTCCTAAAGCTCGCAGATGACCTAGAGGTCTCAGGCCACAGACTCTGCTTCAAGTGCCTTTTGCACACCGACATAAGAAGTCTGTGCCTTCAGCAGCGTTTGTCTGAAAGTCTCCGGTCGAGGTACCGCTTCGATGCGAAAGGTTTCGGTTTGGCCCTGGTAAAAGACGAGGTCGCCGGCGTGATACCATGCTTGGCCCCAATGGGCTTCGGTCTGGATGGAATCGAAGCGATCCAGGGTAATGCTTTTGATTTCTCCGCCAAAGGGGTGTTCCTGAATCAGGCGTCGGTTGGTGAGGCGGTAATGCCAACAAAACCAGTTGGTAACGCCTATCCATACCAAGGGGAACCGCGGTAAACGCATCAGGAGATAGAGGGGGATGGTGAGTGGCGCGGTCAGGATGGCGAGAATCCAGCCGATGCGAATGGGGACGCCAAAAATGGGTTCCTGAAAGCCAAGTTGCCAGGAATAGATGGCCCCCAATAGCTGGCCAATTCGGACCGGTCCAACGTGCAAACTGGCCATCGATGGCCAAACGACCATCGTGGTCACTTCCTTGATTTGGGGCGGAGCGACGCCCGCGATTGGTTGATGGTTAGCCATGGGTCAATTCAAGTCAGCCGGACTGCGGGATTTGGGGCTCGCTGATTTGGGGCTCGCTGATTTGGGGCTCGCTGAGTGTCAAAGAAGGCGACCCCACTAATCCGGAAAAGTAACAGACGCAGGCCCGTTTGGCTAGGGCTGTCCAAAACGGCTAAGCTGGTCAGTATGTCCGCGTCCCATCCTGCTAGTCTGTCGTCCGAGGAACTTCTGGCTGCCTGCGACACCCGTCGCTTGCGAAGGAGTGGTCCTGGCGGCCAGCACCGCAACAAAGTTGAGACCGCGGTGGTGCTTACGCACCGCTCGACCGGCATTTCGGCGCAGGCCAGTGAGCGGCGCAGTCAGTCTGCCAATCAGCGCCAGGCCCTGTTTCGATTGCGCATGGAGCTTGCCCGGCAAGTTCGCTCCCCTCTGGGTGTGTCCGGGCAGGGTTCCCCCAGTAGGCGGTGGTTGGCCCGGGTCCGTGATGGACAGATCTCTGTCAACACGGGGCACGAAGATTTTCCTGCGCTGGTTGCTGAAGCCTTGGATATTCTTCACGCAGCGGAGTTTGACAATTCAGCGACCGCCCAGAAGCTCGAAGTGACAACATCGCAACTGGGGAAATTCTTGAAACGTGACCCGGCGGTTTGGCAACTGGTCAGCGCCGAGCGCCAAAAGCGCGGGTTGCGGCCCCTTAAGTAATCCTTTTGAGCAGGTTTTCTTCAAGGGCAGCCGTCTGTTGCGTTGACCGGCGGTCCCTACGTAGAATCGTGCCAGGATTGGTCAACATTCAGAACAAAACCAGGAGGCGGCGTCAAAACGTTTGGTTGTGGATCTTTCGCAGCCTGTCCCTGCCGCCGTGCGGACTCGATCTTATGCATATTTGCTTGTTTGATATTGATGGAACCATTCTCCTGACGGGAGGTGCGGGCATGCAGGCCTTTCGTCGCACCTTTGCTGAAGAGTTTGGCGTTGACCCAATCAGCGGCGACGTCTCCTTCTCGGGTCGTAGTGACCGGGCCATTGCGACCGACCTCTTTGGCGCGCATGGCATCGATCCGTCACTCGAGAACTGGGAGCGGTTTTGCACTGGCTACATTGCACGTGTCGATGAGGAACTGCCGCGGCATGAAGGGACTGTTTTGCCGGGTGTCGAAGCGTTGCTGGTCGAATTGGCGCTTCGTGACGATGTGTTGATTGGGCTGCTGACGGGTAATGTTCGTGAGACGGCTCGCAGAAAGCTCGTCCACCACAACTTGTGGCATCGGTTTGCATTTGGAGGATATGGTGACCGTCACGTCGATCGCAACCTGATCGCGTCCGAGGCTCTTGCTGCGGCAGTGGAGCAAGCCGCGGCGGTGGGAGTCCAGCGTGAGTCGCTCGGTACGGTCCTGGTTCTTGGTGATACGCTTAATGACATTCGTTGTGCCCGTTCGATCGGGGCCAAAGTGGTGGCTGTGTCGACCGGTCAAAGTAGTGCCGAAGTACTCCGGCAAGGAAATCCCGATTTGCTGCTGGAAACGCTGGAGCCAACCGAGCAGATCCTGCAGTTGCTGTCGTAGCGTGGCGAATATGCTTCGCTGGGCGATCGAGTTGGTTCAGCACTTGCTCCCCGCTGAAAATGGTGACGAAGCTGTTCAGGGGACTCTGCCGAAGTGACCCTGTTGTCAATTCACGACACGTTTTATCATGGCGTCATGAACAATCAGGCAATTGCCACAGTTCTTGAGCAGGTTGCCGACCTGCTCGAATTTCAGAATTCCAACCCGTTTCGGGTGCGGGCCTATCGTGGCGCGGCGCGGCGCATCCAGGATTTCTCCGAACCACTTTCGGCCATCGTGGCCGATGGAGATCGCCACCTGACCGACCTGGACGGTATTGGCAAAGACATGGCGGCTAAAATCGCCGAACTCCTCGAGACAGGCCAGTTGTCCCTGCTTGAGGAGTTACGAGAGCAAGTTCCCAAGGACGTCTTTGCATTGCTGCGGATTCAGGGGTTGGGGCCCAAGAAAGCGGCCGTACTCTACAAGGAGCTAGGCATTGGCTCGCTGGAGATGCTCCGCGAGGCGTGCGAAGCTCATCAGGTCCGCGCGCTGAAAGGATTTGGGGCCAAGACGGAAGAAACAATCCTTGCCGGTATCCCGCTCGCTGAACAGGCGGGCAAACGTATCTACTGGGCCGAGGCCGACCAAATAGCAGGGGAGTTGCTTGCGCACATCCGTGGTGAAAAGAGTATCCGTCAAATCGAATTTGCTGGTAGCTACCGTCGGGGACGTGAAACGGTCGGCGACCTTGATTTGTTGGTCGATGCCAGTCGTAGCGGACCGGTGATGGACCGGTTGGCGGAATTTGCTGGCGTGACCGACATTCTTGCCCGTGGCGAGACAAAAATGTCGGTGCGGCTCGAGGGTGGTTTGCAAATCGACCTCCGTGTCGTACCGGCCGAGTCGTTTGGTGCAGCCTTGCAGTATTTTACCGGTTCCAAGGAGCACAACGTCGTGCTCCGGGGAATGGCAAAAGACCGTGGGTTGAAGGTCAATGAGTATGGCGTTTATCGGGTCGACCAGGCCGCCTCCGAGGGCGACGGCGAGTCACTCGCCGGACGAACCGAAGAAGACGTTTATGGGGTCCTTGAGCTTCCTTGTTTTCCTCCGGAGATTCGTGAAGCCCGCCAGGAGTTTCGTTGGGCCAATGAGGGAAAGCTTCCTGAACTGATTGAATTGGGCGATATTGTCGGTGATTTGCACATGCATACGACCGCCACCGACGGGAAAGCGACCTTGCGGGAAATGGCCGCTGCTGCCCGCGAGCGGGGCTTGCATTACATAGCGATTACCGACCACTCCAAGCGGGTTTCCATGGCGCGAGGTCTCGATGAAAAGCGGCTGCGCAGGCAGTGGGAAGAAGTGGAGCAGCTTAATGGCGAACTGGACGATCTTCTTGTGCTCAAAGGAGTGGAGTGCGATGTCCTTGAAAAAGGTGGGATGGATTTGCCAGACGATGTTCTCGCTGAGGCGGACTGGGTTGTCGCCAGCTTGCATTACGGACAGAAGCAGCCACGTGCCCAGATTATGGCTCGATTGCTGGAAGCAATTGAGCATCCCCATGTGTCAATCCTAGGGCACCCGACGGGCCGTTTGATCAATCGTCGTGAACCGTATGACGTTGATGTTGAGCAAATCATTACAGCTGCTGCCAAGCAGGGAAAGCTGCTGGAGTTGAATGCGAATCCTGCCCGGCTTGATCTGAACGATATCCACCTGGCAGCCGCCAGCCGGCATCACGTTCCGGTTGTTATTAGCACCGATGCGCACTCGGTCGCTGGCCTGGACGTCATGCGCTATGGTGTGTTGCAAGCGCGGCGGGCAGGGCTAACCAGCAAAGAAGTTGCCAACACGCTCCCCTGGGATCAGGTGCGCGAGATGGTTGGCAATGTTTAAACGACCGTGGGGCAGGGCTGCTTTGCCAACAGTTGGAGGCGAGGACAGATGGTGGGTAATCTACCAGCTTCCGAATTGGATTTTTTGGGTCAACGTTTCCTTGCCGCGGGTAATCTGTAGAGTCACTTCATCCCCCGCATAATGTTTGCTGATTAGCGAAGTGAGGTGCTGGAAGTTGCCAACTTCCTGGCCGTCAAGCTGCTCGATTACATCACCCGGAAGAAGTCCGGCAGCGGCGGCAGCCGTGTTGGCGCGTACACTGCCGACCACTGCTTTGGCGCCGTTTTGTTGACTTGTGATTCCCAGCAGGGCACCGCGGCGAAAGTCGACAAACGGAATTTTCGCAAGTCGTTGTTTGAGGTCGGCGACTTGTTCGTCGTCTAATTTTATTCCGTAGATGAGCAGTTGCTGCAATTGGGCCATTTTGGCAAGTTTGGCAATTCCTTTTGGTGTGACGTCGGCACCGCGGATGAAAACGACTCGGATGTTACGCACAGCAGCCACATCTTCCAGCCCCCCGTCACCCCCCTCCCACTCCTTGTCCAGTACGATTTGCCTTTCTCGAGTTCGACCGAATACTTCGTTTACCCCTGGTTCCATAATTTTGGCACCTTGTGCCAGAATGCGGGTCACTGCTCGCCGATGCTGTATCTCAGCCAGTGCCAATAGCGAACGGGCAACAAGCAAGGGGCGGTCTTTAATTTGCGCCAAGTGCGTGTGCGCTTGCCATTGCACGTTTTCGTCATCATTTCCGGCACCTTGTTGCAGCGCCCAGATAGCGCGGTCAGCCGGCTCGGGTTTGTCCCCGTTGGCCACCTCAAGTAACGGACCAAAAGCTGCGGCACGGGCCGCCACCAGTTTTTGTGTCGCTTCTTCGCGTGGGAGATACCGGTCGCTGTCGAGTTGTTCAATCCATTGGGCGATTTCGTCCGTGGCCGGTGGCAGATCCTTTGAATCCGATTCGGAACTACCAGGCGGTGGGCTCTGAGCGACAGTTTGTGCCAGAATGGCGACAGGCGACTGTACCAGCACCGTCCCAACGACTAACATCCAGGTTCGCATCTTATAACACCAATGGTGATTTGGAGGGGGAAGCACCAATGTTCTTGCCCTCTTGCATTATCCAATGGTTACCCCCGGGCGGCAACCGCTGTTGAAAGCTATCTTTGAGCTGCTATGAATCTTGCAATTCTAGGAACCGACCCTACTGTTCTTGTTTTTATCGAAGCTGCAATATCTCTTGGGCACCAGGTTGTTTGGCTTGGTGATATGCGGCCTGAGGACACCGTTGCTCTACGTCGTCTTTTTCCGACCCTGACTTCTGAGTCCAACTGGGAAATCGTACTCGATCATGCGCTGGCTGATGCCGTGATCGTGGGGCAAGGGACTCAGCACGAGAACGAACGGTGCGAGCGGCTCAAGAAATTGGTCGCAGATGGCATTAGCACAGTCGTTGCCTTTCCTTTCAGTACCTCGGTGTTGCCCTATTACGAACTCGATATGGTTCGTCGCGAAACGGGTGGAATCTTGCTGGCGCTAGGGGCTTGGACGGAAGCACCTCCACTTAAGCAACTGGCCGACTTGATTAGGGATGGTCATGCTGACGTCGGACAGATTCGTAGTCTCTCCTGGGTCAGGCAGCTTGCTACGTCTCTTACTACGTCCGACCGCGCGGCCGTTTTGGGGTCGCTGGCAGTTGATGCGGAGGCACTTCTTGATCTCGTCGGAAACATCACCAAGGTCAGTGCCTTTGGGCCAGTTCATGACAGTGATGATCTCGCTGGACTAAGCGTGCAGTTACAGGGGCCGGCCAAAATCGCTGTGCACTGGTCAGCGGCCAGGGACAGCGGAGAAACTGCCGCGATACTTACCCTGGTTGGCGACAAGGGGCAGCTTGAAGTTGCAATTCCCCATTTGGTAAATGCCGAAGGTAAAGCCAACCTGGATCCGTGGATTTTGGAAAATGTTGCAGACCGGGGCGTTTCCGTAAAGCGTCTTGACAGTCATGACGGGCCACTGCAAACATGCGTCCGACTTGATCAAAACGTCCACGCCCACGCGACAGGGGAAACGTCGACGACCGGGAAAACGCCAACGACAGGGGAGGTAGACTGGGATCATGCAGTCAAGGCAATGGAGATTGTCGATGCGGTTCAGATGAGCTTGCAGCGCGGCCGGACCGTTGCTGTCCATCATCAGCAACTCACCGAGCAGCTTGCCTTTCGGGGCATGATGTCCATTTTTGGTTGCGGACTATTGCTCTTGGGAATTTTGATCCTGTTGGCCGCAGGTGTGGTGGGTGACACGCTTTATCCCCCACTTTTTTTCTGGTGGCCTGGTGGCCTGGCTATTTTGCTCAT
This sequence comes from Lacipirellulaceae bacterium, assembly GCA_965243695.1. Taxonomy (GTDB): domain Bacteria; phylum Planctomycetota; class Planctomycetia; order Pirellulales; family Lacipirellulaceae; genus JAKVCB01. The sequence goes on along the minus strand of CBDEWC010000031.1, from coordinate 35,787 downwards.
TCTGTTCCTGCTCCTGCAACTCGTGCCCCACTTGAGGGGCGGCTCAACCAGCCAGCAGGCAGAAAGTGATGGCGAGAAAACTGGCGGAGATGGCGACGCCTAACGGTTTGGCGTTTAAAGTCAACGGCTTGCCAGGCTTGTTTCATCTTTCGCTATGTCCTTTCGCTATGTCCTTTCGCTATGTCGGGACCCCGTCCATGAGGATCGGCGTGTTGCACAGGTCAAAACAGTGCATGGCCCCCAAGCCTGCCTATACTTCGTGAGGCCGTTCTGGGCGTCGAGGCGCAGCACCCCAAAGGGCAGCCTGCCGTGGTGCTTGGGCCCTTGGGAAGTTTCAATCCGGTGGTCCTGACGTGACGGTTGCTAGTATCGAGCCGGTTGCCAAGTGGCTGGTGATTTCAGAGAGACTTTAGACCGGGTCCATGATTTTGTTGGGTCCAGTTCAGTCAAGTTCTTGCGCAAAAGTGCGGACCTGGGGGGTTTTGGCAAACTGCCAGCCAGCTTTCTGGGATATTCGCTCGTTTGCGGCAGAGATTGGGGTGCTTGCGTTCTGGGGCATAGTTGGCCGATTGCACCCTCCACTGTGGCAGGAAAATAGGCTCCCAATCGGGCCTTTGATGGAAGGGGTGGCCTGGATTCCCTCCGACGGTCTCGACACGTCTGGTCTTCCGGTGGTCTTTGATGGGGGAGCCATTGCTGAGGATCAGAGACATGTGAATTTAGGTGAGCTATAACGCCACGAGATCGTTGGGCTTAAGACGTTGGTAGCAAAACGCCGATTTCTGCTTGCGTGTCTTCCAGCTAGGCACGCCAGGTTTCCAGCTAGCTAGAAGTTTGAGGCGGCTACCTACTTTCTCCCTGTGACGACCCACACCATGCGTTTTCTCCCGCCTGCTTGCCGTGGTTGGAACTCTGTTCCCCACGGAGTGACACGCGCCTACTCGGTGGCGCAGGCGACGGTGAGTTTGGGCACGGTGAGTTTGGTACCGGTGATTTTGGTACCGGTGATTTTGGTACCGGTGATTTTGGTGACGCTCGTCTTGCGTCAGGAAACGCACGCCTTGGAACGGCAGGCGAGCCCCATCGTGAAAGCGGTGCAAAGTGCTCGAAAATCTGTCGTGAACATTCAAGGGCAGAAGACAGTTCCGGGAGTTCCTGTGAGCGGGTCGGTTGCTGCGTCCCGGGAGGTCAGCGGGATGGGGACAGGCGTGGTCATTGATTCGCGTGGTTACTTGCTGACCAACCATCACGTGGTCGCAGGTGTTCGTCGGATCAACGTCATTCTGGACGACGGTGACAAGTTAATTGCCCACCTGATTGCCCATGATGAGAGCACTGATTTGGCGATTGTCAAAGTGCGTGTTCCGCAGCCGATGCCCGTCATTTCGATTGGTACCTCATCCGACTTGATGACTGGCGAAACCGTGATCGCTTTAGGAAATGCTTATGGTTATGAGCATACCGTAACGCGGGGTATTATCAGCGCGCTGCACCGCGATGTGCAGGTGACCGATACCCAGTCCTACGACGATTTGATTCAGACCGATGCGAGCATCAACCCGGGCAATTCGGGAGGGCCGCTTCTTAATGTGAATGGCGAGATGATTGGGATTAATGTTGCAGTGCGTGCCGGGGCACAAGGAATTGGGTTTGCGATTCCTGTCGACAAGGTTCTAGAAATCGCGGCGGACCTGCTGAGTATTAATAACCTCGAGAAACGTATCCACGGACTCTCGACACGCCCAGCAGGAACGGCAGGCGGCCCACTTCTGGTCTACCGGGTGAAGCCTCAAAGCCCTGCTGGAAAGGGTGGTTTTAAAGTGGGCGATCGGATTACGTCGATTGCTTCGACTCCGGTAACCCGTCCCCTTGACCTGGAACGGGCCTTGCTTGGTCGTCGTAGTGGTGAGCCCGTTTCCGTCGATGTTGTACGGAATGGGCGTCGAAAAGTTTTGAATCTTACTTTGGGACGTCGAGCAAAAGTGCGCCCGGGAGTTGTACGGTCGACAACGGGGCAAGGAAAGCCGCCCTCACGCAACGAGCGGAGTTGGGAAGTGCTCGGCATGGACTTGAACGAGGAACCGGAAGAGACTTTTGCTGTTGGCAGTTCTCGATATCGAGGTGGAATGCGGGTCGTAGGTGTTCGCGACGGTGGCCCTGCAGCACGTCAGGGAATTTTAGCGGGCGATATTTTGGTGGGTATGCATCGCTGGGAAACCACCACCAGCCAGGATGTCGACTATATTGTTCGACGGGCCAAGATGGGCGACCTTGGATCGGTCAAGTTTTATGTGTTGCGCGGTGAAGATACATTGTATGGTCAGATGAACGTGGCCAATCAGGCGCGTCGTCATGCGGGAACCATGCGTTAGCTGAGATGTGGGCGTTAGACCAACGCACCCGCCAGCCACACTTGTTTTACCTGTTGCCCAGAATTAAGAACTTCTTCCAGTAAGGCCTGCGGCGATCCGTCATTCATCTTGTCCGTCGGTATTGCGACCAGATCGGCCTGTTTACCCACGGTGAGACTGCCAACCTGGGTGGCCCTTTCCAACGCTTCAGCACTTGTTAAGGTCCCCATTTTCAGGATGTCGTCGGGCCGAACTTTGGGGTGGTGCCTGGCTACGTATTGCATCTCGCGCAGGATGCAAAGATCTGGATTGGATGCACGGCTATCGGTCCCGAGGGCAAGGTGAACCCCTCGATCGAGCAAACCGCTCAGATCAAGAGGCGAATGTCCAAAAAATGCATGGGTACGGGGACAATGGATGAGGGACATATGTTCGCGGTGACTGGCCAGAAAGCAAAATGCCTCATCGCATAAATAGTTGCCATGCACGACCAATGCGCGCGGTGCCTGGGCAAGTAACTTCAGGTAATCAAGCGGGTGGCTGCCGGAGGTGAGGACTTCCGAATCCCACATGCTCCGTTCCTCAAGCAATTCGCGAAACGGGCCGGTGCCGTTGGCAAGAAGTTCAAGTTCAGCTGCCGATTCGGCTACGTGCATGGTCACAGGAGAGTGGCGCTGCCCGGCAAGGTCGACCAGACTCTTGAGCAACTGTGGTGACACGGTATACGGAGCATGGGGGCTGACGCCAAGTTGCTGGTCGTGGGGTTGGTCTTCGTGGGGATGTTCCAATTCATGGAGTGAAGCGGTCGCGGCAGCCAGTGCTGAGTCGGCCCTCGCACGCGAGAAGCCGATCACTTCCTGGAAGGCAGTGAGTCGGGGTGCATTGTTCCCGGTGCGGTATGAGGGGGCGTTCGCCGTGACGATTTCGCCCACCGTGGTGACCCCACTGGTCAAGCTTTGCTGGTAGCCCGACCGGATGGCCTTCGCGGGACTACGTTTGCGGCGGCTCCGTTCTGCGAGGGTGGCACGAATCCACTCCACAAATGGCATGCCAGACTTGCCGAGTGGTTTTTGTCGGTCGCTGAATTCCAGGTGGGTGTGCGCGTTGACCATTCCGGGTAAGAGGGCAACATCGCCCAGGTCGACCAGTTTTCCCTCGGCACGATCGGCCCGACCAATCCAAGCGATACGCCCCTCAGTCACCGTCAAGGCACCGTTTTCAACCGGAGGTGCGTCAACCGGGAAGATCACTCGGGCACGTAATGCCAGTGAGGGGGAAGGCATATTTCAAACGGATTTCATAAAACGGTTAGGGAGGCCGGAGATTAAAACAGGTATGGGGAATAAAAGGGACTTCAAAAAACTGATCGTAGTACAGAAGCAACCAGTTAGCTACCGGAGGTGGGGTCGCCAGTCACATCGTCGGGCTGTTGTTGTCGGGCACGCAGTTGTTGCAGGCGTTCTTCTTCGGTTTGCTCGTATGGCAGGCGTCCAAGCCAGTAGAGCAGGCAGCCCACCAGGAGGGTGCAAACGAGTACCACAGGGCCACTATAGCCCGCTTGTCCAGGTGCAATCTCCGTCAAGACCCACCGCACGGCCGAGGATTTGGTGATGGTGTCGGTGGCGAGTTCAGTCCATTGGGTTGAGAAAAACATCAGCCCGTTATAGGTCATGTGAAACAGCATGCAGGGGACCAGGCTGCTTGTTTGAATGGCGAGAAAACCGAGGACGACACCAACGATGATTGCTGCCAGCGATTGCTGAAGTATTGTGTGTGCCAGGCCAAAGAACACGGCCGACAAAATAATGGCCCACCACTTGTGCCCCAGATGGCGAAAGCCGGACAGAATAAATCCTCGGAAGGCCAATTCTTCGCAAATGGCCCGGCAGTATGGCAATCAACACAAATGGCAGCCAGGCGTAAGGTGCCATTTTCAGCATTTTGACCATGGCCTGGCTGCTGGCCGCAACGTCATCGCTCACCGGATAAATTTGGCTGATCCAAATAGCCAGCTGTTGCCCGACCGGATGAAGAAAAGCCGCCAACAGGACGGCAACCAGGCAAGACGAGATTGTCGGGATCCTGTCGAGCCGTAAAGTTTGCCAGGGTCGCGAGGTAAAGACAATCGTCATCAACATTGCCGGAATGCCAATACAAACGACCTGGCTGATAAAAATCATCAGGGTGAAATAAGAGAAGCCGGGATCGGCGGGCGCGCTGGCTGAAATCGCCAGGTTGGCAAAAACCTGAATAATAAAAATCAAAGCGACACAAGTGAATGCCTGGGCTGCCTGCGGAGTGGGTCGTCGGTCTCGAACTAGATGGATAATCCAACTGACGTAAGTCAAGCCGTTCGCTTTCACGGAAGAGCACAGATTCCTGCTGAAACAATTCAATTGCCCCGCGGATTGCCAGCAGCACACAAAGAAAAGTGATTCCTGCAACCGGAAGAACATAGGGTAAGGTAGCGGCATAGTGACCTTCGATTAAAGACCGCAAAAGCAACACCATGCCAGTGACCGGGATCAAACAGTTGCCGAGGTCCAACTCGACTCCAGGTGCCATTGGGAGGATCATCAACGGCATCATGATCATAAACAAGGGCATGAAGTAATACTGTCCTTCTTTGGTACTACGTGCGAATGCCGCGCAGGCAAGGCAGAGGGCGCTGAAGAGGGCAGCCATTGGAATGAGGGCCACGACGAGCCAGAGCAATGCGGCTAGCGACGGAAAGGAGAGACTGTCACCAGTTCCGAATTCAGCAATTCCCCGAAGTTGCGAAATTACATACTGAGCCGTAGCGCCGAGGCTGATGAGATTCAATAAGGCCGTCGCGATACTGAAGGTCATGATAGTCAGTAGTTTGGCCCATACAATTTCTGCCCGTAGGGCCGGGCTGGAGAGCAGAGTTTCCAGTGTGCCGCGTTCTTTTTCTCCCGGACAAAGGTCAATCGAGGGATAAAATGCACCGGTCAACGCCCATACAAACAACACAAATGGCAGGATCTTGGACCACAGGACGGCATCGCGTTGCGGTTTTGCAGCGATGTCGAAGGGCTTGATTTTAAAGGGCCGGGTGATGTTTGCAGGGACATTACTTACCTGGAGGTTTTGCCGGGTCACCTGCCCTCGCCATTGTTCCAGGATGCGCTGCAGTCGCGTGTGGGTAAGGCGTGATTCGTCGCTGGAAGAATTGTAAAGAATCTCTGGCTCGGGAATTGCACGGATGTCACTTGCCGCGGTCGCTTCTGTGTTAACGGGACTGCGCTGCTTCAACTGTTTGCGTAACTGAGCAAGTTGGAGTGCGAAATCGGGAGGAAAAATGATGACCGCATCGGCATCGTTATCGGTCAGGTAGCTGGAGATTCTTTCGGACTTGGTGGTCGAGCCTGCGTCGGCGGATCCTTTGGTTGTTGTGTCGCGAATCAGTTTGCCAGATTGGCGCGGTGTGAAATCGAGAGTAATTCGTTCGCCCCAGGAGGGATCGCCTAGTGTTTCGGGGGCAAAGTGCCCGGCTTTAAACAGGGGAGGCAAGTTGGGGACTTGTTGGAGTTGCTTGGCACCGACGACCATCACTCGAGCCTCATGCTCACGCATGAACTGGGAGAGCTGAAACACACTCATGCCCAACAGTGGATAAAGCAGCAGCGGCAGCACCGCGATCATGAAAACCGTGCGCCGATCACGGAGCTGGTCGAGGATTTCGCGAGCGTAGATCAGTCGTACGATGCGCCAAGACATGGTGGTTATGAAATGCTGGAGTTAGGCAGGAGTGTGTCTACGTGAACCAGTGGGGATAACCCCTTCGTGGCGTGACTTGTCCGCTTGGGTGTTGGGGAAATTACTGGTGCCTGGGGTGCTACGGATGGAGGTTCAACTTCTTGGGAGTAGCTTCATCCTGGTCATGCTGTCGTATGAGCTGGAAGAATAACTCCTCCAGATCGTGTTCGTGGTGGCGTTCACGTAATTCAGCCAGTGTCCCTTCGGTGAGAATCTTGCCGCGATGAATGATGGCCACGCGGTCGCAAAGGCGTTCTGCTTCGCGCATGATATGGGTTGAGAAGAGAATGCATTTTCCCTGGTCGCGGAGTTCAGTCACGGTTTCCAGCAGTGCGCGGGCAACAAGGACATCCAGGCCATTGGTTGCTTCGTCAAAAATTAAAACAGGGGGATCATGAATAATCGACCGGGCGATAGAGACTTTTTGCTTCATGCCAGTTGACATCTTGGCCCCCAGTAAGTCGCGGATGTCCTGCATCTGCAACCGGTCGAAGAGCCTTTCCATCCGCTCTTGCAGTTCGTCGTCATCCATTCCATAAAGTCGGCCAAAATACTCGACCATTTCCCAAGCGGTCATCCGGTCGTAAACCGCGGTATTGGCAGACATGAAGCCAATGTGGTGTCGCACCAGTGTTGGTTGAGTCACGCAATCAAACCCAGAGACAACCACGGTTCCGGAAGTCGGTTGCAGGACGGTACTGAAAATCCGTAGTGCCGTGGTTTTGCCAGCCCCATTGGGACCTAGCAGGCCGTAGATCTGTCCTGGTTCGGCTCGAAAGCTGAGGCGATCCAGTGCCACAACCTCTCCACGTCGCAAATCGGAATAAGTCTTGGTTAGCGAACGCGCTTCGATCATAACTCCGTTGCTTCCTTGCCTGAATCGATGGGTCTCGCCTGGCAGGCGATAACCTCCTTGGAAAGGCTAGCTGATAATTGGCAGCGGAGAGAGATTGGCTGATTGGATTGAACTCACCTCTTGTGCCTCGTCAATCAACTCGTAGAAGACATTACGTTGGCGGGGTTGATAGCCCATTTCGGCAATCGCTCCACGTATCTGGTCGAGGGTGAGATAATGAACCGTACCCGCTTCGGCGACCACATTTTCTTCGATCATGAGGCTGCCCATGTCATTAGCCCCGTAGTAAAGGGCTAATTGGCCTACTTTCAGTCCCTGGGTTACCCAGCTCGATTGAATGTTCGGAAAATTATCCAGGTAGAGTCGGGCCACCGCATTAGTTTTGAGGTATTCATAGGCGCCGGCCGGGGGGATTTCAGACATCTCGGTGTGATCTGGCTGGAAAGTCCAGCAAATAAAGGCCGTGAACCCTCCGGTCTCGTCTTGCAGTTCCCGCAGGCGCTGTAAATGCTCAATTCTCTCCTCGAGCGTCTCGAGGTGTCCAAACATCATCGTTGCGGTGCTGCGGCCTCCCAGTTCATGCCAAACGCGGTTTACGTTGAGCCAGTCGTCGGTCATGACCTTGCCGCGGGTCATCGCTTTGCGGACTCGGTCGACGAGAATCTCGGCCCCACCGCCCGGCAGGCTACCCAGGCCGGCATCGCGGAGTCGCTCCAGTACAACCCGCAGAGGCAGTTTTGAGATTTTGGTGAAATGGTGGATTTCGGGAGGACTGAAGCCATGGACGTTGACCTGGGGAAACCGCGTTTTGATATCGTGCAGCAACTGTTCGTACCACTCCAATTTGAATTCTGGATGCAGGCCCCCCTGCATCAGGATTTGATCTCCCCCCAGTTCGACCGTTTCCTCGATTTTTTGGAGAAGTTCTTCCCGTGGCAGGACGTATCCTTCGGGTGATCCGGGTTTGCGGTAGAAGGCACAAAAATCGCAGACGGCGGTACAGATATTGGTGTAATTGATATTTCGATCGATGTTGTAGGTGCGATAGTTTTCCGGATGAAGCCGTCGCGTGACTTCGTCGGCACCACGGCCCAGTGCAGCCAAATCGTGGGCGCTGAGCAACCGCAAGCCTTCCTCGGGCGAGAGTCGCTCTCCGGCTACCGTTTTTTCGATCAGTTTGGCTTCGGAATCAGCAAGGATCATAGAATCAGCAAGGGATATAGATTAACAGGGATTATTGTCAAACGGTGCAGCCATCAATGTTGATCTGGTCGATCATCGATTCCATCCCCGCAGGGACGAGTTTGCGCTGGGCACACAACTGATAAAACCGCAAAAGGCCTTGGCGTTCGGATGCAGAAAAAACAAAGTGCAAATTGTCACGGAGATAACTGGCCGCAACTTTTGGGTCGATGTCCAGCAGGGCCGCCTGGCGCTCTGCGATCTCGTCGGTTGCGGCAACGCCCTGGTCACGTGCATGCGATAGCAGGGGAGCGATACTTGTCAGATTCGCACCGGGGCGCCCCACCCACATCGCGAAGACGAAGGGGAGTTGTGACCACTCAGACCACTTTTGTCCAAGGTCCCAGACCTCGACAAAGGATTCGGCAAGAGGGTGCATGGCTCGATCACCAATCAACAGCGTCGCATCTGCGTCGGTATCACTCGCATCGGACCCAATCGGCAGAGGTTCCAGTTCGGGACAAACTCCATAGAGTTCGTCCAGGAGGATGAGGGTCAATGCAGCACTGGTGCGCGATCCCTCGTCCAGAGCCAGTCGCCGTACCTTACGGGGGGGGACCCGAAAAAATAATTTAACACTCAGGACCGGGCCGCTGCAGGCAATGCACGCGTCCGAAACAATCGTGTAGTTGGGATTCTGGAAAAACTCAACCGACGGGATTAAGGCCACGTCAACTCGATGCGCAGCCAGTGAGTCCGCAAGCCGGCTCGGCAAATCGAGCAGCAGGTGGTACTCCTGGCCATCACGACTTTTTCCGGACTCGCTCAACCCGTGGATGAGGGGTTTGGAGTTCAAGTAGTTGACTGCACCGATGCGGAGCGGGGCGGCATGGTTTTTCGGCGATTTGGTCACGAAAGGTTTCTCCGGTGGGTCATTATAGGCGCCTAAGTCATGCGTCGGCTAGGCCACTGGAGGAACCTGTGTTTTCCACCCGGTTTTCACGCCGGTGTCAAAACAAGGACTCTTTCTGGTGAGCCGTCCAAACGAGAACGAGTGCGCGAGCAGGTAGCTTTTCGGGGTGATGCCGGTTGTCTGGCAGGACTGCCTGTGGAGGCGGTTAGCAGAACCTGTGGAGGCGGCTAGCAGAACCTGTGGAGGCGGCTAGCAGAATTCAAGTCGACGAAAGGATTGGAGACCCCAGCGAAGTGGCAGGATGATTGTCAGGGCGGCGATCAAAATGGCGAGCCCAATTCCCAAGAAGAGCCAGAAACGGAGAAGTTCAGGCAGGAGGAGTGAGTTGGGAAAAGGATTGGTAGCGGCGACCAGCAAAAAGTGTGAAGGAAGTGCAGTCAGGACCACGGTTACCATGATGTAGATCGCGCTGAGCACTAGATTTAAGGTCCCTCCGAATCCGGCGGCAATTTTCGATGGGGATCGTTCGGTAAAGTTGGGCATCATCGCACCGAGCCCCACAGCAATTGAGGCCAACCCGAAACAAAGCAGTACACAAGTCAATTGGTGTAGTCCGACGGCCAGTGGTGAAATGCAAAGCAGGAGATCACTTAGGAGAATCAAGGCCGAACACGGAATCCAGGAGCCGATAGCAGCAAACAGGAATTTGCTCCAGATAATGGTGTCTCGTCGTACGGGCAGCAATCCGAGAATCCAGAAGCAGTGACCTTCCAGACTGATCATTGGATAGATGAAGCGGGTTGTAAATGTCGAAAGGATCAGCCCGACAACGGCGAGATTCAAAAAACTTACCATGTGAACCCAGGTGACATAGCTGAGATTGTTGTTCGGATTACTGAAGCGGTCGACATTCAGCAGGTAAAGCCCTAGTAAGCCAAAGAAGATAAGGAATTGGGACCACTGTACCGGGTCCCGGCGGAGCAAGCGCCAGTCTTTGACTAACAAGAGACGGATTTGGGAAGAAAAAGGAGAAAGTACCGAAGTGAGGAGTTTGTCGACCAGCGCGATTCGTGCGGTGCGACGGCGTGTCTTCCGGCATTCGTATCGACTGAACCCGAGGCGAAACCATCGCTTTGCACTCCAGATGATTAACAGGTGCAGTAACAGGGCGTTGGAAATTAACACCGAGAGGTAAAGACAGCTTTGCACCACGGGCATATCGGGCCAATTGCCGCCGCTTAGTCCCAGCGATGGCCCGCGGGCAGCTTCCAGTAAACCTCCTGTCAGCCAGGTGCTAGGAAGAAGTGTGCCTCGGGTAAAGGCAAACCGGTCGATGGTTTCTTGAAACCATTCTGCACCGAAGAGCGAAGAATGGGGGACGCGGATGGTATTCCAGATATATTTGCCCGCCAGGACCATCAGCGTGACACCAGCGATGCCTACGATCGCTTTGCGCAGCTTGGGGATTTTGTGGACAATCCAAAGGCACCCGATCGCACCCAGCCCGCACGGGATATAGACAAATGCCACGATGAGCGGTAGCAGTAATGCGAAATAATGCCACGGTGCACCAACAACCATGCCATAGGCAACCATCATTGGGCTTGCCAGCAGGAAAAAGCCCCAACTGCTGAAGAGCACCGCCTCCTGAAACTTGTGCAGCACGATTCGTTCGCTGCGAATGGGAATTGTGAGCAGGTAACGGGTGTCGGGGGAACTGTATAGTCCTGAATAGAGGATAATGCCAGACGAGAGCACCAACATGACATTGAGCGAAGCAAAGAACAGGTGGAACACGAAGCTAACCGTTCGCGCATGGTGTGCAGCTCCTGCCTCCCCCACATGTTTTACAACAAGCCCAAATCCTTCCACGAAGAGTCCGAACAGGCCAAGCCAGAAGAAGAGGCTTAAGCAAATGATCACGGTCATGCGAAGCCTGGCCGTGGTGAATAGATGTCGTAATTGGGCAATGGAGATCCGGCTTCGCAATCGCCACATGATTTGGGCTTCGCGATCTTCGGTCGGGAGAGAGTTTTCGACACGTACGCCGACTGAGATCGGAGTTGGCAAGGCCGTGTCGGGAGGGTGGCTCATGATGATCGTGGAGGCAGAGAGTTTATCGTTGTGGTGATTGGCGAAGCGCAGAGGAAGCCAGGCCTGTCGATTGGTCGACCAGTGAAAGATAGAGTGCCTCGAGCGATTGGCCCTCCCCATGAAGTTGGGTGCGGAGTTGGGAGACGGTACCGTCAAAGACGAGTTGTCCGCGTTGCATGATGCCAATACGGTCTGCGATTTCTTCAGCCACATCCAGTGTGTGGGTCGACATGAAGATGCACGTACCAGCAGTCGCTTCGTGTCGCAGCAGGTCTTTCACCAGGCGAATGCTATGTGGGTCGAGTCCCACCAGGGGTTCATCGATGACCAGAATGCGAGGATTGTGGAGCATGGCCGACGCAAACACGGTGCGTTGTTTCATGCCGTGAGAGTAACGTTCGGTAAGTTCGTCGATGAAGTCATGGAGTTCAAAGCGGTCGATTTCACGGGAAATTCCCTGGGTCGTTTGGTCAGGGTCCATTCCGTACATTTCGGCGACAAAGGTCAGGAATTCCCGCCCCGAAAGTTTTTCGTACAAATAGGGTTGGTCTGGGATGTAGCCGATGAGCGAGGTTGTGTCGCGGGTGCGGGTCGTGGTGTCATGGCCGCCAACGCGGATTTGGCCACTTTGGGGCAATAGAAGACCGACCAACATTTTGATCGTCGTCGTCTTGCCAGCGCCATTGTGGCCCAGTAAGGCGAATACTTCACCGGCGGGAATGTTCAGAGTGAGTTCTTCAACGGCGACCTTAGTGCCATAATTGCGGCTGACGTTCTGGAATTCGATCATGGTGTCGGTGCCGCCGCGAATGTCAAATGGCCTTGAGCTCAGATTCTGGTTTCTTTTCCTTGCTGTGTAACCGCGCGAATCCATATCCTGCGTTCATGGCGAATTGTTCGGCACCTCTGGTTTGTGGTGTGGTGGATCGCCGGCTGTCGCAACAGAATTAAGGCCGAGTTGTTGCTCAGCCCAGGCGAGCGACTGCCCGTCTAACTTACGGTTGAAACGGAGTCGCACGTTGAGGAGAAAAATATCTTGCTGAATCACGGTTCCGTCATCGGTGACCCATAATTTAGCGCGCAGTCTGTCGCTGGCTGCAATGCCTGTGTTATCGAGGGTTCGGTATTCCACTCGCTTGGTATTGACCAACTGGCCTTCGTGGTGCAGGGGCTCCTCGGTCACGACTTCGGCCTGCAGGATTTCAATCGATTGGTTCAGTGGTCGGAACGGGCTGATAACCTCTCTCTTCCAGCGACGTCCAACGAACATCTGTAAAAGTGTGGAGTCGGGGGTTAGTTCGCCTGCCAATGTTGAGTTTTTTGGAAGCGGGTAGTTCATGCGATGCGTGACGTCACCGGTTGCAATTCGCAACTGCAAATCCGCATCATGGCATTCCCCAACCATTCTAATAGCGGCTGGCATGTTGTTAAGACAAACTTCAGTATCAAACCCGGTCAATTGATCAAACGCATCAAGAGAGATCTGGTTCTTTATGTCGAGCTTGATGGGCCCCATTTGGTCGACAATATCGTTCATCCATCGCGGCGCCATCTGCTTCAGGGGGATGTTTTCCAATACGATACGGCTGTGAAGGTCGGTCGTGTCGAGGTTGTTTTGTACTGCCAGGCTGACTGCCCAGCCGACTTCTTCGTCGAGACATTCAATCTGCCAGTATACGATTGAATCTTCTGTCTGTGAGATGGTGCGGGGCGGTTCGCCCTGGAAGAAGGGGGGGAGTACGTGGGCAACGACCAGCCAAGACATCGTTACCGCCCAGAGGGTAAGAACAACCGCCGTGAAAATCCGGTTTCCCATCCCAATGATCCTTTTGGTTTCAGGCTGCGGTCCAACTTGGCGCACCGCGAGATGAGGCAATGCTCACCGCAAGATGCTTGCTGTAGTCTAAATAGTTTCAGGGATCGGTGCCACGAACATTTCAAGAACTAGATGGGGGCACGCGGGCAGGTACTGGCATCAAGCGAAGCATTTCGATACGGGATTGAACGACTATCCAGATTGAATGTGGCGTGAAGGTGGGCCGTTGTTGGGGCATAAAAGGCGCCCTCTAAAGGCGCCCTCTACAAGAACGGCACGTTCGATGTGGCCAGCGCCACTCCGGGGCGTAACCGCCTGGGCCGACCTTGTTCGCAAGCAGGGACGTTGCGGTTTGCCCGTGAGTCGTCCTCGGTCCAGTTGTTGGACAGTTGGTCTTGGACGCGGGAGTTCGAAAAGGAAAATGAGCGAGAAAAATCCATTTCTCTTCTGCGAAGTCACAACCTACTTATTGGCCCCAGCTTAGCGGTCAAGAGGGATCAGGTCGGCATGGCAAGTTGCTCTCGGGACGATTGAATTTGCGGTGTCGTCCGACTATACTGAGAAGCCCGCGTTGGATGACTGGTGGAAAAACGGGTAGTAGGAGATACCATGATGCCAAAATCGACGTACTATGTTCAGGAGTGTCCGACTTGCGGCAGGAACCTTCAGATTCGTATCGAGTATCTTGGCAAACAGGTGGTTTGCCAACATTGCGGGGCTTGTTTCGAAGCGTGTGAACCGGGGTCCCCCGCCTATCCTCCCTCGGACTCGAGCCTTTCGCTTTTGCAACGGGCAGAAGAACTCTTGGCTTCGTCCAGCACCATCACTTCGGCGGTTGGCACTTCGGCGGTTGGTCACGCCGATTCTGCGAATGCCCAGGCAGTACCTCCATCGCCGTTGAGCGGGAAGTCCACACCCGTTCGCCCGAAGTAACGTGTACTCGAAAAACGTGTACGCGAAATAAGTCAGGCGGGGAGGGTGGTTCTCAGTCTGCAGTTCTAAATGGCAGCGATCGTCGTCTTTTTCCGCAAAGGTGTTTAGCGGATCGCCATTTGAAGATCCTCAAAGTAATGAGGGTAGGTTTTGGCCGTGCAGCCTGGGTCGTGGATTCGTACGCCCTCGATTTTTAAGCCTGCCAGGGAAAAACTCATCGCCATGCGGTGATCCTCGTACGTATTGAGAGTGGCTGCTCGGAGCGGGCCGGGATGCACCGTCAAGCCATCTTCATGCTCGGCAATTTCTGCCCCCAGCTTGCGTAATTCGACAGCCAGGTTGCCAATGCGGTCGGTTTCTTTGTGGCGAATATGGCCAACCCCTCGAATCGTTGTGGGCCCCTTGGCAAACAGGGCTACCACGGCAAGGGTTTGGACGGTGTCGCTAATTCCGTTCATATCAATTTCAATTCCCCGCAGTTGGCCCCCCACGACCGTGATTGCATTTTCGGTGTGTCGTATCTCGCACCCCATCCGCTCAAGCGCATCAACGAACGCGACGTCGCCCTGCAAGCTCTCCGGAGTCAGTCCCTCGACGAGGATTTTTCCACCGGCAATGGCGGCGGCCGCCCAAAAATAGCTGGCTGCCGACGCGTCAGGTTCAATCGCGAACTGTCCAGGTTGGTAGGGCATTGGGGCAGCAATCGAGAACTGTTGAAAGGACGCGTCGTGGGTGACGGCCACTCCAAAAGCTTTCATGACGGCCAGGGTCATTTCGACGTAGGGGATCGAAACCAGCGGCCCATCGATTTGCAGGTCGACGGCAGCACGGGCAGCGGGAGCAGCCAGCATTAGCCCACTCAGGAACTGGCTTGAAATATCGCCGCGAAGCGTGGCCGTACCACCCTCGAGGCCATTGGCGTGGACGGAAACCGGCGGACAGTCGTTGTCAAGTTCGCTTACGACGTTTGCACCAAGCTGGCTGAGTGCATCGACCAGATCGCCAATCGGTCGCTGGCGCATCCGGGAGACTCCATCAAGTCGAAATGGGCCGTGTCCCAAGGTGGCTACTGCAGTGAGGAAACGGATTGTGGTTCCGCTGTTCCCGCAAGACAAATTGGCCTCCAGCGCCGGGAGTCGGCCTGAGCTACCGTGAACCAGAAGCGTTTTTCCTTCCTCCTGGATATCAATGTCAATTCCGAACTGTTGGAGCCCGGTTATCATGACTTGCGTGTCATCGCTTTGGAGGGCTCCGGTCAGTGTCGACTTTCCTGATGCCAGGCTGGCGCAGACCAGGGCACGATTGGTAATGCTTTTGGAGCCGGGAGGGCGCACCGTGGCGTTCAGGGGTGCTGTGGCAGGTGCGATCAGTAGTGGTTCAGGCATGCTGTTTAGTTGCCCGTGGAAGAGGGTTGGCTCGACTCGGCGATTTTCCACAGGTGATTGTGGCTGCGGACGTAAATTGCGTTGTCGGCGACTGCTGGCGAACCCCAAATCCCTTCTCCTAATTCGTTCTCGGCAACAATTTTTCCTTTGGCATCTACATCCATAACGTACGCTGTGCCATCGGTATTGAAGCAGTAAAGATAGTGGCCGGCCAGGACGGGAGTGGCCCAGAAGGCACCGCCAAGACGTTTTTTCCAGCGAACTTCTTTGGCAGACAAGTCACCGCAGGAGACAACGTTGCCTGCAATTACGTAGACCTGGTCGCCGGTCAACACGGGGCTCGACTTACCAACCTGTAAGCGATTTTCCTGCCACGCGAAATCAAAATGGCCAGGCTCCACTTGATTCCAGGCAGCCAGACCATTGCTGGGGACCACCAACCAACGATCGCAGGTGGGGGAAGGAACGAGCCCGCAGTCACCTTCCCATTCCCAGAGTAAATCCCCCGATTTGGCATCGAGCAATTGCACACCCTGCGCATTGGTGAGTAAAACGCGGCTTTCTTCATTGTGGGGAAGACCAACTGGAGACGTCCAGTTGGCCTGCTGGGGACGATTGCAGTGCCAGACTTGCGAACCGTCGCGGCAGTCAAGGGCCTCGACAAAGGAGTCTCCCTGCGATTCGCTTTGAATAATGACCAGGTTATCTATCACCACCGGTGACGATGACATGCCAACGTCATTTCCCGCTTTCGGATAATCGAGGGCGAAACCGCGAATCCACTGCAGATTGCCATCCAGATCAAGGCAGACCAGATCATTGGACGAGAAAAAAGCAAAAATCTGCTCGCCGTTACTGGCAGGAGTCGGGGCTGCGTTGGCAGAAGCAACATGGCAAAACGAACGGCCAGTTGCCCAGAATTTGCGATGCCAGAGTTGTTTTCCATTGACCTGATCAAAAGCGAATACATGCAGTCGGTTTTGCCCGGCCCCACTCGAACAAGTCACAATCACACGACCGTCGACCACAATCGGACTGGAAACGCCTTTTCCTGGCAAGTCGGCCAACCAGGCAATGTTTTTGCCGGCTTCCGCGGACCAGCTTTGCGGTAACGGAGGATTCCCCGGGGCTGTACTGGTTGCGGTGGGCCCTCGAAACTGTTGCCATTCGGAGGCGGCCAGAGGGGGGGTGCTGGCGATCGTCAGCAAGGTGGCCAGACACACGAGCAGTTCTGCAGAGAGAAGCCTGCGGAGAGAGTTTCTTCCTTTTTTATGGGGCCCGGTAGCATGTTGCCTCGCGCCGGGAGTCCAGGTGCAAGACTGGTAATGCATTAATTTGGCGGTCATGGATTTACCTGAAGGTTTGTCGTGACATCCCGCGCGGGACCGCCCAGTTTGTCGGTAAGTCGGAATTGAAATTCCCAGTCCTGAGCCCACGATTCGGTTTGTTCGTTCTGGCATACTTTAAGCAGGATCGTGTTGGGGCCCTGGCGGAGTTCTGCGGAGGCCTTGTATTGGTCAAACGGGTCTGCTGCGGCATGGTAAATTTCGTGTTCGGCAACGAGTTTTCCATTCACCCAGAGTTTTGATGCATTGGGAGTCATCCAGCGACACTCGACGGCTTGCGCGATCGGAGAAAGGATCGATACCCAGGCATACGCTACAGCTCCCATGTGTTTGTCAATGACCTTGTTGAGGTTGACGTTGCCGTAGTCGGTGGCAATGGTCGGTGGAAGCCAGGTGACCTCTCCTTCTTTTCCGGTATACGTTGCTGTGAGGTCAACGGCATGTTCGGGGGGGTAACTGGTAGCAAATCCCTTTTTCTCTGTATTACTAAAAGGGCCTACCACTTGCCAGGACTGGATAAATCCCATGAGCGAGTTTGGGTCGACCGTTTCCCCTAGCTTTTGGAGCGCGTCGACACACTTGTCAATTTGTTGTTTGTCACGTGCTGCAGTAATGGCCGTGCGATAGGTGTCGATTTTTACGGACGTGTCTTCGGTCGTTTCGGCCTTGTCCATCCATTGTGAGACGGCCTCGAAACGGATTGCCAGGCTGGAGTCGTTCAAGAGCTGTGATAACAGTTCTGCGGTTGGCTCGGGGGCCACTTCGGCCAGCCACTCGTAGGCAACCCACCGTGCCCGGGAATTGTGGGAAGGCTCCAGCAGGAATCGTTTCAGTTCTGCCGTGGGGAGTTGTCCACCGGTTTGAAGGGTACGTTCGGCAATCGTGTCGACGGTGCTTCGCAGCCAGTTTTGCGCCAGCGGGTTTGAATCGGGCATGGCCTCTAGGATCGTCACGATCGCCGCACTGTCTGACGAGACAATTTTCTGCCAGGCTGTTTGAAGTTGAGTCTGGCCGCTGTCACCAGGACCAGCTGTGAGAAGGGTTTCCAGTGCGGTGTCCAAGTCCCCAGTCTGCTCCGCGCGGGCGGGGGTGGAAGGGTTGGCCAGGGAGAAGAGTGCGGCGGCTGCCAGCGCCCAGGAAAGCGCCCAGGAAAGCGTCCAGGAGTAGGTGTTTGGATACATGGAGAACTTTGCTGGTAAAAATAGGAGTTTCGGGGGAGGGGTTAAGCCGATTCTACTTTGACGGCGCAAAACTTGAACCCGGGAATTTTTCCATGGGGGTCAAGCGAATCATTGGTGAGCACATTAGCTGCCGCTTCGCGGAAATGGAAGGGGATAAAAATGATGCCCGTTTCCAGGGAATCGTCGGCGCGGACCGCCAGTTCAATCGTGCCGCGTCGGCTGCTAACCCGGATCTGACTTTGAGGTGCCAGTCCAAGTTGCTTCAAATCGTTGGGGTGCATGGCAGCAAACGCATCAGGCTCAATCTGCGACAGTGCGTAGCTTCGTCGCGTCATGCTGCCAGTGTGCCAGTGTTCCAGGACACGCCCTGTATTCAAGACAAAGGGGTACTCGGCATCCGGGATTTCGTCGGCAGGTTGATAGGAGCAAGTCACAAACTTGCCTTTACCCGAAGCTGTTGGGAATTGATCTCCAAACAAGATTTGAGTGCCATCGGTCGTGGTGGGGGTAGGGCAGGGCCAGAGTTTTCCGGTACTCCCCAGGTTGTCGTGCGACAGGCCATGGTAGTTTTCCGTAAGGCTGGAAAACTCGTCAAATACGTCGGCAGTCGATTCGTACGGCATGGGATATCCACTGCGATTTCCAATCTCGCAAATGATCTTCCAATCTTGCCTCGCTTCACCCGGTGGGTCCAGCACCTGCTGTCCCAGTTGAACCCGACGATCGGTATTGGTGTAGGTGCCAGTTTTTTCAAAGTAGCTGCTGGCCGGGAGAATAACATCGGCGAATTCGGCCGTCTCGGTGAGAAAGATGTCTTGGACGACGAGGAAATCCAGCGCTGCCAGCGCCTTGCGCACCTTGTTCGAATTTGGGTCGGAAATAAATGGATTTTCTCCCAGGATGTACATGCCGCGAATGGACTTGTCGAGTGCTCCCTTGATGATTTCGACGACGGTCAAGCCAGGTTGGGGGTCTAGCGGGACGTCCCAGGCCTCTTCGAATTTTAATCGAGTTGCCTCGGAGGTGACGGGTTGATAGTCGGGGTAGACCATGGGGATCAGCCCGGCATCACTTGCGCCCTGAACGTTGTTTTGTCCACGCAATGGATGAAGTCCCGTGCCAGGCCGGCCTACATTGCCGGTCATCAGGCAAAGAGAGATCAAGCAGCGGGCATTGTTGGTCCCGGTTGTATGTTGGGAGATTCCCATTCCCCAGAACACGATCATGCTTTCGGCTTCACCAATGGTACGTGCAATGGCTCTGATTTCAGCAGCCGGAATACCGCAGATTTCTGCAGCCTTCTCCGGACTGTAGTCTGCAAGGACCATTTCGCGGAGTTGCTCGAATCCCTCGGTGCGGTTGGCAATGAATTGCCGGTCGATAAGGTCTTCGGCGATCAGAACGTGCATGATGCTGTTGTAGAACGCCACATCGGTACCAGGTTTCAGCTGGGCAAAGTGGGTTGCAAAATCAGCCAACTCGTGGCGACGTACGTCGGCCACAATGAGCTTCGTGCCCCGTTTTGCCGCCTCCTTCATGAAAGTCGCAGCAACCGGGTGGTTGGCGGTTGCATTCGAGCCGGTCACCAAAGCGACCCCCGCCCGCTCGACGTCTGCGAACACATTGGTCACGGCACCCGACCCGATTGTCTCCATCAGGGCGGCCACCGAAGAGGCATGGCACAACCGCGTACAGTGATCGACATTGTTCGTGCCAAGACCAGCACGCAGTAATTTCTGGAACAGATAGGCCTCTTCGTTGGAGCACTTTGCCGAGCCAAACCCGGCTAGTGCGTTGCTGCCATGCTCAAGCCGCAAGTCGGTGAGCCGCCGGGCAACCAACTCGAGCGCTTCATCCCAGGTGGCCTCCCGGAATGCGGGCATGACAGTAGCGTAGTCAACTATGCCGCCCGGTTTTTGGCCGCGGGGTCTTACGGAGGTTTGGACCTCAGCGGACAAGGGGCCCTTGGGGTAATGGGTCTCGCGCCGGATCAATGGTCGGGTGAGCCGTTGTTCGTGGGAGGTATAGTCCCAGCCATATCGGCCTTTGACACATAATCGCCCGTGGTTGACAGGGCTTTCGCGGCCTTCGGCGTAGACAATCTGGTTGTCCTTGGCATGGAAGGTCACGGCGCAGCCAACGCCGCAATAAGGACAAACACTTTCGGTCGATACAAGGTCGGCACGTGGAATCACCGGTAAAGTGATAGGCTTGTTGGTCAAGGCGCCCGTGGGGCAGGCACTTACGCATTCGCCACACGAGACGCAGGTGCTGGCTCCCATCGGGTTGTTCAAATCAAACGCGATTTGGGTCCCAGCCCCCTTTTGGCTACGGCCAATCACTTCGTTGGATTGCACATCGTCGCACGCACGAATGCAGCGATCACACAGGATGCAGGCTGCATGATCGACGGCGATCACTGGTGAAGAGAGGTCCTTGGGTTTGCTGCGGTTGCCTGTCGATGCAGGTTGTCCGTTCGGTGTGGTTGGTAGGAGGCCATATTGGCGGCCCAGTCGTTCCAGTTCACAGTCCTTCGTGGTGGTTTCTCGTTCACATGGCGTAGGGTGTTCGTGAAGCAACAATCGGGTCAGCATCTGGCGATGTTGGTTGACCTTGTCGGACGACGTGGCAACGGTCATTCCTTGCTCGCATCCGCGCACGCACGATGCCGTGAGAACACGCTCCCCTGTGTCCACCACGCACATTCGACAAACCCCCGCCGGGTTGAGCTGCGGAGAGTGGCACAAGACGGGAATGTCGATCCCTTGCTGCCGGGCAGCTTCCCAGATGGTGGTTCCCTCTGGCACCGTAACCGGCTGGTCATCGATCGTGAGTGTAACCTGTGTTGGCATGGGGTCGTCTGTAAGCTAACTGGGGATACTAACTGGGGATACTAACTGGGGACATCGTTCGGAAAGTGTTTCATCATGGAGAGAACCGGGTTCAAGGCGACCTGGCCAAGGCCGCAAATAGAGGTTTGCTCCAGGGTTTCCCCTAAATCGTTCAGGACTTCCAGTTCGCTCGGTGGTGTTTCGCCCAGTTGAACATGATTGAGCAACTGCACAGCCTGCTCGCTGCCAATGCGGCATGGGACACACTTGCCGCACGATTCGTTACGGAAGAATTGCACCAAATTTGTGGCGAGTCCAAACAAGTCTTGATCGTCGGCAATCACAATGACCGCTCCGGTTCCCAGCATGCTGCCAGCTTTTTTCATCGCGTCGAAGTCAAGCGGTGTATGAACGTGACCGGGAGTCAGAAAATTCGAACTTGCACCACCTGGCAGAAATGCCTTGAGAGACTTGTTTTGTTTCATCCCGCCAGCCATTTCAATCAGGCGTGACACGGGGGTCCCGATTGGAATTTCGTAGACCCCGGGCCGTGCAATATCACCGGAAATGGAAAAGAACTTGATTCCGGAGTACTCACCGCAGCCCTGGTCATGCCACCACTGGCTGCCAAAGTGCACAATCGATGTTGCCAGGGCAAAAGTCTCAACGTTGTTAATGAGGGTTGGCTTGCCCCACAAGCCGTGGGTTCCTGGATAGGGGGGTTTGTTGCGAGGTTCTCCCCGTTTGTCTTCGAGTGCCTCAAGTAAGGCCGTTTCTTCACCCAGGATATAACCGCCAGGTGAGACGAAAATTTCAATCTCAAAACGTTGGCCCGAGCCGGCTGCATTGTCACCAAGGACACCAAGCTGGCGTGCCTGCTTGAGTGCCAACTCCAAGGATTGCTTCTCTGGTGCGTATTCGTGACGCAAATAAATAATTCCCCGTTCGGCACCGATTGTCAGGCCAGCCAGGAGCATGCCTTCCACGATCAGGTGGGGAAGGTTGGTGAGGATGAAACGATCTTTAAAGGTGCCGGGCTCACTTTCGTCGGCATTGCAAATCACGTACTTGGGCTGGGCCGCCTCGCTGGCGACCAACTCCCATTTGCGCCCGGTTGGAAAACCGGCCCCTCCCATTCCGCGAAGACGGCTCTCGTTGAGCCGCTCAATGCACTGTTTGCCCAGGGCTTTACGTTGGTCTGCCGCGCCGCCTGCTTTGAAGTTTTCCGGTGCCAACAGCGAACCGACGGTGCTGTAGTGATCGGCGGCGGTGCCGTATGGATCACATTGGCATTTCAGTTTCGCACCAGTCGGATTTCTGGCGAGTCCTGGCCCGGAGCGGATCCACTCCATGACGGGTTCAGGATCCGCGAGTGTGTCGGGAGCGAGTGGGATTTCGTTGATGGCCGCAGCAGGAGCTGCATCGCAGCGACCCAGGCATGAGACTTCTTCGACCAGGACGTCGTCATGCGAGGAGAGTTCGTCCATCAGTTTCCGCCGGCAGCCATCTCCTCCGGCCATCAAGCAGGATATGTCCCGGCAAACTTGGATGACGGTTTTTGGTGCGGGGGTTCGACGAAAGAGGGGATAGAAGCTGGCTAGCCCTTCCAGACGGTAGAGCGGTACCCCCCGAAGGGCGGCAAGGTCCCGTAACACCTCGTCCGAAAGGTAGCCCTGCTCATGCTGGATTCGTGTTAATTCGCGGAGAAGTTCCAAGATTCCGCTCGAGCTTTCGATGGGACAGGGTGGGGGCTCATTGGGGAATCCATTCTAGTCGATTTGTCGGTGGATGAACAAGAAACGTTTGCCGCCGGTCATGTCGATCGACCCAGTCAGACGATTTGCACCGTTTATGGCGGTCCGATTAACTCGCGGGTCTTCATTTTGAGTCCCTGGTGCTCTGCACGGCACCACCGCAAACGGTAAAATTTGACCATCTGTGGCTCAACGGGTACATTCGGTAGAGAGTACTATGAGTGTTACTTATTTCAAACGCTATCGTATGGAAATTGACCTGCGGGGCCGGCGTTTTAACATCGTCAGGCCGCCTGCAGGATATCGGCTTCGCCCCTGGACGCCCGGTTTGCTTGCCGATCACGCGGATGCCAAGTATCGCAGTTTTCGCGAGGAGATCGACGCGACCCTTTTCCCGTGCCTGGGAGAGATGGATGGATGTCGCAGACTGGTCGAAGAGATTTCCTGCAAAGACGGCTTCCTCGCGGAGGCCACTTGGCTGGCCGAGTACGTTGGAGGCGGGCCCAGCCAGGTTGAGGCGTGCGGTACGATTCAGGGGATTCGTGTGGGCCGGCGCCACGGCGGAATCCAGAATGTTGGCATAACCCCAATGCACCGCGGCCGGGGAATTGGCAGTTGTCTGATAGCCGCGACCTTGACGGGCTTTCAGCAGGTTGGCTTGCAGCGGGCCTATCTGGAGGTTACGGTCCAGAATGGGCGGGCCATCAAACTCTATCAGCGGATGGGGTTTCAACCCATCAAAACGCTCTACAAGGCCGTTGAACTTGCCTACACCTGAGTAGACGGGTAAGCTGGGGCCTTTTCAATTTCGAGACACTCAAGGATGAGGATTTGTTGTCCGGCGGGCCATGGTTGATACCATTCTTACCCATGAATTCGACAATGGCATGGTCTTGATCGGCCAGCCGATGGGTGGCGTTCAGTCGGCTGCCTTCACCATCCTGGTTCCCGCTGGTTGCTGTTACGATGCCCCCAGCCGCGACGGTCTGGCGACTTTAACCTGCGAAATGATGTTGCGGGGATCGGGAGCCCGCGACAGCCGGGCATTCATTACCGATCTGGACAACCTGGGTGTTGAACGGGGCGAGTCGGTTGGCGTTTCGCAGGCGAGTTATTCGGGCGGTACGCTCAGTGATAACCTGTCTTCCGTATTGCCGATCTTTGCCGATTTGATTCGCAACCCGCACCTGCCCGAAGACCAGTTGGATGCAGGGCGTGCTGTTTGTTTGCAGGAGTTGCGAAGTGTTGAAGACGAACCCTCCCAGAAGCTCATGCTTGAGCTTCGTCGTCGCCATTATCCTGACCCGTGGGGGAGATCAAGTCACGGGGATGCCGCTGCTATTGCGGAAATGACCATTTCCGAAGTCGCCGCATTTCACCGCCAGCGTTACCGGCCCGATGGGGCCATCGTGGCCGTTGCCGGTAAATTCGATTGGCCTGCGCTCTGCGACAGCGTCGAAAAACTCTTCGGGGACTGGCGGGGCGAAAAAGTGGAAAACACCGTGACTACGGGGGAACCTGCCACTGGAACCCATATCGATTTCCAGTCCAACCAATGCCACATCGGGATTGCGTATCCAACCATTCCGTACCAGCACCCCGATTATTTTGAAGCGTGGGCTGCCGTCGGGGTGTTGTCCAGTGGAATGAGTTCCCGACTCTTCAACGAGGTTCGCGAAAAACGGGGGCTTTGCTACACCGTTTCGGCTGCGCTGCACACCCAACGAGAACGGGCCAGTGTGTTGTGTTATGCAGGAACGACCGCTGAACGGGCCCAGGAAACGTTCGATGTCACGCTGGCGGAATTGAACCGTCTGGGCGATGGGGTCGAGCAAGCCGAACTCGTTCGGCTTAAGGCACGCATCAAAAGTGCGCTGATCATGCAGCAGGAATCGACCACCGCTCGCAGTGGATCGATTGCCCGTGACTGGTATCACCTGGGCCGAGTGAGGTCGCTGGAGGAGATTGGGCAAATTATAGATGCTCTCTCGGCGGACAGTATTAACGCGTTTCTGTCCGCGAATCGGCCGAGTGACTTTACCTTTCTCACCCTCGGTCCGGAACCGTTGGAGGTGCCCGTTGGAATTTCTTAGCCATACTCTCGCAAATGGTCTGGAGATTGTTGCTGAATGCAACCACGACGCAGCGACGGCAGGCCTGGGATTTTTTGTCCGCACCGGTTCGCGCGATGAATCCGACGAAATTGCCGGAGTGAGTCACTTTCTGGAACACATGTGCTTTAAAGGGACCCCCCGTCGCACCGCCGAGGAGGTCAATCGCGAGTTCGACGAGATCGGTGCGCACTACAATGCATTTACCAGCGAAGAAAGCACGGTCTACTATGCCTCGGTCCTGCCGGAATACCAGCAGGCGAGTGTTGACTTGTTGGCCGACATCATGCGGCCCAGCCTTCGCGAGGATGATTTTGACATGGAAAAGAAAGTCATCCTGGAAGAAATTCAAATGTATCTCGACCAGCCTCCCTTTGGAATGGACGATCAAATCAAGCAGCTGCACCTCGGCAACCATCCCCTGGCCCGAAGTGTGCTGGGGACCGACGCCACGGTGACCGATCTGACCGTCGAAAAAATGCGGGCTTACTTCCAGCATCGCTATACCCCGGCCAACGTGTTTTTTGTCGCTGCCGGTAAAGTTGATTTTCCCGCCCTGTGCCAGGAAATCGAGAGCCGCTGTGGCGACTGGGAATCCACCGAATCCGGTCGGGACACCCCTCCGCCCTGTGGCCAGAGTCTCTTTAAAACCATCCAGCGTGACTCCTCAGCACAGCAGTACATTCTGCAATTGGCGGACGCGCCAGCTTCGGAAGACCCGGCACGTTATGCTGCCAAGCTGCTGACGACCGTGGTCGGGGATGATTCGGGAAGTCGGATGTATTGGGAAATTACGGATCCCGGATTGGCTGAAAGTGCTTCGGTTGGCCATTATGAATACCAAGGCGCGGGCATGTATTTCACTTGGTTGGCGTGTGAACCTCAGCAGGCTGAAGTCAACCTTGCCCGCCTGGAAAAGATCTACCAACTGGTTCAGCAGGAAGGAGTCACTGCTGAGGAACTCTTGCAGGCCAAGAACAAGGTGAAGGCGAGGGTGGTCTTAAGTAGCGAACGGCCTCGCAACCGGCTCTTCAACGTCGGTGGAAACTGGATGCAGCGCCGTGAGTACCGCTCAATCGCCAATGATCTGGCCGCTGTCGACGCCGTCACGCGGGACGATATCCAGGAAGTTCTCCACCGCTTTCCCTTCTCTGCCCATTCGACCATTGCCGTGGGGCCTTTGGCTGAGCTGTCGGCAGCCAAGTGATTTTGGCCGAGGTTGGCTTGCGGTTGCCTGCTGGCGTATTATGCTTTCGTATCCGTTGAGGGAGACCTCCGCAGGTCTGGTTTCCTCTCCGAACAGATTTGGCTCTCCGCATGACTCCTCTGAATTTAGAACTGGGTGAGAATACTGGCGTGATTGTGGTAGATCACGGTTCTCGCCGTGACCAAAGCAATCAATTGCTCGTCAATGTGGTTGAAGTCTTTCGTGCTGCCACGGGGGTTGAGATGGTCGAGCCAGCCCATATGGAATTGGCAGAGCCCTCCATCGAAGTTGCTTTCGGCCGTTGCGTTGAGCAGGGTGCAAAGACCATCGTCATTTTTCCCTACTTTCTACTGCCGGGCCGACACTGGGATCAAGATATCCCCGCGCTCGCTGCGAAGGCGGCCGAAAAACACCCCGGAATTCAGTTCCTTGTCACGGCCCCCTTGGGAGTTCACTCCCTGATGGCGGAGATCATGGGCGACCGAATTCAGCACTGTCTCGACCATGCCCAAAAACGGGCCCCCGAATGCCCGCTCTGTGAGGGGTCCGGTCGTTGTAAGTTTGTGGAGACGCCCAACTAGAGACTTGCGATAGCAGTGCTGTCTTCCTGCCGGAAGGCTTTCGCAAAGGCTTCTCGCTGAATCCTGCTGGCTATCTTTGCCGATAACTTTATTGGGTTGTCGCACGCGAACGTTCCAGATGGTCGTTTGCCTGTTTTTCTTCTTGATTTTGTCTGGTTACGCAGGAAATCCCTATGAGATACCAACCACGTTTTGAAACCTCGCGTTCATGGGTCGTTGCTGGGATCGTCGGTTGTTTCTTTGCCGCAGGGCTTGGGAGTGCTGCCGAACCGTTTATCCCTGGTACTGGTCGATTTTTGAGGAATTGCTGCGATGACTTTGAGAATCCCAACTGGGGGTACAGCTATAACCTTCCCAAGAGCAGTTACGAACAAGATGAACGGCAACGAGGGCCAGGTGGGGTTTCTCGAAACCGACTATGGCACGAAGGGGCCATGCGGGGTACGCCTGACGTGGTTAAGCGCGTAGCGACTCCCCCCAACGGCCTTTTGGGGAGTACTGGTTCGCTGATGATGGCGACCAAAATGTCGGGTGTGCCACGGCGCACCTCCAATAAGCAGCAGCAGGATGATTTGCTCATGAAGGTCGACCACGTCCTGGGAGGGTCGATCCCCATTTCTTATCAGCCTAGTTGTACTGTGCGCGTTTATTTGCCTCCCTTCAAGAAGTGGGAAAATCGGACCGGCGCCTCGTTTGGGATGCGAGCTGATTGTGTGGGCAAAAAAGAGGGTGAACCGAGCGAGCACTACTGGCCAGGGATGTTTTTCTTGTTCCGTAGTGAGACCAGTCAGAAAATCGAAAACGATCACGCCAAACTGACGGTGCGAGCCGACCGCCGAGGACGGGATGTGCGAAGTCACGAGATCCATGAGCCAGGATGGTGGACCCTGGGGATGTCGTTCACGCATGATGGGCAGGTGCACTACTACGCGTCAGCAGGGATCGAAGACCTCACCGAAGACGACTACTTGATGTCCAGCTTTCCCTATGGTTACAAAACGATGATGTTCGACAGTTTCTTTTTCAACGTTGCCAACTGGGAAAACGGCCGTAGCTGGTCAACACCCTGGGTGATCGATGACCCGCAAGTCTTTGTGAACCCAGTTGGAGGGCAGTCGATTGCCAAGCTCTATCGGCGAAAGTCCCCAAATGGCCGCGCGAAGCAGTCGAGTGTGGCACAGCGAAAAAATCCCTCAGGACGACGTACAGGGGCGAAGAAGTCATCGCGACGTTAACCGGTGGCGAAGTCCGGCCGGCCGGTCTTTCTGTGGGGCCCCGGCCAGAGCTAGCACGCGAAAGCGGGAGGTGGCGCCTCGCTGACGGCCAAACGGGTCGAGTCCAGAAAACAGGTCGCAGCCGGTTCGGGCAAAAGTTGCGGTGACCGCTGGGCCTGCTGGCTATTGAGGTTCTTCAGCGAGACACCTGGTTTTCTGGAAACCAATTCTCCAGTTCCGGCAGTTCCACCTCGGCCGGCGCTCGGGTCCGTGGTTATTTCCGGCCGGTTCGCCCGATGACGGGGCGATTCTTTCTTTCCGTCGTAGCCAGCACACGCGACGGTCTCTTTTTGCGACGCGATCGGCACGGTCGTGAAGAGGGGGCCCTATTTCTCTTTCGGTTCCGCACCCGGTCGGTGTGCAATTCTGAGGTAGGGAGTCTCAAGATGGCGCGATATCGAAACGGACTTTACGAGATCACGAGGCTGATTCTTGGAAATGCCATGACAAATGTCTCATTACAGGAGAAATGCAGAAAAGAACATTGCTTTTGTTCTGCCCGTTCGTAGGATGCAAATGAACCTCAACCGCAAAGCGAGGTTTGTTGTTCCGGGCCAAGTTTTACCAAGTCGTATCAGGTGCTTTTATGTTTGCCAGCAGTAATGAAGTCAGGCGAGGCGGCAGGGGCACCTGGTGGGCAATCGGCGAATGGGTAAAGAGACAATGGGTCAGCCAGCGTGACGGTTTTGGTGCAAGGCCGCGCGGCAATTTTTGTGGAGCAATTTCTCGGGATGCTTGACGCCGTGGTTATTTGACCAGGGTCCATCCGAAGAAAAAAGAGCCTTTAGGCCGAGCGCTCACAGTGCGCGCGGCCAGGGAAATCCACACGTTGCCGACAGGTCAGGCAAGCGGTCATGCGATGGGGTTAACTACTTTTTTGAGAGAGGAAGACCGTGGCTATGTCGAAAAAAAATAAGAATCGCAAAAAAGGTCCCCGGAAAGCACGTATGGAAGGACTTGAAACCCGCACACTCATGGCGGCCGACTTGGTTCCCGCAGAGGTGGTCGACACGATGGACTATGCAGAGTTCAACCACGACGCATTACTTCCTGTGCCGCCCTCGGGGGTTGTATTTATTCACGGGACGGACGGAGATGATGCAATCAAGGCAACGGTCGATGGCAACCGGTTGTTAATCAATGTCAACGGCGACATTCAGCGCTACCGTGCCGACGAGGTCGACACGATTGCCGTTTGGGCCAAGGATGGAAATGATCGGGTCATGTTCAGCCGGAGTGTCACGCAAAATAGCGTGATCGTTGGCGGCAGTGGCAACGATGTCCTGCAGGGTGGGTCCGGCCATGACTATATCCTTGGTGGTGCTGGTCGCGACTCGATTCGTGGTGGTGCCGGAAACGACTTGCTCGACGGTGGTGCGGACGGTGATCGCATTTCCGGAGGACTTGGAGATGACGCTATCCTCGGCGGTCTTGGTAATGACGGCCTCGCCGGCAACGCCGGGGACGATGCCATTGCCGGAGGCAGTGGTAATGACATGATTCGCGGTGGCAGCGGTGTGAACTGGCTGTTTGGTGATGGTACCAATTCGGTCCCCAGGGATTATCAAGGATTGGGCCATTATGCGCGGACCTATGCCCACCATAACTATGGCAATGACCGGATCATCGGTGGCGACGACACCGACTTGATCTTTGCCGGAAATGGCAACGACAACGTCCAGACTGGCGACGGCGTGAACCTTGCCCTGGGTGGTCGAGGCAATGACGTGATTACCGGTGGCGAAGATCGTGACTTCATCTTTGGTGGTTACGGTTCCGACAGCCTCCGGGGTGAAGGTGGCGATGACGGAATCACGGGTGATCCGGTCGACCTGAGCACCGGTAGTCCCGATATTACCCCGGTTCCGTTTGATTTCCGGGTTGAGATCGATGGCGTGCGGGACGCGAATGACCTTGCTCGTGATGTAGATCGGGTGCCTTTGCCAACCTTGGAAAAGGTGGACTCGGTGAGGAACGAGCGTGTTGCAGCACTTGCGGCCACGGCAGTTCCGATCGATAGGGTTCACTCAGCCAGTGACCGCATTTCTGGTGGCGATGGTAACGACATCATTCGCGGGATGCTCGGTGGTGACAAGATCAGTGGTGGTGCTGGCGATGACCGTATCGACGGTGGGTCGGGTAGCGACCGCATCGACGGTGGTGACGGTAACGACTGGATCCGCGGTCAATCTGGCAACGATTTTATTTACGGAAGAGCCGGCAATGATCGTATCTCTGGCGACCAGGGCGACGATGTGTTGCTCGGTGGCGAAGGCAACGACTCGATCCATGGTGGTGACGGCGTGGACCTGCTCGCTGGAGAAGCTGGTGACGACACCCTCACCGGTGGCGGTGGGACCGATGTTTTCGTCGGTGGCCAAGGCAGCGACACGATTTATGCCAGGGATGGAGTCCTCGACTACATCTTTGCCGACTCTAGCGACACGATCGAAAGGGACCGATTTGACGTGTTGTTCCCGCCGGTTGTGTAACTCGCACGTGCTTTGCCGTGACAGCGGGGTGGCCAGACCAGGCGGTTTGGCCACCCGCGTCATGGCGGGCTGCAGGGTGCAGCCCGGTGCAGCCCGGTGCAGCCCGGTGCAGCCCGGTGCGGGGGCCGGACCGTGGTTGGGATGGCCCGGTTCTCGTTGAGGGAGTCGTCTTGAAGGCCCAAGTTGAAGCGGCAGCTAGCACTGGGCAGAGTCACCGTTTGCCTCAAAGGACCGCCGGTCAGAGGATGAAGAAATGAAGCGGAGAAAATAAGGCCGAAAAAGGGGGCCGAGTAGGACACCTGGTTTTTGGGAAATTAATTCGCCACTTTTAAGGGCCCGGCTGCCTGATTCGACCGTTCAAGTGGAGTTGCCCGCCAATGGGCCTGCTTCAGCCGAGCAAGCAACAACTCCGGCAGACCAAACCGACCGAAGGATCTCTTTTTGCGACGCTCCACGGGTGGCGGTCAAGCGGGGGTGGCCATTCGAGTTGGTTTTCGACCCACTCGGATGTGCAATTTTGGTGGATAAAGGTGCCGTGCGTGTGATATTGCTACGCACATTCTTAGCCGGTGGGTCTCATTCCGGGAAAGGCGACCGCCCCATTCTCATTATAGGAAAAGATGGAAAATAACATTGCTTTTGTCCGATGTGATTGTAGGATGCAAGTGAACTTCGGACGAACGTTCGAGGTTTGGTTGTTCCGGGCCAAGTTTTACCACGTCGTGTTCTGAGTCGTTTGTTTTTCAAAACCACAGAAGCGAGTCAAGCGGATGTCGACACAGAACCACTCAGCGAAGAGATGGGTAAAGCGACAAATGGGTCAGCCAGGGGTGGCGGTGTCATGGAAGGGTCACGCGGCAATTTTCGTGGAACAATTTCTTTGGATTGCCTGACGCCGTAGGTGTCTGATCGGCGGCAGGCCATAGAAAAAAAGCCTTTGGGCTGAGCGCTAGTGGTATGCGCGGCCAGGGAAATCCACACATTGCCAACCGACCAGAATGCCTGTCACTCGACAATGGGGTTACGTACTTTATTGAAAGAGGAAGACCATCGCTATGTCGAAGAAAACCAAGAAGCGAAACAAGGGTCCCCGAAAAATGCGGATGGAAGATCTCGAGTCCCGCACGCTGCTGGCGGCCGACTTCATGCCTGCCGAAGTGATCGAGACGACCGATCGTATCCAGCCAAGCGAAGCTCCGCCGTTGTTCATCACACCACCACCGGGCATTGTGATTGTCCAGGGGACTGACCGAGATGACGCGATCAAGGCAACCGTTAACGGCAACCGGTTGTTCATTAGTGTCAACGGTGACGTCCAGGTCCACGATGCGAGTGAGGTCGACATCATTGCCGTTTGGGCCAAGGATGGGAACGACCGGGTGATGTTCAGTCGGAGCGTCAGCCAGAATGGCCTCATCCTCGGTGGCGGCGGTAACGACCTCCTGCAGGGTGGCTCCGGGCACGACTACATCCTTGGTGGTTCAGGCCACGATTCCATTCGTGGGGGTGCCGGAAATGACTTGCTCGATGGCGGTGCCGACCGTGACCGCATTAACGGGCAGGGTGGTGACGACGGCATCCTGGGCGGTCTCGGCAATGACGGGCTTGCTGGCGGTAGGGGAGATGACGCCATCGCTGGTGGCAGTGGTGACGACACGATTCGTGACCGTGCGGGCCTCAACTGGTTGTTCGGTGACGGCACCAACGAGGTTCCCAGAGATTACCAAGGAGTTCGCCACTATGCGGTTAACTACGCCGACCATAATTACGGCAACGACCGGATGGTGGGTGGAGACGACACCGACTTTATCTTCTCCGGAAATGGCAACGACAATGTGCAAGCCGGCAATGGACGCAACGTTATCCATGCCGGCCACGGCAACGACGTCGTGATTGGTGGCGATAACACCGATTTTATTTTTGGGGGTTACGGTTCCGACAGCCTTCACGGTGAAGGTGGCAATGACAGGATCGTTGGCGATCCGTACGACTTGACTATCGATCCCCCGGTGCTTCCTCCGATCGCGATCAACGGTGTGAGTGACGTCGGTGATACGGATATCCTTGGTGCCGAATCCGGCGGAGTCGACTTCGTCGTTGAGATTGACGGGGTGAGTGACGCTGATGCGGTCGTGCGTAGTGTGGATCGTATTGCTTTGCCGGCCGATGCTGTTGTCGACTCGGTCAAGGTGCAGCGGATCTCGCCGCTGGCGGTCAGGCCGCAGCCCATTGATATTGTGCACTCCACCAGTGATCGCATTTCCGGCGGTGACGGTGACGACTACATTCGTGGGATGTTGGGTAACGACAAGATCCGTGGTGATGCTGGTAACGACCGGATCGACGGCGGTACGGGTGATGACCGCATTGATGGCGGTGACGGTGATGATTACATCGTCGGTCAAGCTGGCAAAGACTTTATCTATGGACGAGCCGGCAATGACAAGATCTCAGGCAACCAGGGCGACGACGTGTTGCTCGGTGGTGAAGGCAACGACACCATCCATGGTGGTGACGGCGTGGACCTGCTCGCTGGAGAAGCTGGCGATGACATCCTCACGGGCGGCGATGGTACCGATGTTTTTGTGGGTGGCCAAGGCCGGGACCGGATTTTTGCCAGGGATGGATTCCTCGACTACATCTTTGCCGATTCCGATGACGAGATCGAAATGGACCGGTTTGATGTGTTGTTCCCACCGGTCGTGTAATTGAGAGTGCTCTGCCACGACGCTCCGGTGGCCAGGCCAAGCGGTTTGGCCACCTGCGTCACGGCGGGCTTCAATGCAACCCTTGGGGACTTCGCGGTTCCCCCAGGGTTGTTTTTTTGCCGGGTGGGGATTTTTCTCGCTGGCGGCATTGGACGCGGGCCACTACCTGCAGCAAGCCTGGCCACCGCTTAGAAACTTTAGCTAGAAACTTTAGCTTTAGCTAGAAACTTTAGCCCCGATCCAACAGCCCGCTCTGATAGATGGGCAGGTGGCGGTAGTACACCTCCAGGATATAGATCGAAAGGCAGGTTACGTAGAGCCGGCCTCCCTGTTGTCCAAACCGATCGCCATGGGGGGTCCAGCTACCCCGTTCGCGGCCGCTGTCTATTTGCGCTTCAGGCATCTTTTGGCGCATGACGTCATTCCACCGCTTCCACCAGTCGCCTTCCATGTGATGGCAAACCTGGGTTGCGTAATACCAGTAGTAAACGTTTTTGTCGCCAGGCCGTTTCCAACTTGGCAGATTTTCCTCCGAGACCAGGTAATCGGCACCCCCTTGCAGGCGTGGGTCGTCGTGGGCCCAGCCCAGGTATTGGCGGCAGAGGAGGCCTTCGGCCGTCATCGAACGTTTGGCCCCATCTCGCGGGCGATACGCATACCGCTGGCCATCTTCCTTCTGTACCGAATCGAGAAACTGGCGGATCCCCTCCAGGGTATCGCTGGGCACATCCAGGCCGGCCATCCGCGCACTTTGGAGCGCCATGACCACCCAGCCAGTCACCGAGAGGTCGCCCGATTCGCCTACCTGGTACCTCCACCCACCGTTGTCTGCCTGGGTTTTGACCAGATAGTCGACAGCAAGTTGGGCAGGACGACGGAGCGACGCATCCCGACTCATCCCGAAGAGTTCACACAGGCCGATCGTGCATTGGGCGTGCGTGTAAAACTGGTGGTTAAAGACGTGATCGCCGTAAAAATTGCCATCGTCCGATTGACGTTCAAGCATGGCTTTCCAGGCTTTTGCGACCTCTCGCTTGAACGGGCCCTGTGTGTGAGTATTGCCCGCCCCCTGAAAGGCCAGCAGGGCCATCGCTGTGGCCGCGTCTTTGTTTTCAGCCCGCGAGCCGTCTTGGTAGGGACCCTTCAAACTCCACAGGCCGGAGTTCTGCTGCTGGCGTTTGAGCCATTTCAGGCCCAACAGTACGGCACCCTCAGTGGTCGCATCGCCGCCATAGGCTTTAAGCAGCGCGTTTTTGTGGCCCACCGTTCGTCCCGTCAGCGCCAGCCCAATTGTCGTTGGTTCAAAGGTACCTGCCCTGACCGTCGCGTTGGGAGTGATTTCCGTCAGTTCTGGGGTTGCCAGCGGATCGATCACTTCGGGTAAATCTTCGGGGGTAACCAACTGTTCGTGGAATTCCATTTGGGTTTCTGCAAGCAGCGCGTCGAGGTTCTCCTCGATCAACTGTTCGCCCAGGTCCTCGGCATACACCACATCCAGCAGCAGGCGAGGATCTTCCATGCTTTTAACAAACAGCAGGCCCAGCACGATCAGCAGCACCATGTGGATGATGGCGCTCACCAGCCAGGGGGGCGATTGGCGGAGTACGGGCGTCAGGTCCAGCAGAGAGGCTTCCTCCGGCGGCGGGGCAGGCCCCGGCGGCGCACCCATCTGCTGCGAGAGGCCGCCAGTTGGAGGGGGCTGTCCCGGTGCTGGTTCCGGTAATGGGGTTGGCTGTTTCGTCGAGATGGCATCGCCGAGGTGCGCATGGCTGGGGCGATCCGACAGCTGGCTATTGGGGGCAGGCCGAACCAAGGGGCCGTTTTTGGCCAGGGGCGGATCTACCATCGGGATTTCGCATTTTGGCGCATCGCGATCCGCAGCAGCAAGCTCGTTCGGAGTTGGGTTGGACCGATCCGTCATGGGGGTAGGTTAGGGGGAGAAAGCCACCTGGTCACCCGTTGGTCGCCCGCAGGCGGTTTTGAGGTTTCCTGGGAATATGCCGTAATATTACTGCCTGGGAGCCCAAAAGGGGACTCTTTGCCCAGGGAGAATGGTCGACTTGCCGGATTTCTTCAAGAGAAATACCCGAACTCAGCTGGGCTCTGAACCCCCTTGCCTCAAGAGGTTTGTTGCCTGGTGCTGCCCTTTTATACATCGGCCTGGAGGGGGGGTGGTCGACGGCCGTTTTCCGACAGCCCGCATACGGACAATCCGCATAACCGGCAAACAGGGCCTGCTGCCGTTAGGCAACCCATACCTATCTCTATTGTACGCCCAAGTGGGGCTGGTGGGTTGTTTTGCTGCCGCGCCCGTTTTGTGGCCCATTTCCGGGGCCTGCCGTCGAAGGTTGCGGGGGCACCGGTCAGTGGGCAAAGGTTGTCCAAGCGGGGTTCGAACAGGAACCATTCTGAACCTGCCTTGCCAGCGGATTTTGCAAGCAGTACTATAGGGCCATAACAACTGGCGCGGGGTGGAGCAGCCAGGTAGCTCGCGAGGCTCATAACCTCGAGGTCGCAGGTTCGAATCCTGTCCCCGCTACTTACCGGTGTCGCAGAGGGCGGCACCATCTGGCAAATTTTCGCATAACCCCTTGGTTTTCCAGGGGGTTGTGTCGTTTCTGGCCGCTCGGTCTGGCGGGGTGCCTGTGGGTGCTGCGCTGCGTTTTACGCTTTTGGTGCGCTGCGTTTTACGCTTTTGGTGCGCTGCGTTTTGCGCTGCGACCAGTTGCCCGGTCAAAATCGTCGTCGGTGACCGTCAGGTAGTGCTTCAGTGCAATCCGTGGGGTGTTGCCTAGCCAGGCCGTAACCGTGTGAATTGGGAAGCCATCTTGGGCCAGTTCGGTTTCGCGACTAGCTCGCATTGCATGGAACAGTCGCGGCCACGATTTTAATCCGGCCCTTCTTAGAAGGCGCTGGAACGGACTTCTCAGGTTACAGTTTTTCCAACCGTTGGGAGTTTTCGATTTTTGTCGATGTCGGTCACCTGCTTCAC
>CBDEWC010000030.1:0-13176 GCA_965243695.1 Lacipirellulaceae bacterium | reverse complement strand
TCGGCTCAATGCTAAATAGTCGTGCTACTTTCGAAGGCTCCATTGACGACGTCCGCATCTACAACCGGGCACTATCTGACGCGGAAGTTAAAGCTCTTTACGACCACGAAAGTACGCCACCCGACATAACGGCATCCAAACCGACACCCGCGCCACCGGAAATTTCAGATGCCCAACTGGCCTTGGCCGACCCTATCAGAAAGCTCATGACACCTGAACAAAAGGAGTTGGGTGGCCCAATTGTAAATAACGTCGACATGGTTCTGGTGCCGATCCCGTCAGGTGAATTCATGATGGGCAGTCCAGAAACGGAGCCTGGTCGCGAAGATGACGAAACCCAGCACTTGGTGAAGATCACCAAGCCATTTTATTTGGGCGCGCACGAGTTAACACAGGCTCAGTACGATCAGGTGATGGGTAGTAATCCGAGTCGTTTAAAAGAAGATACCAATCCGGTGGGACAAGTCACCTGGGACAACGCGGTAGCGTTTTGCGATAAGCTAAGCGAACGGGAAGGCGTGGAATACCGCCTGCCGACCGAAGCCGAGTGGGAATACGCCTGCCGCGCGGGAGCGACGACCGCTTACAGTTTTGGGATGATGAGCGCCAATTACCGCAGTACGCATGGCATAACGACAACTCGACACATCCGGTTGGTGAGTTAAAACCGAACGCGTGGGGTCTTTTCGACATGCCCGGCAACGTGTGGGAGTGGTGCCAGGACAGATACGGCCCTTATGAGAGCCTGCAGGTGGTGAGCGACCCGGCAGGTGCGTCGTCGGGCAGTAGCCGTGTGTCGCGTGGCGGGGCGTTCCACAGTTCACCAACAACCCTCCGTGCTGCCCGACGCAGCAAGGACTCTCCGAGCTACCGTAACGTCATTGTCGGTTTTCGTGTAGCCAGAACTTACGACTTATCACCTATTACCAGCCCCACGGTTGAGAAACCGGTCACACCACCAACCGAAAACGAACTGACCACAGAGGAATCGGTTGCCGCGCTAGAGGAACTGGGCGCCATTGTCAAATCGAATGAACAGGGTGAGATTGTTTTCGTCCACCTGATGAAGAGCAGGATCACTGATGAGGAGCTAGCGTATCTTCGGCGGTTCACTCAACTGAAAACCCTAGCCCTGGACGCGACTGATATTAGTGACGCCGGGCTGGTGCACCTTCAAGGGCTAACCAATCTACTGGAACTTCGCCTTAACTACACGAAGGTCACCGACGCCGGAATGGTGCATCTTGCAGGGCTGACCAACCTGGAGTCGCTCGAGCTCCGACGACTTCCGATCACTGAGGCTGGGCTGGGGCACCTCAAGGGGCTGACCAGTCTGAAGATGTTACTCCTTAACCGCGCTCAGATCACCGACGCTGGGCTGATATATCTCAAGGGGATGTCCACGCTAGAGCATCTTAGCCTACCTGGCAACGAAGTCACTGATGACGGGCTACCGCACCTCAACGGACTGACCAGCCTACGGCTTCTTAGCCTCAACGGCACTCCAGTCACCGATGCTGGCGTTGCCGAACTGAAGAAGTCGTTGCCGAACTGTACTGTCGAGCGATAGTTGGTAGAAGCACGGGACCAGTAAGCCGTTATGCATGCTGTCGATTGGTGGGGACCTTTCTAAGAACTTGTGGGCGTGATAGGAACATCGGGCGTTAGGGTTTAGGCAAACTGACTCGAGTGCACGCGCGCCAGAGTGGTGGCCTATTGAGCCGTGGTGTGTACGGGCTAAAATCATCGTATGCCTTCCTTTGACCCTTATCACAAGTGGCTGGGAATTCCGCCTGGCGAACAGCCGCCCAACCACTATCGATTGCTGGGCGTTCCTTTGTGGGAACCCGACCCGGAGGTGATCGAGGCCGCGGCCGAGCGGCAGACGGTATTTTTGCGGACGTTTCAAATCGGTCCGCAGGCGGAACTGGCCGAAAAACTTCTCAACGAAGTTGCCAGGGCTCGGGTCACGTTGCTCAGCGCTAATCAAAAAGTGGCGTATGACCAGCGGCTGCGGAAGTCGTTGGGTTTCTCTGAAAGTGTTGTGCCCGAACCGCCGGCGGATGTCCTCTCTGAAGAAGTTGACCGGCTTCGCGAGACGCTCAAAGAGCGCGATCGAGAGTTACGGGAGCGGGATCGCCGGTTAGACCAACAGCGTGCCGAGCTTGCACATCAGCAGCAGCGTCTGGAGCTGGAAACAATGGCTCAAAGGACGTCGCCAGAGGAGCCAGCGAAGTCCGGGCCGGTTCTCTTGCAACCTCGCAAGAAGCAGCAGAAGAAAAAGATAATCCTTCCAGGCGGGATCTGGTTGGTCGGTGCGGTTGTGGTGTTGATAGTGTTGATCGTAGCTGGAGTGTGGGTTCGGTCTTCGGTGCGGTCTAGTGCCACACAGCAGGCCGCGTTAGCGAAGTTCGAAGCGGAGAAAGCGGCCGCTGCCGACAAGCGTGAAGCCGAGCGAATAGCTGCCGAGAAATTAGCTGCCGAAAAACGTGAAGCGGAGCGAATCGCTGCGGCCAAACGCAAACCGGATGTTGCTTTTCCTTTGGCCAGAACTTACTCCTTACCACCTTTTATCGTCCCCACGGTTGAGAAACCAAAACCACCAGCTGAACCACCTGAAATGTCACGTGCCCAACTGGCGTTGGCAGCGCCTATCAAGCGGCTGATGACACGTGAGCAAAAGAGGCTAGGCGGTCCGGTCGTGAACAGCGTTGACATAATCTTGGTGCCGATCCCGCCGGGCCAGTTTACGATGGGCAGCCCGGAGTCGGAAGAGGGAGGTCGCGATAGTGAAACCCAGCACCTGGTCAAAATCACGAAGCCGTTTTATTTGAGCGCGCATGAGGTAACGCAGGACCAGTACCAGCGGGTGATGGGTAGTAACCCCAGCAATACCAAAGGCCCGACCAAACCGGTTGAGCAGGTGAACTGGAACGACGCGGTAGCGTTTTGCGGTAAGCTCAGCGAACAAGAAGGGGTGGAATATCGCCTGCCGACTGAAGCCGAGTGGGAATACGCCTGCCGCGCAGGGAACGACTACCACTTACAGTTTTGGGGATAATGCTTCCGAGCTTGGCGAGTACGCATGGTACAACGGACAACTCAGAAAGCAGCACGCATCTCGGTTGGCAAGTTTAGAAACCGAACGCTTGGGGCCTTTTACGACATGCATGGTAATGTGATGGGAATGGTGCCAGGACTGGTACGGCGACTGTATGAGAGCCTAAAAAAGTGGTGAGCGACCCGAGCAGGACCTGAATCAGGCAAACGTCCGTGTGTTGCGTGGCGGGGCGTTCAACTATCTACCGAAGAACGTCCGTGCTGCCTTCCGCCGCGACTACCAACCGGGCCTCCGTAGCCGCCTTATTGGTTTTCGTGTGGCCAGAACTTACCCCTTATCACCTTAACCACTTAACCTCTTAACCTCTTAACCTCTTAACCTCTTAACCGGCGCAGCCGGGTCGAAGTCGCAAGTCTCAGCGGCGGGATGTTCACAAGCTAACCGGGGAACGTCCGGGCTCCTCCGGTCCACTTACTCGGACTCGGTTAACTCGAAATCAAGCGAATTGCGTCCCCGTTTCAAATCCGCACGCAACTGGGAGTCGTCGTTGTACCTGGCAGGGATGTACTGAACCCGTTCCTTCTGCCCCGCGTCAAAACCATAGGTCGATATTTTTCCCGTTTCGCGAACCGCGCGGATTTCGACCCGGGCGGTGCCCACGACCGGGCCTTTTGGGGCTCCAATCGCATAGCTTCCGTTGAGAATTCGGCCACCGGCTGTGGGCCCTGCGGTGCCTTCGGTAGGGATAAACACGATCGAACCCTCTTCGAGTGGTTTCCCCTCCACGGTGACCTTCCCCGCAACCGACGCCCTGTTGGATGGCCCCTGACCGCATCCAATGCAGACAAGTACGAAGACGCCCAGCAGAGTGTGCGAAAATAAAACCCGCCGTAGGTTCCGGCCAGGACTTTTGGTCATCAATTTGGTCCGTGTGTCGTGCAAAACAAAATTCAAAGGATCCGATTGAGCTATGGTAATCCCTGTTTGCATGCTCGTTTCGGGTGCGCTTTCTGCAATACCGTGGTTCTTTTAAGCATATCGCCCCATTGTTTTAATTTTCATCCTGGATCCATGCCATGCTTCGCCAGGTTTGCCAGGCGATGTCGTCGGCTGCGAAATGAACACTTCCGTCAGCCCGGAGCGTATTGACACCCCCCGGATGCATGCTGCGAGCCGAGGCGTGGTTGTCCAGTCCACTGGAACTTCCTGTGGCGCAGGGAAGATTTTCCCGGGGCATACTGTTGACTGCCGGGTCGCAAAACCAAAGCACATCGGGCACGGACGAATTGGGGGTGTTTCGAGCAAAGAGAATTTGCGCTGAAGAACGTGTCGTCGTCAACCTTCCGCGATGGTCTGTTCCGTAGCCAGAGCCTCCCGGAGGGTCCAGTTGCGGGTCGCCCGTCAAGTATTCAGAGAACACCATCGTGTGGCTGGTCCCGTCGAGCATGTCTGCAATACGCGTTCCATCCTGCATGTGGAACGTGGCCCGCATACTTCGATCCAGTGGAGTGTTTGCGTGGTCACCATCATTCAGGCCAGAGTGAATCCCTTTGTAGTTGCTAATAAACACAGGCGTGTCTCCCCATCGTTTCAGCGGTCCCGCACGACCGTCGCTGGGGCACAACATTCCTGCTACAGCCATCTCAGCAATCCCCGCCGCTTCCCACAATGCTCTTGCTCCGGGCAATTCCGGGTTACGGATTTTCAAGCCATTCGTGCCATCGTAAAAATCCTGGGCCTCCAGGTAAGGCAGTAGCGCGTGAAGAACATAGGGCCATTGTGGTTTCCAAAAAGGAAGCGTCACGTCATCGTGAATGGAGCCGCGCGGAAAGCTCCCGTAGGACCCATGGTAGTTGTGCAGTGCCACTCCAATTTGCTTAAAATGGTTAACGCATTGCGCGCGTCGTGCAGCCTCTCGGGCCGCCTGCACCGCCGGCAACAGCAGCGCCACGAGTATGCCGATGATCGCAATGACGACCAGCAGTTCAACCAAGGTAAAACCATTGCGATACGGACTCCATCGCGGCCGACAAAAGCCGACCGGCCCGACCTGGGTAGCAAGCGGCCTGTTTTTTTTAAATTGCATAGATCCCGCTCGCACGGTTAAATCACCAGTCGCCGTCAGAGGACCAGCACACACCTGCCCACTACCACAGTGATTTTACAACGGTCTTCCAATGGGGAAAAAGAAGGGCAACAGTTTTTGCCTTCTCTGGGTGGACCCATAGATCGTGTTTATCAATCAATCTCACCAATATATCACACAACAATCTCCCAGGAGAGATCGCCGGTGGCCTGCGCCACGGTGGTGGCAATCGAAACAAACGCTCTCCGGTTGACCATTGCGATGCAGAACTCATTGCGGTGCTGTTGCTTCCGGCCACCGCTAAATTTCGAGTGCACCCCG
This sequence comes from Lacipirellulaceae bacterium, assembly GCA_965243695.1. Classification (GTDB taxonomy): domain Bacteria; phylum Planctomycetota; class Planctomycetia; order Pirellulales; family Lacipirellulaceae; genus JAKVCB01. Next base: position 7,708 of record CBDEWC010000030.1, on the reverse strand, counting down.
GATAGCAGGCCGCTGCGCAAGGGTTTGCCTGCCACCGAAGAAGAGATATTTGCAGACATTTCTACAATTCGCCGCAGAAAAACTTGAATTCCCGTCCAGAATTACACATAATCTGTGCAGCGCAAGTTTCAATCGCACTAAGTTTGAATCGTGTTTTGTTTGAGCCTCGTTGTTGGCTTTTTTTCACCGATTTTTGAGATAGACAGGTATTGATAATCGGATTTCAAAAATCTGGATCTAATTTCCTTGAAGGTAAGGGGGAGACTGATGATGTTTGAGACAGTTTTTGCACCAAGAGTTTGTCGGTGGGTATGTGGATCGGTGGCCATCATGGCCTTAGCTCTGGCAAGCCAGGCCCAAGCTTTCAGCCTGGATGACATCATCGTAGGCATGGGCAATGACACCAACATGGGCCAACTCCTGGTCCGCGATCACGATCATCCGCAACTCGCGCCCGCCACAGGTTCACCTGGTGGTGGCGCAAACTTTTCTTCCATCAGTGCTGTAGCCTACTTAAGCAATGGCAATATCGTGGTGGGTGTTAACAGCGGTAGCAATGGCCAACTCTTTGTACGCCAGCGTGATTCAACGCTCAGTCCGGCACCTGGTTCCCCACCTGGCGGAGCGGCCTTTGGTCCAATTACGTCGCTGGCGGTGATGGACAATGACAACATTGTTGTAGGGATCAATAACGGTTCGAACGGCCAGGTGCTTGTGCGCGATCCGATTTCACTGGCACCGGCGGCTGGCACGCCCGGCGGCGGAACTGGCGCCCTGGGCCCGGTTTTCGATGTCGACGTACTGAGCAACAACAACGTCGTCATCGGGGTGAACAACGGCAGCAATGGCCAATTGCTCGTACGTGACCCGATTACCTTGGGTCCAGCAAGCGGAACGCCCGGAGGTGGTACCGCCTTGGGACCGATTACTGCCATTGCGGTCAACGGCCTGGATCAGGTTGCCGTCGGAACCAGCGCTGGTCAGCTCCTGTTGCGCGATGGGTCTGGAGGCCTGGGACCAGTGTCCGGAACTCCGGGTGGGGGGACCATGCTTAGCCCCATTCATTCACTGGCGATTCAAAGCGATAATGATATTGCCGTAGGTACCTCAAACAGCCTCTTGCTTCGAGTAGGCTCGGGGGGATTAGGGCCTGTTGCTGGCACGCCGGGCGGTGGAACCAATTTTGGTCAGCCCGTCACGGCATTGGCCATTCAAAGCGATGACGACATTGTCGTTGGCCTTACCCACCCCAACAACACACAAGGACAATTGCTCCTTCGACAAGGTTCTGGTGGCCTTGCTCCTGCAGCGGGTAGCCCGGGTGGAGGCGTGGTCTTCAGTCATGGGATCCATGGTTTGGCCGTGATTGAAATCCCCGAACCTTCCACGCTGGTTTTGTTGTTGGGTGGGATCGTTGGTTGCCTTTGGAGATCGGGCCGCTCACGTGCCTGTGTGTAACTTCGAGTAGTTAGACACTATTTGTAAATAATGCTAGTTTGGAGACGGCCCACGACACATCCCGTGCCGTGGGCCGTTTCGTATGGCTGGTTGAAAAAATAAAATCCACCACTAAACGTATGCCCTGCTTGGAGTCTTTCGTGAAATCATCAGCCCTTTCCGTAGCGATCGGGGCAAAAGTTCTTTTCCTCGCCTTTTTGTGTGGCCACTTTGCAGCCGCCGATGAAAGCCTCCCGATTCTTGGTCGCCATGAAAAGATTCGTTTTTGCTGGGGACAGCATGGACATTTCAAGCAGGCGGGCATCAGCAATGAAGAATTCGTACAGAGCCTGAAGTCGGTAGGAATGAATGTGCTGGTTGGCCACACCAATCAGGATGGGCCAGAGTTGGGAAAGCTTGCCCATCAGCACGGCATCCGGTACTTCGCCGGTGCTTACATGGGCACTTCTTATTGGCACAACAAGGAGTGGGGAGTCCGCCTGGCTGTTGACCAACAGGGGCTAACCTGCCCCGATCACTGGAAGCGTCGGGATCCTGGTAACTTTGGAAACGACAAGCCAGCTTGCGTTGGCTGTCCACTGGACCGCACACTGTGGGAAAAACTCTTTTTTCCCAACCTGCAGGCGATTCGTGAAGGGTGGCTGGATGGGATCCATCTGGATGTCGAAGCCTACGACGCGTATTCCTTTGATTGGCCAGGCTCAGGGCTCTGTTACTGCGATCATTGTTTTGGCGAATATGTCCAGCAGAAGCAACCGGGAACCATGGTTTCGCCTGGGGAACGTTACGCCTGGCTCACCGAGCGAAAACTTCTGGAGGAATACCTGCTGGGATTGCAGCAGCGGCTGACGGTGCTCCTGCGTGAGATTGCGGCAGAAATTCGTCAGCTTCATCCCACTTTTGGTTTCTCCTGCTATCCGGACTTTGTTCCCCATCATCCGACAAGCAGTTGGCGAATGCAGGCGATCGCCCTTGGCCTGCATCATCCCGACGCACCATTTATTGTGGTCAATTCCACCCCCTACTGGGAGAATCACAATCGTCCCTGGTGGGATTCGCCACACGAAGCGTACAAGGCAATGGGGCTGAAGCACATTCTTGGTTCCTGGGACGGTGGGCTGATGGGACATCACCCGGAGGTACAGGTGGGCGCTGCACAGACCATGGTGGAGTTGGCCATGGCTTCCGACGGTTACTGGCGCTGGAGCGAGCGGCAGTTCACCGTTGGTGACTGGAATAGTCTTGCCTCTGCACATCGAAAGGTTCGCCAGTTGGAGACTCAGTTGGGGGATTTCCTCTTCCAGGGTGAACGGATTTCTAATTTTGTCACGCTGATCGAACAGACGGGAAATCCCTTGTTTGATCGGACGCTGATTGCGAGAACCTGGCAGCACCAGGGGCAGTACCTCGTCCGGGTGTTCAATGCCAATGCAGACTGGCCAGTGACCGTGCGGGTGCGATTCGGCCAGGTTGATGATAGCCAGCGGTGGCAGATTCGAGACCCTCTCCACGACGCACGGTACGATCAATATGACGGCAGTCGTCAATGGGACGCCAAGGCACTTCAGCGCGGCCTTGTCGTTACCTTGGACGGACGGGGTGATTTGTTTCTACTCCTGGAGCCTGCCGGCAAGGCAGTTGGTCAAGCATCGTCGGCTGACGAGCGCTTTCGGTCCATCCGTTCTTTGGAGGTGCAGCCCCATCGGCCACGTCCAGCTGCCCCCAAGCCGGTGCCGGTCACACTCAGACGTCTGGTCTCAGACGACTTTGCGGACGACTTAAGTCGCTGGGATACCCGTTATGTAGACCCTGCCAACGATGGCCACCAGGTTGAGATCAACACAGCCGGCCAACTCTCGATTGACTCGGGACCCGAGCGAGGCAGTGGGCGGGGATTCCTGTTAACCCGGCAATCGATTTCCTCCAGCCAGACCCTGGCAACAAATGCCAGTTTGGGTGACGTGTTGTTAAGAATCGAATACGACATTGTCTCCTCGAACGATCAAAACTCGGGGGGGTTATTGGTGGGCGCGAAACTCGCAGGTGACGATGCGGGTGGTACTCACATTCTGGATGCGTTGGCAACTTCCCTCGAAAAGCACCGAATCCCCTGGTCGTATTGGCCTCCCGGCGTCTCTTATTTCGATACCTCTGGATCGGCAATCTTTTCGGGGTTGAGCTACACCACCAATCAGTCCCGTCAACTGCCTGCCCACATACGCGCCGAATGGCTGGCCGGCCCGGGAGGGGATTGCGGAGAACTGAAGGTTTACGTCAACGGGGAGCTTGATGGATCGATTGTCGATCCAACGGGAAGAAAACTCAGCTTTGGTGCCGGGCCGGTTGGATTCTGGTTGCTGGCCAATCGAGATGTGGTTATCGATAACTTTCGCATCTGGCAACTCGACGCAGTATCTGAGACTTCCCGCAAGCCTGGTAGCAACAGCCACCAGCAGCAGAACACTGTAACCACCTCGGCAGTCGGCGACAGCAGTCTGCGCGCTGCCACCAATAGGGATGTCGTCTATACGTCAACCGCGTATGGCAACGAAGTTGGTTACTTTGGGCAGAACCAGATTCCCCAGAACGTCACGACCACGTTGTCGCTGGCCAATGTGACAGCAGGCACATCGCGGCCCCTGTTTAAAATCCAGGGCTATTGTCGCGATCCGGCCTTCTCACCCGATCGCAAAATGGTTGCCGCCTCTGTTTGGGTGAACGGTCGGGGACAGATTTACCTGATCGATACGCGAACCGGTCGCGGTTGGAACGTGAGCAACAATTCGCATTGTGACCGCGGGCCGATTTTTTCCGCCGATGGCCAGCGAATTGCTTTTGTCTCGGATCGCAACGGATCGTGGGACGTTTTCGTTATGCGGGCAGATGGAAAGGATCCTCAGGCACTGACCCGTTCGCCTGCGAACGATCTTGCGCCGAGTTTTTCACCAGATGGTCAGCAGGTCGCGCTCATTTCGGATCGTCATGGAGATTACGATGTGTTTGTGGCTGATGTGGCAGGAGGTGAGCCTCGACGCCTAGCGCCGCAAATCGGCAGCAATGAATACGATCCGGTCTGGTCACCCGATGGATCCTGGATTGCATGGACCGTACAGCGTCGTCAGCTGCGCCACGTCCTGGTTGTGAAGCCGGATGGAACTGAGCTGCGCTCACTCCCGCAAGGGGTTGACGGAGAAATTGGTTTTGAACATGGGGCCCCCACCGATGTGACCTGCCTGACGGCATCGCCCGATGGCAAGAAGTTGGCAGGTGCGTTTACTGATTATTACATGTCGGGGGTGTTCGTCCTCGATATGGCAACCGGGCGAATTACAAAACTGGTGAATGAGTCTCCCCAGACACCCTATGCTGCTGATTGGTATGGTACGGGAACCGGCAGTCCCCGTTGGAGCCTCAATAGTTTCAGTGGGGTACAAATCGCTCCGGACAACCAATCGATCATTTTTTGCGCACGTCACCAACAACGGGCGGACAAGTTCGCTGCGAATGGTTGGCAACCGTTGCAGGGTAGTTTTGCCTTGTACGCCATGCCCATTCCGTCGGGCGGAGATGCCGACGCAGAAGACGGCAAATTTATTAATCTGTATTTACCGCCTGACCAGGACAAGGCAGGGAAATCTGCCGGCAACAAGGGAACCATGTTGCCCAATACGGCAACCACCTGGCCGGCTCAAGTCGGTTGGTAGGGCCGCAGCTCACCGGTCATCCTTCAGTTTGACATTTGAGGTGGGCCAAGCGGAAAACGAAAGCCAATCCTGCCACGGACTTGCCGTCAGCAAGCTGCGTTCGGGAAATTATGTGAAAAAACAGGAAATGTCTATATTTCGAGAACGATTGTAGTCTGTCTATGTTAAACTAAAGACCATAGTGATATATCCAGGGATTCAGGGATTCAGGGATTCAGGGATTCAGGGATTCAGGGATTCAGGGATTGGAAAGCCCATAGTGGTATATCGAGATAGTACCCAGTGCTGCATCAAAAGAACTATGAAACGTGGAGCATTTCCCGATGAAATCGTGTAGCAACATTTTTGTGATCTCACGCGCGGCTTTAAAATTTCTCGTCGTTTTCACTTTTGTTTGTGGTCTTGGTACCGGTAGTGCCCACGGCTTCAGTCTGGATGACATCATCCTGGGCATGGGCAATGGCAGCACCATGGGCCAACTTCTCGTGCGCGATGATCCGGGCCTCGCACCCGCTCCGGGGTCGCCTGGTGGTGGCACCAATTTTTCTTCCATTAGCGCAGTAGCCCAGTTAAGCAGTGGGAATATCGTGGTGGGTGTCAACAACGGTAGCATGGGGCAACTTTTTGTACGTCAGCCTGATTCAACGCTCAGTCCGGCACCTGGTTCTCCACCTGGTGGAGCGGCCTTTGGTCCAATTACCTCGCTGGCGGTGATGGACAATGACAACATTGTTGTGGGCGTGAACAACGGGTCGAACGGCCAGGTGTTTGTGCGAGATCCAATCACCTTGGACCCTGCAATTAACACGCCTCCTAGTGGTACGGCTCTTGGTCCCGTATTTGATATCGATGTTCTCAGTAACAATAATATCGTCGTGGGGGTGAACAATGGCAGCAATGGCCAATTGCTCGTACGCGATCCGATTACCTTGGGTCCAGCAACTGGAACCCCTGGAGGTGGTACCGTCTTGGGCCTTATTACCCAGGTCGCGGTCAACAGTCTTGACCAGATAGCGGTAGGAACCAACGAAGGGACCCACGGACAACTTTTGCTTCGTGAGGGTTCCGGCGGTCTCGGTCCGGTCTCGGGAACGCCAGGGGGCGGTACAGTTCTTGGCCCCATTTATTCCTTGGCGATTCAAAGTGATGATGACATTGCTGTGGGCACGTCCAACAGTCTTCTGCTCCGACAAGGCTCGGGAGATTTGGCCCCAGTAGCCGGTACGCCTGGCGCTGGAACCCTGTTTGGTCATCCCGTCACGGCACTGGCGATTCAAAGCGATGACGACATTGCCGTTGGCCTTACTGCGCCCACAAACGGACAATTGCTCCATCGAGAAGGTTCTGGTGACCTTGGTCCTGCAGCGGGTAGTCCAGGTGGAGGCGCGGTCTTTAGTCATGGAGTGACGGCGCTAGCGAGCTTTTATCTCCCAAGCCTGGGACTCGAAGGTGACTACAACGGCGACCAGGTTGTCAATGCAGCGGACTTCACAATTTGGAGTGACGGACAGAGTCCCGATTCGTCAGCGGCTGGCTATGCTCTGTGGGCGGAAAACTTTAATAACTCAGCAGGTAGCACCTCAGCCGGTGCGGTCCCGGAACCCACCGCCCTGCTTCTGGCCCTGTTGGGCCTCACCGCCGTGCTGCTTCGAGTGCGGCAGGCGTAGCCTGGCTTTAAGGCGATGGGTCTTCCCCGGGTGACTTCGACTGAGGCCATCACCGCTCGCTTGAGGCTTGAGGCCTTAGGTAAATCGGGCCAGGCATCGGTGAGTGTTTTGCCGGTCGGCGTCATCCACGGGAGTTTGTGCTGCCTGAATTGAGAAAGGTGTTGTTGTCGGGAGCCGCCAAGTGGATCGAAGCCACAGGTCTCAGCAAGTTAAAGGTTTCAGTAAGTCACAGCTCCCAGCAAGTGACAGCTCCCAGTAAATTGCAGGGGATTCGGGTATCCTGGTATCTAGTCCAGCATCGATACCTGTTGGCGATCGGCTGACTCAGCGGTATGGATCAGCTATGGAGCATCCTTTTTGCACGAGCAGCAGGACCCTCTCGATGAAACTTCTTCTGATAACCGCTTTGGCGATTGGTATGTTGACAGTTGATTTGCCAGCAGATCACTGGGCTCCTCCGGTGTCGCTCGACGAGTTGCCGGAGGGAGCAGAACTGCCAAAGTTGTTCGAATTTGCAGCGTCTCACCAGGCGGTTACCGCTGACAACTGGCTGCAGCGCCGGTGTGAGCTTGAGGGGATCGTGCAGTTTTACCAGTACGGACGGATGCCACCGCGTCCGGACGTTGTCACCGCCGAGCAGCTGCAGCGGCGTTCGCTTCCCAGCGGCGACGTTACGGAAGAGTTGATGACGCTGGTAATCGGTTCGAAGCGTCAATTGCGGATGCGGATCGCTGTCTACTCGCCGGGCCGATCAGGACGCTTGCCAGTGTTCATTCGGGAAGAGTCCGCATTGGGACACTTGGAGGAAGTTCCCCGTTTGATGGAGCGTGGCTATATGTACGTTGAATACGCCCGCGATGACCTGGATCCGGACAAGCC
>CBDEWC010000029.1:0-33827 GCA_965243695.1 Lacipirellulaceae bacterium | reverse complement strand
GGTGTAAACTTCCTGAAAGGAGTCGGTCAACTCTGGACCGAAAAGGTCGCAGACCTCGTCGGCCCAGCGAAAGGCATCGACTCCGACGGTCAGATAGCCATCCATTCCGCCATAGCTCGGTGAGGCACTGATGGGATGGCTTGGATCAGCTGACTTGAGGGCTTGGTAGCAGGATGCCATGTAATCTGCGTAGCTATCCAATAGGAATGAGTGGAATTCGTAATAGAGCGGGTTGGCCCGGCCCTGATAGAGAGCATCGGTCAGGAGTTTGCGTTCTGCTTCAGTGCCTTTGATGGCGTCGGTGGGAAATCCGATGGCGTCAAAGCCGGTGTAGCTGGAGTCCCAAGCGGAGTTTAGTTTTTGGATCGAGCCAAACTTTTTGGCCAAGTGTTTTCGAAAAGCTGCGAGCCCGGCACCGGTTCGGCCACCGCTGGGCCAGTGTGCGTATCGATATCTGGCATCACCTGCTTCGGCCGATGATAGACTCGGCTCCCAAGCCGTGGTGTACGTAAGCACATCAGGATTGTCCTTGTAGAGGGCCCCGACTTCCTGCAAGTAGCCTTTGAGCATCCGGCGTACGGCAGGGTGATAAATGTCCAATGACCAAAGGCGCTGTGACATGCCCCACTGACGGGAATAATTCTTGGCGGCGTCCGGCCTGCCAAGCGACAAATCGAGGTTTCGTTCAAACCAGTCCGGCGGACAATAGGTCCAAGGCCCTCTGGCGCAGGGGACAATAAGTTGGGTCTTGCGTCCGTGAAGGATATTAGCGGCCATAAAGTCCAGGCGATAATCAGGATCGAAGGCCTGGTAGGGTTGATAAGCTCCTTTGTTGGCCGGGTCCGTCGGGCGCTTGAGGTAGGATTCGTAGATGCCAACAGTATAGTCGGCCAGGAGCACATCCGTGCCGGGATGATCATAGACCCCCTGAACGGTCATAACGATGCCAGTGCAGGTTCCGTCCGGCAAGATCGACGCAGGGGCCTTGTTGTAGAATGCTGGTGCAGGTTTGAAATTGGGGACCCGCGGAATTGCTGCGGCCTGGTGCTGCAGGGCCAGGAGTTGCTCACGGAGGGTGGCGAGAAGCTCGCCAATCCGCTTGTCTGCGGCACATATGTCCCGGATGAAGGATTCTCTGGCTTGGGCGCGGGCAGCGGGGTCCTTGGCCATACGAGCGGTCTGGCCGGGATCGAATATCCCCGGCTTTTTCTGGATCTTCAACTTCAATCGCAGGTCTACTGCAGAGGCTAGGCCAGCGGAATACTTGTTTCCAAAATGAGCTTGATAAAGGGTCAGAAAACGATCTTGAAGGTCCTCCAGGTCTTTTTCCAGGGCCTGCAACTGGGCAGCCTGCGGCAGTTTATCTGGGGCTTGGCTATTCTGCCAGACAGCCAGGTAAGCCTGGGCTCGGCGAATGGACTGGGCGGTGGCCAAGGCTTCGTTCAGGGCCACGACTGCCCTGGGTTGGACGGAGCGCACGTGAAGCAGGAGGTCTTTTTCGGCTTGGGACGCATTGGAAACGATCAGCTTTGACGGTCCCTGGGCAGCAGAGGTGCCATCGCTTCTGCCGTAGTCTAATTCGGCAGCATCATCGTCAACCTGCACAGCCTGGGCGGCAGAAAGCAAGGACGCCAAGAGCAGACAAAAAAACGCCAAGTGCGCCGTGCTCGCTAGGTTCTGCCAATACGATTCTTGCGAAGTACTCATCACTGCAGCCTCCGGTATTTCCCTCTTAACTGATATTTCCCATTTGGGTTGAGCTTGGAACCAATCCAAGCTCAAAGTGTCGTGATGATAACAAGCTTTGGTCCTCCCCCCTTTTGTGATCGCGTTACCATCGGCCATATCCAGCGGGGTTCATCCTACCTTGCCGGGCATACGTCATCCACCGGATCGATATGACGACCTGTTGAACTCGACGTGCCCCCAATAAACCGGGGCGACGCTACCGGGTAGGATCGGGTTGTCAGCGACTACTCGGCTGACACGCGTGGGTCATCGTCAACGCGGTCAAAACTAGTCCCGGTGAAAACGTGGGACGATACACCGCTATACGGCCTGCACAGGCCTCACCCGCACCGCAGTCGAAGCGGTGCGGCGGTCATGGACAGGAGCACGGATCTTCACTCTGACTAAACTGAAGCCTGCCTGAAACCTGACTAAATATTGCGACTCGCAGTATGGACGCGAAAAGAAGCAATCACTGAAATGGCGCGCGGGGACAGGTTGTTATATAGGTTATTATATACATTTTTTCAGCCACCTGTCCCGCCCGGCAACCAGCGCCAAAGCATTTTTTCGGCGCGCTCGGAGAGGGTGCTGCAATCCATGTAGCTGAGGTCAACCTTGACCCCGAGCGTGTACCAGGACTTACAATAGGCGATCCCCACCTCCGGGCGCGGCCCGCTCGAGCGATTCGGGGTACCCCGGTGAAGTATGCGGGGATCCTGAATGTAAGCGGAGCCTTTCTTCAGATTGAGCCTGTGCGCAGATGGAAACTGTCCTCGCAGGAGAATGTCTTTGTACTGACCTTCCATGTCCGGGTCAGCAATGTACTGGCTGCCCGGTAATACCTCTATGCTGCCGTTCTCTTCCGACGTATCCACCAGGGGAAACTTGAAAGCCAGCACCGGGAAACTGTTCAAGCTCAAATGGGGCACTTCTGTACCCAGGTTGGTATCGCGGTGCCAGATCTGATGGTCGCTGCCGGGATAGGGATTGTTGGAATCGTAGCCGGCGATCTCATAGCTCTCCCGGCCCCAATAGCGGTCGAGAAATTCGAGAATTATCGGATGTTCGAACAGGGCCGGATCGGCAAACGGCAGCACCCACGGTACGGTGACCGTGTATCGTTGCAGATGTGGCATTCGCCCCAGGCCCGTGCGTACGTCTCCACGCGCAATGGGGTGAATTTCGGACTCGCGTTCCCTGACATGTTCGAGCAACGGCATGAACGCATCACGGATACGGTCGATCATTTCCTCCGCGATCAAATCTTCGAAAATCACGTAGCCGTTGATCTTGAACTCTGCCAGTTTGAGGTCGTAGTCGGTGGTGTCACTCATAATGTGTCTCCGCTGCTTTCCGCTTCTCGATCTGTTCCCATATTTCCTTTGCCATCTCCTGACCCCGGATAATTTCAGATGGCTCAAGGTCGTCTTTTATGTAGATATCGCGGACAAGGCGGGCGTCTTTCTTACCGGACGCTGCCGCTAAGCTGTACCAAGCATAAGTAGCCACATGGTCCTCAGCCACCCCCCGGTCAAACTTCGCCCCGGCTACGCCGGGCAAGGGGTAAAGTGGTTAAGGTGATAAGGGGATAGTTCTGGCCAAACGAAAACCAAAATTGGGGTTACGGGCTTGCGGTAGGTGGGCGTAGCGGTAGGCAGTACGGACGTCCCCGGGTTGATAGCCGAACGCCCCGCCCCGCAAGACACGGCGATTGCCCGACGGCGCACCTATTGGATCGCTCATCACTTGCAGGCTTTCATAATCGCCGTACCTGTCCTGGCACCATTCGTAAACGTTGCCGTGCATGTCAAAAAGGCCCCACGCATTCGGTTTTAACTGGCCAACCGGATGCGTGCTGCCTTTCGAGTTATCCTTGTACCACGCGTACTGCGGTAATTGACGCTCATCATCTCCAAAACTGTAAGCGGCACTTGTCCCTGCGCGGCAGGCGTATTCCCACTCGGCTTCAGTCGGTAAGCGATATTCCACCCCCTCCTCGTCGCTTAGTCTGCCGCAAAACGCGACCGCATTGTCCCAACTCAACCGTTCAACCGGCAAGGTTCCACGACTGACGAACGCACTCGGATCTTTAACAATCTTTCTCGGCTGTAAACGCCTTGTTCTCTGGTACTGCTCCTGCGTTATTTCGTGTGTCCCCAGGTAGAATGGCTTCGTGATCCGCACTTTATGTTGGGTTTCTCTGTCCCGACGCTCAGGCTCCGACTCCGGGCTACCCATCACGAACTCACCCGGCGGGATGAGGTTAAATTTCATGCCAAGCCGGTTCGTGATTTCAACAGGTGTGCCAAGGTGATCGGCCCATGCTTTTTGATGGGCTTTGGCTTGCTCGCTACCAAACGGAGCAACGGCAAGCGGTGGATCCGCCTCCGCCCCACGACCGGCAAGGCATAGCAGCACCAAGCCTACCCACAGATACGACCAGCGGTTCATCTCGCCCCCTTTGTAAACGTGTTGCCATCGGCCACATCCAGCGTGTTCTATCCTATCTTGCCGGGCATGTGTCATCTACCGGATTGGCATAGCGACCGTTTAAATGCCAACTACTCCCCGATCAGGTTCCTGACGGAGTTACCTCACCCGCAACGCACTCGAAGCGGTGCGGCAGCCAGGGCCAGGAGGGTTAACAGGAGGGTTAACAGGAGGGTGGTGGGTTCTGGAACGGGGTCTGCCCCTGAGCCACTGGCTGCAGACTGGCCGAAGTTCGCCACCCACAGAGCATAGCCGGCCCGACTCCCGTTCTGTATGAGATCCTAGACTGGGCTAAGCGAGTGTGTCCTGCGCGATTACTTTGGAAAACGCCGATTCGTCTCCATTTATAATCGTCTGGCCAATCGTGTCCAGACGATTCATTTCCTGTTGAATGCGTTTGGTGATCTGCGAAATCTGTTTCCGCGATACATTCGCCGGAACGTTGATTGGATTTCCTGACAGCAGCAGAACGCGTGAAAATGGTTTCGGGATAAGCATGTCGGACCAACCGGCTGGTACTGCCCAGTACCGTGTTCCGGTCACAGTTGTTGGGACGACCGGTCGACCTGTCCGCGAAGCGAGAAAGACAATGCCGTCCTTCATGGTTCGCCGCGGACCGCGTGGGCCATCCGGCGTGATGCAAACATGAAGGTCCGGATGATCGATAAGCTGTTTCGTAGCCTGTGCTCCACCACGACTCGCCGATCCTCGGACCGGCGTGATGCCCAGAAGTTTTATGGCATGAGTCAGATAAGTTCCGTCCTGATGACGGCTGATCAGGCCAGCCAGTTTGTAGGTCTTCAGCGAAAACAGGCAGACAATGATGGCATCATGCCATAGACAGAAACAGTACCGCATTGGCCCGCTGACTGCGACATACGGCGTGGCATCATCCTTCACGCGGCGGTGGTCAATCCGTACTGTCAAAAACAGAAGCCGAAGAATCCAGGTGGCCAGTCTGGCAATCAGCCAGTTAAGTACAGAATTTCGAATTTTCATAATGGCATCCATGCCCGAGTAACTGTCCGAACCGAGACGCGTCAGTTTAGAGGATTCTTCCGGAAGACGGAAAGAGACAGTTTTATTTATTGCTTCCGGGAAACGGCCTTCACATTCGCGTTGTAATGCTTCCACGCGATTGAACCCGGTGTAGAATGCGTCCAAAACAAGTGGCTGTTCGCTAGTGCGGGGGCAAGGTTTTGCCCGCAGTCCCCACTGGGCTGCGGAGCACCCTAGGACGTCTCCAGAATAGTGCGCATAAAAAAACCCCAGACAGCGGGGAGGAACGCGTATCTGGGGTCGTTAGTACTGCAAGGGAGGGTGAACAGTACTTTCGAAAGGTTGGTAGAAGGTATCTCAAGAAGTACCCCAACGACCCGACATGAGAGAGAAAACTCGGGAGAGTATTTCCTGCTCAGGGGCGTCAGCCTTCCTGGGGCACTCCAAAAGGGTGGCCCAGAAGCACGACTGGCAGGTGACCGATGAGGACTTCAAAACACGGGCGCAGAATACGACGCAGCAGACCCGCGCACGGGGTGGAATCCTCTCGCAAGCCCCCACTGGCCGTGGGCAGCAAGCCCCTGGCCAGCCAGGGGATGCGTCATCCTGCCACGTCTTGCAAAACCAACTAGTGGCCGAGGGGGGACTCGAACTTGTGCAACAATCCCCCCGAAAACAGGCCATCACCACAGAGCGCGACGCAGAATACGACGCACGCTGTGCAGAAATAGGCGCAGTCGATGCCATTCTAAGCGAGCTCATCACCCTCTGGCCGCAGTTGGCGGCCAGCCTGCGGGAAGCACTCCTTCAGCAGGCCTCACAGTCACTCACCAGAGGCCCCTAGAAGGGCCTCTGCGGGCGATTGATCTGGAGGTGTTGCACACCCCAATAGGGGTGTGCCGGAGACAGGAGTTTGCCCACACCCCCCCAGGGTGCAATAAGTACCCTTGGTTGTCCGCAAAATAGTGCGCACAAAAAATAGGGGTCTGGCACACCCCTATCGTCTACCCTCCACTCCTCGAAAGGGGTCTGTTCCACTGTGGGACAACGCGACATCCCACTGTGGGACATTGCGCAGGCCCTGCGCGTGACCAATCCTCGGAACCCTACTTATGCTAAAAAAAGTGCACGCGGAAACAGGCGATTTCCCGGCCTAACGACCTCTTGAACGCCCCCACCCCCGGTCAAACTTCGCCCCGGCTACGCCGGGCAAGGGGTAAAGTGGTTAAGGTGTTAAGGGGTAAGTTCTGGCCAAACGAAAACCATTTTGGAGGTAACGGGTGTCCGGTCCGTCGAGGTTGCGGCTGGCAGCAGGGCAAGAAAGGGAGGGAGAAAAGACGCCACGGATTGACTTGATGCCCTAATAGGCCTTTTATATGCATCACATCGATCTGGCGTGAATCGAATCTCGAAAACCACGACGAGCACCTATCTATGAAAGATTTTAGAAAACCATTCCCCGCTTTAACTCCGACCCAACGCCTGCATCTTGAGGTTTACGGTTACGTTGTCATCGAAAGAGCAATCTCCGATGATCGAATTGAGACGTTGCTTGAGAACATCCTTGAAATCGAGCGCGTCTATCGCGAAACCGAGGAATATCCCTACGGCATCGTAGCGAATGCCCACAGCAGAATCGATCCTGATTATTTTCGCATCGATAATTTGCCGCATATCCTTCCATGCTTCTTTGATTACTTGACAGATCCGTATTTGGTGGGCATGGCGCAGGAAATCGTCGGCACGCATGTTCGCCTGCTCCAGTCGGATGCCCATGTTATTCGCTATCCCCAAGAAAAAATGAAACACCAGAAATATGGGTTTCATGCCGGTTGGCATCCAGAATCTGGCAGTACGACGAATGGTTTATACCATTGTCCATTTATTAAAACGCTGACGAATCTCACCGACTTGGGAGCGGACGATGGCGGCACCGCAGTCATCGTGGGAAGCCACAAACTGGCTGGCATCGATCGGCGCGACCTCATTGAAGCCGCCGTGGAAGACCCGGACAGACTGATTCATCAGGTGGTGGCCCCGGCGGGTTCAACGCTTCTGTTTTTTGAATCGCTCCTGCATTCGGGTGGCCGTTGTAAGTCTGGCAAGACGCGCGTTTTTATTCTCGGCGGATATTGGCCGTCGATGTTCCAGCCCCATCAAGATTACGAACCGAATGAGGAATTCTTGAAGACAGTGCCCTTAGAATATCATCCCGTACTCACAGGAAGCCGCTGTTTTCAACTGGAGAAATTGACGCGAGAGCTCAAAACTGCTGCGGAAAAGTACCCATTTGATCAGGAAGCGTAAAAACAGGCTTTCCGACGAGTCTCCCACCTTCGTAACCCGCGCTGAGACTCGACTTCTGAAGATCCGCGGTGGCCCCGTACCGGCCCCCTCCAAACAAAGAAACATTACCCACCATTCTGGCCCTTTCACGTTCAGCAGGGCGTCATGACGCCCAAAAAGAACCTACGCCCTAACGCAAAACCGGCTGAAAAACTACTATCAAAATTGGCAGCCCATCAAATACCGTCAGTCTCGCCTTGGCGGACTGCGATCATTGCCAGAAAGAACCTTGGTGGGTTGGGTCAGATCGACCTGTGGCACATGCCCACCGGCCCCCGCAAAACGAGCTCCGGTCGTAACGCCGGGGATACGTTCGGCAATTTCCAGCGTATTGGCCGGGCCATTGGCCGGCCTTAGCAATTCAACTGCATCCGCAGCCTTCAGGACTGGAAGCGATTGCCGCTCTTGAAATGGATTTTCCGCCGTGTGCTGCGTCAGAAACTGCTGGTCTTCCGCGCTGAGCTTCGCCAGCGGCACCGTGATCTGTTTGCCATCCTGCCTGCGAAGTAATACCTTGTTCCCTCGGACTTCCTCTAATTCAGCGGTTACGCTGAACTTCCCGGTAGCGTCCGTCCAGGTGCGTTCTTCCCCCCAAGCAGTGGCGGCAAGCAGGGCAATGGTGATCCCGATTGCAAACAGTCGTTTGTGAGTGTGACCAGTCATAGCGATTCCCCCCCCGTGCCAACGCGTTTCCATCGGCCATATCCAGCGAGGTATATCCTACCTTGCCGGGCATACGTCATCCACCGGAGCGATATGCCAACCTGTTGAACTCAACCCACCCCCACTAAAAAACACATACTCAAAATATTAAGACAACTCATTATACCGTTTTAGGAATGCGTATTCAGTCCCAGTATGAGTCCAAGAGAAGAGGGCCGTGCTCGTAACGGATTCCATCGATTTCCATTGAAGTTTCAGTCATCTTTTTGATGTCCAGGCTTTCATAGCTTTGAAAAGCTTCCCTCCCAAACAGCCGTGAACTCATATGGTCTATAGTAATCGTTGCGTTATACCCACCTTTATACTTTCGAACTGTTCCTTGTTTTACACTCCACCCATTATCCGCCCAGCCATCAACGCTATGAACACCAGAACAACCACGAGCCCCGTACCACTAAGTTCTTCTTGCTGATTCTCCTCAACAATCGCCTCTAAGGGCTGCCCATCGAGCACCTGCTCTTTTACCCGAGGTGCTTCAGCCTTGTTGAACGTCTGGATACCAACCGGAATAAGAACCACCGGTGTAATTAGCATTAAATAAGACCACCAGGGAGTTTTGGATTCGGTATACACTTGTTTTACTCCTATACTTTACGAGCGGTTAGTAATGTCCATAAAACATGTTTCCACAAACAATCGACCTGTTGAAATCCTGTCTGCCATAACCACTTCATCTGCTGGCCAACCGTGGCGTGATAGTCGTGCTGCTGCTGATGTTCCATCCACATTTCCCATTCTTCAGTTGGAATTCCTTTCGAGTCCGCGAACTGCTTCCAGACTTCCATGTGTTGTCGATAGATTCCCGGAGTTTCACCACGGAACTGATCGACAAACGTAAACACCCCGTCGGGACGTAAACTGGCATACACATCATTGAACAAACGCTGCTTGGCCGGATCATCTACATGATGAATGGCAATAGATGATACAACCAAATCAAACTCAGCGTCCGGAAGATCAAGGCTGTGGAAGTCCTGTTGTAAATAACTAACCCGATCGGTCCCACACTGCCTACGGCAGACATCCAGTATCTCAGCCGACAAGTCCAGAGCTACGACTTCCGCTTCCTGAAAGGCTTCCAGAACCCTGAGCGTCAAATTACCAGTGCCACAACCCAGATCCAGGATCCGTAACGGCTGCAAATCATTAGGCACATAGTCCACCATCGTCATCTGCATCTCGTCATATCGAGGAGCACAGCGATAAATGATATCGTTATACGACGACGCTAATTCATCATAGAACTCTTCCGTTGAGCTTGCCGAAATTGGTTTAGCAGCCATCCTATTTTTTGTTACCGAATGAAGACGCCTTCGGTAATTCCTTTCCATTGGTCGGTACGAAATGGCGTGGCTGGCAAGTGCGATCGGTTTTGCAAATTACAAACCGGGTTATTAGCCCATGCGTAACGAACGGATTCCGGTTCAAGTACTTCCTCGCTCCAGACTTCAACTTGATCTTTACCAATGATTCGAGCCTCCGCTTTGTGGAATTTCTTATCCGCCCCGGCAATCGTAAAACCAAGAACCTGACGTACATCATGAGTATCCAAACCACCACCCACGTGATCGAAAGTCACCGTCACGCGATCACCATTCACTTCGTGAGATTTATAAATGGGACTGCGATGCACAAGGGCCAGTATGCCCCGCCCCGAGGGCGGGGGGCAAGGTTTTGCCCGCAGCCCCTATAGGGCTGCGAGGTGCCCTGGATGTGTCCTCTATAGTGCGCAGGAAATCTGGCACACTCCTCTGGGATGTGCCAAACCTTACCCGCACCGCACTCGAAGCGGTGCGGCTACCAGGGCCAAGAGGGCTAAGAGGAGGGTGGTGGGTTCTGGGACATGGTCTGCCCCTGAACCACTGGCGATCGATTCACCGAAGTGATCTTTCCAGGTTCGGTAACCGATTGGGTCGCCCGGTCCGACGCGGGGGTAGTAGCACATATCTTGGGGCCCCATCATATCGCCACAAAAATCCACGACACCGTAATCTTGCCACACTGTGTAGTCGGCTGCATCAAACACGCCGTCGCTCCTGAAGTCGCCGCTGGCTGGATCAATCGCCAGGATGCCCGCCGAGTCCCGCCATGCTTGATCCATTTCGGAGTGCCATTCGGGTACGTTGTCGGTGTAGTAATAAGCGCCGGTCAGGTTTGCCTCCGGCGGGTCACTGCCGACGCCTGTCAGGTCCGCACCCGACAGGTCTTGGCCCGAGAGGTCCGCACCTGACAGGTTCACACCAGCAGTGCTCAAGGTCGAGACCGTGTAGCTTCCAAGCAGTTCATCGAGCGTTGCGGTACCCATCAAAGATTGCGCATTCACGCCCGCTGACGCCAGATCGGCGACCCTAACGCCAGCGGTGTAGAGGCTCGCCGCATCGTACCCTTCGAGAAGTTCGGAGGCCGATGCACCTGCATCGAGCAACTCCGAAGCCGGGACACCAAGCCCCGCGAGGGCCGAGACGCCCGCGCCGGCATTGTAGAGATCGAGGCCGTCAACGGAGCTGACTGCCAGCAGATTGGACGCGGTCGCTTTGCTATGGGTCGAGGCCACCAGGTCAGAGAGCGACGCTCCGGAAGCGAGCATGTTACTCACATCGACGCCGTTAAGGCTCAAGAGCGAGTCAGTGTCCGTATGCGAACCCTGATTCAGGATCGCTTCGTCGAGGCCGAAGGCGTTGACCGCCGTCCAGAGATCCGCGGCGTTACCAAAGTTTAGCGCTGCCCCAAAGTTTCCGTTGACGGCGGTGCCAACCTGGCTGGAGGTGCTTTTGATATTGCCGATATTCAAACCTGTCATGTCACCGATCGTGCCGGTGACGGCCGTAAAATACGAGCTGTCCGCCGTGAAGCCAGTGAGCAGGGCCCCGTCGAGGTGGGTATGACTGAAGCTGATCTCGTCGGCCGTTGCTGCTGTGAAGTCGGCGCCGCTGAGATCGGTGACTATGCCGCTACCAAAGAAGCTCGAGTTTCCGAAGTCAGTCCCAGAGAAATCCGCGCCACTGAAATCACTTCCATAGCCAAAGCCAACCATCGAGCTCCCGGTGCGGGTCATCCCGCTGAAATCTGCGCCTCTTGCAACGACGTTTATGAAACGCGAGTCGTTGCCATAGGTCGCGCCCGAGAGGTCGGCACCGGTCAGGTCCGCACCGGTGAGGTTTGCGCCGATGAGGTTTGCGCCGGTGAGGTTCGCGTAGAGCAGGTTCGTACTTCGCAAGTCCGCACCTTGCAGGTCCACCCCCGCCAGATCCGCGTGGGGGAGGTCGGCGTACGATAGGTCCACGTCGGGCCGGGTTGCCTGAGGTTGTAGGTTTGCCCCACTGTAGGAGTGCGGTTCGCTGTACTGGTGGTTTATTATCGGATCAACAATCGTACCGTCTGTCTTCTGATACGTAGCAGCATCCACAGTAGACGCCGCAAAAGCGGCGATCAGAAATAGCGTAACCAGACGCATGAGTGGACTCCAGCGAAAAGGACCTCCTGCGGAATACCAATGGCCAGTGTAATCCGCTCCCGGTGAGGCGGCAAGGTTTTGCCCGCAGCCCCCTATGGGGCTGCGAGGTACCCTGGATGTGTCCTCTATAGTGCGCAGGAAATCTGGCACACCCTTCTGGGATGTGCCACACACATCACCCGCACCGCACTCGAAGCGGTGCGGCTACCAGGGCCAAGAGGGCCAAGAGCAGGGTGACCGGTTCTGGGACAGCAGCCGCACCTTCTGAACCGGTCGCTAGAGCTTCAAAGTTTGTTTTCCAGAGCAGGTAGTCGGCTTGTACAACCGTCGCTGCCCCTGAGCCATTACCGTTTAGGGCTGAAGCAGACAGGCCCAAATTATCTTGCCACACTGTGAAGTCGGCTGCGTCAACAACGCCATTGTCGTCGAAGTCGCCGGGTAAGTCCGCAAGACCAATGGCTCCCATCATACCGTGCAACAACAGTGCCTCTACGCTGGTTCCAAGGAAAAGAAGCTTCCCCGAACCGGGGAGTATGTCCACTCCGTAATTCGTCCCTTGAGCTGGAATTTGCAGACCCGTAGCGATATCAAATACGTCCATCGGAGTTTCACCCGCTTTAAATGCAATATTGATAGTCATAGGGTTGGTAAAAGGAACATATCCCACAAGATTCCCTTCGTCATCGATGAAAATGGGGTCGCTGTCCGCAAAGGCATATTTGTTGGTTGGCCACGTCCCCACGTTGCTGTTTTGAACAACCACAACCTTGCCATTCAAGCCGGGAAAAGAGAACGCGTTGACATAAGTATATGACTCCTGGGTATCAACCGGAGAATCGCTGAGCTTGGTCATGTTGGTAATAATTCGCTCATATTCCCTGATTTCCTGCGAGGCCTCGCCGAATTCCGCCAATTCCGGATTCGCCATACCAGGGCGACCGGCGAGGGTGTTCCAAAAGACTGCATTAGGAAGCGTTGCCTGTGAGGCAGATTGCTCAATATCCGTATCTACAATCTGTGGATCATAATGCCAATTAAAAACGTGCTTCGCCCCCTCGAGCACACCTATCCAGGCTAAGGCCTTCGTGGTGTTCCCCGGATTGCGGTAGTATTTCCACACGTTGAAGCGTTCACCATACGGGGTGTCGTAATCCTTCCAGCCCATTCGGCCGTCGGCGGCCAACTGCCTGACCTCGGCCATCATAAGTGGGTCCGATGCATCATTTGCTGTCTGGTTGGCCCAGGCAGGCATAAGCATACCTCCCTGCGTCGTAACAAGCATAAAATCTGCACCACGCTGCGCAGACTCTGGTTGGAAAAGAGCGGCCTGGCTTCTCGTCCAATTCAATGCAGAGGCTGGTGAGGCTAGATAACCCCCGCCAGAAACTTCCCACCAGAAGGCATATCGATCGGTTCCCGATATTGCAGGATCGGGCGAGGATTGGTTCTGTGCCGCGGTAAGACTTCTGTGAATGGTGTTAAATTCCGCATTCGGAGCCACTTCACGGATCTTTGTGTAATACTCCGTCAAGCGAACCATGTCAGAAGGGTCTGCTTCTTCTTTTACAGACCAGGCGAGAATCGCCGGATCGTCATTGGTGTTGATGAAGTCCCCGGCAACTTGCGCGTTCGCGTCCAACTGGGCGTCGGTCCACGATGAATTGAAGTATGCGAAATCGAGCTGAGGAACGAGCGTCATGTTGTATTGCTTGGCCAGAGAGAGACTTTCAGAAAATCTCTCTTGTGAAGTCGCCAAGTAAAGGGAGTTAACACCATTTGCCTTAAGCTTGGCCATATGTTCTTCGAAAAAAACCGAATAGGTTTTGCCTTGTGCAAAAGCTGCGGTAGCCATTTGGTATCCGTACATATAGACACCCATGGAAAATGGGGTCTCCGATGGGGTCTCCGATGGGGGCTCCGATGGGGGCTCCGGTGCTGGCTCAGAAATCGTGGAAATCTCCACTTCATCCAGATTTCCGTTGTAATAGCCCAAGGAACCTGAACTATGAAACATTCGAAGTGCATTGGTAGAAGACAATGTTGGATTGCGAATTCCATGAGTCCACGCCTGATTGACTATCTGATCTGCGTTATGCCAAGCTTGAACCGTGGCGCCGTCATAGATAAACCTCGCACGACTCCACTCTCCATTTGCCACTTCATACGTGCTAGTCTGGCCGGTCACCAAGCCATCCCCACCACCAGCTTCGTCTCCATGCCACTGCACGGTAAGATAGCGACCTCCGGGATATGAAAAACTGAAAGCAGTGTCAATCCCCGTGCCATAATCCAACATGTCACCTATGACAGTACCTGACACGGGCTTGAACCAGAACTCGACTGCAATCGGATCCAACTGAGAATCACGATTGAAGTTGCCTCCACTTTCCACCTTGAGCCAAGCCGGGTTTTGATTGGGCGGGGTGCTGGGGTGTTGATAACCTGCGCTTTGACCGATAAACCCGTCAAAGAGGCTTCCAGATCCGTCGACAACATTTATTCTACTCCTCACAGTAAGATCTATGCCATTTCCGGAGGTATCGTCAAAGCGAACAGATGAATCCGGTCCCTCAAAACTCCACTGCGCCTCTAGCTGTGACAAGAGAGCCCCCTGCGCAGGCAGAGCAACCGCCAGCGCCATCACACTGCTTAATGTCAAAAATATCTTCATTTACTCAAGACCTCAGCCACACATCACCCGTGCCGCACTCGAAGCGGCGAGGCCCAAGAGGGCTAAGAGGAGGGTGGTGGGTTCTGGGACAGCAGCCGTACCTCCTGAACCGGTCGCTAGAGCTTCAAAGTTGGTTTTCCACAGCAGGTAGTCGGCTTGTACTACAGTCGCTGCCCCTGAGCCGTTGCCGTTTAGGGCTGAAGCTGACAGGCCCAGGTTATCTTGCCACACTGTGAAGTCGGCTGCGTCGATAACGCCATTGTCGTCGAAGTCGCCGGTTATGTCCTCGAACCCAGTGGAAATCTCCACTTCATCCAGATTTCCGTTGTAATAGCCCAAGGAACCTGAACTATGAAACATTCGAAGTGCATTGGTAGAAGACAATGTTGGATTGCGAATTCCATGAGTCCACGCCTGATTAATTATCTGATCTGCGTTATGCCAAGCTTGAACCGTGGCGCCGTCATAGATAAACCTCGCACGACTCCACTCTCCATTTGCCACTTCAAACGTGCTAGTCTGGCCGGTCACCAAGCCATCCCCACCACCAGCTTCGTCTCCATGCCACTGCACGGTAAGATAGCGACCTCCGGGATATGAAAAACTGAAAGCAGTGTCAATCCCCGTGCCATAATCCAACATGTCACCTATGACAGTACCTGACACGGGCTTGAACCAGAACTCTACTGCAATCGGATCCAACTGAGAATCACGATTGAAGTTGCCTCCACTTTCCACCTTGAGCCAAGCCGGGTTTTGATTGGGCGGGGTGCTGGGGTGTTGATAACCTGCGCTTTGACCGATAAACCCGTCAAAGAGGCTTCCAGATCCGTCGACAACATTTATTCTATTCCTCACAGCAACATCTATGCCGTTTCCGGAGGTATCGTCAAAGCGAACAGATGAATCCGGTCCCTCAAAACTCCACTGCGCCTCTAGCTGTGACAAGAGAGCCCCCTGCGCAGGCAGAGCAACCGCCAGCGCCATCACACTGCTTAATGTCAAAAATATCTTCATTAGTGCATCTCTTTCGCTAGTTTAACATTGACGAAAACCGGGCGGGGCCATGCCACCCAATTCTCGAAGATTCAAAAAAGTGATCGGTCCTGCCACTATGAAAGCGTGCGGTAATAGCCGCAGGAATGGATAGCTTGAATAGGAGCATCCTTGCGGGTCATTATATCCATCGCCTGCTCGACGATCATGCGCTTGACGACGACCTATAGCGAACTGTGGAGTTTGCATCGTGGCCTGTGGAAAATCCCCCTGCCTCAACCTAGGGGCAAGGGGAATACGTTAAAGTTTCACTTGATAACTCGATAGCGGCGCATCCTGAGCAGCAACCCAGATCCTACCAGCAGCAGCATAGCCGACGCTGGCTCAGGGATTATTCCCGTGGAAATCTCCACTTCATCCAGTTGGCCATTGTAGTGACCCAATTGACCTGCACTTTCGAACATTTGAAGCGGATTAGTAGCAGATAACGTTGGATTGCGAATTCCATGAGGCCACGCCTGATTGACTATCTGATCTGCGTTAAGCCAAGCTTGAACCGTGGCGCCGTCATAGACAAACCTCGCACGACTCCACTCTCCATTTGCCACTTCATACGTGCTAGTCTGGCCGGTCACAAAAGTATCTCCACCACCAGCTTCGTCTCCAGCCCAATGCACCGTAAGATGGCGACCTCCGGGATATGAAAACCCGAAAGCTTCGTTAGCCCCCGCGCCATAATACAACATGTCACCTACGACACCACCTGACACGGGCTTGAACGAGAACTCGACTGCAATCGGATCCAACTGAGAAGCACGATTGAAGTTGCCTCCGCTTACTGCCTCAAGCTTCGCAAAGTTTTGGGCGGGCGTGGCGGAGTGCGAATAACCCGCAGCTTGGCCGGGATTTCCGACAAAGAGGTTCCCGCTTCCGTCAGAAACATTTATTCTACTCCTCACAGTAAGATCTACGCCATTTCCCGACTTATCGTCAAATCGATCGCCTGGACCACCACCCTCAAAAGTATATTGCGCCTCTAGATTGGGTAAAAGGCTCCCCTGCGCGGGTAGAACAATCGCCAACGCCATCACACTGCTTAATGTCAACAATACTTTCATTAGTCTTCTCCCCTTTTGACTGAGAAACAAAATCGAACTACAAAACATCAACAAGCAATTGCATCTTCAACGTTCTTTTCTTTGATGCACCATAGGCATCATGGCAACCTTCTCTCTCGCTTTCATTGAAAAACCCTCCCTTCTTTGCTGCAAGAGCAACCACATGTCAAAAGAAAGCGGCGCTGCCCCGCCCGCCTTCTCTTCCATGCTCGAGTCACTTGACAAAGTGACTCGAGCATGCTGCTGATGAACGCTTCGCAGGACCATCAACCTCGATCTGTTATAATGGGGGAGGTAGCGCCTGTCAAACTTTTTACATTTTATTTTGGGTTGGCCCCTGCTTGGTGGAGGTAGGATGCGCCGGCCGGCAAGGCGACCTTGTGCAGGGAATCGTGCAGGATCAAGTCCTGCCGAAAATAGTCGGCGACGATGGAGTTCCAACCGTAGCCGTGCTTCCCGTAGGGGATGACATCGCACGGGCGGGCGCCGCCGGTACGCTGAAAAACCTTGAGATGCGCGTCGGTCTGGGTAAGTTTGTCGAGGCCGATGAGGTGGAGATTCGCGTCAATAACAAGCTGGCCACAACTGTGAGCCAACTTGGCGAAGGCGGAACAACAACCTTCGCCGCGCAATTCCGGATCGGCGGCAATGACCTTGCCTTTCGGGCCGTGAAGCGAGGTCCGTCCGCGGATAAACCGTTATCGGTCCACACGGTCGAACTGCACGTGGCGTACGTCACTTGATTCCTTCTCGAGCCTGCTGGCCCGACCCGAGTCTGCTCAGGTTTGCTGCGCTTAAGATATAGCAGAAGGTTTCCTGTTTGCGAACGAACGTGGTTTCAATCCAGTCGCCATCGCCTACAAAAAATCCGCCCCAGTCGGCCGCCGCGGTTCCCCAGTGTCGGACTCTCACCTCCTTGATAGCCTCGTCCCTCGGATCGCGGAAAGGTTTGTCCTGAAATGTGAGGACCGCGCTGCTGATGTACATGCCGTCACCGGTCTCGTGAAACCGAAAGCCCAATGTGTTGACCTTCCTTAAACCGGCGGCCGGAACGAGGAACGAATAATCCTGGAGAGCGCCGGCCGAGAGAGCACCGACAACCTCGTCGTTGACCAACACGTCGACCTTGCCGGCGGGCGCTGCGGGAGGATGTTGAAGTGCTGCTGCGGTGCTGAAGGTGAGCAATGCGTCGGTCTCCAGCGCGGCGGGGCCGCTGCCGTTGACGACAACGAACTCCCGTGATCTGGTTTCCTCGTCGAGCGAGCTTCTGACCTGTAGTTCTACGAGACCGTCGGGAAGGGACGTCGAGTCGACCGTCGCTTCGAACACAGCGCGATAGAACGGACGACCTGTCTCCTTCATCTCCTGCCAGTGGTTCCCGTCCAGCGTATACTGCAAGGTTTCTTGGGCCTTGGGCTGAACAAGGTGAGCCTGGACCACCACACGCCCTCGCCATGGCGCGCCGATGCGATGCGACACAATCGCCACGCGTTGCCCCAGGCCCTTGTAGAAATATTCCATCTCTTCCCCGCGAACATTGTAGATCAGATATCCCTGCGGATTAAGATCGGGACACAACTGCTTGCATTTGGGGTTCCACCAGCAGCCGGCTAGCGCTCCGCCGGTGCGGTACGGAGCAAATCCGCCGGCTTGATATGGAACAGAATCCCACTGGTGGCTAACGAGCTTTTGGGTCAGGACGTGGATATCGCCAACCAATTGAAGTCTCACGTCGTACTGCCTGGCCATCTCAGCGAACCCAGGGCAGACATGGCACAAATCGACCTCCGAGGTGGTGACGAGGAAGGTTCCCTTGGTCCGACCGGCCATGTCCTCTTTCATCCACGCCGTGTGCATCGGCTGGACCTTGTTCGTGGGGTACTCCCGAGACTTACCGGCGACCAGAATCTGCCGTTTGCCGAGATGATATCCGGAATCCACGGAGACGAAGTGGATCTTTCCATACTCAAACGAAAAGAAGTGCGGGCCGAGATACTCCCAAAACAGGGGCTTGCCACACCGGTGGTCCCCACGTGGAAACTCAGCGATACGATAGGAAGAGTCTGTGTGATCCCCCGCCACATTGTAGTACGGCATGGTCAAATGATTCATGATGCCCACGTAGCTACTCAATTGTTTGTGTGCCGTGGCGGGCGAACTAGTAAGAGACTTGCTGAGGTTAATCAGATCACCACTATTGACCACGAATCGCGGCTGCGGGGTCAGTGCGTTGAGTTCTTTCACGAAACGACTCAAGCCCTGCTTCGAGACGGGGTCGTCCATGACGTGCGTGTCGGTCACATGCACGAAGGTGTACTCGTTCTCGTCATCGACCGCCGCCTGGAGCGAGAAATCGACCTCCGTAACCACGGGCTTATACCAATCGCCCGTCACGTCATATCCCGCAGGACGAGTGATATAAATAAAGGCAGCGCTGGGGGCCGGCGTCAGTGTGTAATGGCCCTCCGCGTCGGTCTTGACAACGGAGTACCCGTCCGTAACCGACACGCCTTCGACACCCGCGCTCTTTCCTTTCGATTCCAGCGTGACGCGCCCCGTTATCTGTTTGGGAACAGGCAGGCCATAGTTGGGTTTGGGCGTGTCTCGCAGGAGTAGCCCGAGAGGCTCGCCTGTGTCGCTCGCCGGCTGCGCCTCCCCGTCATGGGCTCCCAGGGAGCGCTCCGGCGTGAAGGCTCCGCAACCAACGACGAGGCCAAAGGCCGCGATCCACCTGATTCTGTTGATCCATTGTCTGTTCACTTCAACATCCTTTTCATGCCGTTACTCTACGATAAATAACCTGCCATCACCAGCAAGAGGAAATCTCCGCGCACAACAGGCGCACAGCCCGGCCAAGGAACTTGAAAACCTCGTATTGGGGAAGGTGAAACCCAGAAATTGGGGCCGACAGTCAAAAAATGGGGGAAATTCCGATGCGCTAGACACGAGGGCGGGGCACGCTATTACAATAGGCAAAATTCTGGATCTGGAACGGTTCCAGCTAATTTCAAATGGGAGATCCCGGCTTACCGACGGTAGTCACCAACAGGCGAGTTGGCGCTTCCGCCCACCCTATCCGAACGTCAGTTCCGGCGCGGTCGGTGCCAGGTAACTTCTTCTATCTGGGATCTGGCTTAACTGCGTTAGATCTGCCATCGGCGCTGATGATCTCTAACTTTTCAAGGAGACCCCAAAACGATGAACGGCGATAATCATCTTCAGCCCCATTCGGGATTGCCCGGCAACAACTCCCGCTATTCGTTGCTGCGAACAATCGTATTTCTTCTTTTGTCACTCGGGTTCTTGGGGTCGGCGAGCCTGGTGGAAGCGAACGGATCGACTGTAACCTGCGAACTGGACACCGGCAGCATCGAGGGGACCATATCGCCGCTTCTTTTCGGCCACAACCTGGAGCACACCCGGCGGGCGGTCTGGACTGGCATCAGCGCCCAGATGATCGCCAACCGCAAGTTTGCCGGGGAATCGATTACCGATTTCCGCGCCAATAACACGAGCAACGGCAACATCCGCAGGATGCGGACCCAGAACCGTCCCGACCCCAACGGTGTCGCTGCCTGCTGGTACGGCATCGGCAAGGCCGAGACGAGCTTCTACATCGACCGGGAGATCGTCTTCGCCGGCGGCTGCTCACAGCGGATCGACGTCTTTCGAGAAGATTATCCGGGAGGAGTCGGCCAGGGAGGCATCGATATCAAAGCCGGTGAGGAATACGAGATTCGGGTCTGGCTCAGGACTCATTTAAAAATGAACGGCGCTCTCCGAATCTGCGACCGGACCGGCAGGAAAATCTATTTCGAAGCATCGAAAACCTGGTCCGGCAATCAATGGCACCTATGGTCCGTCACCTGGACGCCGTCGGAGAGCGACAAGACCGCAAAGCTGGAGATAACCTTCGACGGTCTCGGGTCCGCCTGGCTGGGGGCGGTCTCCATGATGCCGACCGACAATTTCAAGGGCATGCGCCGGGACGTGATCGAGCTGTTGAAAGAGATGTCCGTTCCCTGGCTGCGCTGGCCTGGCGGCAACTTTACCCGCAACTTCCACTGGAAGGAGGGCCTGCCGCCGGTGGACCGACGTTCGCCCACGATGGCCGGGTTCTATCATACGCTGGCTCTGACTGACAACTACGATTTCCACGAGATCGGTATCGACGAGTTTCTGGCGCTCTGCGAGAAAATCGGCGCGGAGCCGTCCATCGTCCTGAACATAACCGACACGGTGGAATCGGCCGCCGACCTGGTGGAGTACTGCAACGGATCGACCGAGACCGAATGGGGACAGGTCCGCGCCGAGCGTGGGCACCCGGCGCCTTACGGCATCCGGTACTGGTCGCTGGGCAATGAAATATTCGGCTTCTGGATGGGCCCCTCGCAATTCCCGGCGGCGGAATACGCCCTGCAGATCACCCGTTTCGCCGAAGCGATGAGGGCGGTCGATCCCTCGATCCAGCTTGTCGGCTGCGGCGTCGGTGTGGTGAACGGCTGGAACCGCGACGTCACCGCCGAGGCGGGGCAAGATATCGACCTCATCTCACACCACGTCTACGGCCCGGCCACCGGACCGATTATCGATAAAAAGACTCTCGAGCAGGGCCGGCATCCGTCGGTCGGACTGAGGAAACTTCTGACCGACATCCGAGCCGAGATCGACGGGGCCTCTCCTCCCGGTAGAAGGCTCCCGATGACATTCGATGAGTGGAACGTCTGGCACTGGTGGTTCGTTCAGCCGTTCGAACGGGAGTGGCACTCGGGGCCGACGGACGGCATGTATGTCGCCTCGGCGCTCCACGTGCTCTGCCAGGAACAAGAGCCGCTGAAGATTCACTCGGCGGCGTTCTTCCAGCCGGTGAACGAGGGCTGCCTGGCCGTCGCTCCCCACTCGGCCCACCTCACGGCCGCCGGGGAGGTGTTCAAGCTCTTTCGGGCGCATCACGGCGGACGGCTGCTGACGACGTCCGTTTCGCAGGATAACCAGGACATCGACCTCTGTGCCTCCCTGGCCGAGGACGGCCAAAGCCTCTTCGCTTCAGTCCTCAATCGAAACGCCGAGGAGGAGAGGCTGGTAGAGATAAGGGTCACCGGTGACCGTAAAATCAAATCGGCAAAAACGTTGGCTCTGGTCGCGGACGATCTCACTGATCCCGATGCAACCTTCGCAGAAAAAAGCATAAAGACCAAGGTCGCCGCCGGTCTGGTCACAGTTAGACTGCCGAAATACGCCGTAGCCTTGCTGACAATCGATCTTCGCGATTAGGAATTGAGATGTATTTTATAGTTTCTTCTTCAAGGACAAGAGGTATTCCACCAAATCGACGAGTTGCTGTTGTGTTAAGTTCTGCTGAAGACCCGCAGGCATGAGCGAGAGGGGGCGCATTTCTGTTACAATAGGCGAGATTTGAGCCTGGAGTGGTTCCAAGCTCAACCCAAATGGGAAATGTCGGTTAACGAGAAATCCTGCATTAATGCGACTTGAACTGCATGCTAGACAACCAGGAAGTGCCTTCAATAATTCGCAAGTGACGATGATTGTGATGTCAGCGAATATGAAACTACGGCGCCCCGCCGGATCCCCGGTGAGTAACGGATTTACACTTGTGGAGTTGCTGGTAGTAATAGCTATCATTGGCGTTCTGATCGCGCTCTTGCTGCCTGCGGTTCAAGCAGCTCGCGAAGCGGCACGGCGCACGCAATGCCTCAATAATACCAAGCAGATCTGCTTGGCGATGCAGATGCATCACGACACATTCAAGGTACTTCCTTATGGTTCGCGGGGTTGCTGCGAGGGCAGCTGGGTGGTGTGGGTGATGCCGTACATCGAGCAAGGCGCATTACATGATCTGTATGTCTACGAGGAACGGTACTTCGAAGAAGTAAACGACCGGGTCACGCATACGAGCGTCGCAACCTATCAATGCCCGTCGGATGAGGAACAGATTACAAGCAATTTCGGTGTTTTGTTTGATGGGATCGTGAAGATGAACTACGTCGTCAATTACGGCAACACAGCTTGGGAGCCCGATCCAGAAAAGATCGGGGGGAAACTAGCAGGAAACGAGCCCCTTGAAACGTTTTCCTTTGGAGGTGAGACGGTGCGGTTTCTTGGCGCCCCATTTTACAATCAAGGAAATCAACACGGTAATGCGCGCCGTGTTTCAATCCGTGAGATTACCGATGGAACCAGCAATACCTTGATGGTTTCGGAGGTAATCAAAGGGATCGACTTTGACCTGCGCGGGTTTGCCTGGTGGGGGTACGGTAACGGATTCACCGCTTTTTACGGTCCCAATCCTGGTGAGCTCGACCGTATGCAAAGTTTATCCTACTGCAATTCAAGTGTTCCCAACCCAACCTGTACATCGTCGGCTGGAGGCTCGATGATTCACTCTGTCCGAAGCCAGCATGTAGGCGGTGTGAATGTGGGCATGTGTGATTCTTCAGGCAGGTTTGTCAGTGATAGCGTCGACCTCGAAGTCTGGAGGGCCGCGAGCACGATACAAGGCGGGGAGCCGCAGTCGCTTCCTGAGTAGAGCGTATAAAAAGTCATGTGAGCCTCTCGGAGTCAAACTCGCAACTCTCGACCCAGCATGTAGCACAAACGCATTCTTATGCACAAGGTTCTTAATATGGTTATCGGTCTTTCAGGGCGTACTTTCTCGATTGCCGTGGTTAGCGTGATCCTCCTGACGGGATGCAGTGGTTCGGACCACGTGGATGGTCGCTATGCCGTCCGGGGCACGGTGACGCTAGATGGCGAGCCACTTGCCACAGGCAGTATTACGTTTTCCCCTACGGACCCGCGAGGACGAGGGACCGGTTCGGTGATAACTGACGGCCAATATGACATTCCCGCAGCGAAGGGTCTCGCCGAAGGGGATTACCGAGTGGCGATCAGCTCGACGGGAGAAAAGAAGGTCGACGATGGCGAGGCACGCGCTCGAATGCTGTCCCAACCCGGCGGATCCGGAACACCAAAAGAAATCATCCCTGCCATGTACAACACTCAAAGTAAGGAAAAGATAACGGTTCAAGAGGGTGAAAGAAACATATTTGATTTTGATGTGAAAGAAGAGCAGGATTCCTTCTTATAGAGGGTCCTGGCGTTGTCGGTTGATTCCGGTGCAGTAAATGTGCGAGTTTGTGTATGCAGCTAATGTGAGTAGGAAACACTCTGCTTCGGAGAAGCGTACCAACTTCTCTAGGCCCCTACATGGTTTCACACTCGTGGAACTGTTAGTAGTGATCGCGATCATTGGCGTACTGGTGGCTCTGTTGCTACCAGCGGTTCAAGCGGCGCGTGAAGCTGCGAGACGTACGCAATGTACTAATAACTTGAAACAACTTGGTCTGGGGTTACACTCCTACCACGATGCGAATGGGAGTTTTCCTTATTTCGAAGTAGCGGTGACCGGCTGGGGAATTCTTCCCAAGATATTGCCGCAGGAGGAAACGCGAATCTAAGGACGCAACTTCAGAAGATCATTAAGCGAGCAGGCGTCACCCCCCTGGCCCAAGTTGTGGCAGAACTTGCGTGCCAGCAGGGCCACAGAGCTTGCCGGAGTGTTTCCTGGACACGTTGCGTCAGCCTTCCTGGGGCACTCCGAAAGGGTGGCCCAGAAGCACTACTGGCAGGTGACCGATGAGGACTTCAAAACACGGGCGCAGAATACGACGCAGCAGACCCGCGCACGGGGTGGAATTGGCTCGCAAGCCCCCACTGGCCGTGGGCAGCAAGCCCCTGCCCAGCCAGGGGATGCGTCATCCTGCCACGTCTTGCAAAACCAACTAGTGGCCGAGGGGGGACTCGAACCCCCACGCCGGTTACCCGGCACCGGATTTTAAGTCCGGAGCGTCTGCCAATTCCGCCACTCGGCCGAGTGGATGAACCATTTGTTGTTTTAGAACTCGCCAGGATTGAGGAGATAGTTGCACTACAAGACGTGACGTCGTGTCATGGTGT
This sequence comes from Lacipirellulaceae bacterium, assembly GCA_965243695.1. Classification (GTDB taxonomy): domain Bacteria; phylum Planctomycetota; class Planctomycetia; order Pirellulales; family Lacipirellulaceae; genus JAKVCB01. The sequence continues at coordinate 9,322 of CBDEWC010000029.1, read as the reverse complement.
GCTGCTCTTGGCGGTTTCGCAAGCCAGTACTGATGGGTCGGGTCCATGACACTTTGCCGGGCCGTTCTTGCCCGATTTTTCCTCAATCAAATTACGGTTTGGCAAGTTGCGATCTGACAAGTTACGGTTTGGGACTAGCGAATGGAGCTGCTTCTAGGCGGTTTGCTCGGAGTTGTTTGTACCGGCAACCACCCGATTAATGGCATTGAGGAATGCCAACGCACTAGCCTCGACAGTATCGGTTGACACGCCCCGCCCACGATAAATGCTCCCCTGGTATTCGGCTTCTACCGTGGATTCTCCTTGAGCATCTTTGCCTCGCGTTACACTGTGGACACGAAAATCACGGACGATCACGGGGGTATCGGTGATCTTTTCGATGGCCAGGAAAATCGCGTCAAGCGGGCCGTCGCCACCGGTGAGGGTTGTGTTTTTTTCTTCTTCGCCCCGTTTTAGCGTCACCGAGACCGACGGAGTTTCTCCGCCGGTTGTATTGACGGCATAGGAGATCAATTGCCACTCGTCGTCAGCGACGTTCATGCGTTTTTCAATCAGGGCCGCAATGTCTGCATCGTAGACTTCTTTCTTTTTGTCGGCGAGCAGCTTGAACTCTTCAAAGACCTCCTGCAAGTATTCGCCGCTGAGGTGATATCCGAGTGCAGTAGCTCGGTTTGCCAGGGCCGCCCGCCCGCTGTGTTTGCCAAGTACCAGGTCGGTTTTGGTGAACCCAACATCGTCCGGACGCATGATTTCATAGGTTGTGCGTTCCTTGAGCATCCCATCCTGGTGAATTCCAGCTTCGTGAGCAAACGCATTGCGGCCGACGATTGCCTTGTTGCGCTGGACGTGGAGCCCGGTGATGTTCGAAACAAGGCGACTGGTAGGGACAAGTCGTGGCGATTGAATCCGGGTGTCGGCGTCGTAGTGGTCGCCGCGGACGCGCAAGGCCATGACAACCTCTTCGAGTGAGCAGTTACCAGCCCTTTCACCGATGCCGTTAATCGTGCATTCAATCTGACCGGCACCATTTTCAACAGCGGCCAGACTATTGGCGACGGCCAGGCCCAGGTCGTTGTGGCAATGCACACTGATGACTGCCTGATCGATGTTGGGGACCCGGTTAACCAGGTTCGAAATCACTTTTGCGAAATGAACTGGCGTGGCGTAACCGACCGTATCGGGAATATTGACGGTTGTCGCTCCCGCGGTGATGGCAGCCTCGACAACACGACAGAGGAAGTCGCTTTCAGTGCGGGCGGCGTCTTCAGGCGAAAACTCAATGTCCTCACAATACCCTTTGGCCCGTTTCACCCCCTCGACAGCCCGTTTGATGATTTCATCTTTATCCATCCGCAATTTGAATTCGCGGTGAATGGCACTGGTCGCCAGGAAAACGTGAATCCGCGTATCGGGATTGTTCTTGAGAGCTTCCCAGGCCCGATCGATATCCTTCGGGTGGCAGCGGGCAAGGCCACAAATGGTTGCGCCTTGGACGGTTCGACTGATTTCGCGAACTGCTTCGAAATCGCCAACCGAGGTGATGGGAAATCCCGCTTCAATCACGTCGACTCCCAAGTCAACAAGCGCTTGGGCGACTTCGATTTTTTCATCCAGATTCATACTGCAGCCGGGCGATTGTTCGCCGTCGCGCAGCGTGGTATCAAAAATGACGATTTGCCGTGAATCGGTTGAGGGCGACATGGCAGTAGGTTCCCCGGGAAATCAGGGGTGATGCATCTTGCGTGGGGTAGTAATGAGTGGACGTTTGAAAGGGTTTTGTGCGCCAAATTGTGGAACACAAAAAAACCCTGAGGCGGTTGACCTCAGGGTTATATGGTGACAACAAGCAGCCTGTCTACACAATCCCTAAGGCCCTCACGGGGTAGGCGATAGTAGCAACAAGTGGTTTAGGGTGCTGTTGAACATGCGTAGGACGCGTTTGGTGACAAGCGGAAAATATTTTCTTTCTCTCCTCAAATCTAGGTGACATGCTAGCACGCGTCAAGGTTCGGTTTTGAAGGGTACTTGGTGAATGGCCATTTACAGGGGGCTTTTCACCTGCAGCCAGGTCTCTAGGTGGAATCTATCCAAATCAGAGCAAAACTTCCGGTTAGGGCCATTGCTCCAAGTGGGGTAGGAGGAATTGGTGGTGGATGGCTTGTGGTGGTCGTGCAAACAGTCAACTTTGTGGAGGTAAACTAGCAATGCTGGCAACGATTTAGATTCCGTCTCCTTTCGGGGTGGCGGATCTTGGGGTCGCCGGCCAGCGGTGTCAAATGTGTTGTCCCACAACGGCGATTCTTCTATCATTCGTGCCCTCTGTTTGCTTGTTGTGTTCTTGCTTGGAACGGTCCTCAGATTTTGTCCTCCTGCAGGTCGGCTGATGCTACTTGATTTCGAAGTGCAACGCTGTACGCGTCGGTGTGCGACCAGCGGCCGAAAACTTGATCCCGGGGAAACGTTCTATTCCGTGTTAAAAGTCGACGGGGCCCAGGTGGTGCGTACTGACTACGCGGTTGACGCATGGCAGGACCCGCCCGAAGAGGCCTTTGCCTGGTGGAAATCGTGTGTTCCTTCGTCGGACTCCTCGACGCCAAAACTGGCTCCTAATGAAGTGCTGTTGGAATTATTTGACCAACTCGGACAGCAACCTGACGCAACGGATATGCGGTATATTTTGGCGCTGCTTTTAATTCGGCGTCGCCTGTTACGTCACGATGACCAGGTCTGTGGTCCAGACGAGGATGGTAGCAGAAACCTGGTGCTTTATTGCCCCAGTCGCGAGGAAACCTACCAGGTGCCAGAAGTCGATTTGGATGAGGCTCGAATCGGGCGCATTCAGGCGGAATTGAGCGAACTCTTGTACGCCGACACAAGCGGAGGATGAGGGATGCCAAATTCGCTTTGTTCCCGACAGCGACGTTTGTTTCGCCTTGGTACCGTTGTCGGACTGGTATGTATCTCTGGCGCAACGTGCCAAAGGAATTGGACCGATCCGTTTGGCGCGACAATCCCGGCTGCTCCTGAAGTGTTGGCTCAAGGGGCACAACTTCAGCAGGTTGTCGGAGCGATTAACCAAAACACGGCTCGGGTCCATTCATTGATGGCACCGAATGCCTTGATCACGGTCCCCCACTCAACTCTTTTGCCACCCTTGCGGGGCAACCTGGCGTTGGAAAGGCCACGCCGGTTTCGATTGACCGCCGGGACGGGATTGACGGGACAGGAAGTCGATTTGGGAAGCAATGACGAACGCTTCTGGTTGTGGATACGACGCAGCGATCCCCCAGGTGTTTATTTTTGTCAACACGACCAGTTTGCAGGTAGCGCTGCTGGTCAGGTGATGCCCATCGAACCGCGTTGGCTTCAATCGGCATTTGGACTGGTCGAGCTTGATTCGTCGCAGGTTTACAGTGGGCCAATTCCTCGGGGCGATGGCACGGTTGAATTGCGCACGTACCTGCCGTCGGCCAACGGAATGTTGCAGCGGGTGTTGGTGATTGATGCGAAACGAGCTTGGGTGAAAGAACAGCATGTTTATGATCCGACCGGTACCCAGCTTATCGCCAGCACAGTTGCCACGTCACATCGTTACTACCCTCTTGAGCAGGTTTCTCTACCAGAACGAGTGGCCATTCGTGTCCCCGCCTCGCAACTGGCATTTACGATCGATCTTGGACAGCTACAAATCAATCGGTTACCGGCTAATTCGGCACAGCTTTGGACGATGCCTACATTTGATGGCTATCAGCAGTTTGATTTGGGGATTGCCTCACCGAACATGCCTTTATCCATGGGGCATATGTCTGCGGCTGGGCGCTATTCGCTGGCAGACAACTCACCTGCTGGCAATGCCTATGGCCAGCTTGCCGCACCAGCCCAGGTATCGCCACGCCCGCGCCGACCCTTTGCCCGCTTGTTCGGAAAGCAAAGTGTGCAAGCGGCCCAGCAACGCGTACCAATTTGGCAGCGTTGGCAGAACCCCGAAGCGGTGGCAGGGTCGAGTATCCAGCCAACCAGTTTCCTGATTCCGGCCGGATCTAATCATCAGGGCAACCGACTTTGAGAGTCGGTTTGGACTTGCTGAAGGGAGTCGAGGGATCGGCGCGTTGCAGGCTCAAGGGTTGCCTGGGGTTTCAGCCCGATGCCGCATTTTCGCCCGTGCTCGGCTGAGTAATGGTCCCACACTATTGACAGGCATCCCAACGGAGCGGCTGATGTCTTGATAGCTGAGGCCTTCCAGATGGTACATCCGTACGACTTGTGCCTCGTTTCCCTCAAGTCGAGTCATTAATTGTTCCACCTGTTCCCGATCACTTATCCGCTGCTCAAATTGGTCGTTTTCGGAAGCTTCACGTACCATGTCGGGCAAAGGTGTTACCGAGTGCCCACCCACCAGTTTTCGCACAACAACCCGGCGGGCAATAACGGTTAAATAGGTTGCTAATGAACTCTCCTGCCGAAAGTGCCTGAGGACTGCCAATTGATTGTCGATGATTGTCAGGAAGACTTCAGCGGCAAGGTCTTCACGGTCTGCTGCTGATAAGTGAATCGAACGACACTGGGCCGTGTGATTGATCACATGGATTACCAGGCCCATAAAGCGATCGACAAAGTCTTCCCAAGCCCCTGGCTGGCCTGCCAAGCACCGGTCGAGCAGATTGCGATCGAGGTCGGAAAGAGCCACTTCGACTTGTCCTTTTTGACGAGGCCACCGGCCAGCCTTGAGTTTTTAAGGTGGCTTTGAGTTTTTAAGGTGAAACAGAGGAATGTTGTCGTGTTGGGGTTTTGCCGCCCACACTGGCCGGTCCAACTGGCCCGTCCAGCTGGCCTGTCTAACTGCGATCCTTCCCGGAGGGGGTATTTATAAGTCCAAATTTTGAGCGAGATCACCTTCTCTGGCCCACGTTGGCGAGCCAAACCGCAATGTGGCTGTATCCCCTTGATTTTAGATACGCAAACCAAGACGAGCAAGGTTGAGTCTAAAGGCGTATTCCCTTCTAAAAATCAGAAAATACCGTGACTTGACACTCTGTGCGGCCGGTACTACCATCTAGCGAAACGGGGGAGTTTAACTCTTTCGCAAGTGCTTCTGCCGCAACAACTTGACCCGGTTTCGTCGAACGGCCACTTGGCCGTTGTGGCGGACGGTTATTCGGTAATTATGGCAAGGTCATTTGGTATCATGGTAAGAAGTAGTTGCCCTCGAAAAAGTTTTCACGACAGATGGTGCAAAAGGAGAAGTTATGACCCACGTGGTTTGTGAACCCTGCTTTGGCTGCAAGTATACGGACTGCGTGGTTGTTTGTCCGGTTGAGTGTTTTTACGAAGGTGAAAAGATTCTTTACATTCATCCAGACGAGTGTATTGATTGTGAAGCTTGTGTCCCCGAGTGTCCGGTCGAGGCAATTTTCCACGAGGACAATGTTCCTGAAGAGTGGACCGCCTTTACCGAATTGAATGCCGAGATGGCGTCACAGTGTGAAGTGATCACCGAGAAAAAAGATCCGCTGGTGGACTCCTAGCCTGCCTGTCGGTGACGTTCTTTCACCGCAGGTTTTTCTTTGCGGCAGGTTTTTCTTTGCGGCTTGGTGTCCGATTTGGCGCGTCTGCTTTCGTGCGTTGGCTACTTCTGGCGGTTTCAGAGGTCTTTCGGTGGCGCCGGTCAGTGCCATTGTGTCGCCATTGTGTCACGACAGCATGGCGAAGCAGCAAAGAACCGAATGCTGTGCCCGGTTGGTGTTCGGCCCATCGTCACGGGCCATTCTATCTCTCAAGGACCGTCTCCAACGCGCCCGTAGAGGATAGGTTCAGGCTATCAACGAACACGGTTTACTTCAGATCCACGGACCAGTAAGCAGAGTCTAGGAAACTTTTCCAGCTGGCATATTTTGGATTACCGAGTTTCATCGTCAAGAGTGGGCTTCGCTTGGGTCGGATTGGCTTGCAGACAAGTTTTAGTCCTGCTTCAGTTGGCGTACGACCACCTTTCCGCACGTTGCACTTTACGCATGAACAAACCAGATTTTCCCAACGGGTTTCTCCTCCGCGGCAGGTTGGAAGCACATGGTCGAGACTTAGTTCATTCGTTGGAAAAAACTTTCCGCAATACTGACACTGGTTGGCATCGCGGGCAAAAATGTTTCGACGGTTTAACCGCACCCGTTGCTTGGGAACGCGATCATATTGAAGAAGACGCAACACGCGAGGTACTTGGATTTCAAAACTGACACTACGAATCCAGTCTTCATGAGGCTCTTTGAAGTCGGCTTTTAACTCACTGATTTCGCGCCACGATTGAAAATTGTAGTTTGCATATTGACCATCTTCGATGTGAATCACCTCGGCCAAATCGCGGAGGAGCAACCCAAATGCCCGTCGCACGTCAACGACATGGATTGCCATATAGTGACGATTCAGGACGAGAACACTCGCGTTTAATGCCGGGCTGAACGTAGCGGTCATCCGGTGGGACCTCTCTGGAAGTGGGGATTTCAGGGCCGCTAACCCCGAATCTTTTTATCGATTCATTTCCGATACGTGGTTTCCATTTCTCGGTGAGGGCCACCCGCCGCAGTGAATGCACCTGTTTGCCAGGCGTGTTCGTCGACGAAGGCCGTGGATAGGCAATTGGAGGGGAGAATTTCAGGCTCGTGGGGTGACCACGCCGTGTTTGCGAAGAATCATCCAAAGAGCAGTCATGCCGCCGCCTGATGGCTCAATTAAACGTATCTCCACCTATAGAAGATTATAACTGACGGGATGGGTTTCAACCACCCATTCACCTGTTTTATCGAGTCCCCTGGCCAAAAGTTCTCACGGTAATTTGTGGTTGTGTTGATGTGCTTGCTAACTCGATTTGCTTTCACATTTCGTGTTTGGTTGTTCAGCGGTAGCACTCGTAAAACGAGTAATTGGCAATTCGGGTGCCACTCTTGTCCGGAAGGACAGTCTTCAGGAGGTTACTGCGGTGAGCAGGGTTCTAGCCGCCGGTAAAGGTGCTCGAGCTCCTGGCAATAAATTGATCAGAAAATAGGTGACCCTGGGTTGCCCAGCGTGCGCTATAGTCATTACTATGAAGTGTACTGGAGTTGTGACTACGTGATGAGTGCTTGGATCGCACCAGTTTTTAGGTTGAGGCGCACGTAGAATTTATCAAGTAAGGAGAGCTATGATTCATTACACTTGCGATTACTGTAAGCGACAACTCGACTCAGAGAATGATTTGCGATATGTGGTTCGGATGGAAGTCTATACCGCGATCGATGAATTGGATGATATGAGCGATGCAGACCGCGACCACTTGCAAGAGATTCAGGATATCCTTGAAGGCATTGAAGTTGATGGAGATAAGCAAATCAGTGAAGACTTGTATCAGCAACTCCGCTTTGACCTTTGTTGCAAATGTCGCAAACGATTTTTGCGCGACCCGATGGGTCGTCGCCTCACTGCACATTTCGATTTCAGCGAGAATTGATTGCGGTTTGGCTTCATGGCTCTGCTGGTCAACCGGAGGTGTCTCGACGCGTGGCGAGTTGACTGCTGGGTAAAGCTGAAGAGTTTCCAACCGGCCAACGTGCGGTTTTTCCTGACCGACTAGAAAGCACCGCCCGGTATGCTTCTCTCGCCACAACTGTCGTCAAAGCAACTTGCCGAATTGAGTCACCGACTTGGTCTTGAGTTGGCCGCTGGCATTGACATCCGTCGGATATGGAGGCGCGAGGCTGAGCAGGCTCCATTCAGAATGCAGGCCCAGTTTGCTAGCGTTCGAACTGCGGTCGATGCGGGGGAGAGTCTCTCGACTGGGTTGGCACAAACCGGCCAACTCTTTCCTCCAATGTTCCTGGAAATGGTTTATGTCGGTGAGCAGACAGGCACGTTGGTCGAGGTGTTTCAGCGGTTAGCCCACCACTATCGGCACCAGGTTCAGATGCGTCGGACGTTTCTGAATTTGATTTGGTGGCCCATGTCCCAGTTGGGAATTACCATCTGCGTCATTGGGATCGTGATTTGGGTTTTGGGAATCGTCGCAGGACGGAACCAGGGTCAACCGATAGACATTCTCGGGTTTGGGTTGATTGGTTCTCGCGGCTTGGTTATTTACATCAACTTCCTTATCGCGATGGGTTTGTGTTTGGCTGGCCTCGTAGTAGCGATCCGTCGAGGTATGTTGTGGACCCGCCCGCTGCAGCGTTGGGCGTTGCAAATCCCTGGTTTAGGTCCAGCCCTCGAAAAGATTTTTCTAGCTCGACTGACGTGGGCCATGCATCTGACGCTCAATGTGGAGATGGATCTCCGCCGCCTGATTCCGCTTGTGTTGCGTATTGCCGGCAATGACCACTATGCCCAGCAGACCGAACCGATTGTCTCGGCAATTGTTGCTGGTGAATCACTGCACGAGGCATTTCGCACTACCGGTAGCTTTCCTCAGCGGTTTGTCGACGTACTTGAGGTGGGTGAAGAAAGTGGTCAAACCGTTGAAACCATGCAGCGACTCTCGGCCCAGTATCAAGAAGAGGCAGAGTCGGCCATGAAGACGATCAGCGTCATGCTGGGAGCCGGCATCTGGATATTAGTTGCCGCACTCATCATCGTGCTTGTTTTTCGCATCTTTGGATTTTACATCGGTGCAATCAACGATGCCCTCAAGATGTAACCGTGACCGTTACCCCCCGCGTGCAGCATGTCGGTCTCTTGGTAGATCGGCTTGGTAACGGCAGTTGAGCGAAGTATCCTTGGTAGTCGGTCTGCGAGTGTGCCGGCAGAGTGTGGCCGGTATCGACGAAAAAATCGTCCAGGGCCATCAGCCGTCATGACATTACCAGGTGTTTCATGGCATCGATGAACCGATTAACTCCCGATCATGGTCATCTCAGCGTGTTGTGTGATGATTAAAGATTACAACTCGTAGACAATTTGACCATGGCGTTGGCTACGACTGATTTGATCGGTGGCATAAAGGCCGGCAAGTACAAACTCAACACACGATGCCCGCACCGCTTCGTCTTTGCTTGCGTTAACTTCAAAAGCCTTGTCCCAGATAGGCGGCACGCGCTCGAGCAACTTTGCATAGTGTGACGACGGAAGCATGTCGCCGACTTCAATCTTCACACCCTGAGAAAAAATTTCTGCGATTTCAGCCAACCCATGCCGATCGACGTATTCACCAAACACGGTGGCGATTGCTTCGGCCATGACGGCATCGAGTACCTGGCGCTCGCTCATTTGGTGCGATCCCATCATGTCGAGTTCCAGCTTTCCGAGCGACGAGGCGTAAAAATGGCCCAGGTCACTTATCCGCGGGACAGCCGGAGTTTCGCCC
>CBDEWC010000028.1:0-17474 GCA_965243695.1 Lacipirellulaceae bacterium | reverse complement strand
AAAAACGGCTTTCGAGCTAGTTTTTGCCGATTTTTTGCCCCTTTTCACATCGGTTGCTGTCGGGTTTGGCCACCGAAGTTGAGTTACAGACAGGCCCCGCACAGCCAGGTGCCGCACGGGCAGGACCCGTGCAGGCAGGAGCAGTGCGGCTTTTTGTGGTCCGGCGGGCCGCTTGCTCAAGGAGGGTTGCAAGCCATTCCCACACAGCGAATCAGGACCTGGTTTTCATCTTTTTACGTTGGAGGTAATACGATGCACACTTTGACTTCACGAGTTTTCCCGGTGGCGGCCGTTCTGGTTTGCCTGGTTGGCCAGGTGGCCCAGGCGGGGATAGTGACCGAGTCGGGCCCCCTGTTTGACGTTTCTTACAACGACAATGGTTTTTGGTGGCAGACCGGTACCGATTGGGACCCCGAGACCATGATGGAAGAGCCCATGTATGAGCAATTTGGCGGCTATACCATCACGGGCCCCGACACCATTCGGTACTCGCTGCCCCCGGAAGATATGCATTACATAGACCAGTGGACCTACGAGATGATCGAGGGTGGCTCAGGTTGAGGTTGGTGGGTACGCTTTAAGTACCGATTCGAGTTCGGTCCTGGGCAACTTTCAAATCATTCCCACCGCAGGAGCGGCCATTGATAGCATTACGATGACGGTCCATGGCAACTTTAGTAATCCCGTAGACGATGCCAGTATTCTTTACACCGAACAAATCACCGCCGGTGGCGACTCGGATGGCCTCGGTTTTAGCTTGGGGATTTATTCTGCCGGCAATTTGCCCACCGGTTCGACCGTCAATTTTTCCGCAACCAACTCTCCGGTCGATGTCGATTTTGATGTTACGCTCGACGCGACCAGCAGCAATTTGTGGGACACGTCGCATGCCCAAATCAGTAACGTTACGTTCACCGTGCACCGGGTTCCCGAGCCGAGCTCGCTGATAGTGGCCCTTGTGGGCCTGCTGGGCCTGGGCGCGAGTCGTCGACGAAAAAAATAGCCGCTTCAAAATAGTTTTGAGGTGCATGCCAATCCAACCGACGCGCTGACCGGCCTGGCGACAGACGCTTTGTCCGGTCAGCGTTCATGGAATTTTGCCCGGAGTCACAGAACTTTGCTCGGGGGCCGACTGCCCCCGACCCCCGGTGTGCAAAATGTGCTACCGCACCGGATGTTTATCCGCCTGGTGGTAGAGGTCGGTCCGCCTGTTTGAGATCTCCAGCACGTCGAAGGCCAGCGAGTCGCCAGCCCAGGTCCACAGGGCCAGGCCGCGCTCTTCGGTGGGCGGCTCGACCGACACGTTGACCGCAAGTGGCTCTCCTGCGTAGGCTGCGTTCAGCACGCCCCGGTCGACCGTCAGAATCAATTCTTCGGCACTTTGGCGCAACTGCGGCCGCAGCACCTGGCCTTCGTTCCAGGGGTCAATGCCATCGGTCGTGACCCGGCCGCCGTCAAAGACAAGCTTTGTGGCACCCAGCCGCACTCCCAGTCGGCCCGACGGTGCGATCAGCAGCCGCACTGTCAGTGTGTTCCCGAGGGCGTTGTTTTTTAGCCGCGCTTCGGCAACGTCGTGGTGCACTGTGCTTTGGAGCTTGGGCCCGAACCGTCCCTTGCCAAGGTCCACCTTGTGTTCGACCGTTACGCCGGGTGCGTCCGTGTTGAGCTTCCACTGCTCGGGCACGTAACGGTCGATCGATACCGTCTCGGCCGGGGCGGGTAAAGGGGTCGTTGCCCCGGTTGGTGGGGCCGTGGCGGCGCCCGGCTCAATGCGGAGGGCGACAAAACGATGGCGCGGGATCTCGACCGAAAGGCGTCCCTGGTCGATGGCCACCGGTTGACCTGTCTCCACGTTGATGGCCGATGTCTGCAGGTCCTTGGGGAACAGTTTGTGTGTGTTCAGGAGGACCTGCTGGTTGTCCCAAGTCAGGTTACTCACCACCAGCATGGCCGCCTCCGGTCGCAGGTAGTACGAAAAGAGCACCTCGCCCTGCTCAAGGCGAACATGCCGCTGCGGGCGCCAGTACGGGTGGTACGAAGTCGCCTCGTCCTGAAAGTCGCCGTAGATCACAGCGGCAAGATCGTCCGCACCGCTCACCTCGGCATCGTGCAGCGCCGCATAGGTCATCATGTGCCGGGGGCGGATCATGTTGGCCAGAACGTCGGTACGAAATCCCCAGGGTCTGCCGCTGTAACACACCGCCGCCATGTGCAGCGGTGGCCGATACCCGCGCCGGTATCGTACGTCCGACAACTGCTCGCCCTCGTAAAACACGTCGCACAGCGAAAGGGTCTCGATCTGAAGGCCACCGCCGTTGTGGGCAACGAGCATCGGCTTGCCCTTGGCATCAAAAATGCCCCGGAGCCGCTTCAAAAAGTTACGGGTTGCCACCAACGGGGTGAGGGTTTCCTCGTCCCACGCAAGGTCGCTTTCAGCGCACGGGCCATGGGCCCGGTTGTGGCAATCCCACGCCAGGGAGGTGCCGTCCATGTAGACTCCGTCGAGGTCTGCTTCGGTTGCCAGCCGGGACATGCCCTCCAGCAACAGGTCGCCATACGGTCCGCGCGTACAACAAACCCAGCAGGGCACGCCCTTGCCGGGGTTGTACTCGCGCTTGTACCACATTTGTCCCGGCGGAATGATGAGCTCAGATCGGTGCTCGGCAAAGCCGGGCGAATTCTCGGCGAGCATCATGTTGAAGTACATCAGGAAGGGCAGGTCCTTTGCGTGGGCCGCCTCGGCCCGCTCCCGCGCCTGGGGAAGCTTGGCCAGGTCGGGGTAGCCCTGGTAATCGGACCAGTTTTCAAACCAACCCCCCATGCTTGCGTGGAAAAATCCATCTTTCTTGAGCGACGGCTCTTTGGTGGGCGTTGGCAGGAGAAAGAACCGAAAGACGTGGTCCTTCTCCATCACCTGGCCAGGCGCATCGACGAGGTTTGCGCGGAGCCAGGTCTGCTTGTTTTGCTCAACGACCTCGATCTGCGTTCGGCGATCGGCAGAGAGGAACGGATCGATGTCGTAGTTAAATGCCAGTCCGGCTTCCTGGCCTCCCACCCACACAGGTCCGGCCTTCCCTTCCCAGCCTGCTCCGGTCAGCCCGCGCGTCCCTTGAACATGGAACTGGTGCACAAACCGGGCGTGCGCCTTGCGCAAGGGGAACTGGACGGAGAGCCGCTCGATCGCCTGGGGCGGAAGATCGCGCACCCGCAGCTTGTAGATTGTAAAACCGTCGTAGTCGACCGTTGCCCGCACCTCTACCGTTCCGCCGTCGAACCGGAGTTCGCTGTCGATTTGGACCGACGTGGCGCGGGGCAAAACTTCCCGGGAGACAGGCTCCAGGGCCACTTTCCCCGTTGCCGTTTCGAGCACGATTTGGCCTTCACCAGCGAGCAACTCCCCCCATTTGCCCGAGACCGACTCGACAAGACCATGCGTCCCGAAAGCGAGCCGGCTGTGCTTGAGCTGAACGGCGCCGTCGGTGACCTGGGGCCTGGTCCATGGCTTGGGGACGCGTTCGGTTAGGTATTCTTTGGCGACCTGGGTGCCCAGCCAACTTGGCCGGTCGACGGGGGTCAGGCGGCAGCTCTCGCTGTGAAGCATGGTGCCATCGGGCGCTTTTACGACCAGTTTGGCCTCGGCGGGAAGCTTTGCAGCTGGCGGTACGGCAAGAATCAGTTGTGCCCGGCCATCGGCCGACAGGCGGGCCTCGGTCGCGGGAACGCCTTCGGCAGAAAGGCTGGCGGTTGCCCCTTCGGAGTGGCTGGGACCGGTGATGTCCGCAGCAACTCGACTTGCCAGGGGATACCAGTGGAGCTTCGCAGACCAGGGAGACTCGGCCGGCGGTTGGTGGGTTGCTTCCGGCGGCAGTTCGAGGGTGCGCCGGGACTGTTGGCCCTTGGGAAGTACGTGCAATTTTGCAAAGGGCATCGGCACGTAGCCGCCGAACGAACGCGAATACCAGGCTGCCATGTCGGGCGGCCGAAAGCGGAACAGGTTTGCGTAGATGGGGCCCCGGGTGGGATCGTCGATTCCTGCCGACGCAAACGGGATTCGCATCTCCACGGTCCATGCTCCTGCAGCCTGACGCGCGGCCGCTTCAAAAAGTGGCCGCCGGAGCGGGCCTTCATTGTAGGTGCGCGAGACCGAACCGGCCGAGTTGACCGAGAAAGGCGTAGTAATGGTCGGGCCGGGGGGGCGGCTCGTCCATCGCTCCCGGGTACCCGCCCACCTTAAGAACCTCCGGGGACAGGGCCAGCTGGTCGGCCGTGCCAAGAATCACCTGGACCGCGTCGTCATCAGTCAAAAGGTCGGTTGGATTGCGCCGGGATGCTTTGGGGTAGTTTGGCGCCGTTTCAAAGCAGCGCACACCCACCAGCAGATTTCCCTGGTTCCACTTCAGGTAAAAACGGGTTCCCGGTTGGAGCGGTTGTTGCGTGTCGGTTAGCCGAAGGTTGGCCACGGTGGCCGCATCGTCCCACTCTGCGCCGGAGATCTTGCCATCAAGGTCGACCGCTACCCGGGAGTGGGGGACGTACACCTCCGGTGGAGCTTCGCCGCGCGCGGAGCCAGCCTCCACCACAAGGCTGAGGACTATCGCAAACCACAGGCTGCTCTCGAGGAAGGGTGCCGATGTCACCGAGGGGCGCCTCCGGAGATGGCTGGTGCTTTTTCTGGAGAGCAGCGGATCGGCACTGGTGAAGGGATAAAACAAAAGAGAAACCTTTTTAAGCGCCGGACCAACGGAGCCCTGCTTGGTAAAAATGGAAATGACTCCTTTTCAGTTTAACCGATTTTTGTCTCCGAGAAATCGTTACGCAGAAAGAATGGGCCCTGCAGCGGGCGCCCGCCTGGCATGGGCATCTGCCCGGCACGTGTATTCATCTGGCATGGGCATCCGTCTGGCATGGGCATTCATCTGGGATGGGCTCACTTTGCCAGTGCCGCGCCGTCCACCGGTCCCCATATTTTTTGCAGCAGCCTAAACATCCGCGGGTCATGCTCTGCGAGTTCTGCCCGTACAAACGGGTAAAAGTCGTTTACCCCAAAATAGGCTTCGGTCGACTCGGCAAAATACTCCATCGGGTTGGTCAGCCCGTAGTGGCGCACCCCCTTCTCGCCGGTAAAGAGCAGCACCGCCTCGTAGTTTCCGGCCTCGCTGGCATTTTTAAAGGCAGCTTCGATTTCTGGGTGGTCAAAGCCCAGCACCTGGTCGTGGTATGCGTGGGCCATTTCGTGCAGCACGCAGTAGGGGTGTTTGGCCCACGTGCTGCGGTCCAGCAGCAACTGGGCCCGCGGAATGTGAACATGTTTTACCAGTCGCGGGTCGTGACCATGATCGACCAACCACTGGCGGTTGGGGTGGTACTGAAAATTGTCGAGTACCCGGTTGTCCAGTTCCAGCCAGAGCCGCATCTGCCGGAGTTGGGCCAGCTGTTTTTCTGGCACGATGTACGCGATGCGCTGCAAATGATTGGCCAGTGCCTCAAACGCCTCGCCGGCGAATTCGGCCTGGCTCTCCTGCAATAGCGCCGGATCTGTGGCAACCTTCCAGCCTTCAATCTCTCGCTCGACCGGATCATAGAACCGGACTGCCTCGTCCGAGTTGTCACCGGCGGCAGGCAGCGCCACCAACATGGCCGCGACTACAAAACCCACCGTCACCAGCGCCGCAGCGGCTCGACGGCGATACTTATATATAGAGGCGCGCCAAGCGATAGGTGCAGTAAAATCCATCGGGTAGTCCGCCTGGGTCGTCCGAGGGGCCTGTTATGCAACCGCGGGCGGCAATTCCGCAACGGTCCGGTCGTCTCCGACCCAGAGGCCGATCACTTCAGGTGCGGATCGTCCTGCTCGACCACAATCGGGTTGACGTCTGCTTCGGTGATCGAATCAACGTACTTGGTATCGAATCGATTTTGCAAATCGTGAATGACCGGAAGCTGTGCGCGTCCATCCGTACAGTTGACCACGGCACAAAAAATGACTGCGACGGCTCCTGTTTGAGGGTAGGGTTGACCAGGCCAGAAAGAGGCCCCATTAATGAGCGTGTATTTTACCAGAGTTGGGCCCAGGTCAAGATCCCAGGTCAAGATCCCAGGTCAAGATCCCAGGTCAAGATCCCAGGTCAAGATCCCAGGTCGTGTTCTGCATCAGGGGGCCTTGTCATCGGGGCCCATCGGGGCCCTTGTCGGTCACCGCCGGAGAAAGTCCAGACAGCTTAATCGGAAATTCATTCCGAGCACTGGTAAGCCACACATCTAAAGTCGGTGAGTAGGTGCGCACCTGCACCGTTGTACCATCGTCCAGAAATTCAAGCAGTCGCAGGTAGCCATTGCCACCGTTGGGTTGTTGTTGGCTGTTGAACCCAATCTCATGGACGACGTTGCCATGTTTCCCCAGGGTCGATTGCCTGGCCGTGGTCAAAGGCCCGTGGGGGTCGGTGTCATTCCCGTCGGGATGGTGCCCGTTGAGGACGATTTCGATATTTTTGTGTTGCCCAGTGAGCTTGTTCCACAAGGTATTGCCAAAGGTGTGACGGTTGGTCGTTGGTTCGCCGTTAACTGCCGGACCCTCCTGGACATTGGCATGAACCAGGACCACCACCGTGTGGTCGGGAAATTTTTCGCAGATTTCGCCAGCCCAGGCCAGGACCTCAGGCCGCGGCACATATTCCAGGCTGAGTACCAAAATCTTTCTTCCGTCGGGAGCTGTAAACCGGCTGTAGGTGTTTGCCAGATCGCCAGCGGTTTTTTCGGTCGTGATGGAATTCAGCCGGTTGTCGGCAAGGGCAAAGTAGTCGTTCAGCAGGTTCTGATCGCGATCGAACGGTGGGGTAGGAAAAATATCATGGTTGCCGATGACCATCGTGTAGGGCACATGCCCATCGAGGACGCGGATGGCATTCTTGGCCATCTGCCACTCGTCGGGCGTATTGTGGTTGGTGATGTCGCCCTCGTGCAGCACAATCTTGATGTTGCGGGCATCCTTGCTCTCGACAATCCACTCGGTCTGCGCCAAAAAGCTGGGATAATTTTCTGCGGTCATGTAGTTCTGCGTATCCGGGAGCACCACCATCGTCCAGGAGGCGCACGCGGATGCCGAAAAACTCAGGAAGCAAATGACGAAGTAGGCATAAGGTGGCATCGAAAAGGTTTCCTACCGAACAACGGGGTCGCCCAACCGAAGGCAAACTCCACAGGCGGCCGTAACCAGCAGTTCCTACCGGGAGGCCTCCCAGGCCACTGGACGCTTCGGGCACCGCTCATTGTAACAGTAAGCGTTCTTCCCTGTGGCAACTGCCTGCGCAAGTTGGGGCCCCAGCCAGCCCCGGCGGTTGCCTGGCGGAACCAGCGACAATTCCCCCACCGGCGCATGGTCCCCAAACCGGGCCGGGCAGGTTAGAATTACGATGCAGTCATGCGGAGCCACATGGCCGTTTGGAGCCAACTTGTGGCCGCCGGTGAGCCCAGCCAGGCCCGCGCGGGACAAAAATGCCCCGAACCGTGGCAACCACTTCAGCCAGTCCATTGAGGTAGCGGATATGACGCTTATCACCCAAGCGGATCTCATCGAGTCAATTGCCGATGCGTTGCAGTACATCTCTTATTATCACCCTAAAGATTTTATCGGTGCGGTGAACGAGGCCTACGAGCGCGAGCTCAACCCGGCTGCCAAAGATGCCCTCGCACAAATTCTCATCAATTCCCGCATGTGTGCCACCGGGCGTCGGCCGATCTGTCAGGATACAGGGATCGTTGCCGTCTTTTTGAAAGTCGGCATGGAGATCCAATGGGATGCTGACATGTCCGTGGATGACATGGTCAATGAAGGTGTGCGGCAGGCTTATAACCACCCCGACAATAAGCTGCGCGCTTCGATCCTGGCCGATCCCGACGGAGCACGAAAAAACACGGGCGACAATACGCCTGCCATGATCAGTTATGAACTGGTTCCGGGAAACACGCTGGAAGTTTACCTGGTGGCCAAGGGGGGAGGCTCAGAAGCGAAAAGCAAGTTTGCCATGCTGAATCCCTCCGACTCGGTCGTTGATTGGGTGCTGGAGCAAGTCCCGAAAATGGGTGCCGGCTGGTGCCCACCGGGGGTGCTTGGCATTGGGATTGGCGGTACGGCTGACAAGGCGATGGCGCTGGCAAAAAAAGCTTTGCTGCAACCGATCGACATTCAGAAACTACGGGCCAAAGGCGCCCAGACGCGAGCCGAAGAACTGCGGCTGGAGTTGCATGAGAAAGTGAACCGATTGGGTATTGGCGCGCAGGGTCTGGGCGGGTTGACCACCGTGCTGGATGTAAAAGTGCTGGATTGCCCCACACATGCGGCCAACAAGCCCGTTGCAATTATCCCCAACTGTGCCGCCACGCGGTGGACGAAATTCACACTCGATGGCAGTGGTCCGGCAAAACTGGATCCGCCCAGACTTGAGGACTGGCCGGAAGTGGCCCGTGACGCCGGTGGGAATGTCAAGCGGGTCAACCTGCAGGAAATAACCAGCGACGATATCAAGTCGTGGAAGCCGGGCGATGCCCTGCTACTGAGTGGAAAAATGCTCACTGGCCGCGACGCTGCCCATAAAAAAATCGTCGACCTGTTGGATAAAGGCGAATCGCTTCCGGTCGATCTTGCCGGGCGCTTTATCTACTACGTGGGACCTGTCGACCCGGTGCGTGAAGAGGTGATGGGGCCTGCTGGTCCGACCACGGCGACCCGAATGGACAAGTTTACGCGCCAGGTGTTGGCGCAAACGGGCCTGATGGGAATGATCGGTAAAGCGGAGCGCGGTCCGGTGGCCATTGAGGCCATTAAAGAGTTTGAGTCGTGCTACCTGATTGCGGTTGGTGGCGCGGCCTACCTCGTTTCGCAGGCGATCAAAAATGCCGAAGTGGTCGGATTTCCTGAATTGGGCATGGAAGCGATTTATGAGTTTGACGTGGTCGATATGCCCGTGACCGTTGCGGTCGACAGTACGGGTGCGTCGGTGCACCAAATCGGACCAAAAATCTGGCAGGACAAAATCGAAACAGAACAGCTTGCCATTATCTAAGTTTGGCAGCACTGCCGTCCGCCAGCCGTATGCCAGGCCAATTGCACCCTCGAAAGAGGCTCGTTTCAAATCGCCAGGTCGACGCGAGCCCGTTTTGGTGGGCGGGCTCTTGGCCTGCCAGTAGCCACCAGTCAGCTGATTGTTCGGTTCGCGGCCGTTGCTCTTCACCGTAGCGTCCGCGTCGGACCGTGATAAATGCTTGCCGTCTACCACCAAACTGTGCTTGCCGGCTCCCTCGATTCACCATACTCTCCGCATCTGTTCAGAGCCCTGTTTGCAGTCTGGCGGAGGTATTCCTGTGGCGCAGGCTAAAAAATTAACGGTCTTGATTCCCTGTAGGGATGAACGGAAAAATATCCGTGCGTGCATCGAGTCAGTGCGCCCGCTGGCTGACGAAATCGTGGTGGCCGACTCCGGTTCGACCGACGGCACGCTGGAAGTGGTGCGCCAGCTGGGTGGCTGCCGCATCATTCAGCGCGAGTATGTCTACTCGGCCGATTTCAAGAACTGGGCCATTCCTCAGGCCAGCCATCCCTGGGTGCTGATCGTCGATGCCGACGAACGTGTGACCGACAAGCTAGCCCGTTCGATCCGCCGTGTGCTCGAGAACCCGTCGGCGCGGTACGACGCCTACTGGACGTCGTTTGATTGTTTCTTTTTGGGGCATCGGCTGAAATGGTCGGGCTGGAACACCAAGGCGATACGCTTGTTTCGCCGTGACGTCTGTCGGTATGTCGACCGGTTGGTCCATGCCGATATTGAAATTGACCACCGCCGGGTTGGTCGGCTGAAAGGAAAGTTCCTGCATTACAGTATTTTAAGCTACGAACAGTTCCTTGCCAAATACGATCGGTACACGACCTGGGGAGCCGAAACACTTCACCAGCAGGGCAGGCGGGCCACATTTGGAAGTTTGTTGTTTCGGCCCATGCTCCGGTTTGTGTCGCTTTATTTTTTGCGGCTCGGCTTCCTCGATGGTTTGCCCGGCCTGCAGGCCTGTATGCTCACGGCTTACTACAGCACGTTCATCAAGCAAGGCAAGCTGTGGGAACTGGCCAGGATGGACCCACAAGAGGATTTGTCCAACTCGGCCACAACCCAAGAGGATTTGATCCCTGCCAACAAGCCAGGTGAGACTAGCAGCCATCACCGCGCGGCATAACCGGTCGCACCAGGGAGGTGAAGCTGGTTTGCCGCAGAGGCTTGAAAAAATCGGTTGCCAAATGCCGGGGGTACCAACCCAATCCCGTAATTTGAGGCGCAAGCGGATGCGAGTTCTAGTCGTAGGCAAGCATTTTCCAGCGGTGCGAGGGACCCGGGCGCTGCAAATGTTCAAAGTGACCGGTGCGCTGTACGACCTTGGCGTTGGGGTTCGTGCGATCACAACTGCCGACCCGGTTTCTGAAGAAGAGGGCGCCATAGAACCGCCGGTCCCCTCTTTTCCGCTGGAGTCGATTAGCGCCCCGCCGTACCGCTCTGGCCTGTTGCAGGGTGCCGCTTCGGCGCGGCTGGCTGAGCTTTTTTTCCTGGAAATGTGGCAAAGCGGTACGTAGAGATTTTTGACCAGCTCGCCAGCGGCCGTCAGGCGCCTGGCCGGGCTGCGTGATGTAAAGTCCCCAGCGGCACCACCTCACGTGGCCAGCCGCTTCCACCGGGCCGAGTTGACAAGCTCGGTTCCGAGGGGCCGTTTGCCTTGATAACGGGGTCGCCTGGGAGTGGGAGGCAAAAATTTTCTCCCACCGGTGGTCCCCCTCGCTGGAACTGGCCGCTAGAATTGTCAGCTGCAAAAAAGCAAATTGCAAGCAGATTTTCCAGCCCCAGCCTCGTCCCCTAGAACCTGACAGGAAACGATCGATGAGCGAAAGAATTGTGATGCGAACAGGAGAAGCACTGGTAGCCGGTGGTCCGGCCTTTACGGCCGCCGAACCGGAAGTGGTGATTGGCGAACTCGATGGACCGGTGGGCACTGCGATTGCCACCCTGACCGGGGACCAGGCTGCCGGGCATTCGAAGGTGTTTGCCATTTTAAACACCGATGTCCAGGTTCGGCCCGTAACGCTGATGGTCAGTAAGGTCACCGTCAAAAGCAACGCTTACACCAATATCTTGATGGGAACCGTGCAGGCGGCCATCGCCAACGGAGTGCTCGACGCGGTGCGTGCGGGCGACATTCCCAAAGAAAAGGCCAATGACCTGGGCATTGTCTGCTCGGTGTGGCTTAATCCGGGCGCGGCGACCGACGAAAATCTCGATCACAAGGCATTGTTTGAAATTCATCGCAAAGCGACGGCACTGGCTATTCACAAGGCGATGCACAACGAGCCAACGATCGACTGGTTGCTTGAGCATCAGGAAGAGATTGTGCACAAGTACTATCAAAAGGGGCTGGAAGGTAGCCTTTAACCACCAAGAGGCGATTGACCAGGCGATGCGTTTTTTGGCAGCGGGTCTACACCGCGCGCCACCTTAATCATTGAACCCCCTGTGTTGAGAGTGTGATGACCCAAACGGCGCGCTGGATGGGACTGGTTGGTTGGGTGGCTGTGTGTTTTGCCGCGAGTGGACTGGGTGCGGTGGCGACGACGTCAGAGATTGGCACCTGGTACAGGGCGCTTGTAAAACCGGCCTGGAATCCACCCGATGCGGTGTTTGGTCCGGTTTGGATGACCCTTTACTTGTGGATGGCCATCGCCGCCTGGCTCATCTGGCGACCGGCCGGGTTTGCCGCGGCGAGGGTGCCCCTGGTGCTGTTTGCCGTACAGCTTGTGCTGAACGTGGCCTGGTCGTGGATTTTCTTTCGGCTCCACCAGACGGGCTGGGCCGTGGTGGAGATTGGCGTGCTGTGGGTGATGATTTTTGCGACCACGGTCCAGTTTTTCAAAAATAACAAGCTCGCCGGCAGCTTGATGGTGCCGTACCTGGTTTGGGTAGGTTTTGCGAGTGTTTTGAATTTTGCGATCTGGCGGCTGAACTGAAGGTGGCCTTTGTCTCCGCCGGTGCGTGGCCCGGGATCGTACAGCTGCAAGGGATTTGGCTCGCAAGGCACGAGTCGAAAAAATGGCCGGTGCCAACCTGTGCGGTCAGGTCGGACTGATTCTGTCACCATCGACTGTGTGCGGGTTTTAGCAGGAGCTTGGGGTATGGCTGGAAAGATCGTTGTTGTGGGGAGTTCGAACACCGACATGATCCTCAAAACAGACCGCCTCCCCAAGCCGGGCGAGACTGTGATTGGGGGGGAGTTTTCGACGGCGGCCGGCGGCAAAGGCGCCAACCAGGCGGTCGCCGCTGCGCGTGCCGGCGGAGAGGTGAGCCTCGTGGCGCGCGTCGGGTCTGACGTGTTCGGCTCCCAGGCCATCGAAGGGTTCATGCAGGACAACATCGACGTGAGCCATGTGAGCAAAGACCCTCACCTACCATCGGGGGTTGCCTTGATCTTTGTTGACCGTCAGGGAGAGAACAGCATCGCGGTGGCTTCCGGGGCCAATGAAAAACTGAGTCCTCAAGACGTTCACACTGCCAGCAACATCCTTGCTGCCGCCGATGTCATTGTGATGCAGCTTGAGATCCCGATCGATACGGTCCGCAAGGTGGTTGCCATTGCCGCGCAGGCGGGGGTTCGGGTGATTCTCAACCCTGCGCCGGCCCAACCGCTTGACGAGGAGATTCTGGGCAAAGTGTCTGTCCTCACCCCCAACGAGAGCGAGGCCGAACAGTTGACCGGAATTACGGTTCTGCGTGACGCGGATTGTCAACGGGCAGCTGAAGTCTTGATTCAAAAGGGGGTTGGCACGGTACTGATTACCCTTGGTCCTCGCGGGGTGTTTGTTTATGGCGAAGGTCTAAGTGAACGCGTTCCCGGCTTTGAAGTAGAGGCGGTGGACAGTACGGCGGCCGGCGATGTTTTCAATGGCGCTTTGGCGGTTGCCCTGGCTGAAGGCAAGCCACTCGACCAGGCAGTTTTGTTTGCCAGTGCCGCAGGCGCCCTGTCGGTGACCAGGCTGGGTGCCCAACTCTCGGCGCCAACCCGGGAAGAGACCGAGGCGTTTCTGGAAGCGGCGTTTTAACCCGGTGGGATCCAGAGAGGAAAAAGACCTACTGGAGGCAACTTCGGACACTTCCTGCGTTGTGTCGTAGTTGGGCTGTCTGAAGTGCGGGCCATGTTGTTGTGGCCAGGTCGAAAACAAGCCATCCAGAGTGTCGGCTATCCGGGTGCTCTCTGGACGCAAGCCATTTTCCGAAAACCTCGCCGGGCTGGAAATACTACCTTGCTCGTTGGAACCCCAATACAGTATCAATGATCAGGCTGACCAAGGACGACGCCAGGATCTCATCAGGATTTGCGCCGGTGTGAGGTCAGCTGTTACCTCGCAACCAAGGTTGTTCGCCCATGGCAGCTCGCCACTTTACGCCCGAAAGTATCCACCGGCGGCGCTGGTGGATTCTGGCAGCACTCTGCACGAGCCTCGTGGTGATAGCGATTGACAACACGGTGCTGAATGTTGCGCTGCCGACCATTCAGAATGATCTGAACGCCTCCAATACCGAGCTGCAGTGGATTGTCGATGGTTATATTCTCGTGTTCGCAGCGATGCTGCTCACGATGGGAACCCTGGGGGATCGCTTTGGTCGTCATCGCGCGCTGGTGGGTGGGCTTATTGTGTTCGGCACATTTTCGTTCCTTTCAGGATTTGCAGAGACCCCTGGGCAGTTGATCGTGACGCGCGTCCTTCAGGGACTGGGCGGCGCAGCGATTATGCCGTCGACGCTGTCGATCCTGATGAATGTTTTTGACGACGAGGTCGAGCGCGAGCGGGCCATCGGAATTTGGGCTGCGGTCACTGGCGCGGGAGTGGCGCTTGGCCCGGTTGTCGGCGGTGGGTTAATCGCCATGTTCGACACCTGGAAACCTGTGTTTTGGATCAACGTACCGATTGTCCTGGTGGCATTGATGCTTGGGGCGCGGTTGATTCCCCCGTCGAAGGATCCCGGCGCGCCAAAGCTTGATCTGGTCGGTGGAGTGCTCTCAACGGCCGGGTTGTTTGGCGTGGTGTTCGGGATCATCGAGTCGTCGGCTGCCCCGGCCGGTTGGGTAGACCCCATCGTCCTTGGCCCACTCGCAGGAGGCGTTTTGGCGCTTGTCCTGTTTGTGTTTTGGGAACGTCACACGAACCAGCCGATGCTCGAGGTTGGGCTGTTTAAAAATATGCGGTTCACGGCCGCGAGTGTGGCGATTGGACTTATTTTCTTTTCACTGATGGGGGGGACCTACGTCTTTACCCAGTACCTGCAGTACGTGCAGGGCTTCTCGCCCTTGGAGGCAGGTTTGCGTACGCTGCCCCTTTCGCTGGCGATCATGATCTTTGCCCCGATATCGGCGCGGGTCGACATGCGAATCGGGGCAAAGCTCACGATTGGAAGTGGGCTTGCGGCAATGGTTGTGGGATTTTTGATGAACTCTTTCTTTGAAGTTGACACCGCTTACTGGTACGTGGCCCTTTCGATTGGATTGATTGGCACGGCGATGGGCATGTCGATGACACCTGCCACCAACTCGATCATGGGTGCGCTGCCGCCTGAAAAGGCGGGCATTGGCTCGGCCACCAACGACGTGACCCGCCAGGTGGGTGGTACGCTTGGCGTGGCTGTGCTGGGCGCCATCCTGTCAAAAAAGTATGCGACACAGCTGGATGCGTCGCTCGATACGTTGCCAGTGAAGGTCCAGGACCACATCGGTCCGGTTCGCACCCTGCTTGAGACCTCGGTCGATGCGGCGGTCAAGCTCAGCGAGAAGGCGCGCGCCCAGGGTGCCCCGGACGAGTATGTGAACGATGTGATCGGCTTTGCCAAGCAGGCCTTTGTCGAGGGGCAAAGTTTTGCGTACCTGGTCGCAGCTTCAACGGCCTGCGTGGGCCTGATCATTACCGTAATCTGGTTGCCGGCCCGGCGAGCGAGTCGGCCAGAAGTCGCCCAGAAGCTCACGGCTGCAGGCGACAAAGAACTGAGTTAATCGGGGCCTGCTAGCTTGTCACGACGGTTGAAAAATAGATAATTGGAGTGGGAGCTGCTGTTTTTTCAAAGTGGACCAGCTCGTTCGAGGATGCCAAATCTCTTACCCCATTTGTGCCATGTCCCACCAAAAATACCCACCGAATAAAAATGCCGTGGACCGTCGTTCTTTTTTAGCCGGGGGGGCAGCCAGTTGTGGTGCCGCGCTGGGATTTCACCTGGTGCCGCGTCACGTGTTGGGCGGTCAAGGTTACGTGGCTCCCAGTGAAAAGGTCCACATTGGCCTGATCGGATGTGGGGGCAGGGCGGCGCAGAACATGGGAGGGATCGTGAAGCATCCCGATGCGCAAATCATCGCGATTGCCGATCCGGCTGAGCAGTTCGATACCCGCCAATTGACGATTTACCGATCTTTAATCGGCCGGGTGCCCATGCAGGCCAAGATTGAAACCCACTACCAGAAACAAGATCCCAACTACCAGTGCCGCGCTTTTGTCGATTTTCGCGAGATGCTCAGCGAGGAACCGGCCATCGACGCAGTCGTGATTTCGACACCCGACCATCAACATGCCCATGGGACTCTTTACGCAATGCGGCAGGGCAAGCACGTCTATTGCGAGAAGCCCTTGACGCATAACATTCGCGAAGCGCGCCTTGTGGGGCAGGTGGCTGCTGAGACAGGCGTGGCAACCCAAATGGGAAACCAGGGGCACTCCAAGGAGACCATGGCGCAAACGGTCGAGGCATTGCGGGCAGGTGTGATCGGAACCGTGCGTGAAGTCCACGCGTGGGTATCGACCCGACGATGGAATCCTGACCTGGTGGCGCCACCCGAGGAGACCCCGCCCGTACCGGGTGGGTTGGATTGGGACCTTTGGCAGGGGCCGCGAGCGGAACGCCCGTTTCACCCCGCCTACGCGCCGGTCCATTGGCGCGATTTTTGGGATTTTGGCTGTGGGGCGCTGGGCGACTTTGCCTGCCATGACCTCGATTCGGCAACCTGGGGACTCAACCTGACCGCGCCTTCAACCGTAGAGGCATTCAACGCAGGACAAACCCACGAGCAACTTGCGCCGCACGGTTCGATTTGTCACTTTGACTTCCCGGCGCAAGGCCGGCAGCAACCAGTCAAGGTGACCTGGTATGACGGCGGTTTGATGCCCAGGCTGCCGGCACATGCCATGGCAAAGCGCCAGCAGTATCGGCGCGGTGTGCTGTTTGTGGGAGATCAAGGTACCATGCTCTGCAAGGGAGCTGGCGGCACCCCGTGGATTGTGATGAACGACGGCAGCACGTACCAGGAGCCGGTGGAGGCAACCATTCCGCGGGTGAAGGATCACTATCGCGACTGGCTCGATGCCTGCAAGGGAGGCAGGCCGGCGCTGAGCAATTTTCAGTATGGTGCCCGGCTCACAGAGATCACGTTGCTGGGGGTCCTGGCGGTACGGCTTGCTGGCCAGCAATTGACTTGGGACCCGGCAGCAATGCGGGTGACAGGTGTGCCCGAGGCCGATCGGATCCTCAACGGGAATTACCGTACCGGTTGGGAAGTGTAACCGGCCAGTTTTACTTCCTGCGGATGGCCAAGGGGCCTGAGAGTCCGAGGCCTGTGAGTCCAAGGGCTGCGAGCATGACCAGCGCTGCAGCAGTCGGTTCGGGGACCGCCGCACTGCTACCTGCGAGCGAGTTGCCAAAGTTGATCTGCCACTGGGTGTATTGTGCGCGACCAATCCTGCCGCCAGCCGTATCGTTGGGCAGGGTTCCAGCCGGGCTGCCCGTGTTGTCTTGCCACAGGGTGTAGTCGGCTGCATCGACTGCGTCGTCTTCGTTGTAATCGCCCGCGAGCAGGTCCGCCGGGGGGGATCCGTAAATGGCAACCGCACCGGCGATATCTCCCGTGCCGATAGTCGACTCGCTATACGGACCGCCCATTACGGAGTCGGAGATAGAGTTATGGCCGAACCCCAAAACGTGTCCCACTTCGTGCATGGCAATGTTGAGAAAAAATAATTCACCGTTGCCATACCCCCACAGGTTGGCATCGGAGCGAAAACGGATATCGCCTGCCCTGGCGTGATTGGAGCCGTTATCGACGTTGCTGCCCGGTTCGGGAATATAAGTTGCCTGGGCGTACGCGCTGGCGCCATGAGTGCTTCCTGATCGAAGGCCATAAAGCGGATGTGTCCCACCCCCGAGGCAGGTCCACGGTCGGTGTATTGGGCCACGCCACCAATTTCGACCTCGCCTGTCTCGCTGACGTATCCGAGGTTTGTGATGTCGGCAGCGGTTGCCCATTGGTCGATGGCATTGGCCAGCACCGCCTGGTATTGGGCCGCCGTTGTCAGGCCGGTCACGCCCATTTCCAAAAAGCTGTCCGTGAGCCGACTTGCATTTCCGGCCGTTGCTACG
>CBDEWC010000027.1:0-59561 GCA_965243695.1 Lacipirellulaceae bacterium | reverse complement strand
CCGTAAACCTCGCGCGCCGGTGTTGTCAAACCGATGCACCACCAGGTTGTCGAGCGATGCGGCTAGCATAATAGTGCGATCCGGCCCGGCAAAGGCCACATCGGTCGGGCCGCGCAGGGCTTCTCCTTGCCAGTCCTCGCAGAACAATTCCAGTCGGCGGGCCGTCAGGTCAAAGCAATAAATGGCGTCGGGCCGGTGACAGGCAATCCACAAACGGCCTTCGGTGTCAAACGCGATTCCATCAGGAATGTGTCGCGGCATGTGCACGACCCGTTCGAACTTACCGGCGGACCCATCGTCGTTAATAGCGATACGAGCGATCGCGTTGCCAAATGTCTCTACAAAGTAGAGGTGCGTTTCATCGGCATCCAAGGCGATTGCGTTGGGGGTATCGACAGGCTCGGAATACCACTGCTTGGCCTCTCCACCGCCGGGCGTAATTTTGTGGATCGCCCCGTTAATTTCGCCCGACCAGTCGCCACTTTCGGACAAATACATGTTCCCTTGCTTGTCGAAGGCCGGATAATTGGCACACTCAAACGGCCGTCCAGCCGGGCCCGTCGCGTAACTGCTTACCTCTCCGGCGGGGGTAATCTTCAGCACGTCCCCACCACCGGCATGGGCGGCATACAGGTTGCCGTCGGCATCGACCACCTGCCCAAGGCAACGGGCTTTGGTGGAGGCGAACTGCTCGGCCGTATTGGCTTCGAGATCCAGCCGGTAAACCTGGCAACCGGTACCGGTGGTGTACGCTTCGCCGTTGGGACCGACGCCGATGGATTCGGGATGATCCACATCACAAATGTGAACGATCTTGTGTTTGTCAAACTGCTGAAACACCTTTTTATCCCTTTCTTGGCTTTAGATTTCCGCTGGGAGACGTCCTGCCTGTCCGGTCCGAGTTTTGCACGCGGATCCAAAACGAATGCAGTTGCTGCAAAGGGCAGCAGGTCAGCGGCCACGGGCAACAAGGAGGTTGTTCTTCAGAGAACCGCAACCCGGGTACCGCAAATTGTAGGGCATATCGCAATGCAATGTATACCCTACGGCTTCGCAACACCTCACCGAGGGTTTCGGCGCCCTGACGAAACGTGGCGCCGCCGGCATTTCAATCGAACTCACTTCTCAAATCGGCTGAGTCGAAGAAAATCGATCGGGAGATCCGTCGTACCAACGGTAGCGAGATCCGCCAGTGCTTCCCCGACCACGCTCGAAAACTTGAAACCGTGGCCGCTGAATCCGCAGGCCAACCAGACACGATCCTTTTGCGGGTGTCGATCGATGATAAAATGTGAGTCTGGGCTGTTCGCATAGAGACACACGCTGGCCGAGACCAGCGGACCCTCGGCATTCGGAATATGTTCCCGAAGGACCGACCGCAGCTGCTCGACTTCTTCCGGCTGCACCTGACGATTGACATGATCGGCGTCGGTGACCGTCGCCGGCTTGTGCAAAGCAATTTTGAAGCCCGGCTGCCCCGACAGCAACGGAAATCCGTAATGGCCGTACCCGCTCTCGGTTTCCAGATACCACGCCGGAAACGTCCCCAGGGCAAACGGCTCGATGCGGCGCGGCGAAAACCAGGCCAGCACTTGCCGGGTTACCGCCAGCTGAACACCACAATCGACAAGCAGCTTTCCACTCCATGCGCCACCGGTGAACACCACCCGATCTGCCTGGTAGGTATTGCTTGGGGTCCGTACGGTCACGCCCTGACTGCCGGACTCCCAGTCTACCACCGGTTCATGACCGCAAATCTCGGCGCCGTACTGCATCGCCTGCGCGGCAAAGGTAGCGACCACTTTTTCAGGCAATAACACACCGGCGCGATCTTCGAAAAACCCCTGATGGTCTGAGGGAAGACGAAACTGTGGAAATTTCTGCTGCAGTTCGGCATGGGTCAGAAGCTGGTAGGGCAGGCCATGTTGCTTGGACGCTGCCACGGCACCGGCAATCAGCTCGCTTTGTTGATCCCCCAGGTAGAGCCCACCTGTAAGATGAAGCAGTTTTTCCCCCGACTGCTCTTCCAACTCGCCCCACAATTCATAGGCTCGCTCTAGCAGCGGCACGTAGTCGGGGTGTTCGAAATAGGCCGTGCGGATCATCCGCGTATGGCCGTGATGGGCGCCCAAAGCATGTGGAACCCCAAATTGTTCCAGCCCGAGTACCCGCACTCCCCGCCGGGCCAGGTAACAGCAAGTTGCCGCTCCCATGGAGCCGACGCCCACGACGATGACGTCAAATTTCCGCTTCGCCTTCGTACTTTCTTGTTGGCCGGTAACCATTGGTAAAAATGCTCATCACGCACCAGGACGGCTCTAACACCTCAGGCGGTGGACACCAAAGATCGCCAGCCTGCAACGTTTTTCAGACCTATTGAGAAACTCTACACCTTCTGATACTTTTTTTAACCATCCTTCAATGTACCGCCTGCCCGACAGCAACGAAATAGAGAATGCGTGGGCCCAAAGAAAACAACATGAGAATCCACAGCACCCTTTTTTCACCTTGAAGACGGATGCCGCATTGCCCATGAAACGCCAGCAAAAGGCTCCCGCGTCAACGACAAACGGATTTCACGCGCCCGGGAGCCTGCATTTCTGCCGGGCTTCAGCAGACCTCGTCTTCAATATCGCATACAAGCCAACTATGAAGGAACTCCTCTAAAGATGCCTGACGATAAAAGCAAAATCACTGGTGCGGTCCCCGTCATTCCCACTCCCTTCCGAGAAGATGAAAGTGTCGATTGGAACGCATTGGCCGCGTGTGTAGATTTTGCCGCCCGCGTGGGTGTATCGGCGGTCTGCTTGCCTGCCTATGCCAGCGAGTTCTATAAATTAAGCGAGGCGGAGCGAGAACAAGTCATCGACACAGCCGTTGGCGCAGCAGCAGGCCGCCTGCTGGTAATCGCCCAATCGAATCATCCCGGCGCCATTCATGCGGCTGAAATTGCCCGCAGCAACGAAGCGCGTGGCGCTGACTTGATCTCCTTTGCAATGCCCAGGACCTTTGCGCTTCCTGAAGCCGACCTACTGACGTACTGCCACACCGTATGTTCATCCGTCAAGGTGCCGGTGCTCATCCAGGACTTCAATCCCGGTGGAGCGACCATTGGAGGTGATTTCTGTCGCCGCCTGGTCGACAGTTGCCCCAACTTCCAGTACACCAAACTCGAGGAGCCACTCATGGCGACCAAGGTTACGGAAGTGCGGGAAGCAACGTCCGACCAGGTAGGTGTGCTGGAGGGCTGGGGCGGCATGTATCTGTTGGAATTGATTGAACCAGGCATCTGTGGCTTCATGCCAGGCTTGGCCATGGTGGACCTGTTTGAGTCTGTCTGGCAAATGGCCCACTCCGGTGCGTTGACCGATGCGCAAGACCTGTACGAAAAGCTCTTGCCACAAATCGTCTACTCACTGCAGAGCATGGAACTGTTCCTGTGGATGGAGAAGGATCTATTGGTGCGTCGTGGCGTGATGGATGCATCGAGTGCCCACGTTCGTTCTGCCCGCTGGACACCGGATGAACCGTCTTGGCGTTACGCACAAAGGCTGAACGAGCGGGTGGCGGTCGTCGCCCAAAAGTTCAGTAAGGCCTGAAGGTCAAGTTTTTGAAGGACACGCCAACCGGCCAAGCCCCCCAGACAATTCCCCCATTAGGCGCCCAACACGATGGATTCCCCACCCAGTTTTTGGTTTCGACTCAAAGTCCTGCTGGGCCTGCTCTGCGGACTGCGCCAACATGATTTCCGCGCGGCCAAAACGTATGCAGACATGCACTTCCAAGAGCACTCATCGCCGGTGAAATTCGGCAAACTTCTCGCCTGGGCATTGCGGCAAATGTGGTGCGAGATACCCGAGGGGATCCAGTCGTCTCGTTTCGAGAAACCAATTTCGAGGGTGCCTATCTGGCTGGCAGAGGGCAACCCTTTGGCAAACCACCCGTGGCACGACAATCCCCAGGCCCAACTTCCCGAGAGCGCACACACCGTGGTGATTGGTGCAGGCCTGGCAGGCTCCGCACTAGCCTATCATTGGGGCAAAAAAGCCAACAAGGACCAAACGATGGTACTGCTCGACATGGACGATGCTGCCAGCGGATCTGGCGGCCGCAACGAGGGTCTCATCGTTGTCGGTAGGTATTATCACATGGTTTACACTCTTGTATTGCCCCAACTGCGGTCTGCCCGCCCTGATTTGAGCAACTCGGACGTAGACAAGTTGGCCCACCAGTTTGCCTCAATCTATTGCAAGTCATGCTACCGCAACGCGAAGATGATCCGCGAAACAATCGTCCAGGAGGGTTTTGAATGCGACTACGTTCGCGAAGGGTGGGTGCAGGTCCACGACGAGGACGAGCAGACAAAACTTGACGATTCGGTTCGCATGGCGGTCGACACTGGCTTTACCGACTGGTGCAAAATTACGCCTGATGAGATCGAGCGGATTTGCGGAATGAAAGTGCGTCACAACGCCGGGTTTTCTCTGGCTGCCGCGTCGTTCCACCCGGCGAAGTGGTGCTGGTCTCTGCTCAAATATGGAATCGACTCAGGCAAAATGCTTTTCTACTCACGCACCAAAGTCACCCGTGTCGAAGATGTCGGCGATGCGTACCTCGTACACACTGCGCGTAACACTATTCGGGCCAAACATGTGGTGAATGCCACAGAATCGTACACACCTCTTTTGCACAAACAGTTCCACAACATCATCCAACCTACCCAAACCCAGGCGGCGCATCTAACAGGGGCACCTGGGCCCATGAAATCCTCCGTTGGTATCAGCAACAGCCGCGCTTTTTTTACCCGGCACGATGACCACGTGATTTTCGGAACCGATGCCACACGAGTTCCCGAACGGCAGGCCGGCCGCAATCAACCCTCTCGCTTTTTGACCAAGTTCGCGGTGAGCGAAATGGTCCGGTCGATGGGAACTGGAGACTATCGCATTACCAACGAATGGTCGGGCACGGTAACTTACACCCCGGACCAATATCCGATCATCGGTACCTTTGACCAAAAACGTCAATATATCCTGGGTGGAATGGCCGGCTCTGGCACGGCGGTCTCTTTCAATGGGGCCCGCTGTGTGGTCAACCGTATTCTGGACATTACCAGCGAAGAGGACGACTATCCCGAACCGTACTTTAGTGCCATGCGTTTTCTCGATCCAAGCAACCATACGTGGCCTGAAATCGAAGGGTGAATCCCGAGGCGACTTGACATTTTCCGCCTGCTTGGCCAGTGCCTAGAGCCAGCTCACCCATCGCCAGCCAGGCAACAGTGTACGCACAGTGCAGGCACAGTGCAGGCTACCCGGTGCCGAAAATACCGCTGGCGTGCTTTCCATCAAGAGACGTGGCCCGGAGATCGATGTTGCGCCGCTTATCTTTAAGGCGACGTTGCCCCGCTTACTTTAGGGCGACCACTTACTTTAGGGCAACAATGTATGCAATCCAACTTGGATGGCTAGGAGCCTTTTCCGCAGCGCTCCACACACCGGTATCTTCGCCGTCTTCGTCTTCCTCTTCCCAATAGACGAGGCTTCTTGTGAACCCAGCCTCCCGGAGGAGTTCGCGCACCTCGGGAATCGTCCAAAAACGCCAATGGTACTCGAAGGCCCGCTTTAATTTGCTCTGGTCGTTGAATTTGAAGGTAATGTAAAAACTTGCTTCCGACGTCACGGGATTAAAACTGGCTTGTTCCCAGTGGTAGCGAAAGCCTTTCTTGCCTTTACGGATACGTCGTTTATCAGTGACGCCTTCCTTGTAGCAATCCCCACCGCCCATCATATCCATCACCATCATCCCCTGCTCATTCAAGTTTGCACGGGCAATGCGAAAGTATTCAACCAGTTCCTGGCGCGTCTTAAAAATCCAAAAGGAAAAATTCTGGGCCGAGAGAATATCGACCTGGGGACGGTTTTGTGTGCGAACATCCTGCTCGAGTAGCCGAATTCGACCTGCCTGCTCGTCCGTACACCTGGCGAGATTATGCTCCCTGCCCCACTGAAGCGTTTCAGAGCAAAGATCGACTCCCACGGCTGTGCGTTTAGGGTGAGACTCGACCCAGTTACAGCAGATGGAAAACGTTCCACAAAAATCTTCGCGGAGAGAATAGGGAGTTCGACGAAACAACTTTCGATAAACCTGGTCGAAGAATTCAACCTCGTGTTCCGGTTCCTGAACCGCCTGCTGGTAACATCGGAACTTGTCGGCACGTTCGGCGAGGGTTCCCTTCCCTGTTTTTTTTGACACCGACTTGGCTGCCGCATTTTTCTTTGGCTGCTCGCCGTTTGCTCTACTCATGATGCTCTCACGGGAGGTCTCAGGCTGAGTGATAGCGAGACTCGCCATTATCCAAAGATACGCAAACTTATCCGGCAACTTCAGCGGTACGCCGCTTGCGGGCCGCGATAAAGGAATTCACGCACAGAATTACAAACAGGCCACAAAGAAGGGCCATCAACCATACAAAAGTCATACTGCGATAATTCAGACTCGAGTCAGCTGACACCATTTTCGCTAATCCCATCGCACCCCGTCCTGCCCCGGCCAGAAAACCAAGCAGGCCAATCACGACCGCAAAATGCATGGCGTGCTTGCGAAGCCCTTCGTTCAGGGCAACCAACCCACACAGCAGCAGGATCACGCCAACAAAAGCAGGAATCAAAGCCGTTGGGGATCGCTTTGGAGTCGCGCTTTCCGCCGCGTCCGATGCGGCTTGCTCCTTTTCAGGCGTGGCTGCAGTTGGTGAGGACACACCGAAATATCCGACAAGTCCCAAGAGAATCAACAAAAGTGCGAAAATGATGGTAGTTTTGGCCATGGCTCATCACGGTTTAAAGAACAAGGGAAAATCGACGGTCTGTCTGGTCTGGCAAGGGGCGACTGGCAGGAGCCGATGGGTATAGTCTCATGTTTCTATTTACCGGTGCGATGCCCAGATCGGTGCCCAAGCCGGATCGCCCCCTAGACTAACCGGAGAGACAGTTCGAGGGAAGGCTCTCTTCGAGCAGAAACCCAGCCTGTGCGAGCAGAAACCCAGCCCGCCCTCGAAGACCAAGCGACTCCTACGGGCACGAATTGCCTCCAGACCGACCAACTCGCCAAAGCGTGCGACTTCGACGAACACCAACCTCAATACCCCAAGGCAACACCATCTTTGCGGGACTCTGTCGCCCCATAGTAGACGTCGTTGGCCCGGTCATACCAGATTGCCTGATAGCCACCAAAACTGTCGTATGCCGAGGTGACGGAGTGGCCTCTGCCCTGAAGTTCCCCGGCGACCTCTGGAGAAATGCCTGGTTCCAGTAGGACTTCACCACCTTCCCTGTCGGCTGCCTTTCCCGTGGGAGTCGATGAACCTGCGTGACGCACCCTGGGGGCATCTCCTGCCTCCTGCAACCCCATCTGGAACTCAAATAAATTGAGCAAATCTGAACGTGTCCTTGCGGCTGCATGTCTCCTCCCATCAGCCCGAAACTGAGCAGTGGCTGGCCACCCCGGGTGACAAACGCTGGAATAATGGTGTGAAAGGGTCTTTTGCCTGGCGCGTAGGTGTTTGCCTGATGGGGGGTGAGGTCAAAAAGCTCACCTCGGTTTTGCAGGCAAAAGCCAAGGCCTGGTGGACAGAGTCCAGATCCGAAACCCCAGTAGTTGCTTTGAATCAGCGAAACAAAATTGCGATCTTTATCCGCGGTGGTCAAGTAGACCGTATCTCCCCGACCAAGTGCCGGGTTTCCTGCGGTAACCGATTTTCCGGCAACCGATGGCTGAATCAACCCGCAGCGCTGATTGGCATATTCGTCCGAAAGAAGCTGGTCAATGGGGGCGTCGTAGAAGTCGGGATCGGCGTAAAACCTCGCCCGGTCTTCGAAGGCAAGTTTTTTGGCTTCGACCAGAAGGTGAATGTGGTCGGCACTTCCAAAGCCTGCACTACGGAGGTCAAACCGTTTGAGCATTTGCAGCATCTGGAGTACGGCGATGCCCTGACCGTTGGGAGGCAGTTCCCAAACCGTGGACCCGCGATATTCCACTCCGCACGGTTTCACCCATTCGGAACGGTGGCTGGCAAGATCTTCATATTGGAGGAAACCGCCCACTTGTGGCATGAACTCGTCGATCTTGCGCGCCACGGGTCCCCGATAGAACACATCCGCCCCCCCCTTCGCGATTTGCTGCAATGTACTTGCGAGGGCCGGGTTGCGAAACAATTCTCCGTGCCGGGGAGGAGTGCCGTTGGGGAGGAAGGTATCACGGAACCCCGCGTATTTGCTGAGTTCTTCGGCACCCCCTGACCACGCCAAGGCAATCACCTCGGTGACAGGAAAGCCTTCTTGGCCGTAGTGAATAGCAGGTTCCAAAATTTGTTCGAACCCCAGCGTTCCAAACCGTGCGTGCAATTCAAACCAGCCGTCAATACAACCGGGAACGGTCACCGCCAGCGGACCCAGATTTGGAATAGACTTCAGCCCCTGCCGGGAAAACTCTTCCAGGGCAAGCCTTTTGGGACTCCGACCACTTGCGTTTAATCCGTACAGTTGTTGCGTCTTTGCATCCCATACGATCGCAAAAAGATCGCCTCCAATTCCACAACTGCTCGGCTCGGTGAGGCACAGCATGGCGTTGGCAGCAATCGCGGCATCGATTGCATTGCCACCCGCCTTGAGTGTTTCTAGCGCAACCAGGGTTGCCTGCGGTTGACTCGTGGCAGCCATTCCATGTTTGGCTACGGCTGGAGAACGTCTCGGAAAAGATCGCTCGGAAAGTCGATGCGAGGCAGCATTGGCTGCTACCGGGAGGGCCACGTCAGACGGTCGCTGGTCAGGGCTCATATCGTTCACGCTCTCCTTGTAAAAAAACCCATCCCGACCAGAGGTCAAGGGACCTTCACTGGTTCTCGACAACCGGAAGCCCAAATGCCTTCAGCACGCAGGCGGCGATCTCGGTATCCGCGAGTTGCGACTTACCAAGGATTCCTGGTTTCGATGCCAGCACGACTCCCTGCTGTGCGGGATCGGTTGCGGGAGCACCGTGCGAACCACAAACAAGACTTGCATCGAGCGGAATCCCCTTCGTGTTTGGATCGAAAAAGAGCTCGACAGGGTCATATCCCGGTTTACGGTGAATATCGACCGTGCGGGCAAACGAAGGGGCGTGGCTCTCTTGCTGCCACCAGTAGTAGGCTTGCCAGCTATTCGGCTCAGAAATCAAAACCACTTCGCCCGTGCGCGGATGGTCTAATCCGAATCGCTTGAAGTCTCCAGCCGCCAATACCTTGGCAATCCCTGGCACATGGGTAAAACAATCCACAACCTGATTGATCGTTTGCGGGTCCGCATTCTTCACAAACACGTGTGAAAACTGGTGATCAGCCAGTGCCCAGGCACGAGAATTCCTCAGGTCGAGATGCTCACCGTCCTCCTGCTGACACACCTCCAGTAAACCGGCTTCTCTTAATAGGCGATTTGGGAAGCTCACATGGTCAACCGGCACCACGGCATATTCACTGGCAACTAACCACAGCAAGGAGTCTTCAGGAACCATTTGCGACAGCCCCTGGGCAAGTTTGCGAATTTCGCTGTCAAGCTCGACCAGGCAGTCGGAGAAGGCGCTCGTGTCAGGTCCCTGCTTTTGCCCAACGTAATCAAGGTGCGGCAAGTAGATATACAGAAAATCGGGACGGAACTCGTCAGCAGCACGGATCGCAGAGTCAACAATCCAGGCAGTCGACTGAATATTTGCAACGGGGCCCCAAAAGTGATGTAGCGGAAAATGGCCCAGCTCATCCACCAGTTCTTGATAAAGCGTTTCGGGCTGCGTATGACACCAAAGAGATTCCGTCCCATCCTCGTTATGAATCGGCGCCGGGGCACACATGTAATCTGCCCCACACCCCTTGCTGTGCAACGGGAACCAGACCGCAGATTTGAGCGAAGGATCCCATTGGCGCAACCGATCCCAGATTTGCGGGCGATCGATGCAGTCGTTCCAGGCAGTCCACATTTCGACCCGGTTCGTTTCGCGCCAGTAGAACCCATTCGCAACAACACCATGTTCGCTAGGCAAGGCCCCACAGGTCATATTCGCCTGCACTGGGCAGGTGACTGCGGGAAAACTTGGGACAAGTCGCGCCTCCTCTCCTGCACGGACCAGTTCGGTCAGCGCGGGCATTGAGGCCAGGTCCCGTTGACGAAGTCCCGGAACAGAAAGCAAAACGACAACTGGCTTCATGGCGTGGTATGTCGCTTCAAAGAGCGACTGCATAAGGAGACTCGTGGAAAGTGGTCAGAGTAACCGATGGCTGAAGCAACTCCCAGACCCGCTTTATCCCATTCGGTCCATCATGGCCGTAAGCCCCTCGGGGGGCAAAGAAAAAAGAACGGTAACATCAGCACTCGCAAGCGTGGCAACGGGGCCCTGTAAATACCTGGCACAACACGGCCCCCCTGGGACTGGCTTTTCCCTGGGACTGGCTTTTCCCTGGGACTGGCTTTTCCCTGGGACGGGCTTTCTATTCTATCGTGAAGTCTGGCTGGAGGGGCCGACAATGCCTTATGGCCTGCCTTATGTAGAATCAATCCAGAGCCCCAAAAGCAACGTTGGTGCCAATAACAACAGAACCGCACATCCCCAAAAGGGGCCACACACACCCAGGCAGATTCCCGCATCGATCATAATCAACGACACGATTCCGCTTTTAACAGCTGCCTGCACGCGACGTGGTGATGGGTCAAAGATTGCCAGCACAAATCGCCGTGCGATGATCATTGCCAGAATCGGCCAGTAGACATACCACCCGCTCATCCAGTGGGGTACACGGCGGGGCAAGCCAGGATCCCAAACGGGGAGTGCCGTAATCAACGCGAGCCCAACCATGACAAGCGTCAACCCGCCCACTAGTTGCCAACGAGAACTTCGCCTTGCCTCAGTTCGAGCAAACCTCGTAAGTCCGGCGGTATAAACTCCGATGCCGACGGCCACCATCCAGCGTGCATTGGGCGAAAGAATGTGGCCAGGCCCCTCCAACGCCAGGCTCATTCCCAGCAGAACATTGAACATGCGGCACAGCCCCATCAACAGGGGACCCAGGGGAGTAGCCTTAAGTCGCCCGTCATAAAGCACGATTGCCAGCGCTAAGGACCCGCCAATCCATACTGGCCACATCGACCCACTCAAGAAACTGGCAATCCCACTGCAAAGGACTCCTGTCACCAGCAACCCCCACCCCAGGACTCGTGCATCCCCAATCGCGACCAACCCCGAGGGGATGGGCCGCGCGGATCTCTCTTCGGTGTCAGCGGCAACGTCGAACACGTCGTTGAGCACCATTCCCGCCAAATAAAGTGTCGCAGACGCCGCCGCAATCAAGACAAACCAATTGTGCGGGTCAAGGCTTCCTCGCGCAACGAGAAACCCCATCATCACGTCAGCAATAGCCGTGAATACATTAGGCACACGCAGCAGTTGCAACCAGGCTTTCCATCGCCCTCTTGTTCGTCCCGACCGTTCAACCATTGGGGAGGCTACCATCTAGAGAGGGATTTCAATCCGGATCGGAGAAGGAGAATCCAAGTTTCTCCGCAACCGCGGTCAGGTACTGCCAGGCTTCTCGTGCAGCGTCATCGGGATCGTCGATGTACGGATAAAGTTCTACCGTCAGCCACCCATCATAGTCGGATTGACGAATGGCCTGCAATGTTGCCGCAAAGTCGATGGCGCCGCACCCCGGGATCAAATGCTTGTGTACGCGGGTAGCGGCAATATCTTCAAGATGGTAATGCGTTGTATGATCCTTCATCACCGCCACCCATTGTTCGGGGTCCTCACCGACACAATAGGCATGGCCAATGTCAAAATTCAAGCCGATCCTGGGAGAATCGATTCGTTCGACAAACGCCAGGTATTGTTCAAACCGTTCGATCAGCAGATCTGGCTCAGGTTCAATGAGAATGTCTACACCGACCGACTCGGCAACCTCCAGGCATGGCATGAGCTCTTCATAAAAGATATCGGCGGCTGCCTGCCATGATTGATTGGTTGACAGGAGTCCACCAGGCTCGGTGGTAATATGCGGCGCATTCAGTTCCTCAGCCAGGTAGAGCGCCCGCTTCGTGTGTTCACGACGAATCGCGCGGTAATGAGGATCGGGATCTATCCAACCAGGATGCCAGTACGGTTGGCGCGGGTCGGCGACCGCATTCATCATGAATGCGTTAATATTTGAGATCGTCAGATGGTGTTTTTCCAGAGCGTCACGAATCGACTGCTTGCGCTCTTCCAACAACCCAGCTGGCCATGCGTGCGGAACATCTGCAAGAAGCTCAATCCCGCGGTATCCCAACTCGGAAACGCGGGCGATCGTGTCCTCAATGGAGTAATGCATGTAGGCATTCGAACTAAATGCTAATTTCACAGGGTGACTCGCTCTGGGTCATGGACTTGCGACTTTTTGTAAGGCCCCATCTTATCCGAACCCTTGGTCGTGGTGGAATCCCGCAAAAAGAATACCCCATGCACCGATTGTGCAGGCCCAAGGAAATTTGCCGCAGCTCCAACCGCTACTCCGCCCTGCCCCAACCGCTCCACCAGGAATAATCGTCAACCTGAACGTGGCTGACCTTCTCGGCATTTTGCACCAACTCGCCCCGCAGAAGGTCTGATCTTAAGCTTTGTCTCGACATGGGTGATCGGCCCAATCGTAGCGTATGCAACGCGTCAGACTCGAAATGCAAATCGCCAGGTCCCCAAAGACCGAAGAAGACTAGGAGTTCCCCGGTTCCCCAAACTCGAACAAATATCATGATTCCTCGGCCAGCTATGTTAGCGATCGCGCTTGGCGCCGTAATAGGCGTGCCCTACGTGATGTCGACCCTCCACACCAAATCGTCTGCGACTGGGGTGCCTGGCACTGGGACGCCCGGTACTGGAGCGCCTGCTACTGGGGCGGCAAAAAACACCCTTGCTAACTTCACAGGCACGCATCTCTTGCCCGGTGTGCAATCCAACCCCAACAAGGCACTCCACAGCGAACACCCAGAAATCTATCCGCTCGCAGAGGTATTGCGTTCTGATATCACCACCGACTGGGTCTACGCCCACTGGAACCGCAAGTCGGCCGGGTTGGCAGACCCCGGGATGTTTGGTGTCCGTGTCCCCCTGGTCACGGGCACATCGGCGGGCGATCTTGCCGGATCACTTAGCTATTATTTCAACAACCAAAGCCGACTTCAGCGGATCTCCTTACGAGCACGGACCGGCGATCCAACACAGATCGTCAACCTGGTCGTGCAGCGATTTGGCTTTCAGCCCCAGAGGCCGACACTTCCAGGAGAACAACTCTACCAGGTCATCCACCACGACAAAGTCAAAAGCGAATTACGAATCCGGCCCGAACCGGTTCTTTTGGCAAGTTCGCCCCACAAGAGTTATTCGGTCGCCCTCGAACTGGAAGACCCCACTTCCAATCGCTACCTCGCGCAGACCGGCTTTTCAACGAGCCCGCCTACGGACATTGCTGGAATTCCAATCACCCCCAGCCAGTTAACGCGACCCGAACCCGTCCCCATTGCCCCGTTTAGTTTGATTGCCAAGACGGTCACTGAATCTCCCAAGTCAGCCCCCACCGCAGACGCTTCACCGGAGAAAAACAACCCTCCACAACCGGCAGAGGAAACCCATACTCAGGCGGCCGAGGGCTCTGTCAAATCGGGCCTGCAACACCGATTTCGTTGGCCTAATTAAAACAGGCGCCAAAGAAGCGCGCCGGAGCCTCTCTCAATAGCTCCACAGGGCTGCCCGACTCCCCTCCAGCAACACTCGGGCCCGTGTTATAATCGCGAAATGCAAGCTCCCACGATTGACGTCGTTGCCTGCCCAAAGCCGGCCGTGAAGGCATGCCTCGAGTTGCTCATGCGCGAGCTATCGGCCTCCCAACGTCAGGAATGCATTGCCCTTTACCAATCTGCGAGCCCACCTGGGCTCTTTGCTGCCCTTGCAAACCAAACCGTTGTGGGAGCCATTTGGGCCCAAGCGGCAGCGGGGAGAACGACTTGTTTTTGGTCGCCCCAACTCCATCAAGATACCCCCAATTTTGTCGCAGATACCTTGACGGTTCTAGCGACGGACTACCTTCAGGAGTCGGGTTGTCAATTCGCTCAGGCATTGGTGCCCGCGCAGTCCGGCCCCGAAGCTCAGCTTTTCCACAGGCATGGCTTTGTTTTTATAGCCAACTTGCTTTATCTCACTGCCCAAACCCAACGGGTGAGACCACAAACTGAAAAACCAGCGACTCTCACTTTCGAGGCGTACCATCCGACACAGCTTGACCGCTTGCTCAGCCTCATCGAACAAACCTATCTAGGTACGCTTGATTGTCCTCGTCTCAACAGTGCAAGGAACCTGCACGATGTGATTTCGGGTTATCGAGCAACCGGCGTCCACGATCCCAAGACATGGTTTTTTGTGCAGGATCGGGCCTGCGACGTGGGCGTCCTTTTAGTCGGAAGACATCCTCAATTGGGTTATTGCGAATTGATGTACATGGGTTTGATCCCGGCATCCCGTGGCCAGGGATTTGGCCGCCGGATTGTGCAGCATGCCCTGGCAACGGCCACCGCATTAGGCGACCATCAGCTGATCCTGGCCGTCGACCGCGCCAATCTTCCCGCCATAGCGACCTATGAGCATGCCGGATTCACCCAGTGGGACCGTCGCACAATCCTCGGATGGTTTCCTCGGTTGGCTGTCGACACGCTGCTGAATTCCCCGGAAGATCGTAAGTCGCCAAGCCATCGCGACTTCCAGCTTCGCGACAGGCAAGCCAATCGTTGAACTTTACAAGTCGCAAACATCTTATCCACTTCGCTTGCCGTTAGATAAAAGTTTTTTAGTCGCCCGCAAAACTCCGAAAGCGGATCAAAGTCCGCGATCTAAGGCATCAACACACGAGTCGCCCAAAGACTCCAAAGTCGAATGCGTCGCGGCCGTTTGACAGGCGTGCTAGCTGGCGTAGAATCGGCCTCTCCGGCATTGGACCGGGCTAATTTAATTTACTTTTATCGGCAGGGCTTAACTCGGCCGGTTTTTCCAGTTCGCGAAGCATTTCCTTTCACAAGGGCAGCCGATGTTTCGCAAGTGCTATCAAGAGGGTAGCGCTGCCTGAGCTGGATCTATGCGCATCGGGAGATGGAATTCATGGATGATGCTCAACAAATAGCGGATTTCCGTTCTTTGTTGGCCAAGCGAATTGGCAATCAGCGATATGAGCTGTGGTTTGGTGGCCAAACTCGCCTGTCTTGCTCTGGCGACGTGCTCACCATCGGTATTACCAGCGCGTTTGTCCGCGATTGGATTCGACAGCACTTCCTCCAGGAATTGAAAGCTACCTCCACCACTGTTTTTGGACGTCAACTCCAGGTAACGCTCGAAGTGGACGGGTCGTTACTGCTCGAGAAAAACCGTAACACCCCTTCGGTCACTTCGCTCGACGACTCGCCTGTCGAGGAGCCAAAGACAAGTACGAATCGTAGGCCAACACGCGAACCGGCCAATCCTCCACCCTCTCACCGCTCCTCTCCCTCGGGGAGAGTTGTCGATGATTCTCTTTCTTTTGATTCCGTCGTGATTGGCAACGGGAACCGGTTTGCAGTCAGTTCGGCACAAATGATCTCCCAAGGGCTCCACCAGGCATCTCCCGTGTTATTTTGGGGATCAACCGGTGTTGGAAAAACACATCTTTTGCGTGCAGTGCGCAGCTCGTATCGTCAGACATACCCCAAAGCACGGGCTCTTTATTTGACGGCTGAACAATTCACAACTGGCTTCATTGAAGCACTTCGCAGCAGTGGACTGGCAAATTTTCGGCAAAAATGTCGTGGGACTGACCTGTTTCTCCTGGACGACATTCACTTCCTGGCAGGCAAGCGGGCGACCGTCGAAGAACTCTTCCATACGCTTGATTCCCTTACAACAGGGGGCCGCAAGGTCGTACTGGCTAGCAACCGGCCGCTGGGAGAACTCCAACCGCTGGGAATGGAACTCGTTTCCCGTCTTTCCGCGGGGGCAGTCTGTGAAATCGGGCCACCCGACTACGCCATGCGGTGTGAGATCCTCCGCCAACAGTGCAAAAGCATGTCTTTCCCGTTGGCCGACGAGTTGCTCGAAGCGATTGCAACCCAAGTCACCGCTGGCGCCCGCGAGTTGCAAGGCGCGCTGAACCGCATTCAGCTCACCAGCCAGGTTCAAGAGCAGGTGGCGTGCCAAGTAATGGTGGACGAGGTCCTCAACGACCTTATTCAGCAAAACACCCGGGCGGTGCGACTCAATGACATCCAAAAAGCGGTTTGCGATGTGTTTGGTGTCGAAGCAGCCGGCCTAAGGTCGGAAGTCAAAGCCCGCGCGCTAACCGAACCAAGGATGTTAGCCATGTGGCTGGCCCGCAAGTATACCCGGGCACCCTGGAGTGAAATTGGCCAGTTCTTTGGCCGGCGCAGCCATAGTACGGTCATCTCAGCGCACCGCCGCGTCGAGCGACTGATGAGCCAGCAGGCAACGATGGCGGTCTCGGACAAAACCTGCCGCGTCGAGGATGCAATCCGTCGTGTCGAGTTGGCACTCCGGACCGCATAATTCTTTCGCCAGTCGTTGCCCGCCGATCCTACACCGTAGCCGACCGCCCCTGGCTGCCCTTGGCCTTCTGCTGAAGCCCGTCTCGTGGGGCCCGATCTCGTGGGGCAATGGCCACGCCAATCACGATCAGCAGCAATTGACTGATCGCAAACAGAAAGAGCCACAACGTTGTCCCTTCTCGAAATCCATACGAATGGAGCCCAACTCCCAGTTCGTTCACGCCAAACCACGACCAACTCGTCACGATATTACCCGCCACCACCAAAGTGGCCAGTCCTCGCGAACCAACCAGCCCACCCCAGCGTGCGTGCAACACCAGGGCATTCCACAGCACAATAATGAGTGCGCCGTTCTCCTTCGGATCCCAACCCCAAAACCGTCCCCAGGAGTCATCCGCCCAAAGTCCCCCCAGCACGGTTCCGATAAAGCTGAAAAACAGGGCAAAGCAGAGCGAGCCATAAATCATCCGGCTGAGTTGCTGTCGTTTTGCCCGATCAAGTATGCCTAGAACAGATCCCATCACGATGTAAAGTGCGCCAAGGAATCCGGCCAGGAAGGTGGTCGAATACCCCAAAGTGATGCAAACCACGTGCGTTGCCAGCCAAAATTGGGTATCGAGGACCGCTTGCAAAACGATAAACGTATCACCATCCAGAGAAAGGTTGTAAGCGATAATCAGGGTGAGAAATCCGATGACCGATGCCACAATATTGCCTATCCCCCACCGATAGAGCGCCTCGAGGATGAGCCCAAAGAGCACACAAGCCCAGCCAATAAAGATGGCCGACGAATAAAGGTTGGTCACGGGTGGGCGGCCCGATATATAGATTCGTGCAAGCAGCGCAAACGTGTGCAACAAAAAGGCGAGCATTAAAACCCAACTGGCGGCCCGGTTAAGAGGCTGCGACCACCCCAGCCACGACAGCGAGGCCAGCAGAAAAGCCAGTAGGTACAACACGGCAGCGTAATAGAACGGGCTGAAACGGTTAAAGAAAACCTCGAAGTCGATCTTCCCCTGGTTCATCATCTCCGATTCGGCCAGCCCTTCCGCGCGGAGCTGGTCTTGTTGCTGAACGATTTCTTTCTGATAGCTGGCGAGAATTGTACGATACTTACCAAGTTCC
The DNA here is from genome assembly GCA_965243695.1 of Lacipirellulaceae bacterium. Taxonomy (GTDB): domain Bacteria; phylum Planctomycetota; class Planctomycetia; order Pirellulales; family Lacipirellulaceae; genus JAKVCB01. The sequence goes on along the minus strand of CBDEWC010000027.1, from coordinate 41,808 downwards.
CGATTGAAGGTGACCGAGTCATTCCTCGCATAAGCGCTCAGCAGCGAACTCATCGCCACAGTCGCCGGGTTCACTTCCTGGCCCAAAACACGATTGCGTAGCAGGTTGAACTCCGCGTCGAGTAAAAACGTCCACGCTTTACTTGCGGTTGCCGGGGGAACTGCCAAAATGAGCTTCCATTCGCGCCGCTTGTCGTGCATTCCCTCGAACAGTTCCTGAATCTGCGCTTGAGCCCGCTGCATATCCGCAAGAATGTGTTCACGGTCCGCACGAATCTCTGGGGAACTGAAAACCTGCTTAATGAGGAAATAGCGACTTAACTTCTGATACAACTCGTCAACCTTCTGTTGAAACAGAGTCCGTTCTGCGGGCAGCACACTACGGGCAAGCCGAGCCTGCTTGTCGATCACCGAATCTCCAATCACGCGGCCTTCTTCATCCTGCTCTGGCTCGATCGATGGCCTTAACTCCGCAAACGAATACCGAAACGATCCAGGCCGACGCTCAAGACCCAGCGCATCCAGCAGTTCCAAATTATCAATCCGAAAGACCCGATGCTGGTCACCTCCCGGACGGGCTGAAATCACATCGAGGAACCACTCGATCGCAGCCAACTGCCTGGGCCCCGAAGGCGACTCGGACAACCCGCTGGAGGGAGCGTCTTCTGGCACGATCACCGTTTGCCTTCCCGAAAGGATCTGTAAACTATTTCGGGCAACCGTATCGAAGGGCTGAATTCGCCCCTGGTAGGCAACGGGAAATTTCGCAAACTGGCTGAATTTCAGTTCCCCAACCGGATCTTTGACGACCCGCGCCTTGCCTCCCACATAGGCTCCGCACAACACGAGCACCGCAAGCGGGAACCAGTTGCACCTCAACCAACCTTTGCGAGAGCCACCGTTTGCAGCAACCGTGGCAGAAACACCACCACTCACCGAGGAGTTGGCCTTTGCCGAGCGAACTGCTTCTTCATAGCGACGCCGCATGAAACGTTGCAGCGTCAGCCCGAAATGGGCGAGCATCCCAATACCCACGAGCATGCACGCGACGTAGGGCATCATCCAGCCAGGATTCGAAACCACCTGCAGGACGGTCGCCTGTTCGGTTTTTTCATCGAAGCTTGCCTGGTATAAAGTCTCTCCCGCGTACCGAAGTGGATTGTTCATCCAGATGCGAAATTCGCGGTCAATTTTCTGGACAGGATCCCGCAGGCGGACCAGCGAGGTAAAGTCTTTCGGCTTATTCGTACCCACGTAGCGGTTGTGCTGAAAATCGAGCAGCGTGACCGAGTAGGGCTTGTAATCTCGTTCGAATCGCAATGCCACATCATAGGGCCGCCCGTCGACATCCATCTTTTCGTCAGACAGGTACACCTCGCGGGGAGATCCATCGTCACCTACGGTCTGAAATCCGGCTGTCGAGAACAAGTAAGTCCCCAGAGATTCGCCACTTTTTTTGGATATCAGCCGCAAATAGACCGACGGCATATCGACCATGTCGTCGGTCGATACACCCACCGCGGTTTTGACCGACTTCGCGACCACATGCTTTCCCGAACCGACATTCGCCAGATTGTCATCCCCTGGTTTTGTCTCGGCGAGTCGTGAATTTTTGAGAAACCGAATGACCTCTATCTCAAACGGCAGCTTGGCATCAGAAATAATCTCGCCTGGTCGTGCGGAAGCTAAAATAGCTGCAGGAATCACCGTCACGTGGTCTACCGCACTGGAAGAAGCGTGGTCAACAACCGCCAACTCCGTTGCCCGCGTATCATAGCTATAATTGGCCGTTTGCCCTTCGAAAATCGTCATATTCGATTCTTTGGCCGTCACGCCTGTCCAGAACTCGCTGAACATCAACAGTAAAATGCCTCCATGCAGGAGCACAATTCCGGCGCGACGTGCAAACACGATGGCGCAACCGGCAAGAAGCACACCACCAGCAAGGACCCCCTTGAGTAGTTGCCACAGAATCCGCAAACCTGAATCGTCCAGCCGCACACTCGGGTTTAAAAACAACCATACGACCATTGCCGCAACGAGCAGGTTCATCACCAGCATGAGCGTCCATTCAACCGGGCGTACACGGCCATAGCTTTGGAGCAAACCATAAGCACCAGCGATCACCAGAGCAGCACTACCCAGCTTTAACGATTGCCACAGCCAGTAACAAAAAGCGGTGGAAAGCTCGCTTTCGAGCGCATTGTCCATGCCGCTGCGAATAATCACATAAGTCAATGCCAAGCCGATCCCGATAACCCCAACTCCCGCCCAAAGGCGATTTCCCTTGGCAGCCAGCTTGAACCGCAATTGGTGGGCCACCAGGAGATTGACCGCCATGACCGCGCCAATCAGGTAGCCGCCCGGAAAAGGAAAACTTCCGGCAAGGTTCCATTCCACGGGCGTCAGCATTTGGACCAGACGTTCCAACGTTTGAAATTCAATTTCGGCGATCCAAACGCGAAAATAGGCGTGGTCCACCACATACCAGATCCCGTGATCGACCTGTGCCAAAGTTCCCACAAAGACAAGGAAGATCAGCAAAGAAAAGAGCAACACGGTAAGTCGCAGGGAGGCCAAGCCTGTGAAGCAACGGCTCGCCATGCTCGTCAGGTTGCCGGTTGGCTCAGACAATGCTGAACCGGTAGTCGGTTCCTTGGTTTTTGGCGGTTCACTGGTGGCCATCATTGTCTCCAGAGATTGCCGACTCCCGCGCCGGATCAAACCGCACCGACTTGAGAAATTCGCGGAACTTGCCCTGCTGCGTGGCAACCAGGTCACGATCCCCCTTCATTTTAAAAAACCAAATCAATCCGTCCCGCTCGGTCATTGCAACCAGGGTTGCCTGGCCGTCGTCGTTTTCAGGAAAAAGGGCAGCGAAGTTCCCCTTGATGCCTCCCAGCTGGATCGCTTCAAACTGACCAGGTAGATCTTCTGCAGCAATGGCCTGCATCCCCAGTTCGCCCCGCCAACGGTTGAGATTGGTCAGCGGATCACTCATCGCGGATCCCCCGCTGGCAGGAAAGTCCATCACGGTAATCTCTGCTTCCTGGCCCGGCCCCTTCACTACAAAGGCTGCTTTGCGAAATGAATTGAGTCGTCCCGGCTGCCACTCGTCTGGCGGCTCCATCTCCGGTGCGCCGGAAGCCTGGCCCGTAGAAGGTACTGTAGAAGGTACTGCAGAAGGTACTGCAGAAGGTGGCAAGCGGCGCGCCTCAGTTCCGGCGGAGAAGGGAGCTTTCATATTGGCATCCTTCCGCCAGCCGCGCAAATCGACTCGCGTGGCCAGGACATCTCCCAGTTGAAGTTCCGAAGTACATTCGGACATTTCCTGAGGCCCAATCGCGGGAAGCGCCATTTGGCGTCGCCATCGATTGACATTGGCCAACACGCCATCCTGTGGGGAACCTGTCCAGGGAAGACTCAGCACCGACAGTTCAAGCGGAACGTCGGTGGTGGGGATCGAGATCGTCGCAGCACGCATTCCGCTGCCAGGTTGCTCTTCCCATCCTGCCGGTAAAGTCCAGCCTGGCTGTTCACCATCAGGCGAGACTTCGATCCCCTCCAAGAAATTGTCGATTTCGGGAGCAACCGAGTTGATTGGCTTCAGGGGCCCTGTCACTTTAAAAAACCAGGCTTTATCCCCCGCCGGAACGATCGCTGCCAACATGCGGTCTGTGGGTTCCAAGGCCGGTGCCTGGGCAAGCTTGGATGGTTCTTTCGGTACGCTGTACGACCGTATGGACGCTGCGGGACGGCAAGCCGCGAGAACCAATCCACACATCATACTGATGGCGAGAAAACCAGGGCGAAACGTTTTAACTTGCAGCATGAAGAAGTTGACGCAGGACAGCACCGTACCCAAGAGGAAGGGAGTTCATGGCAGGCACAACACCTGATCCTGACAGAAAAATATGGCAAGAAGTGGTCGGAAGATAACTTCTTTTTGCCTGGCTCCAATTTGATTTTGACCACAGTCAATTATAACGCTCAGGCTCAAGCCGAACACAGTGGTTCCGTCCACTTACCGAAAACTTCGCCAGACAGGCCCAAATCAGCCGAAACCCTTTGCCCCAAAAACATCGGGCCCCAAGATGGCCTCAAACCCATGGTGACGCCAGCTGCTACAGCTAACTGGGAAACAAGCTCAAGATCGACTCGATCAGTGAGCTGTTTAAAGAATAGGTTTTGTTCCAACTCCAGATATTACGAACAAGATCAAACATCATAATCCCGCCCAGACACAGCAGTACGACGCAACCGGTGAGTCCCAAGACGCTACCGAGTGAGAAAGGAGTCTCCGTCGACACAGTCACCGGGCCCCCTTCCATTGCGACACTCCCCAACCCATCGTCATCCGCCAAGCCCGGGTCGCCCAGCACGTCGTCGAAAACGGCCGCTCCCGCCGCCATTTCCTCCGAATCGACCACTTCATCCAAGGCGATAATCTGAGAGCTACTGTCATCATCGGCCGTCCCTGACTCGGTATCGGCTGTCAGGGAAAACTCGTCCTTACCTTCACCACCGGCACTCCCATCGGCGGCACCAAGGCCAATCGACTCATCGCCCAGGTTAAGTCCCGAGTCGATGCCAATTGCGGAACCAATGGCCGAGCCGCCCAGATCGATCGGACCATCGTCCAGTGCCAACCCACTGTCGGAGGGTGAGATCAAATTAATACCACTGTCCTGACTCGAAAGGGTAATGTCGCTTGCTTCCGACAAAACATCCTCCTCGTCCGTTTCAAGCTCCAACCTCGAAAGACCACTCAAGCCCTCCTGCGATTCGTCACCAACATGGAGTTGAGAAAGGCCGCTAAGGCCCACTTCAGAACCTTTCTCCGAACCCTCGTCAATCTCCAAAGAAGAGATTCCACCTAAACCGTGGGATTCTCCTGACCCGGAAAGATCCAAATCACTGCTGTCGGTGACCTGGGCGGACGATCTGCCAGCAGCTTCTGCCTCGGCTGCCTGCTGGGCTTCCACGACGTCGCGCGGCGACAAAATCCGGCTCGACTCGGCTTCCAGATCGATCTCTAACTCCTCAATTCCCTCAAACTTCGATTTCGACGTCTCCGGACCGGTACTGGTCGGACGTGCGGAAGCCTCCGAGGACAACACGTCGGAATCGGTTGCCAAACGGACATCGCTCTGTGCGGCTGCAGCATCGCCCTGTGCGGCTGCATCATCGCCCAGTTCGAGGACCAAATCTGCATCACCGGCCGAATCGAGATCAACCTTGCCAATGATCGTGCTGGGAGGCCGATTCTCTGAATCGCCAAACTCCGTTTCACTAAGCAGAACCGATTCTGCATCGTCCTCGTCGTCATCCACTGACCCGCTTTCAAGGCCCGCTAAACCATCCACGATAATTTCCGAATCGGCCGGCACCGTTGGATCATCCAGCCCCTCGAAGCTGATATCGCTGGCCGCCGGATCTTCATCACCGACAACCTCAAAATCTTCAAGATCAACGCTTAGCGGCTGGTCATTCCCCACATTTTGACCTGCCTCCTGGAGGCCCTCGGCTGCCAATTTGTCGATCTCATCAACTCGAAACTTCCAGCTTGCACCGTCGCGATACCCGCGCAGCTCACCTTGTTCACGCAGTCGATTTAATTGCTCCTGCTCAATGCCGAGCTGACTGGCTGCTTCGCTTAGATCGATAAACTTCTGCTGGGCCATCGCGTCCTCTTGATCACTGCCTAAGCAGCGAGGCAATCTGACTCTTGGCGGACCGGTTCCGTTTCGACCGCTTGAGTGAACAGTTAGGGGATTTTATTCCAGTATCTAAGGCTTTAACCCGTTACGTATTTCCTGCGGCGACGGGTTTTCACTATTAAATTGAATCATTTCCAGATCCCAGCGAATCTGGCGAACACTTTTCAGGGAAATGGCTCCTGTGGTCGCGTTCACGTGATAAACCCCAAGCACTTTTTGCTTGGGATCCACCACAACAAGCGTATGTGGCCCGTTGTCGGATTCCGCGAAGTGTGTCACCAATTCCAATGCTGGGTTCTTGGCGTGACTTGTTAGTGACGAATAGACCGAGGCGTCACGATTTTGCCCCCTTGCCATCGCCAGGAATAAGCCGGCCGTTATCAGACCACCGAGCAGCGCCGTACGCATCTGCACTCTCCTCAAAAGTCCGTTGATTCGGGAGACGATTGAAGAGCCTGGGCCCTACTCCCATTTTAGAAGCCCACACTCTGAATTCAAGCTAAATCTTTCCCACTGTTATACTTAGGGCAGCCACTCCAACCCGCAGAAACCGTGGATTCCCGAAATTCAGTAAGGTTGGAAAATCTCGTAAAATACTCTGCCAACAGGGTTTGCAACCAGGCTAAGGCTGCACTTTTCAGCGGGCGTGGGAGTTTAGCCAGGAAAACTACCCCATACAAGGCCATACCGAATGCTGTGAAAGCAGCTTTGGCTCTGCAGCCACGCCTGTCGCTCTCTGTTGGCGATGCCAGCGTAAAGCGGGTCAAGCCGCTTGATGAATCATCCGGTATCGTATCCTTTCGACGGTAAAGCGAGTCCCTGCCTTATCATGGCTCACCTCCGGGCGGTCTGCGTCGCTCCCATCCGGGCTGGGCTTCTGGTAGGGTCCACTGTTGGCTCGGCCAGATTGCTCGCCCAATACCGGCTTGCATCCACCGCAAGGATTGCTAGCCTTGGGGAATCATGAACGGCAAACCGTCTGACAGCATCGATACCCCCGCCAGCATCACCGCCAGGCTCCGTCTGGCCGTCGAGATTGCCGAGGAAGCAGGCAAGTTGACGCTCCGTTACTTTCGTGAGCCCCAACTCCAAGTCGATCGCAAGGCTGACGACTCACCGGTCACGATTGCTGACCGCGAGGCCGAGACGCTTCTCCGTAAGCGGATAAGCGAACAGTTCCCTGATGATGCCATTGTCGGAGAAGAGTTGGACAATACGGATGGAAACACCGATTTCTGCTGGGTTCTCGACCCGATTGACGGCACAAAATCTTTTATTCATGGAGTTCCTCTCTACACCACGTTGGTCGCCGTCCTCAAGGAGCAGACACCTGTCGTTGGGGTTATTCATGCCCCGGCGACCGGCGAAACTGTTTACGCCTCGACCGGCCAGGGGTGCTGGTACATGGAGGCAAACCGGCATCCGGATCCCCCTCAGCCAGCCCGGGTTTCAGAGGTTTCGGACTTAGGCAAGGCGCTGGTGCTCACGAGCGATGTCCGGTCGCACGCCCAGCACCGACAACCCGATGCACTCGATGACTACATCAAACTTGAGAAAATGGCACGCATGGGCCGTACCTGGGGAGATGCCTATGGCTATCTGCTGGTTGCAACCGGCCGAGCCGACGCCATGATTGATCCGATCGTGAACCTGTGGGATGTCGCGGCGGTCCAGCCGGTTATCGAAGAAGCGGGCGGCCGTTTTTGCGATTGGAAAGGAGTTGCCACGGTTCATTCCGGCGAGTCGATTGCCACCAACGAACATCTGGCCGAGGCAGTATTGGCGATTATCGGCGGCTCCGAGCCACACCCATAGCCATCTGGCAGTTAGGATCCCAGGCCAGGGGGCCTGGCGAACACCCGTTGCGTAAGTTCTGCACGACGGTATACTTAGGGATTCGCTCCCAACATTCCAATCATAAGCCCTAAGATGGGTGGATTCCGAGCGGAGGCCCGGTCCGTGCAAAGCGGACGGCACGCGGCCCCGAAAAATAGAGGTGCATTATGGCTCGAGCATGTGATCTATGTGGCAAAGGCCCCCAGATCGGAAACCAGGTCACGACCCGCGGAAAGAAAAAATACCTTGGTGGTGTCGGTACAAAAATCACCGGAATCACCAAACGGAAGTTTAAGCCCAATTTACAGCGCGTGCGTGTCGCCGCAGAAAACGGAGGCTCTAAGGCTCTGTGGGCCTGTACGCAGTGCATCCGCAGCGGTGCGGTAACCAAGGTGGTCAAGAGGGTTCCGTTCGCGTTGCCCTCAAAATAAGCCAAACGGCTCGGCAATCTGATGAGCATTTCTCGTGCAGACGTGGCCAAGGTTTCGCTGCTTGCTCGCTTGCAGCTTACCGATGAGCAACTCAACGAAATGACCGAACAACTCGGCCAGATCGTGGGCTACGTTGAGCAACTCGGGGAAGTTCCAACCGATGGTGTTGAGCCGATGGCCCACGCCATTGAACTTCACAATGCATTTGCCGACGATGTCGCCCAAGCGAGCCTGCCCCGTGGCGAAGCGCTCGAAAACGCTCCTCACCCCAGTGAAGAAGGCTACCTGGTACCGGCGGTCCTGGGTGATTAACTGGTCGTGGCCCTATTGTCCGACAGAATGCTCGTAACGTCATGTCTCTAGTCCATCTGACGGCCACTGAGCAAAAACAGCTTCTCACAACCGGGAAAATCTCTTCACTGGAGCTCATCGAGGCCTATCTCGATCGGATTGCAACCCACGACGGAAAGGTGGGTGCCTTTTTACGCATTTCAGCCGACTCCGCCCGTCGGAGTGCAAAAGACATTGATGCACGGCGGGCAGCCGGTCAACCTGTCGGCAAGTTAGCCGGGCTGCCAATTGCCGTTAAAGACGTTCTCTGCCAGCGTGGTGAACGTACGACGTGCGCGTCGAGGATGCTGGAAAACTTTCGCCCCCCCTACAGCGCGACGGTGATCGAAAACCTTATCGCAGAAGATGCAATTTTGATTGGTCGGACCAACATGGACGAGTTTGCCATGGGAGGTTCGACGGAAAATTCGGCGTTTCAACAGACCCACAATCCATGGGACCTGGAGCGAACTCCAGGCGGTTCAAGTGGAGGCGCCACGGCCTGCGTGGCGGCCTCGATGGCACCACTTTCAATTGGCACCGATACGGGCGGCTCCATTCGTCAGCCGGCTGCGTTCTGTGGCGTGGTCGGTTTGAAACCCACCTATGGACGTGTTAGCCGCTTTGGCCTGGTCGCATTCGCCAGTAGTCTCGACCAGGTAGGGCCGGTGGCACAAACGGTCGAAGATGCAGCCCTTTTACTGGAAGTCATTGCCGGCCATGACCCACGCGACGAAACCTCACTCCCTGATCCTGTCCCCCCTTTTTCGGCATCGGTCGGTAAGCCGATCAAAAATCTTCGACTCGGCGTGGTTGCTGACCATTTTTCCGAGGGGCTCGACAGCGAGGTTGAAGCGGCCGTGCGATCTGCCATTGAGACCTACGCCAGCATGGGGGCCACCATCAAAGAAATTACGCTTCCCCATGCAAAATATGCCGTTGCCACGTACTACGTGATCGCGCCTAGCGAGGCTTCCAGTAACCTTGCTCGCTACGATGGCGTTCACTACGGCTATCGAACCGACGAGCCAGCCATGCTTGCCGAACTTACTCTAGAACGAAAACAACTGGCCGCCGAAGGGAATCAAGCTGCCGCCGAGGCGATTGATTCGGCATTGGTACGAATGTATCGGCGTACCCGAGCCGAAGGATTCGGCCCGGAAGTGAAGCGGCGGATCATGCTTGGCACCTATGCCCTCAGTGCCGGCTATTACGACGCTTACTATCTCAAAGCACTCAAAGTACGCCGACTGATTCGACAGGACTTTGATCGCGCCTTTGAAGAAGTTGATTTGATAGCCAGCCCGGTAACGGCCGCCCCCGCGTTTCGCCTCGCCGAAATGGCGGATGATCCTTTGGCCATGTACCTGGTTGACCTCTACACCGTGAGCGCCAATTTGGCAGGCATCCCAGGCATTAGCCTGCCGTGCGGTCAAACATCGACTGGGCTCCCCATTGGCCTGCAACTCCTGGCCCCGGCACTCGAAGAAGAGCGCTTACTGCAGGGCGCCCACATGATGGAGCAAGCGACCGAGTGGCACACCCAAAGAACACCACACCTTTGATTTTTGTACGGCTTACGATCCAGACCACACACCTATCAACGACACACCATTATGAGCGACGCGTACACCACCGTCATCGGCCTGGAAGTGCACGTGCAACTTGCCACCCAAAGCAAGCTTTTCTGTCGCTGCTCCACTCGTTTTGGAGCCGAGCCCAATACACAAACCTGCCCGGTCTGCATCGGCATGCCCGGAACGTTGCCGGTGATGAACCGCAAAGCTTTTTACCTCGCGCTGAAAACGGCTGTCGCATTAAATTGCAAAATCCCACAATTCACCAAATGGGATCGAAAACAGTACTACTACCCCGATCTCCCAAAGGGCTACCAGATCAGCCAATTTGATTTGCCGATGTCCGAAACAGGGCACCTGGAAATCCATGATCCGAAGGGATCCTTTGAGCCCAAACGGGTCGGCATTATTCGCGCGCACCTGGAAGAGGACGCGGGCAAGAGTGTCCACGACGAAATTTCCGGTAAAGGCGACAGCCAAATTGATTTAAATCGCACCGGCACGCCCCTTTTGGAAATCGTCAGCGAGCCTGACCTGCGCAGTTCGCTCGAGGCAAGAATCTTTCTCGACGAGCTCAAACTCCTACTCACTTACCTTGGTGTTTCCGATTGCAATATGCAAGAGGGAAGTTTACGCGTTGATGCGAATGTCAACTTGCACATCGCAACCCAAGAGGGGACAGTCGCCACCCCAATCGTGGAAATCAAAAACATGAACAGCTTCCGGGCCGTCGAGCGGGCACTCGACTACGAGGCGGCCCGGCAGTACCAACAATGGCAAGAAACGCGCCAAGCACTTGGCAGCGCACCAAAGCAAACCCGCGGATGGGACGAGCCGGCAGGAGTCACTCGTGGACAACGGAGCAAGGAAGAGTCGAGTGATTACCGTTATCTTCCCGACCCCGATCTTGTGCCAGTGACGGTCACCGATGCCGAACTGGAAACACTGCGCAAATCACTGAAAGAACTTCCCGCCGCGCTGAGGGATCGCCTCACCGAGCAGCACAACCTGACACAATACGATGCCCAGGTATTAGTCAATCACGGCCGTCCGCTGGTCGACTATTTCCTCGAGGTTGTCAAGCTGGGTACCGATGGCAAAGCGGCTGCAAACTGGGTAACCCAGGACGTTCTGCGACAGCTCAACGAGCGCGACGAAACGATCCAGGACTTTAACGTTTCCCCTAATGCGCTCGCAGAATTGATCGCCAAAATAAAATCGGGTGATATCCCTAGTACCCGCGGCCGTGAAGTCTTTGAGGTCCTCTCGAGTGGTGGCCAGACGGTTGCCCAAACCATGGACAAGCTGGCCATTGTGGAAGTTAATTCCTCGGACTTGAGCACCCTTTGCGAAAAACTTCTTGCGGACAATCCGAAGATCGTTGCCGATGTTCAAAACGGAAAGCTCAAGGCAATCGGTGCCTTGATCGGGCAGGCCAAACAGAAAAATCCCAACGTCACCCCTGATCAAGTACGCGAAACCTGCCTGCAAATGATCCTGAACCAGGGCTAACAACAGGCTGCGCCGCAGCCTCCAGCTTTCAGTTTTTGCCGGAGAGAACCTGGTCGTGGAGAATCTGGTCGTGGAAAACCTGAGCCCTTCAACTCCAATCATCACGCTCACCACCGATTTCGGTGTTAGCAGTCGTTACGTCGCAGCCATGAAAGGGGTGATTCTGTCGCTCAATCCATTGGCCCGACTTGTGGACCTGACCCACGCAGTCCCGGCCCAAAATATTATGGCTGGGGCAATGGCCCTTGCGGAAACCGTTCCTTACTTTCCCCCGCGCACCCTCCATTTGGCGGTGGTCGATCCGGGCGTGGGCACCGGGCGACAACTTGTTTATGCCGAAATAGGAAATCAGCAACTCGTTGCCCCCGACAACGGCTTGCTGGGTCGCTTGGCCGCCCGCAACCCGCCATCTAAGATAATCGCACTGACCGCATCCCAATTTTGGGCAGCGCAGGTCTCAGACACCTTTCATGGACGTGATATCATCGCACCGGTGGCAGCCCACTTGAGCCTTGGCCTATGCCCCGACGACCTGGGAGAGCCAGTCGATCGGCTTGCGGCTCTCACCTGGCCGAAGGTTCATCAAGCGAAAAACCATCTCGACGGACAAATCGTGGAAATCGACTCCTTTGGCAACCTGATTACCAACATCACGCGTGAGATGCTCACCGACCTACCCACCGACGAGACCGTGACCATCCATTGCGACCAGCATAAAACGCAGGGCATTTTTAAAACCTATGGCAACCAACCCACGCGGAGGCTGCTGGCCTTGATTGGCTCCAGTGACTTGCTGGAACTCGCGATTGTCAACGACAACGCCTCGACGATTCTAGGGGTTGGAAGTGGCACCTCAGTCCGGATATCGTGGTAAATGATGGATAAGAAACGTTTCCTTCTGCTGCAAATGCGAGACTCCGCCGACCCAATGCGTCAACAAGAAGTCGCCTGTTTTGCACGGGCCCTTCAGTGCCCCCCCTCAAGGATTCGCCTTGCCAACCTTCTCTCTGGCTGGCCGAGTGCACGTGAATTCGAGCTGGCGGACGTTATTTTTTTGGGAGGTAGCGGTGACTATTCTGCCGCAGGCGATGGAGAATGGCTCGAATCCATCCTTGTTGGCCTCCGCCAATTGTGCGATAGCGACAAAGCCGTCTTTGCTTCCTGCTGGGGGTTCCAGGCAATTGCCCGCGCATGTGGAGGACGATGTGTCCACGATCCTGAGCATTCCGAGCTTGGCACGGTAGAACTGCAATTAACGGAAGCAGGAACTCAAGATCCTCTTTTCGGTCGGTTGCCACCCACCTTTGGTGGCCAGGCTGGCCATCAAGACCACGTGATTGAATTACCACCCCATGCGGTACTGCTCGCATCCACCGAAAAGGTACGCAACCAGGCATTTCGGCTCGGTAACAAACGCATCTACTGCACTCAGTTTCATCCCGAACTCGATCGAACCGGCCTGCTGGAGCGAATTCGCGCCTACCCGCAATACGTTGAGATCCATGCCCACATGAACGTCGACCAATTCGCAGCTACCTGCCACGAGACCCCCGAATCGAACTCGCTTTTACGGCAATTTGTTGCATGGGCCTCCTGAGTTCCGGCTTCTACCGGCCCTCGCAACTCCTCCCGCCTTCAGAATGCGTTCCCAATCCGCCGCAGGGTGATCACCCCACGGCCATGAACCTCCGGTTGTTCGCCGGTGACCCTGGGTGCCGCTAGGTCTCGTCGCCAGTGTCCATCCCAAGTTGCCGCATCTTCCGATACAAGTTCGACCGATGTACGCCAAGCAACTTTGCAGCTTCACTGACATTTCCCAACGTCCTTTGGATTGTCTGCTGGATATAAGCCTCCTGAAATTCCTGGGTTGCATCGTTGAGCGTAAGATCGGCGTCCACAAAACCCATCGGCCCCTTGCGAGGCGAGAGAATAAATGACAACTCGTCAGCGTCGATCGTCTCGGACGGACTCAAGTACGCAAGCCGCTCCATAAGGTTTCGCAGTTCTCGCACATTACCAGGCCAAAGGTGCGCAGCGAGTCGCTTGCGCGCCGCGGCCGTAAACTTCGGCGGCCTTTTGCCGATATTGCGACAGAATCCCGTCAAAAAATGTTCCGCCAGCAGGAAAATGTCTTCTCCACGTTCCCTCAAGGGGGGTAATTCAACACTGACCACGTTGAGGCGGAAGTAAAGATCTTCCCGAAAGCGACGTGCCTCCAGGAGTTCAGCCAGATTCTGATTGGTGGCAGCCAGAATGCGTACGTCGGTATAAATTGACGCAGCCCCACCAATGCGAACCACGGTTTTTTCTTCCAACACGCGCAACAGCTTCGCCTGGCCGCTCAGGCTCATGTCACCAATTTCATCGAGAAACAGGGTGCCGCCGGTGGCAATTTCGAATTTTCCCGCCCGCGATTCGTGCGCATCGGTAAAAGCGCCCTTCTCATGCCCAAAAAGCTCGCTTTCGAGCAGAGTTTCCGACAGGGCCGCGCAGTTGATGGCAACAAAAGGCGCTGTGCGGCGCTGGCTCTGGTAGTGCATCGAGCGGGCAATGACTTCCTTACCGGTACCGTTCTCGCCCAGAATAAGAATGGCCAGATCGGTGTCGGCCACGCGGCGAATTGTCGCTCGCAACGCATCAATGGGGGAACATTCTCCGACGAGTTCCACCTGTTCAGCAACCTGTTCCACCAATTGTTCATGGTGCACCAACAGATCTTCTAACTGCTGCGTATTCTCCAGGGCCGTGGCGGCACACGCCGAAAGCTCCAGGAGTTCGCCTTCATCTTCCGCAGTAAATTGCCCCTGGTTCTTGTTGAGCACCTCAAATGCACCCATGCGCTCGCCTGTGGATGAGACCAACGGTACGCAAAGAATGGTGTTCGTCTTATAGCCGGTCCCTTTGTCGACAGTCCGGTCAATCTCTGCGGCATCCAGATTGTCGACACGACGTGACTCGCCGAACTGAACAACCTGGCCAACAATGCCCGCATCATCAGGTAGCCGCAACTCGTTTCCATCCACTCCAAGAGCGGGACGGCCTACGAGCAGGTGGTTCTTCTTATCCCACAGGAAAATGCTCGCCCGGTCGGCGTCGAGTAGATCGGTGGCGGCCTCTGCCATGCGGGTCAACAAAACCTGCATTTCGTGAGCCTGCTGCCATGCGTGGGTGATTTCAAGCATCTTTTCCAGACGCCGGATTCGTCGCTGGGATTGCTGCTGTCGCCTGACGGTGCGTAAGGCGGCCGCAAGTTGGTCGCCCAGCCCACCCACACCCTCTTCGGCAAGAGGATGCGCCATGACCAGGACATCCGAAACAGCGCCCAATGGCTGGCTGACGCTCGTGCCGGGCGGATCGGCAACCAGGGGCACGGCTTGCCAGTTGTCGCGAAGGAGGGGCAGACCGTGCTCAAGCACCTCCGCTGCCAGATCCCAGGGAATATCCGGCTGCGAAAGACCTGCGGACGCCACGATTGACCAGTTGGGGGGGAGCGGGCGAACGACCGCCAGGCCCCTACCACCACAGCGGCGCGACACCTCGGCCAGGACGGAACTTAAAAAATCGCCGACCGAGACGCAGCTGGCCGACTCCTTCAACAGTACAGAAGCGATCGTCGATACTTCCATTTTCAGCTATCCCCATCCCCGGGAAGGGACGCTAAGATTGTGGCTGTCCAAAAGGGAATTATAAAACGCAGTGTCAATTACGCAACACATACCTGTCGCAAATGCGACACAAGGAGGATCGCTATGGCTCAATTATTCGACGGCAAGCGGGGATTAATTACCGGCGTCTTCAATAAGCAATCCATCGCATGGGCAATTGCTGACCGCATTTTACAAGAGGGTGGAGAGTGTGGCTTTTCCTATATGCCCGACAAGCCAGATGACCCACGAAAAAAAAATCTCAACCGCATTCAAAAACTTGTCCGAGACAACCCTCAGGTCGCGTTTGTGCAGCCGATGGATGTAACCAATGATGACCATATTGCCGACCTAATGCGGGTTTCGGAGGAAAAACTGGGGAAATTGGATTTCCTGCTCCACTCGATTGCCTTTGCGCTGCCCGACGACCTGAAACGAGATACGGTCGAGACAAGTCGTGACGGCTTCAAGTTGGCCATGGAAATTAGCGCTTACAGCTTGATAGCCTTGACCCATGCGGCATCCGGAATTCTTAACCCCAACGCGAGTATCGTCACACTAACCTACTTTGGAGGTGAAAAAGCCGTACCGGGCTACAATGTGATGGGAGTCTGCAAGGCGGCCCTCGATTCGATTGTCAAATACCTCGCCTTTGATTTTGGGCCCCGTGGCATTCGGGTAAACGCCCTCAGTGCTGGTCCTCTGCAAACCATATCTGGCCGTGGGGCCGGAGTCGAAGAAATGCTCGGACTGTATGAAGCCGTTGCTCCGCTGGGGAGAAATATCTCCCATGCCGAAGCAGGCCAAAGCGGCGCATTTCTGCTGTCGGAGATGTCCTCTGGGATTACGGGGGAGACTCTGCATCTCGATGCTGGCTACAACGTCATGGGGTCCCCTGGGCGAATGCTTGATCAGATCAAGGAAGCCCAAACGGCAACCTGACAGGCTTGCATCCCAAGAAATCAACCACACCGACACTGCCAGCACTGCCAGCTGCCGCCCAGTCTTGCTTTCATCGATCCCCGGTGGCAACTCGTCTGGTGCTGATCAACGGGTCCTTGCTACAGTCCCGCCACTTTACCCAGGTGCGACAGGCCGGAAGCGGAAGAATTCCCGCAGCGAATCAAGGACGGTTCGCCCGACCGGTGTTATGCCGGCTTCCAATCCCTGTTATCCACTCCCGCCCTCAACGGTTATCCCGACCAAGGAAAAGAGCATGGAAGCTCATCTCTCCCGCCCGGTGTTCTGTACGGTGATCACGTTCGCGTTGCTCAATAGCGCCTGGGGAGCTGGCTATCGTACTCGCAACTTTACGGTTTCAGCACCCTCGCAGGCACTCGCCAAAGAAATTGGGGATGCGGCCGAAGGATGGCGTCAAACCCTGTCGACCGAATGGATTGGAAAAGAAATGCCACCTTGGTCAAAACCCTGTCCGATTCATGCCAAGGTGGGGCGTCACCTTGGCGCGGGCGGGGCAACAAGTTTTATTTTTGATCAGGGACAGGTTTTTGGCTGGCGAATGAATATCCAGGGGAGTCGCCAGCGGATTCTCGACTCGGTATTACCGCACGAGGTTACGCACACGATCTTTGCTTGTTATTTTCGCCAGCCCTTACCCCGCTGGGCCGATGAGGGTGCCTGCACGACGGTCGAACACCCCAGCGAAATTGCCAAGCAGGAGCGCATGCTGATCGATTTTCTGAAGCAACGGCGGGGCATTCCCTTCCACCAGATGATGGCGATGAAAGACTACCCTCGCGATGTCCTGCCGCTCTACTCTCAGGGACATTCACTCGCGCAAATGTTGCTCGAGTCAGATGGAAAGCAGACTTTTTTAGTTTTCCTGAAAGACGGATTGAGGGATGAAAACTGGCCTCGAGCAGTCAAGAAGCACTACGGTTACCACAATTTGCAGGTCTTGCAGAATTCATGGCTCTCGTGGATCAAAGCGGGGCGACCTCGCCTTGATGGATTGCCACGGCAAATCGCTTCGAACGTACCGGCAGCCCGAAAGGATCCGGTGGTTCGTGGTCAAAGTCCCGACGATTCGCCGCCCGCGAACGCGACCGCCTCTGGGCCCTCCACGCCTCTGACGGCAAGCTCAGTTTATGCGCAAATGGCAGCACGCGCCTCCAACGATCGCACCGGAGCGGTGCGCCGCTAAACCGATTACCAGGCAAGAACCTGACGGATCACAAGTTAAAAGGCAAGAGCCGCGTCACATGGTAAAAGACAGGAGCCGCGAAGCAAATCGCGTCAATCCGGTCGAGCACTCCGCCATGTCCTTCGATCAGGGTGCCATAGTCCTGCACTCCCCGATCTCGCTTGATGGCAGACATGGTCATCGCCCCCGCAAAACCCATCACCGCAACAATCATCCCCATCAGGGCCGCCTCCCATTGACTGAAGGGAGTGAACCACGAAAGAGCCCACGCAACCAGCGCGGTGCTGGCGGTCCCCCCCAGGAGGCCTTCCCAGGTACGGGTTGCATTGATCGCGGGAGCAATCACATGCTGCCCATAGGTGCGACTCCAGATGTATTGCAAGGCTTCGGACAGCAAAGCCATGGTCACGAAAAAGAACAGCAGCCGAGGACGGTCGGCCGCCTTAATTTCTTCCAGGTAAAGCAGCGCTGGGGCGAAACTAAGACAATAGACGCACACCAGCAGACCCGATTGGATCTTCGCTACCCGTTCTAAAAATCGTTTCGGGTCGCCCGCGATGGCAACACGCGCAGGAATAAACAAGAAGGCGTAAACCGGGATCAGGATGCTATAAAGCTCATATAAATCCATCGCAACCAAAACATATTGCAACGGGGTAAACAGAAAAAAGACCCAGAAGAGTGCGCGGTGATCTCCCAGGCGAGTCGGCGTGAGAGTGATAAATTCCCGCAGCGCCCAAAAACTTAAACCGCCAAACAGCGCAACCGTGACAGCAGGCGTGATCGGTAGAAAAGCAACCGACAGCATGCAACAAATGATCCACCACGACCGAAGGCGGCCATTGAAGGCAGCGACAGCAGCCGGGTTCAATCCAAGCTGTGGTTGGCTTTTAATGATTTGGCCGATGGTCGTTGCCACCAACAAAAGGGCGGCAACCATACCAGCCAATGCCCAGTTCTGAGCCATGGGTTTACTCAATCTCTTTCCAGGCTGATCACTGCTGCACGAGCTCGCTTCAAAAACTGGGGCTTCGCTTCGGCTGACTCCAGGTAGATCGGCGGTCCGAACGAAACGCATGACAACAGTGGCACCGGCAGGAATTCACCCCGTGGTAAAATACGATTCATATTCTCAATATATACAGGCACCAATTCCAGGTCGGGTCGTTTCTTTGCTAAATAGTACAACCCGCTCTTAAATTCGCCGACCCCGTCCTCACTCCGACGGCCCCCTTCAGGAAAGATTATCACTGAGTGCTGCGTCCCCATCTCTTGCAGCATCATATCGACAGGGCTTTGGTGCACTTTTACCTTGCTTGCGGTCAATCAGTAGTGCGTTGTAGCTCTTGGCAATGTGACGCCGTATCCAACCGCGGTCCCAATAATCTTTAGCCGCGACTGGACGAGTCAGGGTTCGAACGTAGTGAGGTAGCGCCGACCAGACGAGAGATGACATCCAAATGACTGGTATGATTGGCGAAATAAACCCGCTGACACGTGTCGGGTTGCGAATCAATCCAGCGAACGCTAGCTCCGCTGAGCAGGCGCGCCAAAGTCGTCAGGGCAAATTCGGTAAGCATCCGTCAATTATGGACCGGGAATATGTCGATCGGGAAGCAGTCCCTCGCCAGCAATCTTCCTCTCCTCACCAGAAGGGTCCGGCTTGCCATAGAAAAACAGGCCTTTCCAGCCAGTTCCAGGCCTCCTTGCCCCAACTACCTTTTTGGTAAAGTTTTTGGTTTGAAGCATAAATTCAGGGCTCATTTCCCGCGGAAACCGCCACAAGCCTCTTGCTCGTCACCACCCTTGTTGTCGAAAACCAAAATGCCGAGGCCCTGCGCTGAGACAATCTGGGCGGCAGGTCCTTGCTGTCGGCCCCTTCCGGGTGACTCAATCCTGACCCATTTTTCCTCGTCCTCCCGCTGCCGAGGTACCTGCACTCTCCCGATCCAACCGGACCGAATGCTTGGATCGGCTTCCCCAGGACCTTTCGCAGTGAGCCGGTTGGAAAACGATGGCAAACCCACCGTCCTATGGGCCCTGCCGCGAGCCGACTATACTTGCCGGGATGAACCAGAACGATATTATCGTCATCGCGGTTGACGGACTTGGTGCATCAGCACTGGGCGCCTATGGCAACACCTGGTTCGAAACACCATGCCTCGACGAACTTGCTTGCGAGTCGGTTCTTGCCGAGTGGTGTTTTGCCCCGGCGACTGGCCTGGCGGCCGTTGTACCGTTCCCTCTGGACCGCGGCCCATCCTCTCCGCTTCTCGCTCCAGCAAAAGGAGGGTCTAACTCCTCCTCGCGTAGAACCGGAAGGATTGCCGCAGCTATTCGCAAACCGGCAATATCACACGACCCTCCTGAGCGACGATACGGCGCTAAAGCAGTACCCAGGCACACAAGGATTTGCAGATCTAGTCTGGCTATCGCCTGCTGCGGCGAGGCACACCACTGACCCTGCAGAGACTCACTTCGCCCACATGTTCGCACGGGCAAGCGAACTGTTAGCAGAACAAAAACATCACGGCAATCCACCTGCAGGCCGAAACGAATCTCAAAAACATTTTTTATGGATCCACCTGCGCGGAATGACGGGTCCGTGGGATGCGCCGCTCGCCTGGCGACAGACCTTATGTGACGACGACGACCCGGCACCCTACGACGGAATCATTCCTCCCTGCGCGGAACTGAATGGCAAAAACCCCGATGAGGTATTCCAGTTTGCATGTGCCCACGCCTCCCAAGTTCAGTTGCTTGATACCTGCCTGGGCGCATTTTGTGATTCCCTCCGGCTGGAAGCCAACCAAAACGGCGAGGCGGCTCCCCTTTTGGTCATTGTCGGTACTCGTGGATTCCCACTCGGTGAGCATGGTTGTCTCGGCCACATCAGACCGCAACTTTTCACCGAAAATGTGCATCTGCCGCTCTTGATTCGATTTCCCGATAAAACCGGACAACTGCAGCGAATCAACGCGTTGGTAGAAACGGGAGATGTCATGCCAACCCTGCTTGATTGGGTGGCACCCAGCACCACCAACCCGATCCGTACTGAGGGCCGTAGCCTGCTACCCTTGGTGACGGGCAAGCCTACTGCATGGCGGGATCACACGGTTTCAATCTCTGAGGGCGGCCTTCGGGCAATTCGTTCGCCCAGTTGGTGTCTGCAAGAAAACTCAGCTGAAGTTGGCGTCGCAGCCAGAAACGATACCAACCCCTCACCGAAACGGCAATTATTTCTCCGCCCGGATGATTATCACGAGAGCAATGATATTGCAGACCTCCGCGGTGACGTGGTCGAAGGGCTGGCGGAGGCGATCCGACAATTCGAAAGGGCATGCCAACAAAATGGGCCGTTTGACCAGGCTCAACTTG
Organism: Lacipirellulaceae bacterium; assembly: GCA_965243695.1. Lineage (GTDB taxonomy): Bacteria > Planctomycetota > Planctomycetia > Pirellulales > Lacipirellulaceae > JAKVCB01. The sequence continues at coordinate 21,217 of CBDEWC010000027.1, read as the reverse complement.
ACCCGGCACTCCACGAGCGGCCCGACTGACTTCACAGCTAGCACTGCTTTGCCTGTCGCTGACTTCTTCACCAGCCTACCTACCTGAAAAAAGAGCCCGTTGCCAGCATGGATCACTCTGGCATTGAAAAACCAACGTAACTACAATCCGCCGCCCGCGTTGTGGTAGAGCCAACCGACGCGAGCCAGGGATTTTACCTACCAGGTGACTCCGAGGCTGTTTCTGGCAACGGTTTCGGAACACGTTCACGTTGACGATCTCCAATGTCCGGACAAGGACGTCCGCAATTGAACGTTGAATCTCGTACCAACCGCGTACGTTGGTGGAACTGCGCGCCGCGACACCATTCGTCTATGAGAAGGAGTGCAGCATGTCTTTGCGCCTGCGCCGCCTTACTTCTGGCAGAAACGACCGAGGCCGCGCCAAGCGATGTGCGCCTTTTTACCCAGCAGCAAAATCTGATCTTTGACTCGGGTGAACCGTTCCATTTTCAGCTGCAGCTCTCACTTCCCGAATATGTGATTGGTCGCTTTCTGGATGTCAAAATTCAGCTGCAGCCTGCCACTGGTGGCCAAGCCGTCTGGAACTTTGAAGAAAAACTTCAGGTCCCCCTTGATGGAAAACTCTCAAAGGACTTTACGATTGACCTGCCTGAAATGGAAGCGGCGTATGAACTTGCCGTTACGGCAGCACCGCCGCGCGCGTTTCAACGGTTTGGGCTGGGAGGGCGGCCCAAGCTGCTGATTAACCGCTCCTTTGAACTGGTCGTCCTGGACAAAACGCCACCTGCCCCGAACGATCTACAGAGATCCTGGCGGGAAATCGGGCTATTCGAGCCGACCAACCCGCGTTGGTGGCAACGGCTTCCCAGTTGGACCCAGTTGCACCGCCTGTCAGGTGTACCCCGAAACGGGACCTCCGGAAGCACCGAACCCCAATTAGTTCAGCTTGAGCATCTCAGTTTTGTAAAATTACCCCCTCCCGATGCCAGTTCCGCAGGCGGCCCCCACTGGCAGGCCTATGCCTTGCCGGTCCAAGATCTTGGCCATCCGCACCAGGTAGAAATTGAAACCCTGAGCAATACGGAGTCGCAACTAGCGTTTACCATCCTACAACCGAATACCGGCAGTCGCTCCTTTCCCGAAGAAGCGACGGTTTTCAAGGACCAGCACGCCACCGTTGACGAAGCACCGCTGCAAAAACATCGGCTTTTATTCTGGCCTCGTTCTCGTTCTCCCGTGCTGCTCATCTCGAATGTACACCGCACCATTCCAGCCCATTTTGGAAAAATCCGCGTGCTTGCAGGACCTACCCGGCTCTCCCCCCCAAAAAGCGAATCGGTCGCACAGAACCGGACTCGACAACGCCTGGTCGCCATGTACGTTTCCCAATCGTCGCTCCTGCAGCAGCCCGCGGCGGAAGATCCTCATGACGGGAAGAGCGAAACAACAAACGCGTTTCAACAGACTTCACTCTCACGGATCAACCAACTTACAGACTACCTTCACTACGGTGGTTACAACGCCGCAATATTGGCTATGGAACCACAGGCAGACTCACAGGCTAAAGTGTCGCTGCGCCGTCAACCCGGAGAAACCGCGTCACCTGGCTATCCGCATCTCGACCAACTGGGCCTGGCGTTACGCATTTTTGAACGTCAGGGCCTGACTCTTATCCCTGCCATTGGATTTAAAAAGAACACCTACACCGATGTGCACGACCTGCTTGCCCGCTACGGAAACCACAAGTCGCTGGGTGGCCTGGGGCTGCAACTCTCGGGCCCAGAACTCCTACGGAAATTCGCCGGAAATCGTGCTCAAGCCACCCACGATTTCCGCCAACTTGCCGAACAAATCCAGGAAACGGGCAGCGGACGACGGCTTATCCTGACCACCGAAGATTTGTTCTCCGGCCCCGACATCGAACCCCGTTTACGTCCCAACTTACTGGAAAAAACCAGCCTACAGCCTTTGCTGCAGGACCTGGCTATCGATCCAGCCGCGCTGGCCAAAGTTCCTTCCCTGGTACTATTGCGGCCACAGTTTGAGTCGCCAGCGGCACCTCTCGTTGATCGGGCCACTGACCTGCAAATTAATCGCGGTAACGATTTCCTCCAGCTACCCGATAAAGAATCGCTACCAGGGCTTTTGATTTATCATCGCAACCGGGCGAACCCACTCGCGGAGGTTGATCGCCAGGCACTCCCACTGGGTGAATCGGCCAAGCTCCCATCGACAACCCAGTTTGTACCCCACGGACCTGCCTCTCGGCGATCTTTAGTGGCTACGCTTGCTTCCCGCGATGTTGAGGTGCTTGTGGATGGTGGCACACGCCCCCTATTGGCCGAGCAGAAAAGCATGCGCGAACTCAGGCGGATGTTCAGCATGCTGCCTGGCAATCCTACAGAGATCGAAGTCAAGCGACAGCAGCCAATTACGCTCCGTTCCTATCGTCGGAGCAATGATACGACCACATGCATTATCAACCAATCTCGATGGCCCGTAGCAACCCTGGTTACGGTCAACGCACCAAAACAAACGGCAATCACCTTCCCCCACAGGGCTGGGCAGACATCAGGTAACGATCGACTCTTAAACAAAGGAAACCACGCCCTTCGTTTTGAGCTGGCTCCGTACGCGATGCAAGCAGTCCGGTTTAGCAATGCTCACATTGAACTGACTGACATACAAGTTGAAATATCACCTGATGCCAAAGAGCAACTCTCTGCCAGGATTGAAGATCTAACCCGCCGCGAACTCACCAACGAAGAAAACGGTCAGTACCGTGTGCTTACCAATCCCGGAATCGAAGCTTTTGGGGAAGACCCGTCTACCGAGCCAATCTCGGGCTGGTGGACACTCAATCCATTAGGCACAGCAGAAATCGCCTATTCGGAGTTGTCTCCCTTCAAAGGACGCACTTGCTTACTCCTCAAATCAACAGGCAATGCAGCTGGTGTGCAGAGTCATGATTTCGCCATCCCCGCCACAGGACAACTGGCGTTGACCGCGCATTTTTGTGGGCGAAACATTGATCCAAAAACTGAATTGCGAATTGTTTTCGAATCGTTGGGAAAGCCGCATTACCGGCAGTTGACGGTACTGGGTGGATCAAATCCACCAGCACTGCCAATCAACGAAGAGTGGACCGCATACGCTTTCAGCGTGGAAGACTTGCCGTTAAATTCCAACGCAAAAATGTATATCCGCTTCGAATTGCTGGGCGCTGGAGAGGTTTCCATTGACAATGTCAGCCTACAGCATTTGCTCTTCCCGCTCGATTACTATCCAGCATCTGAGTATCAACGTTACGAGTTACTCAAGAAAATCAGGGCTGCCGAGAGTGCCCTACGACAAGGACACCTTACGAATTGTGAACATTTGCTGGACGGTTATTGGCCCCGCTTTATTGAAGAGTACCTACCGGCTCCCGAATCGAGTGGCGATGGCACCACACCCCAAATCGCTGACCAGAATTCCAAACCCACAACGCCAATCGAAGACCCCAATCCGCCCCCTTCTCTCTCGGAACGCTTGCGTGAATTGCTATGGTTCTAGAGCCCCGTACAGAGTGCAACCACGACCGTCGCAACCATCAGTGCTCCCACCATTGACTTTGCCCCGGTACCCAGCAAGCGGCCCCAGAACGCCCCCCAGCTCACCTTCCAGGTCTTGCCGGTCGCTGTTCCCAGTGATATTTCACCCAGGCAGGCTCCCGCTGCGGCACCTACCGCTCCGAAAAGGACCGCCCCGACGAGAGAACCCAACATCGGAATAGGAAATCCGATCATCGCACCGACCAAGCCCCCCAGCAGGGAACCAATCAAGGCAAGTACGGCAGCCCGCCGACTCCCGCCGGCGCGCTGGGTACCGAGCAGCCCACCAAGAAATTCAAGAACTTCACCAAGCAGTGCCAGGACCAACAAGGCAATGATCCACGGCCATTGAATCTCCACCTGCCAGGTTGAAGGAATCACGTACGAATAGATGGCGACAGCAGCCACAATGAGCCATGTTCCAGGAAAGCCGGCAAGTGTCAGCAACCAAAAGACCAGGCTGGCAAAAATCAAGCAACCCACGGCTAAAATCGAAAGGGTAACTTCAAGCACGTCTTATCCTTTGGTCATCGCGCCGGCCTCAGCAGGCTGGCAACCGCCCGCCGGGCTGCAACTTTCACCAACAGGGCCCCTTTGTTCACGAGCATGCGGATTGGGCTCGCTGACCTGAGGATGGACTCCTGGACCATCGGCCAGGTACCACTTGTCCAGTACTTCCCGCCAGGCACCTGCTTGTTTTACCCGGCAAAAATCTTCTCGCACCTCCAGGTGGTGCGGATGTAGCTGCGAATATTTAATTGCAAATTTTCGCATGCCGGGTACACACCGTGTGGGGCCATAGGTTCCTTCGGCAAGTCGGTAATGCTCGGCAATCACGTCCCGCTGCTCATGGAGGGAGGGGGGGACGGGAAGGGCCAACCCTTGGGCCAACGCTCGAACCTGACCAAAGATCCAGGGATTGCCAATCGCACCCCGGGCAACGGTAACCCCATCGACGCCGGTGTACTCAAGCATATCGAGGCAAGCCTGCGCAGAAAATAAGTCTCCACTGCCCAACACAACCCGCGCACCAGCGTGCCGTTTCAAATCGCGCAAAAACTCCCACCGGCTAGGCCCGTCGTAGCGTTGCACTACCGTACGACCGTGAACGGTAATGGCGGCCGCGCCTCGCTCATAGGCCCCGTCAAAAATTTCGAAAAAGTGATCCCGGCTTTCCGCAGAATCATCAATTCCACGGCGCATTTTCACCGTCACAGGAATCGAAGCCGACACCGAATCGCGCACCCGCGACACGATTTCCAAGGCAACGTCTGGCTGGCCAAGGTGAAATCCTCCGCGACACCGACCCAACACTTTCTTCACCGGACACCCAAAATTAATATCTATGACGTCGAAGCCATGTTCTACCAGACGCTGAGCGGCAAGACCAAACTGTTCCGGTTGCGCACCCATCAACTGACCGCCCACTGGATGCTCTTCTTCGGCCACTGCCACAAAACGGCGATTCTTGGGGCGGGGCTTCAGGGTCACCAGAAACTGGTCGAGCATGACTTCGCAAAGTGTGTACGGCGCTCCCAGGCGACGCGCAGTGACTCGCATAGGCAGGTCGCTATAACCACTTAAAGCTGCCTGAACTACAGGAAAATCAAGTTCAATGGGTCCGATTCGAAGCGGACGCAAGGGATAACACAGTCGGTCCATACCCTGGATTGTCTCTTTTGGACAGTGGTCTCGTCAACATCATGGGTTCTCTGAAAATGGCCGCGTGGCCAACTGCAAAAGCGCAGCATTAATTTCCTTGCAGACTTCTACGTCCTCCTCCAATTCACGCCGCCGATGAAGTTCCGAGACAACTTCGGCTTCGCAATAGTTGCCCAACGCCCAGGCCGCCGCCCCGCGAATGAGTGGCTCCTGGTCAACGAGCCCCCTAAACAATGCCGGTATCGCGGCTGAAAGGGGCTGATTCCCCAGCACAATGGCTGCGTTCCGCAATAGTCCCCGACGGCGAGGCCGCCACAGAGGAGTATTCCGAAAACGCGCGCGAAATTCGTCGTCGGTCAACGAAAACAATGGAATCAACCCGAGTGGATTCTGGTCCGACAGGGGCTGAAAATCGGGCTCACTGGTCGTGGGTGCATGAGAATTCCAAGGACACACCTCCTGGCACACGTCACATCCAAAGACCCACTCCCCTACCCCGCGACGAAGTTCCGCCGGGATGGGGTTTTTGAGTTCGATCGTCAAATAGCTGATGCAGCGTGAAGCGTCCAACACATAGGGTTGCGGGAATGCGTCTGTTGGACAGGCGTCCAGACATGCCCGACAGGTACCACAATGATCGGTTGCCTGGGGCGCATCGTACACAAGTTCTTGATCGGTCAATAATGCAGCCAGGAAAAACCAGCTCCCCTGAACCCGATTCAGCAACAACGTATTCTTGCCAACCCAACCAAGCCCAGCCAATTCGGCAAAGTCACGTTCCATCAGAGGAGCCGTGTCGACCACGCCTCGCGTAACCGCCTCGGGAGACAAAGACTGCAGGTAACCGGCCAACTCATTTAACCGGTTGCGGATAAGGTGGTGGTAGTCGGTACTGCCCCACGCATAACGCGAAACGCGGCCTGACCCGATTGGCGGATCCACCGGCTGCACCGTCGCATAATCGAACGCGAGCATGAGCAGGCTTTTTACGCCGTCCAGGACGCCGCAGGGGTGATCATAGGCGTCCCGACGGTCTGCCAGGTAATGCATCTCCCCGGCAAAACCGGCGTCAAGCCACGCATCCAGCCGAGCCGCCCCGGGAACCGTAACCGCCGGACAGGCACCCGTTAATGAAAAACCGAGTTGACGGGCTTTCGACTTGAGTTGCTGAGTAAGGACGGCCGGTTCCATAGAAAACCATTCTACCGTGAGGCCTATCTGGTCGGACATCCATTCGCCCGAGTGCACCACGATTGGTGCGAGGACTCCTGCAGCGGTAAGCATCGGAAATCAAGCCACGCGGCACGAAGCGGATCGTCAGATACCGATTGTAACGACCATCAATAACTTTATTCGCCCAGGCGGGGTGAAAACAGCGTCGTTTTTGACAGATTCCGCTCGTGGCCACCAAGGGCCCCGTTCAGTTGCCAGAGGAAACTTCCAGTCCTCTTGCAGTTTAAGGCAGGAAAACCACCCGCTGGCCACTTTTCGTAGTCCACAGCCGTTTTGCGACTTGCCCATTCAAGGCTGGCAATTAAGCTGGAGTTTGTTCGTTGTGAGGACTTCTTAAGAGCGACACCCCGAGGCAACAACCGATGAAAAACCGGACTCTTTTTGTCGCGATGGTCAGCGCGGCACTTTTGGGAGCGATGCAGTCTGAAGGCTACTCGCAAAAGCTGGCAGGCCACGACAATTTTTCGGGGACATTTGGATTTGGCGGTTTCGGGGGCACAAGCATCACGACCGTGTTTGATCTCTACCGTATTGGATTGATCCCAGTCCCACCCTACTTTGCGTTACATCCCCCGGTCTACTACAGCTACCCGGTTCCACGGCCCTATGGCTACAGCCCATTTGCTTATTCAGGCAATGTCCGGACCCCTGCGATCATGGGGGAGGTGATGGGACCGGTGACTATCAGGAATCCCTTCGTCCCGAACTCTCCCTTCGTCCCGAACTCTCCCTTCGTCCCGAACTCTCAAAGTGCCGAGGCAGACTACCAGGGCCAATTGACCCACTTCCGCCGAGTTTCTCCCCTGATCGTTCTTAATCCCTATGTCGAACAATCCCCCAAGCTAGCCAAGCTAGCGCCTTAGGTAGAGCCATCGTCTGTCTAAAACACCAGGGGCCAGCCACACCATGGCTGGCCTTTTTTACAATTCACGCCTCTCACCAGAGTCGTGGTCTCTGCAAAACGCGGGGAAGGCCGACGCAAGAACTCCGTAGTCTGCCGATCGACGGCAGCCCTGGCATCACCGCCTCTCGACTATCTGCATAAGTATGCCTTCGCTGCTAAAAATGGCTTGGCTGCTCAAAATGGTCTGGACGTGGCCACCAATACCGCTAACCTACGCACCAGGAAAAATCACCTGCTAGCGTCTTGGTACTGGAGCCGTATCGCTGTTCTTTCGTCTTCATGCTCCCAAATCATCAGCCACATGTGGAAAGGAATCCACGGATGTATCGAAATGAAGTTCACGTACTTTTCGTTGTTACGTCGACTCTTGTGTTGGGAACAGTTGGGTGCCAGGGGAACGGTAAACCTCTCTTTTCGAATCCGTTCTCAGCCAGCGGTCGCGTTCCACCACCAGCAACCCGCTCCTTGGGTCCGGGCTCTGCTCAACCCTACTACCCTGGAGATCCCGTCCCTGTCCTGCAAGGCGCCACTCCTCCGGCAGGCCCTCCATTGGTCTCCACAACTCCGGTCGTCCCGACCGTAGCTCCACCAGTGACTGCCGTAAAGACGCCTCAAATTCAACCCGTATCACTGGTGCCCGGCGGAACCGCAGGTCCGGTTCCCGCAAGACCCAATCGCCAATTCGCACCGGCGAATGCTCCCGTAGCCGTCTCCCCGGCCACCCCTTCTTTTCAGCCAGGTTCCCCAGCCACACCAACGTCCACATCGGGCAGGGGCAATTTCGTATCACCGGCCGCCTGGCGCAATCCTGGTTTGACGGCAGTGCCCGGCGCGAGCCCCATAACACCAGCAGTCATGCCACCCGCGGCCATAACGCCAACAGCCATGGTACCCGCGGCTATCCAACCGGCGGGCCGAATGGCCCCGCGAATTCGCCTACCTGGGAACCAATATGTGCCTCCACCCACCCATGGACTGCAAACCCCTGTACAACAGGCAAGTTTTGTCGCAACGCCCCCTGCTGCGGCAGGGCGTCCGTATGTGGCGACCCCCCAAACGGCAAGCATGATCCCACAGGCAGCACCAACCACGCCCCGTCCCCCTGTGGCCCATGGCTGGCAGACTCCTGTGCCCTTCGGTGGCAAATAATGGGTTTCGCGCGCACCCGGATATGAGGTAGGTTTTAGGGACGGGCAAGCCGCTCGATGAGCCGGTTTTGCCTCAAGCACGGTGACGCGTGATTACCACCGCCTGCGGACTCGATAACCACGCCTAATTTCAAGCCCTCAACTTTTCCAGTTTCTTTGGCAACACTCGACTGGCTAATCCGTAATCTTCGCAAGGCTACAAGCGGGCCGGTGCGCGGGCGCCTTGCACAGTGGGCTCCGCTGATTCCCGCGATTGGCGACCTCGAGTCGGGCCTTCAGGCTTTGAGCGATTACGACCTGCGCAAGCAGAGTCTTTCACTTCGCTACCGCGCGCGCAGCGGAGAGTCGCTCAACACCCTTCTGGTCGAGGCCTATGCGCTCGTCCGCGAGGCTGGCCGCCGCACGGTTGAAATGCGCCATTTTGACGTTCAACTCCTCGGCGGAATCGCTGCGCACCATAACTCCATCATTGAAATGCAAACCGGGGAAGGCAAAACGCTGACCGCCACCATGCCCCTTTATCTGGCTGCCCTGGACGGCAAAGGGGCCCACCTGGCAACCGTCAATGACTACCTGGCCCAGCGCGATGCGGACTGGATGAGACCACTCTACGAGGCGCTCGGGATGACCGTCGGCTGCATCCAAAACCAACAACCTCAAACCGTACGACGGGAACAGTACGCGTGCGATGTCACTTATGGAACAGCTAACGAAATGGGGTTTGATTTCCTGCGAGATCGACTTCTCAAACGGCGGATCTCTGAGGGACAACGGGATCTTTTCGGGGCAATGCTCGGCGAAGCAAGCCATGGACACGAGGAACCTGTTCAGCGCGACCTGCACTTCATGCTTGTTGACGAAGCTGACAGCATCCTGATTGATGAGGCAAGAACTCCGCTGATCATCAGCGCGGCACCGGCCGAAGAGGAAGCGACAGAAGCTGCCGCTTACTATTGGGCAGCAAACACTGCGCCCGATTTTACTGAACACGAAGACTACGATTACGAGCACAAGGAGAAACGAATTGACTTGACGCTGGAAGGACGTCGCCGCGTACGTGGACTTCGCAAACACGAACAGATGGACCGCATGCCCCTTTCGCAAATCTACGAACATGTCGAACGGGCGATTAAAGTTGGGCGAGAAATGATACGTGACCGTCAATATGTGGTTCGCGACGGAGAGATTGTCATTGTCGACGAATTTACCGGACGACTTGGTGAAGGCCGAAAATGGCGTGACGGCATCCATCAAGCGGTCGAGGCGAAAGAGGAAGTCAAAGTCACGTTCCCAACGGCCCAGGCGGCCCGGGTTACGATTCAGGATTTTTTCCTCCGCTATAAGCGCCTGGCTGGCATGACGGGCACGGCAAGTACCAGCAGTAGCGAACTTTTGAAGATTTACAAAACCCGGGTCATTCCGGTGCCAACCAATCGTCCCCCAATCCGGAACGCATTGCCCACGCTGGTTTTCGGCAACAGCGAAGAAAAGTGGCAAGCGATCATCGATGACATTCATCAGCAACATCAGAAAGGTCGGCCTGTGCTGATTGGCACTCGCTCGATTGACAAAAGTGTCGCGCTTTCGCAGCTCCTTTCCACGCATGGAATTAAACACCAGGTACTGAACGCTCGCCAAATCACTCAGGAAGCAAAAATCATCGCCGAGGCAGGTCAGAGTCGGCGAGTCACCGTGGCTACGAATATGGCAGGACGTGGCACCGACATCCGCCTTGCCGACGAGGTGCAACAGCTTGGTGGATTGCACGTGATTTGCTGTGAACTCCACGAAGCACAGAGAATTGACCGCCAACTTATTGGCCGTTGTGGACGTCAAGGCGACCCTGGCACATACCGCCAGTTTTTTGCGTTGGACGATGAAATTTTACTAACCGGCTATGGACCGAAGAAGTCGGAAGCACTCAAACAACGGGGCCAATCCTCCGGCACCAAGGGCGAACTTGCCGGCTATGTCCCCCTCTTCCAAAAAGCACAACGGCGCGTTGAACGGCGTCACTTTCGTGATCGCAAGATCATGCTCCATCACGATAAAGAACGTCAAAAAATGCAACGACAAATGGGCCAAGACCCATACCTGGACACGCCTGGCTAGAATCCACTGCCGGATCGCGGCCGAGTGCGCATTCAGCGCAAATGCCTGACCCAATGACGCCCAAAGGGTGGGCCCCGCGCAGAGAAGCGGGCGAACCATCCTTCAAAAGCAGGCTCACCGGGCCTCCAGGGCCACCGGCGAATTTCATCTCGGGTTGACAGAACCTCTGCCACGTTGAGAATTTTGGTTAATTCCTCCTTCCGCAGTGCTTCGTAGCTCTGCGGCTCTGACCATTTACTTCCGAAACGCCAGAGGACTGGCTTTATGCGATTTTTCTCCCCCTTGGTAAGACTGGCCGTCACTTCAGTCATTTTGACAGGCATCGTCGTAGGCTGCCACACGGCTCGTGATGACCACCATCATGCCAGACCGGCAAAACAGGCCAAGCCCTTTACGGGTGAATATCCGATCCAAATTGTCTGCACCACCGGCCCCATCACCGAAGCGGTAAAACGAATTGGCGGCCCGCACGTATCGGTCACAGGCCTCATGGGACCCGGAATCGATCCCCATCTCTTCCGGGCGGCCCCCCAAGATGTCGAACATCTTCAGGAAGCAGACGTGATTGTTTACAACGGCTTGCACCTTGAGGGACGACTTGCCGGTATTTTAGACGCGCAGAGCAAAAACAAACCGGTCATCGCCGTTACCGACCAATTGGTTGCTGAAAACGACCCTCGGCTGCGCAAGCCTCCTGAATTCGAAGGATTCTTTGACCCACACGTATGGCATGACGCCATTTTATGGACCGACTGCCTTAATTATCTGACCGAACAAATGAAAAAAGTCGACCCGAGTCACGCTGCCGAATATCAAAACAATAGCGATGATTATATCGCAGAAATCACGGCAACCGACGACTATTGTCGCACCCAGATTGCAACTCTTCCCGAAGAGGGTCGAATACTGGTGACTGCCCACGATGCGTTTGGATACTTCAGCGCCGCCTATGGCCTGGAAACCGAACCACTCAAAGGTGTGAGCACCGAAGATGAAGTTGAAATTGGCCGTCTTGATGATGTCGTCGATTTGTTGATCAAGCAAAAAATCCCTGCTGTGTTTGTCGAATCGGCGATCTCTCCGAGAATAGTTCGGGCGCTGATCGAACCCTGTGAAGCCCAAGGACATAAGCTAAAGATTGGCGGGGAATTGTACGCCGATGCTTTGGGGCCAGCAGGTACGGATGCAGAAACCTATCCTGGCATGCTGCGGACCAACGTCGATACGATCGTCACCGCATTAAATCCCACTCCCAGCGGGTGAATCAAGCACGTTGGTTCATTCCTGAGGTGCTGTACCCATGTGCCCCCCCGCTCTTGAAATCCACGACGTCACCGTTGCTTACCATCGCAAGCCGGTTCTGTGGGACATCGACCTTGTGGTTCCTGAGGGCAAATTGGTGGGTATCGTTGGGCCTAACGGGGCTGGCAAGACCACACTCATCAAGGCCGCGCTAGGGCTGGTTCCGCTGGCAAGTGGCAAAGTGGAAATTTACGGAAAGCCGCTCAGGCAGCAGCGAAATCTTATCGGTTACGTACCACAACGCGAATCGGTCGATTGGGATTTTCCGGTAACTGCCCTGGACGTCGTCCTCATGGGGACCTACGGACAACTCGGCTGGTTCCGCCGACCGGGGAAACTGCAGCGTCAGGCGGCACTGGCCGGACTGGAACAAGTCGGCATGTCGAAGTATGCCAATCGGCAAATCCGACAACTCTCTGGCGGACAACAACAACGCGTCTTTCTGGCCAGGGCCCTGGCGCAGGATGCCCGAATTTATTTCATGGACGAACCGTTTGCCGGTGTCGATGCCGCGACTGAAGCAGCCATCGTTACGCTGATGCAATCACTTCGCTCGACCGGAAAAACGGTCTTTGTGGTCCATCACGATCTGCAAACCGTTGCCGAATACTTTGACTATGTCATCCTGCTCAACATGCGATTGATCGCCTGTGGTCCTACAGAAGCAACTTTTTCCACCGAAAATCTTCAGGCGACCTACGGTGGGCGACTTACGATCCTCGATGAAGCGGCCGAAGCCATTCGACAACGCGATCCACTGAGGTAAGAAAATGCTGGCCTCGATCGCGTTTAAGGTGATGATGGGAACCACTCTGCTGGGGATCACTGCCGGCGTTATTGGCAGCTACGCGGTCCTCCGCCGCCGGGCCCTTGTGGGCGACATGCTCGCTCACGCCGCCTTGCCCGGGATTTGCCTCGCTTTCTTGATCGTGGGAGCCCGTGACATATTTGCATTGTCGATCGGCGCACTCGCCAGCGGACTGGTTGGGCTCTTGTTAGTGTCAATCCTCTGCCGTTGGACCCGCACGAAAGAAGATGCTGCCATCGGCATCGTCTTAAGCACGTTTTTTGGGGCGGGTGTCGTTTTGTTGTCGTTTGCCCAACGACACCACCAGGGAAACCAGGCCGGCCTGGATACCTACTTGTTTGGCGAAATCGCGGCAATGCAGTCCCAGGAAATTCTTCTCTTGCTTGTCGTTGGTGCGCTGGTGCTTTCGGTCGTCTTCGCACTCCACAAAGAATTCAAACTACTTTCCTTCGATCCCGATTTTGCAGCATCTCAAGGTTGGCCCATCTTTATCCTTGATTTCAGCATGATGGCACTATTGGCAGTCGTGACCATCGTGGGCTTGCCTATTTGTGGAGTGATCCTCATGGCGGCACTGATTATTTTGCCCAGTGCCGCCGCCCGATTCTGGACCAATCAGCTCGGAACCTTGCTCGTGCTGGCCGGTATTTTTGGCGCGATATCGGCCGCCATTGGGACGCTACTCGCCTCACCGGTGCCCGAGCAACTTCTCGGATTCAATCCCCTCGTCTTTGGCTGGACGCCCAGCCACCTTCCGCCAGGTCCCGTGATTGTACTGACCACCTCGAGCTTGCTTATCGTTTCCCTGATCATCGCCCCACGGCATGGCATTGCAGCACGTTTTGTCGCCGAATTTCGGCTCCGTGCCCGCATCTTTCGCGAACACCTGCTTCGGTCGCTTTACGAAATGAGCGAGGCAGAACTTCCTGCACGTCCGGCAATCGCCGAATCTTCCCTGGTCGATTACCGCAGCTGGAACCGCTGGCTTGTCGATTTGCAGGTTCGCCGAGCCAAACGACATGGGCTGGTCGAATTGAAAGATGGGGCAATCCGCTTGACCGAAGAGGGGCTTACCACAGCAGCAGATTTGACCCGCACCCACCGTCTGTGGGAATTATTCTTGGTGGAATACGCCAATATCGCAGCAGACCATGTTGATCGGGATGCAGACGATGTGGAACACCTGTTACCACAACCGCTCATTGATGATTTACATCGGCGACTTGCCGCAGAAGGTCGCCTGCCGCTGCAGTCACATGCCGAAATACCACCGCCAAGCATGCCCGAGTCTCCCCACGAACTTGAACCCTAGAGTCCTGTGATCGATTTACTGGAACCATTCCGATCAACCACCGCCTGGTGGACCATTGCCGTTGGCGCGGCAACGAATGTGGCCTGCGCCTTGGTGGGGTGTTATCTCGTGCTGCGGCGCATGAGTTTAATGGGAGACGCACTCGCCCACGCGGTATTGCCCGGACTCGTGTTGGCTTTCCTTTTCTCGGGAAGCTTGAATATCGTCCCGTTATTTATCGGCGCCGTAACCATTGGACTGTTGTCGACCTTTCTGATTCAGTCGTTACATCAATATGGTCGGATACCGGCAGATGCGAGTATGGGAGTTGTTTTCACTTCGATGTTTGCCTTAGGAGTGGTACTGGTCAAACGCTATCTCTCTGGGATCCATTTTGATGCAGCCTGCATTTACGAAGGATTATTACAATTTGTCGCTTTGAACACTGTCACCATCGCTGGACTGGAAGTCCCCAGGACACTTCTGACCATTGGCCCCGTCTTGTTGTTGAATCTCCTCGTAATCACCTTGTTCTGGAAAGAGCTGAAAATCTCCTCGTTTGATGCCAGCCTGGCTAGTGCAATGGGCTTTTCAGCGACGATCATGCACTACTTGTTGATGGTCCTTGTCGCCGTCACAACCGTAGCCTCCTTTGAAGCGGTTGGCTCTATTCTTGTGGTTGCAATGCTCATTGTCCCTGCGTCAACCGCACACTTGCTCTGCGATCGCCTCGGCCACATGGTTATTCTGTCCTGCTTTTCAGGCGTCCTCTCAGCAATCGGCGGTTATTGGATTGCCCGCCTGTGGAATGTCAATCCGGCTGGTTCCATGACGGTCGTCGCCGGTGGTCTCTACGGTCTTGCCGTCCTATTTTCGCCCCGCTATGGAATCATCAGTACTATTTCCCGCAACCTGCAGACATCCATGCGCGTCACCTGCGAAGATATCCTGGCCATGCTTTACCGGGTTGAAGAAACGAATGCCCTGCATCGACTCGACGCATCTTCAGCCGTGCAAGCCCTTGGAGGAGGCTTTGTTGCGCGATGGAGCATTTCTGTGCTCGTTCGACGAGGACAGATTGTCCGCACCAAACAAGGGCTTCAACTCACCGATAGGGGGCGTGCTGCGGCAAGGCCCCTGGTCCGATCGCACCGTCTTTGGGAAGCGTATCTTGTCCAGCACCTCGGGCTGCCGCTCGACCACATTCACGAACCGGCACATCGCGTCGAACATTTTATTGACGAGAAACTCCGCCACAATCTGGAAGAAGCAGTCGACGATACTGGCCGCGACCCCCATGGACGGGATATCCCCAGCGGGTGATGCCAGCCCCCCAGGCAGGAATTCGTCACCAGGCAATATCTAGCTATCAATCAGCCGGCGCAAGGTCCGCAGATTCATGACGTCGAGGTCTTTGCCGTTCTCTTCGCCCTTGGGAGTCTCAAGGTACATAGGCACTTTACGGAAACGACGATCGTTGAGCAGAAAACGGAAGGGTTCCTTTCCCATGTAGCCGCGGCCAATCCCCGCATGGCGGTCGACCCGCGAACCAAACTCGGTTTTACTGTCGTTAAAATGAAAAGCCTTGATTTGACGAACCCCTACTACCTTGTTGAAATCGCGCATCGTAGCCTTGTACTGCTTTTCTGTTCCCATCGAATAACCAGCGGCAAACACGTGACAGGTGTCAAAACACACGCCAAGCCGTTCTGGATCCTTGACACCATCGAGAATGGTTGCAAGGTGTTCAAATCGCCATCCCAAGTTGGTACCCTGACCAGCGGTTGTCTCAAGAAGGCACTTCGAACCGATTTCTTTCGTTTGTCGGTGCACTTCGTTAAGAGCCCGAATGATGGCTCGCAAACCCCGGGCCTCGCTACTGGTCGTATAGGCCCCCGGATGGGCGACCACGTAGGGAATTCCAAGTTGCTCGGCACGACGAAGTTCTACGACGAACGCATCCACCGATTTCCGCCACAGGGCCTTATCTGGACTGGCAAGATTAATAAGATAAGAATCGTGCGCAATCGGATGGGCAATTCCCAATTCGTCTAGCGCATTGCGAAAACGCGAAATATCTTCCGGGGTGATCTCCTTGGCGCGCCACTGGTTGTTATTCTTGGTAAACAACTGGACACAATCACAGCCGGCACGATCGGCAATTTCGACGGCCTTGTAGTAGCCGCCGGCCATCGACATGTGAGCACCGAGAATGGCCACACTGAATACCCGGGTGAAGTTGAACCGTTCCCCAGACGAATGACTGGGGAATCTTTGCCTCAGCACAGTATGCTAATCATTAAACGCCCATCATTAAACGCCATCATTAAACCAAGTCGCATTTGCCTGGCAAGGGCCCTGCCCTCCTCTGGAGGCGTACTGCCTCAGGAGGGAACCACTCTCGTCTCCTGCTCGATCATGAGCCGACTCCCTGGTGCCGTGGCCGAAACGGCCGCTTGGGGGAGAACCGCCTGCCACCCACCAGAGGTCCCTTTCAGATCTCCTTGCGAAAGGACCCTTTGGACCGGTTTCTCCTTGTCGATCAACACCACAGGCCCCCGGTGCGCAACACCCAAGTCCCTGGCACGGTGGGTCAATCTTGGCAACCGAACAGGTCCAAATCAAATCGACCACCTGTCAAATTAGATTAAATGGGTATACTGGATCTTCTTGTTCTGCAACTTTACCCATCAGCGGCTTTTTCCAAACCTTGGTCACTTGGCCACCTTTCCCCCTATCGGGCTGTTGCAGAGCAAACCTTTTCACGAAACAGCCCTGCCCAATTGGAACTTCTCGAGGAACACTCGCGCCCATTTTTATTTTCTGGCCAGTGCTACTTTTCAGACCCTTCCTACTTCTTGATAGACAGTCCCAGCAGTCCTTCTCCAAGATGATGTTATAATCCGACCGACCTATTACCGAGTCTCATCTCCCTCCAACACCCTGAGTTCAACGGATGTCTTCCAGGAAAACGGAACCGTCACAACAGCCGGAGGTTTCCACCCAAAGATTTGGTGATGAAACCGTGTCCCATCAGGACGACACGTCTGGATTTTCCCACGCCCCATGGTCCCACGACAGCAATCCGAACCAATGGATCGGCAAGCAAATCGACCGTTATCAAATCAAGGGACTCCTTGGAACCGGTGGTATGGGCATTGTCTTTGAAGCCATCGATACGACGATCGAGAGGCCAGTCGCTCTTAAGATATTGCCTCCCCAATTTGTAACGGACGAAACCGCCCGCCGGCGATTTATCGACGAGGCGAAATCCGCGGGCAAGCTGAGCCATCCTCATACGGTTGTTCTGTACGAAATCGGCCAGTTTCAAGAAATCCAATATATTGCCATGGAACTTGTCGCCGGTGGCAGCACCAACGACGGCCTGCAGCGGGGAGAGATCTACGCGCCGCTGGAGGCCACACGAATGGCACGTGAGGCTGCTGCGGGACTGGCCGCTGCACATGCTGCAGGAATCATTCACCGTGATGTCAAACCGGCAAACCTGCTCTTGACCACCGAACGTAGTATCAAGGTCTCCGACTTTGGACTCGCCAAGCACGATATGGGCGTCAGTTCGGGACTGACCCACGAAGGCCAATTGCTTGGAACCCCCAGTTTTATGAGCCCAGAACAATGCGAATCCCATCCGGTGGATGCTCGCACCGACATCTATTCCCTGGGTGCCACCTACTACAGCCTCCTTGCAGGAGAACCTCCCTATCAAGATCAGGGGAGTTTGATGGCAGTCATGTACGCCCATTGCAATGCGGCGCCACCCGACCCAAGTGAGATTCGACAAACCCTGCCGAAGGCCTGTTGCGAGGTCGTTGAGCGGGCGATGGCCAAAGAGCCTCAGGACCGCTACGACAACATGCAACAAATGGAGGAAGCCCTATGGCAGGTCAAGCAGTCCCTCGGAAACGAGACGTCCGTGGCGGCAAATGCGCGGGCCCCCTTGAAGATGCTACCATCCCCTACTTCCAAAACATTTCGTTGGATTTGCGCGGCAATGGCGTGTTTTCTGGTGATCGGTGTCGCCACACTGATCTTCAACCTGCCGAAGCAGGACTCCAGTGGGATCCCAGGTGGATTGGTTCCTGCCAGCGAGCCGATTAAAGTTGGCATCCTGCACTCGCTCAGTGGCACCATGGCCGATAGCGAGAGACCGGTGGTCGACGCCCTCCTGCTGGCAATTGAACAGGTCAATTCTCAGGGCGGTGTGGGGGGGCACCCGGTCGTTCCGGTCGTGGCGGACGGCAAATCGAATGCTAACACTTTTGCCGACGAAGCACGACGTTTAATCGAGCAGGAAGAAGTTTGTACCGTGTTCGGTTGCTGGACTTCTGAAAGTCGTAAAACCGTGGTTCCAATTTTTGAAGAAACCAACAACCTGCTGATTTATCCGGTTCAGCATGAGGGAATCGAAGAATCTCCTAACGTAATCTATCTTGGAGCCGCGCCCAATCAGCAAATCCTCCCGGCCCTCAACTGGTTCCTTACTCAACAACACAAACAGCGCGTTTTTTTAGTGGGGTCTGACTACGTGTTTCCCCGCATGGCAAATGAGATTATTAAAGATCATGTTGCACAACTGGGCGGCACCATCGTGGGAGAGGCCTATCTTCCCTTGGGTAGTTACGACGCGAACTCCATCGTCGCGCAGATCCAACAGGCTCAACCAGACATTATCCTAAATACCATTAACGGGAGTTCCAACGTGCCTTTCTTCGCCGCCTTGCGGGCTGTGGGAATTACGCCCGAGCAGATACCGACGTTGTCCTTCAGCATCGGAGAAGCGGAGCTCAGGCGACTCGATATCACCGCCATGGTCGGCGACTACGCTGCCTGCAATTATTTCCAGTCGATCGATTCGCCTGAAAACAAAACCTTTGTCAATCTGTTTCAAAGCAAGTATGGCCCTCATCACGTCCTGACCGATCCCATGGAAACCGCTTTTAGCGGGGTCCTGTTGTGGGCCAAAGCTGCCACCGAAGCCGGCAGCACCAATCCACTGGCCATTCGGCAAGCGATCCGCGGAATACGCGGTAGCGGACCGAGTGGCCCGTTGCGAATCGATGCGGCCACCCAGCACGCATTCAAAACGCCACGCATTGGAAGGGTCCGCCAGGACGGCCAATTCGACATCGTTTGGACTGCGACAGCAGCCGAGGCACCTCAACCCTATCCGTCATCCCGATCGGCTGCCCAATGGCGGGCTGTTTTACATGATCTCTACCGTGGCTGGGGAAACCGCTGGTCCGCCCCCCCGAATACACCACCTAACCAAGACCTGGAGGGTGGTTAACCCCCGACGCGCCTCAACTGCTTAGTAGGCCCGAAAAAGATTTGAAAATCCTGCGAATTGGTGGACTCGCAATCTAGTTTGAAGGCAAGTTTCCGGTTTTCGAAAGTGGCCGGCTCAAAACGGGCAGCTACCCAACAAGGATCTGCCAAAGTCTCTGGCAAGCCACCAGGGCAATTGCTAGGCTAGGGAGTACGGTTATTCAATCTGGCACCCGCACCACCTGAGGCCCCCTCTTGTGCCGGTGACATTCTGGCCTGGAAAGTTCCAGCCTGGGGATACTCGTAGGAAGAGAGTTCAGCTGGATGAAATCACAATTAGAAATCGCTGCGGGCCTGGTCGGACTGCTCATCATACTGGCCATCAGTTGCATCGCCATCATGGTTTGGTGGGAAACTGACAGCACAACCAGTTGGGAGCCCTTTGTCTATGACCTGCCGACTTATCCCGAAGAGACTGGTTTTGATGATGGCTTTTATCTGAACCAGATCCAGCCAATTCTTGATCGACGTTGCATCGCCTGCCATGGGTGCCTCGATTCACCCTGCCTGCTGAAAATGACCTCTTACGGGGGGCTTCTCCGCGGCGGACTTGCCCAAAACCCCGACGCAAACCACCTTTTCACCGAGGCCCCCATTCGCCTCAACGACGCGCCGTCCCTCCGGGCCTGGCGAAAGCGGGGCTTCTCTACGGTCATTGATCAGCAAGGCCCCCCCGAGGAACGTCCAGGACGTTCGGTCCTTTATCGAATGATTGCAGCAGGTACCAAGCGTAACCAACCCGGCTTTCCGCTCCTACCACTTGAGACGGTTTACCACAAAGTCGACGCCCATATCTGCCCTTGTACGGAAAAAATCGACGACTATCTTTCCAAGCGACCTGCCGCAGGGATGCCTTTTGGTTTTCCAGCGATTTCCCAGGACGAACTTGGAATCTTTTCCCGCTGGATCGCAGCTGGTGCCCCCGGGCCTTCCGCAGCCGAAATGGCCCGCAAGCGAGCAAGTGCCCATCCAGAAATTCTTCAACACTGGGAGACGTTTTTGAATCAGGAGGACAAACGAGCACCCCTGGTGAGTCGTTATATTTACGAACACTCCTTCCTGGCGACGTTGACTTTCCAAGAAGCTCCTGGTGAATTCTACCGACTTGTCCGTTCAGCGACCCCACCGGCATCCCCCATTCGTGAAATCGTCACGGCCCGCCCGTTTGACTCACCCTACATTGACGGCGTCGACAAGTTCTACTACCGCTTGCAGAAAGTCACCTCTTCTTACGTGCAAAAGTCGTTTTTTGTCTGGTCGCTGAACGAAGCGTCACGATCTCGCCTGGACGAACTTTTCTTCAAAACCGCCTGGCCTTCGCTGGAGCACATCGATCCCGGATACGGGTCTCACAATCCTTTTCTTGTCTTCAAGGCCATTCCGGCGAAAAGTCGGTCTCTGTTTTTACTGGAAAACTCCAAGCTGATTGCCAGCGGCATGATTCGCGGGCCTGTCTGCGTAGGAAATATTGCCACCTATGCCATCAAGGACTACTTCTGGGTCTTTTTTGTCGATCCCGATTCGGACCCTTCGGTCCGGTTTCCAGAACTTGGGCTCACCTCGTGGAACGACTTCATGAGCTACGAACTCTGGCAAAATGCTGCCTATGAAAAAGCATATTCAAAAACCCTGAACAGCTACAAACCAAAGGGATACGCCATTTCAGATATCTGGGACGGCGCCAAGACCAACAAGAATGCATGGCTGACGATTCTCCGTAACGAAACTAACGCAACGGTCATGCACGGTCGCAAAGGAGGCACTCCCGCCACCTTCTGGCTGATGGATTACAGTGGTTTTGAGCGTCTCTATTACT
>CBDEWC010000026.1:0-225678 GCA_965243695.1 Lacipirellulaceae bacterium | reverse complement strand
GACGCCAAACAACACCAACAGTCGCCAGATTGTATGCGTCCTGCCAAACATGCGGGGGATTATAACAAAGAAACGCCACCTGCAAACCGGCGATTCTCGAAGTCCAGCGGCGGATAAACTTCCGCGGTGGGGCGCCAGCAGAAATGCGCGCAACCTCTCCTTGGTGGCTACGGTTGTCCGCAGACCTAACGGCCGACTGGGCCCTAGAAGTCCACCTTAAACTTTGAGAGAACATAAAAAAAGACCGGGCGTACCAGTGATGGTTTCAGGCTTTGCCTCGTTAATGGCGAGCTGCATCGACTTCCGCTGAAAAATCGAGTTTGCCAAAGCGCTTTCTCGTAGCGATCGCCGATCTGGCGCCCCCTCTGCTGCCCCAGCCGGGCTTGAAAACGGGCATCCCTAGAGATGGAAATTGCCATACGCAGGAAACACCCTCCCCAAAAGAAGCGCCCGGGGTTCTCGGCGAACAAGAGGGCGGGCGGGTTCCCATTACGCGAGAATCGCACAAAGGGCGACCAAGAAAGCCTACCCCGTGTTCCCCACCGGCCCCAGGTTCAGGGAGGTTTTTTAAGTGGGTGCGATTCACTGCCGGCAGCTGTTCTGGACGGGTTGTTTTCGCCGAGATAAACTTGCCAAAACCGTTCTGGCGAACGCATTTGGATCCAAGCGGGGAGAATGGGGAGAACCGGTACCGGCGCTCTTTCTGTGGCCTGGCAGCAACGGGAGACCGATCACCCATTTTTGTGGGACCCTAAGGAGATGGTTGGATGACCCAGGAAGTTGTATTGATTGCCGGGGCCGGCCCGGTTGGGCTGACGGCCGCCCATCGGATTGCCCGTCACGGAGCGCCGGTGCGTATCATCGATATGGCCAACGAGCCTACCCAACTTTCCAAAGCGCTTGTGGTGTGGAGGCGCACCTTGCAAGTGCTGGATTCGACCATAGAGTTCGAGCGGTTTTTGGCCGCCGGCCATGAAGCCCGCAAAGTGAGCTTCTCTGCACGGGGAAAGTCGATCGGCACGATCGACCTCCAGTCCAAGCAGCATGAATTGCCTGCCGGCGTTTTCGTACCGCAGTCCGAAACGGAACGCATTCTGATTGAGGCATTGGAGGCACAGGGGATTGCTGTTGAGCGCCGCACCCGTCTGGTCGATTTCATCCCTGACAGCGAAGGGGTTACATGCCAACTGCAGGGGCCGGATGGCGCCGAGCAGGTTCGCTGCTCCTGGTTGATTGGCTGCGACGGGGCCCATTCGACCGTGCGTCACGGATTAAAGATCAACTTTCCCGGGGAGGCAGTGGACCGTCGTTGGATCCTGGGAGACGTCGAAGTTGACACCGAGTGGGATCTGCACGAGACAATGCTTGGAAGCGGGGCGGGAGGCCTTTGCGGATTATTTCCAGTAGGGCCCAACCGCTGGCGAATTATTGCTGATGGAGGGCCCAGTGAAGCGGGCGCCGCGCGCGAGGAACCGTCTGTCGAGGAGTTGCAGGCGGTCCTCGATGAACGGACCAGTCACGGTTGGAAAATTACCGAGGCCCACTGGCGGGGCGAGTTCCGGGTGAGCGAACGCCAAGTTGAAAACTACGTGCATGGCCGCGTGTTGCTGGCTGGCGATGCGGCCCACGTCCACAGTCCGGCAGGAGGACAGGGGATGAACACGGGGATCCAGGACGCCGCCAACCTGGCCTGGAAAGTAGCCCTCTGCTGGCAGGGAGGCAGCCCGCCCACGCTGGTCGAAAGTTACCAACAGGAACGTCATCCAATCGGCCAAACCGTGGTCAAGGCAACCGGGCGCATGTTGCGGGGAGCCATGCTCACCAATCCGATTGCAGTGCACTTCCGTGACATGGCGCTTCACTTGGGGCTGGAGATTCCGGCCATCCGGCGACAACTCTCGGAGTTTCTCACTGAGGAATCCGTCAACCTGCGGGGAAGTCGGCTCAATGGTGGCGCGGTTCGGGGCGCGACGATTCAACCAGGCGACGCGCTTACGGATGTAGCGATCGGAGAGGGTGAAAACATCCGCCCCGCCACCGACCTGCTGCGAGGGGCCGAGGCAGTTTGCCTGGTGTTTGGCGGCACGATTGCGGCGGATCCACCAGACCGTTTTGGAAATCGCCAACAAGGTTTTCCGTTAACTGTCAGGCATATGGGTCCTGGCACTGATTTTCCCGAGGTCGACCAGCTCGCGGTGGCCCTGGGGTTGACCGAGGGAGGGGTTGCCCTGATCCGCCCCGATAGTGTCGTGGCGGCCGTCGGCGCGACTCAGGAGGTTGTCGGTCAACTCTTTGAGCATTGGGGCGCATGATGTTACAATGGCCAACATTTCAAGCCTGAATCGGTTTCAGGCTCAAGCCAATGCGGAAATGCTGGCCTTAGGGGATGGAAATTCCTATCAGCCGCATAGTTGGTCGTGCGGTGGCAACTTTTTAATTCTTTGTGCGGCCTGATCGTTACCAGGACGCGACGTGCCCCGAAGCGACCCAACGACAAGGAGAACCCATGCGCTCGATATTGATTCTTGTGATACTCAGTCCGCTGAGCGTTTTCGCCGATGACGCACCCACACAATACGAGCACGGACCTGATTCCGTCCGCCACGAGGACGTACCGCATGGCAAGGTGACCAAGCATGAATGGAACACCAGCAAAGTTTTCCCCGGCACCAGTCGATCGTACTGGGTGTATGTGCCCCACCAATACAATCCCGCCAAGCCGGCTTCCTTGATGGTGTTTCAGGATGGCGCAGACTACCTGTCGGAAGACGGCGATTTACGGGTCCCGATCGTGTTTGACAATTTAATTCACAAAAAAGAGATGCCCATAACGATTGGGGTTTTCATCAATCCCGGCCAACCAGGAAATCGCAGGATCGAGTACGACACCATGAGCGACGCTTATGCGCGGTTTCTTCTGACCGAAATCCTTCCTGAAGTGGAAAAGTCTTACAACATTTCCCCGTTGCCCCAACAGCGTGCGATCTGTGGTATCAGCAGCGGTGGCATCTGTGCGTTTACGGTCGCCTGGCAGCGACCCGACCAGTTCCAAAAGGTTTTAAGTCATGTGGGAAGCTTCGCAAACATTCTTGGGGGGCACGACTATCCATCGATGATCCGCAAAACAGAGCGAAAACCGATCCGTGTTTTTCTCCAAGATGGCAGTCACGACCTCGACAATGAATATGGCAACTGGCCGCTGGCAAATCAGCAGATGGATCTGGCGCTACAATTCAAAAAGTACGATTCCAAATTCGTGTTCGGAGGAGGTGCCCACAACGGAAATCATGGCGGCGCGATCCTGCCTGATTCGCTACGGTGGCTCTGGCGCACTGACAATTAAGGAAGCGTGCGCTCTCGGTTGGCCCGTTTGGCGAATCACAGGGTCGCTGCGATTGGTTTGCCGACGGTCAGACGCGAGGGCATGACACTCGGCCCTGACGATCAGCTATAGATGACGCCACTGCTCCCCCGGCGGGCAAAATAACCAACGGTGGGCCGACAATCTCTTGCACTACCTCTTGCACAACGAAGTCGGGCAAATGGAGCGTTAGCGGGATGTTGTCTTCTTTGCGGTGATGACCGTGCAGCCAGGATGCTCGTCCGTATCGAACTGGACGACGACCACGCCCTTGCCTCCGTAACCCACAATCCATTTGGATCGCACCCAATCCTTGACACGCTCAACGTCATTGCGACGCTGAACGATCTTTCCGTCCCAAATGTCAACTTTCGGTGGAACAGCGGTGTCCTGCCCCATGTTAAAGTCCAAGCACTCGATTGTTCCCGATTTGAGTAGTGCCGAACCCTCCGCTCGTTTGTCATTGAGTCGCGCCACGACAAAATAGGTGCAGTTGATCGTGCCGCCGTCCAGAATCAAATGGCCCTTTCCGACGGATCCTTTGTTGCCCGTGCCGATGTAAACCTGGTCAACCGTCATCGAGGAGCCTTTTTCGATTAACAACGTGCCCGTTACTATGTCTTCAGGGGCGGTAAGTTCGTTGTAACCGAGTGTCACGGCGAGTTTTGCTTTGAGGCTTCCGCCGTTTGAAATCGTCAAATTGGAATCTGCGAGCGATCCGATGGTCACAAAATCTTTTACGACCGCATCAAAACCCGAAATCGTCGGCCCGGGCAGCGAGTTGAGTGCGACCCCGTTGGTTTGCGGAGAGGGGACTTGATCGGTTGTCCAATTTCCTGCATCGTTCCATCGATGGGTTCCATTGGCATCGGTCCATTCCTGCCAATTTGCAGATGCGCTCAAGCAAGAAACCAAAACTGCGATTGTGGCGGTAGCGAATAGGCGGCTAGGGTTCATTTGTTTTCCTCACTGGAAGGCTGTCTCACTTGAGTTAAGCGCACGCTCCCGCAATAAAAGGTATCGACGGACGCTTTTTCGATCTCGCGGCTATGCGAAACTGTACCATAAGCCGCCATTTGCCATTTGGGTTCGGCTTGATACCGATCTGGGCTAGAAATACCACGATGCTCACACATTCACGTCCCCCCGTGTCGAATCTCTGGGAAACCGTTCGCATCTGCTTGACTACGGCCCCAACCTGGGATTGTTCTCGTTGACATCGCGGGCTTATCGTTTGTTGGCCGCGTTTCGTGCCGGCTGTGACAGCTCTCATTCGACAGCTCTCATTCGACAGTTTCCATTCGACAGTTTCCATTCGACAGTGTCCATTCGACAGTGCGTCACGGATGAAAGATTATTTATCCCGTCAAATCCACTGACCGTTGCGGGATAATTGGGGGAGGTCGGATTTCACTGGGATGCAATTGGCACCCTGCGGCGAATCGCCCGTACAACGTTGCGGCTACGGTCGCGGCGGACCGGGAGGTTCTCAGGAACTTCTTTGAGAATGGGTCGCTGGTTAGGCGGAGCAGTACTACAGGTCGAAGGACTGCCCTTCCCGCTTGGCGCATGCTTGGCGCAGTTCGTCGGGGACCCGTACCGGCCGGTTCGCCTTGTAATCAAAGATCACAATCGTGGAGACCCCGTCGGTGGTAATCACTTGCAGCTTTTCGCTGTAGACGGCGTGGTCGATCGTCATGCTTGTACGGCCGATCTTGGTGACGCGGGAACCAATAAACACCGTGTCGGGATAGTGGAGTTGGCGCCGATAATTGCACGTAATCGAAGCGAGGATGGGACCAAGCCCGTTTCGATCCATCAAGTTGCCGACCTGGCTCTCTTGGAGGTAGGCAATGCGCGACGATTCAAACCAGCGGAACGGCACCAGGTTATTGACGTGACCAAAGGCATCTTGATCGCCCCACTGGATTGGCAGGTCTACCACCACCGGGTAGTCAGCAAGTTGTTCAGGTTTCATGTGGGGATCAGGTTTCATGCACATTAGTTTACCCTCTAAGCTGGGGGAGTGTGCAAGGTGTTAAGGGGAAGCGGATTTCAATCAACGGCCAACTTTCAGTCCGCAAGCCGACAGAACCCACCGAACACCCATCCAATAGCCGCAGCGGCTGGCCGGATGCGTCTCGCATTCGTTGTTGGGTAGCCTCGATTTGGTAGATCGCGACATTTTCCGGAGTTGACCAAATTTTGACACGCGCGGAACGCTTGTTAAAGTGGAGGTTGGCGGGCGGAACACTGACAAACAGTGCGTTGCCAATAGAAGCAGCGGGAGCTGGATAATGAACCTACTAGTGACATGGTCTGTGATTCGCAGGCGGATTTTTATCACAGCATTTTTTACCGGGCTCTCCGTCGTGGCAGGCCCTGCCGTTTCGGAGGCGGCCTGGACGAAGCAGTACGGATTCGACAAGAACGGCAGTTCGTTCGATGTGGTGGTAACCCTCTCGGGGGACAGCCTCAACGATTTATTCAGTCACGGATACGATGGGACAAGTCTCAGCGGTTTTTCATCGGCCCTCACCGCTTTGGATGTTGGATCTCAAGCTTCGACAGCGGCCCTTCACGATCACCTCGTTCGGGCGATGCTGGGCCTGTCGGGCTACGACCCCTTCTCAAACCCCGGCCAGGTGGACATGGTCTACGACAGCACGGGGGCCTATCGCTACCTCCGCGCGGATTACAACGGCGGAGTCGCCGTCGACGAAGTGATCGACTGGGCCGCGCCTGTCATCGGCACAAAGGCCTACGTGATCCATCGAGGCACAATGATACCCGAGCCCACCACGGCTGTTCTTCTTGGGCTAGCCCTTGGCGCGATGAGCATGAGGCGCAGGCACCCGGGTTAGACGATTGTCCGAAGACGGGCCCCTGTTCCGGTGAAGCCAATCCCTGACAGTCAACTGCGCAAAGGATAACGCGGGCCGGACAGGGTAAACCTCAGCATCGGAGAGGCGACCGCCCAACGTAAAGTCGAGGGTGTGCGGTGATCAATGCTCGTAGTAGAAGGTAACGAAGTCTTCCCCTTCTCCGGTGATGCCACCGGAGATATGCCCCAACCGTTTGGGCCCAGCCAGACTGAGGAGCCTGGAAAAGGCTGCTTCCTTGATTTTGTAGCGCTGCTGCAGCTGAATGAGAAAATCGTTGATATCGTCGAGCCGCAGTCCCGATTTGTAGAGGTTCAGGTCATAAGACGCTCGCCGGCTGCCCGCCTCGCTCACCTCAAGGTAAATAAAGACGGAATCAGCAGCCTGCTCCGCTGCACGGTCGATGATGTTGCGGACGCACCTAGCAGTGGAGCCCTCTTTGGCGGTTTCGTAAAGGCCCGTTATCCGTTCGACGATTTCCGAGGTACTCAGTAGTGGGTAACACGTGTATTCGGAAATGGCCTGACGTTCAGGGTGCTGGATGTCCCACTTGTAACCGAGGAACATCAGCCTGGGGTGGGTCTTTTGGGGGGCCTGCTTTATTTCACCGCCGATCTTGTCCCAATACTCCAGGTAGACCCGGTAGCTGGCAGTCTCTTGGTTATCCTCAAATCCCAGAAACACCAGGTTTGCCCCAGACAGATTTTCTTGGAACCGGGCCAACAGGGATTCCGGCATTTTCAGGCCAAGACAAATTTCCTTCAAAATCTCTGGCGT
The DNA here is from genome assembly GCA_965243695.1 of Lacipirellulaceae bacterium. Classification (GTDB taxonomy): domain Bacteria; phylum Planctomycetota; class Planctomycetia; order Pirellulales; family Lacipirellulaceae; genus JAKVCB01. The sequence continues at coordinate 218,658 of CBDEWC010000026.1, read as the reverse complement.
TGTATCTGCGCGCGAAATCCCCAGCAGATACCGATTCGCCAATAACTTTCCGGGGCTTATTTTAAAAGAACGCTCATATCCGCAAGGGATTTCAAGCTGCTCCAGCAGCGTGAATGGCAAAGCCGCCTGTTGAGCTCTCTGGGTGAGCTGATCTGGCCGGTGCTGGTTGTGGGGGTGGCTCACCAGAGTGGACCTTCCCGTAAAGGGAACGTGCTGGAGGGTTTGAGTTTTCTGCTGCCGACGGGTCAGCGTAAGGGGCTATCTCTATCTTAACCTCATTAAAGGTGGGCTAGCGAAGTCAAAAAGTGGCCGCTCGCCCCAACAGGGCTTTCACTTGGCCGACTTCCACGCAGGCTCCTGCGGCCGGATTGAGTTTGCCCTTCCGAGACCTCGCGGATCGTTCGCCCGCCGAAAGGCCATTGGAGAGGGCCGTTGGTTCACCAAGTGTGCGAGAGTCGCAACAGCGTTCGTTGCTTGTCAGGTAAACCATAAAAAAACTGCCTGTCGAGTTTGTGCTCGACAGGCAGCCGTATTTTTTCCAGTTCTGGCAAAAGTCACTTAAGCCGTTTTTCTCCTATGGGTCCGTCCACGGGCCATTCCAAAGAACAGCATGCCAACAGCCGTTAACAGTGCGGTGCTCGCTTCGGGAACTGCAAACGTGCTGCTTTTGACGTTGGCACCTGCTAGCTGGTCCGCCGTCACGCCAAAATTCTTTTTCCAGATGGCGTAGTCAGCGCTATCAACCGTCCCATTGCCATCGCCGTCGGCACGCAAATCTTGGATCGACCCAAGGGTGTCGTTCCAGACTGCGTAGTCCGCGGCGTCAATGACGCCGTCGCCACTGTAGTCGCCCGGAAGAGCTACCGGTGCTAAGGAACGGACCGAGTCACTATCGGCAATGTAATGAAGCAGGTCACCGGCGACAAAGGGCTGGGTAAACTTGATTTGCATGCGACGGTAAATGTCTTGCTGGGGTGCGCTGGACGACAGGGCCACGATGTCGCGATAGGCAACGTCAATGTCCCAACCAAGATGGGCCCGACTCGGAGGCGCCATCAGGCCGATCATCGGATCCGTGCCACCGGTCGTGCCTGGCGTTCCGATTCCGGGAGTATTGTCATCGAAGGCTCCGATTTGTCGTCCGGCTGGCATCAGGTCAATTTCAAGCGCCTCGATGCCGTTGAGGCCCGGAAGGCCCTCAAGGACTAATGGGTTACCACCACTTTCGCCGTTAAGCGACAATCGCCAGGGACCGGGAAGTATACCAGCCGCTTCGCCGCTGAATGGACCGGTTGGGTTCCACGCAACCGTTTCACTTCCTACGCCACCGGGCAAGGTAATCGTGATCATGGCCCCGGCCATGTCGGCGCCATTAAGGTCTGGGTGCATTGCCGGTACGGTTTGGACGGTGCCGACGTTTTCGGTGTAACTGTTGACCATCAGGGCTGCTGAGGCAGTCCCCGTGGAAATCAACATGGCCAAGCCGAGCGCGAGATGGCTCGCGAAACAAACGGTCCGCTCGGTTTTTGAAATACTTGACAGAATGGTGGGAAATGTGGCTTTCATCGTTGGGTTGCCTCCACAGCAAAAAAAAGGATGGGATTCGGTTCGCCCTCTCCGGTTGCGGGCGATCTGTTGTCTGTAGAGGGGAACTCAATGACGGCCTCGACCACCCGACAGGCATCCTGCCGAAGTTTCCGGCCCCTTTAGGAGGCCTGCCTCTAAGTGGCGTACAGAAAAGGACTTAAGGGATTTCCTGGTCGTTCCTGGGGCGAAAATCAGGCTCGGGGTAAGACGAACCGAATCGAGCCAGGTTGACGGGTCGGCACGCTCAACGGGGCCGTTTATCAACGATGGCCTGTTGGCGTTCGAGCCACTGGTGCCGCGCCGAGAGTTTTCAGCGAATTGCCCTCGCCGGAGTGAATCCCCAAATAAAAGGCCGTTTTGGCTGTCGGTAAGAAGGCGCCAATCTCGGTTTGCAGAATAGGAAGACCCTTCGGCGGTTGGCATCGGTCAACCGGGGTTTCCCTTCCCTGTACAGCTTAAGAGCGGGCCCGATTGGAGCCAGCGGTGTGTCTCTGGAGTGGATCGCAGGGAATCATGCATTCTGTCGGTCATCAAACCGGCCTATGAGTGGAGGGAATTATGTTACGGCAATCAGATTTTGTGGCCTCGGCAGTTTTTGTTTCTCGCAGATCCATCGAGCGCGTGGACCGGCGTATGAAAAGGGGGGGAAGTCTCTTCGGTCGGTCGCTCTGGATCGCTGGAATTCTGGCCCTAGTCCCGTTGCCGGCAGCCGCAACGACGCTCAGTTATTCTCATCTGGCCGGCTCAATCAGCCCGCCTCTCAACAATGGAAACGGGGGAATCCTCAAGGTCAACCAGGGGCCTTACCGTTATTCAGGAAACGGAACCAGCACGATTCGGATTACGGACCCGGCAAACACGCCACCCGAATACGAACTCTGGGCCATTGCTGGCCTCAACGGATTTACGAAGCTCTTCAGTGGAAGCAAGGCGACCGGGGCAATGTCGGTCGCCGGCCGGTACCGTGTGACCGAAGCTCCCCCGGAAGGCGCCGATGGCGTTTTGGAGGGAACCGCAAGTTACCATAACTACATTGCCACCGCTGGCGTGGGAAAATTGTTAGGCAGTGGCACCACCTCCCTGACGTCGTCGATCTCGGTCGATCCTTTCGCCAGCCAGTCCCCGGGGCCGTCGCCGAATCCGACCACCTTGTCAGCCGCTTTTGGGACCGCGTCGGCCGGAAACCTGGCGAATGTCTCCCAGCCTTATGGGGACGCCGCAACAGGAATCACCAATGGAAGCTATGCCGTCAATTTTGATCTTCACGTCACAGCCAGCCGAACAGCGGGTGCGGTGACGGCGACGGCTGCGTGGATCTCTCACGACTTTTCCTGGACCTTAAATGGGGCACCGCCCGTTTCTGAATATCCGATGCCCGCGGCCAAGACGACCTCGGGTGGCTATCCCGAGCCGGGACAAATTCCCTCGCCAATGGTGTTTGGCAGTACGCTTCGCGAGGTGGCCACGCAAGTTGAATCAGAAAATTTACTTGTCGGAACTGGGGGGGAACTTTTCTTTTCGTCCCTCGATCCGTCCTCGGTCCTCGATCCGGCCCGTTACGCAACCCACGGGCCCTCCTTCACCATGGGAAATGCTACGGGCCTCGAGTACCTTTCGGACCTTGTCATGTCCCCTGACGGAGCGGTGTATGGCCTGCAGAGCTTTGGTTTTGACGGGGGAAACATAAACCCCAATGCGGCCGGATTATTGACGATTGATCCGGCCACAGGGACGACCGCACCGGTGGTGCTGAGTGAGAGTTTAGCGATGCCAAGCAGCCTGGCGTTCGTCGAATCGGGTTTCGGTGGGGCCCAAATGCTGATCACCCAACTCGGGATGGGATCGGGGGAAAACGCGAGTTTGCTTGGAGTCGACGCGATGGGCAACGTGAACCGTTTGATCTCGGACCTCGGCGTCGACAACCCAGTGGATCTTCAAATGCCATCTGGGGACTTTAGCCACTTCGGTGACAAAGCCTTCATTTTAGACGTGGGCGAGTTCACCGGAGTTTCGATCCGAAATGGGTCCGGATCGGTTCTCCTGGTTGACGAGGCCAGCCAGTTGGTCATGCCCTTCATCACTGGCTTGGCCAACCCTCTCGAGATGGCGTTTGCCGACGGGTCGTTGCTCGGCAGCCCCGACGAAACCTACCTGTACGTACTCGAGCAGGGGGACCTCGACCCGACCACGGGAATTCCACTCGGCAATGGGGTTCTGGCGGCTTACGACGTGACCGGGAATCGCACCGAGGTCATGCATTCGATTGCCGGTGCGGCCAGCCTGGCGAAAACAGCGGATGGGTCGGGGTTGTATGTCACCAGCGGTCAGGCCGTCTTTCTCCTGGCCGTGCCAGAGCCCACCACCGGAATCCTCCTGGCATGTGGTCTTTTTGGGCTCCCATTGCTCGGCCACCGCACCGGGCGTGCCAGGCGCGTAGGGGCCGGCCGCAAAACTTCAAAGGGTAGGTAGGCTGACTTTAAGTCGATTCTTTACTTCGAAAACCGTCTTCTTTAAGTCGATTGAAAACGGCAGTCTCCAGCCCGTTTCAGGGGTTCGGTCTTTTCCTCGCGAAAGGACGACCGCCTGAAACGGGTTCTTCTTTTAACGAATTAGAATTGGCGTCTTGGACCCTTGCCGGGCCCGCCGATGTACTGTGTTTTAGGCTTTTTTGGCAATACGGCGTGCCTTATGGCCTCCGGAGTACGTTTTCTCATCAAAGTCCACAAAGTTTCTTTTCTTTTGGCTGTCGGGTTCATTCCTGGGATCTTGAGTCACTTGGTGACCGGGCTGTTAATAGGGCCTGGAAATACCGGATTGCACGTTGCGTGTGAGACTTATCCGTCTGGTTCAGAAAACTGTCACCAATTTGTTCAAACTCCGAAGGAAAGCAAAACGATGAAGAAGCAACCCGCGATTATGAGAAACAGCGTTCAGAAATTGGCTCGCCGTTTCACCCCAGTGGCAGTCGCCCTACTGGCGATCGCCTTCGTCGCTGCTCCCGCCACCGCAGCCCTAATGGTCAGTAGCGTCGTTGAAGACGGAGGCACGGTTCAAACCGTGCCTGGGATCACCCCTTCCCTCACCGGGGCCACAATGGCCGGAGCCAAGATCTCTGCCGGACAGAGCTCTGGCGTGATGGAAACGGTCATCTGGAATGCCACGGGCGCTGCCAGTGGAGAGGCCGTTGGAGCCATGCTGGGCTGGAAACTCTCCCTTGCAGGCGAAAGTGGTGGCAATCCCCTGGTTCTCCAGGGAATCGGTACAAACGGCATTGATTGGATTGAAATTGACCTGATGCCCGATCGTCAAATTGGGGCGTTCGACGATAACGAACCCACGCCTGGCACGCCAGGTAGCGTCGGCGGCAGCGATCCGTGGCTCGGGCTGATTGCGGCCGGCAGTAATAGCACGCTCGGATGGGATATCGATGTGACCTACCGGGACGCAGTCGCCCTGACCGCAAGTTCGCCCCAGAAGGATCTTTACCGTGGCCTGCGGATTGACTTTACGCGAACTTTCATCTCCGACGATGTGCTCAGCTACGTGGCTGACAGCGACGCTGTGCGAAACATTCCAGAGCCCGCGAGTTTTCTGCTCTTGGGACTCACTGCAATGATCGCCGGATGCGGACGCATTCGATTCGGCCGTTGAAACGTTCCGAGCGAAAGCCCGGTATCTGACAGTCCAAGCCCGTCTGAAAAGAGCTTTAAAGTTTCTTTTAAAAAAGCGTAACCAAAGTGTTGGTTGAAGAAAGAGGTTCAGGTACTCCTGGTCGGTGAAGTTGGGAATTGCGTACCACAGCGGCCTACCACTGGGCAAAGTCCAGGGGGCCAGGGTTTTCCAGTTCGCGCCCCGCGAACACCTGCCAGGAGTAGCGAACCTCGAAAGACCACCCAGACCGCAATCCCGCCGAGGCACTGCCTGGCTTGTGTGGGGCCAGTCTGGGGGTCCAGCAGTTATAAGAATGCACTCGGTCGCAAAAACATCCCACGGATGGGAATTGCGTTTTTCGACATGCTGCACTCTAAAGCTTCGTCGCACGCCAAGAGAGTGTGCGTAATTCATGTAGGAGACAACGCCTTTACTAAAGTGTGTTCCTGAAAGCGAGTACCGATAATGAACGATCCCAGCCGAGTTAAGTTAACCACATGTAACCTTCATCCCGTGGAACCAAGCATCGCAGCCTGCGTGCTTTGGCGACTCCCAAAACTACGGACAACATTCAAGGTGATCCTCTGTTTGTTGATGCTGGTGGGTGGGCACCCGTCACTCGTTTATGGGTTCGGTACCTTTGCCAGTGACCCGGCGCTTGATCCTTCCGGGTTTTCCGATCTTATCAATAACCCCAACGACTTTGTTTCTTGGGGAACTCCGGGATCCGCAGTGACGAACATCACCTTCGGATTCGACGCAAGTTTTACCAACGACAATCAGATTCGCGATCAGATTCGTCTGGCATTCGACCAGTGGGACCAGGCCTCCACCACTGCCAATGGATCGACCTATTCCTACAACCGGGCAAACGGAGCCCAGCCGTTCGGGGATATTCGTTCCATCGCAGTCCACGAAATCGGCCATGTGCTCGGGTTGCACCATCCAAACCAGGCAGATGCCGTCAATCGCAACTATGGAACCACGGCTGGCGGATTGGTCGTGCAAAACGATCAGAACAACGAGGTGATGCGGAGCTGGATTAATAGTGGTGACTACAATCACATTCTCAGCCAGGACGAATTGACCGCCTACAGCTACGTCTATGGAAACACCGATCTGAATTTCACCGAAATCGCGACCGGAACGCCAGATATTACGATCGGTGCCGCCTCTTTGCCGAATTCCAACACCTGGGCCCAAGGTGGACCTAGTTACTATTACCGCGACAACGCCGACCACAGGCAGGGCGGTGAAGCAGTTTCAGGAATCGTGACCTTCAATTCCACTTCGGCAACACCAATGGGTTTTCGCGTCTTGCATGCCAATTGGGATTACGAAAATATTTCCGGCAAGCCCACCGCTGGATTTGAAATTCAAACGAGTGGTACGGACAATCCTGATCCGCAATGGCATTATGATGGCAATACGGGTCGTCACTTTGACAGCTATACCAATACGCCGGTTGGCCCCAACGCGAAAGATGATTTACTGCACGTCTGGAGTGACCCGCAGGTTTCTGGGAGTCCTTCTCCGTTTGCCCCTTCGGATGTAATTCACGTGGGGCTGGAGCAGGACGTTTGGGACTGGACCGTTGTTTCTGCGGAGGTGCAGCACCCGGATGGGACCAGTAGTAGCGCCCCACTGCTCAATGTGAACCAATTTCTCCGCACCGAGGTGGTGGGTGTCACTCCCGACGCCGAGGAGGCCGATGGCCTGACCACGCGCGGCCGCCAGTTGGTCAGCGGTCGTGGCCTGATTCTCACCAATACCACGGCAACGTCAGCAGAATTGATAGAGTTCGGCATCGCTGCCGTCGATGGAATGGATCTGGAATTGCCCGACCTCAACGGCCCGATGTTGGCAGAACTCGAGGCCAAAGGCCTTTACCAGGAATTCGATCTTGGATCGCGCACGTTCGATAACGGAGAAGAACTGGTTGTCTTGTTTGACGGCGAGGCAGGCGATGATGCGAATGCAATTCATCTCAACATGCCCGAGTTGGCTGGGCGCGAGTTGTTTGTCTTTGCGAAAACGAAGAACGACGCAGCCATTATCGGTAACTTCGTCCTGGTAGGTGATACGCCCATCGTCGGTATCAACCGAGTGCCAGAACCGGCCACCTTATTGTTGCTTGGTACCGCCCTGCTTGGACTGGCTTTGAACCGTCGTCGACACCACGTCGCAGCCTGACGGGCTCCGGTGAATATATAAATCTACCCACTTGCCGAGGCGGCTGGAGATAATAATCTTCGTGCCGCCTCGGCCCTTTTTTTTGGCTCCTAACCTTTGATGGCAGCCACTCCGCTGAGCCCGTTCAACGCCACCCAGGAAAAAGGGCGATTTTCCCTGTCGGGCTGCGGCCACCTTTGTTGATTTGCAGGGTGTCCCCCGCTGTCGTCCTCCGCGAGGCTGCAGCCGCACTTTTCCTGTTCGCTAGGAGATACACTTATGACCCGCAAACTGCTTACGACTTTTATCCTGATGGGAACTTTTATGACCGCCACCACAACTGGGGCTGTCACCATGTACCAATCAATCCCAGGAACCACCCAAAACATTCCCGCGGTCGCCAACTACAAGACCACCGGAGAACTGATGGCCGGCATGGAAGTGACTGCTTTCTTTTCCAATGCGGCTGATGAAACGGTAAGCTGGGCAGCCACAGGCACCGCCGATCAGGGCGCTGCGGTGGGAGCGACGGGCGACTGGAGTGTGGTTCAGACGGGAGATACGTTTCTGAACTCCTGGAAGCTGCAGTACAACCAAACAGGTAAAGGTCGATTAACCGGCCTAAGGTTCGATGGTTTGGCCGCGGGCGTAGTCGAGAATTCCGTCTTGTTCGACCGCGAGAAGGATTTTAGTGGCGACTACAACGGTACGCCGGGCTCGGAAAAAGGGGAAGATTTTCTCACAACCCCAAACCCGTATCCAGCCTGGTTCGACATCATGGCGACCTATGAGGACCAGGTCAAAATTGACTCCGATCCGCTTGGCCCCCGAGGCGATTTGTTTCGCATTCTCGACATCCGTTTTTATTCGCAAGAGGGACTGATCGCCGGCGCCGAGGCAGGCCTTGATGGCCTCGACCTGACGGAAATGGTGTTCTGGCAGGATACCGACAGTACAAGCCTCGTCCCCGAACCCACGACTGGCCTCCTGTTAACGGTGGGCATGATGCTCGCAGGATGCCGATCGCGGCGCAGACCAACCCATTGATTCGTCCGGAAGTCTGCGGGCCGCCTCAAGCAGGCAGCCCGCCGTTTGCCCTGGCCGGCGGCAAATTCGATTCCCATGGATGCCTCCCTCTCCATGCGAATCGGTTGCCGTCGGCCTACGTTACTCCCCCCAAGAATTTTTCCTTCCGCTCCGTTCGACGGGGGCAGGAGTGTTTCCCCATGAATGCGGATGGGTTGAGGCTCAATACGGTACCAGATGAAAACCATTACGAACCGGTCGATGGGGCCGGCTCACCTCTGGCGAACAACAGCATTCCCAGCGCTCCGGATGCAACAATCCCGGCCATCACGCCGAACGCAACGTCAAAACCTCCGAAAGTTTCCGTCAGCCAGCCGACCAGCCACGGCATAATCACCCCCGAGGCAGAAAAAAACGTCACCAGGATTCCCGTAGCTGCGCCGGACTGCCTGGGAAACAGGTCGCTACAAATGGAGTAGTACGGGCCGTTGGGCGACATCGACATGCCGATACCGAGCGACAGCCAAACAATGGCCCACTCCTTTGACTCAATGAACAACAGCGGCACAAAACTCAGCGCGGCCATCAATTGAAAAACCCAGATCAGGTGGACGCGTCCCTTTCGGACACTGCCCGTTCGCAGAAAAAGACGGTCAGAGAAATATCCCACCAGCAGCATCCCCACGATCGAGAGAGCCCATGGCGCAGTGCTGAACCATCCAATTTGTTGAAGCTTCACGTCCCACTGTTGCTCAAAGTAGCCGGGGAACCAGGTGAGGCCAAAAAAGAGGATGGCTCCAAAGCCAAAAAAAGACCACGAGGTGGCCAGTAAGGTGGGGTTTTTCAACAGCTGAAAATAGTCGTGCCGCGTAGGCTTGGAAGTGGACCTGGCCCTCGATGGATCTCGATACAGGAAAATACACACCAGAAACATAACCGCGCCACCAAAACCGAGCAGTTCAAAGGTTGAACGCCACCCGGCTTTTCCGATCAACAGGCTAAAGAGTGGCCCCCCCAACAAGAGCGCACCGGGGACGCCAATCAGGGTGACCGAAACGGCCCGGGCTGCGTGTTTTTGGGGAATCCAATCGTAAATTGCCCGGTTCATGGCAGGAAAGTTCACTCCCTCGCCAAGCCCGAGAAAAACCCGGAACACGAGAAACAACCACCAACTATGCATGAGCCCCAACAAGAACATGGCTGCCGACCAAACAGCCAGTCCAACAAGCCACACGATGCGTACACCGAACCGGTCAAGCAACACGCCCGAGATGCCGTTGATCGCAATCGCCCCCAGGGCGAATAGACTCATGGCCAGGCCAAAGCTGGCATTGTCCACGCCAAAATCTTTTTGAATGGGTTCGATCGCATACGAAATCACCACGCGGTCAAAATAGTTGAGCAGGCAGAGCAGCCCGGCGAGGGTCGCAATTGCCCATCCCCGGCCGGAAATCGTTTCTGAGGTGGTCATGCGCATACTGACAAATATCCTGTGGTGTGAATGGTCCGGTAATCTGGCCCTAACTGCCCGATGCCATTTCCTTGGTAACCCTCTCTATTTCCTCAGCCGGCATGTGCAGGAAGGCCTGGTCGCGGAGCCACGCGGCCAGCGGACTGTGGAGTTGGGTCATGCGAGCCATAAACCGGCCATGTTTGACAATCCCCTCGGTCCTCTTTTTTCGCAAATCCTGAAAATCGTCAAGCGCTTGCTCGATATCCTCACAACCGCCAATCAGGTTGGCAAGTTCCATGGAATCTTCGATCGCCATGTTGGCGCCCATCGCGGCAAAAGGCGTCGTTGCGTGGGCCGCATCCCCCAAGAGCACCACTCGTCCCTGAAACCAACGCGTGATAGGGGCGATGTCCGAAGGGATATTTTGCCGGATCTGGCTTTCGGGGGTGGCTCTGACGAGATCGCCAATCGGCCCATGCCAGCTTTCCAGGTGATCGAGCATCTCGGCTTTACTCCGACGACCCGCCTGTGGGCCGTGCTCTTTACGAGGCACCTTCCAGGTGGTGTACCAGCGCAATTGTCCCTGTCCGATGTCAGCGATACCCGCTTTACCGCCATGGCCCCAGACGTCGATATGTGTGTGCGGTGGACAATCAGGGTGCGAAAACTGGATTACGGCCGCCGCCCCACAATAACCGGACGGACGAAGCGCCACCTTTCCGGCAACCACTTCACGGGTGACCGAGTGGATTCCATCTGCCCCAATCACAAGATCGGCCTGGTGTTGAGATCCATCCGCCATGCGGACACAAGCCTGGCCGGACCCTTCTTCGATTCCTACACACTCGGAATCCCAGTGGAGTGTGCCATCAGGCAGTTCGGCTGCGATGGCCTTCAGCATTGCGCCCCGCTGCATCTCGTAACTATCGGCACCCAGAGATCGCGAGATTTCTCCGACCGGCATGCGGCAAATCAGCTCTCCCGCTTGGTTGCGAATTTCAGTCTGTTCGATGGGCTGCCCCGCCGACTCGAGAGAAACACCCAAATCCAACAGGCTGGCGACCGCGTGCGACCAAATCGTAAAACCCGTGGTATGGTGCTGAAACGAGTCGTGACGTTCGTGAACCTCCACAACAATACCTGCCCGATGCAGCGCCAGGGCAACGGTCAGACCACCCACCCCACCACCGACAACCACCACCCGCTTGAGACTTTTCATCGTCGTTTTGCGTACCTGTAGGTTCTTGTTCAACAAATCCCTCTGCCAGCAGTTGACGGCAAGCAGGCGATTGAATTACCGGGAGGATATTTTAGAGTGGGCTTTGTCCGCTTGCTATGGCGATGTCTATCTCTCCAGCGGGACGCGGGTAAGCGCCGCCGCACCAACGACAAACAACACTGCCAGCGAGGCAACACCATAGCGTGGGCTTCCAGTAAGCTGCGTAACGATCCCCATCAACAACGGGCCCAAGACCGCGGCATATTGCCCGAGCATGTTATAGATCCCAAAATAGGTGGCGGTACGATCTTTGGGGATCAACAGGCTGAATGTCGATCGGCTCAAGGCCTGGATTCCACCCTGCCCGAGTCCCACAAGAAAGCCAAGCACATAAAGTCCCTCGATCTCCATACCAGCCACTCTGATCGGAGTTTTAGGCATGAACGCGCCGTAGGTAATAATGACCAAATAGAGCCCGATGCCAAAGTACAAAAATGGCCGGGCCCGATAACGCTGCGAGAGCCAGGTGATTAGCAGTGTGCTGGGGACACCGACAACCTGGGACAGCACCAAGGTGATGAGCATCACGTCAGTTTTGAACCCGAGAGTTTTCCCGTAGTTGCTTGCCATAGCAACGACCGTATTGACGCCGTCGATGTAAAACCAATAGGCCAATAAGAACCAGAGGGTTTGCTTATTTTGAAAGACCTCCCGAAGCGTGGATGCCAGGCACGACAAACTCTTGCCAACAGAAATCCGGGCCCCACTCCGAGGCGGTTCGCGTACGGTCATCATCAGGGGAATGGTAAAAAGGCCCCACCATACGACGGCGGCGATAAAGGCGACGTGGATCGCATCGATGGTACTTGCCAGGCCAAAAAAATGGTGCAACTTGACCAGAAGGATACTGGCGAGAAACAGGAGTACCCCGCCAAGGTATCCCATTGCAAAACCGAGTCCCGAAATGAAGTGGCGATTCTCTTCGCTGCTCACCACTGGCAAGAGTCCATTGTACGAGATGTAGGCCCCGTAGTAGCCGACGGTGCCCACGACAAAAATGGTTCCCGCCAGTGGCCAGTTGCCCCGGCCAACAAACGTGAGCAGGAGGGTGGCCCCCATGCCCACAAGGGCAAAGATCAACAGCCACCGCTTGCGGCTGCCGCCCACGTCCGCCAGGGTTCCCAGAAAGGGCGCCACCAAAGCGCCAATCAGGCTTGCCGTCGAGACAAACAGGCCGTACCAGAATGTCTCACGGGCCACCGGAAGTTCGCTGGCCCAGTAGCTTTGGAACAAAATCGGAAAGAATCCGGCCAGTACACACAGGGCATAGGCGCTGGTGGCCCAGTCATAAAGGGCCCAACCCATAGCAGCCCGACTGAGTCGAGGCATCACGCTGCTTTCTCCAGAAGGGGCGGGTGGCCAACAGAAAACCCAGATGTTACCGCCCAGAGTCGCAAATACAAGTGGTTGCGCACCCTACGGATGGTAGCCTTGGACGGCTGCATTCGCGAAATTATCCTCCGGGTGGTACAGGGACATGCAGAATAGCCGGCCTGGGGCTTGTTGGTCCGGCACCTATGGGGCTGGCCTGCACGGCATGCGATCCCTAACTTAAAGAGGCCTCCTGAACGTGGGCCGCGCCAGGATGGCCCGTGGATCGTTGGCGAGGAGGCCTCGAAGATGGAGAGGTGGCCATGCCAGAAAAACGGCAACAAATCAATTCGATTGGCGCAATGAACTTTTTGGCGGTGAGATAATGATCCAAACGGCCAATTTAAATACCTTGTCGGAGGGAAGCCTATCGCCGGTCTTACCGGGTGAAGTGGATGGCCTGTCCACCAGTTTCCTCGCATTGGCTGCGGAAAAGGTTTTCGAAGTAACCCCTCGAAAAAACAAGGGCTGTGTTTACCTGTTTACCGGCGGGATGGGGCGGGTCCAGCAGGAAACCCGCAGCTGGGAAGTTACCGAAATTGGCCTGTTTGTGCCTCGGCCAGAGGAACCGTTTAAAATCATCTCCCGCCTGGAGCGGCTAGAGGTTCTTGAACTGGCCGTGGAATTTTCCACCCAGGACAGAATGCTCTACGAAAAAAACAGGCACAAAATCCAGTCGTTTCAGACGTATTCCTCCTGCGGGACCTACCAGGAAAGAGTCAAGAGTCCCAAGACGATAAGCCGCACCCTACTACCGGAGTACACTTTTCCCCGGCTTTGCATTGGCTCGGTCGAGACAAGCGGGCCAGATGAGGTTGCAACTCACCGGCATCCGATGTTGGAACAGTTCTTTTACGGCCTCAAAGATAATAACTGTACGGTTCGCGCCGACCAGGAGACGATTGCATTTTCAGAAAACCAGTTGGTCCACATACCACTAGGTTCCAGCCACGGAGTCGAGGTCCAGGAGGGAAACACGCTTCACTACATCTGGATCGATTTGTTCAAGGACGAAAAAGGGATGGAGTGGATTACCCAGGAGCATGTGTACGACGAATAAACGATATCGGCTGTCTTTGGTGTGGGCGCTCACGCGCAGACTGAAACAGGTGTTTTGGATTTTCAGAGCAACCACCGTTTGTCCGCTGCTGCGAACTGGCGGACTTTTCTTTAAACACCTTTTTTTGGCGGGCTACGGCCCTGTTTCTCTTTCATGGAATCCTGAGTGGCCGGCACGAACAGGGGCGATCCATATTGGGCGACTCCAAACCCTTCAATCAGGGTTTGAATCTCCGGCGAACTTAAAAACTCCACCAATTGCTGGGCTCCCTTATCGTTGACATGTGGGTGCTTGGATCGACTGACAATCATGGCGGCGTACTCATTTTGCATGCTCGGATCGTGTTGGCAAAGAATGTCCAGGTCCAAATGGCCCTGTTGGGCCAGGAATGTTCCCCGATCGCAAAGGGTATAAGCCTCCATTTCGCTCGCCATCCGCAAAGTTGCTGCCATCCCCGATCCAGCTTCTACGTACCAGGTGCCGCGGGGAGCAATCCCACAATCCCGCCATGCCTGCTGTTCGCGAAGGTGTGTGCCACTCTCATCTCCCCGAGAAATAAACGATGTTTCTCGTTGAACCAATTTTTTCAGGGCGCTGTGAATTGGAGTCGTGCCGCGAAGAGCGGCCGGATCGGACTCCGGGCCCACAAGCAGGAAATCGTTTGACATGATGGGGTATCGCTGGCGGGCATAACCATTGGCGACGAATTGGTTTTCTGCGGCCGGGGCGTGTGTGAGCAGAATGTCTGCGTCACCGCGCCGGCCTAGTTTCAATGCCTGTCCGGTACCAACGGCAATGACTTCCACATCAATGCCAGATTCGCTCTTGAATCGAGGAAGGACCATGTCCAAAAGCCCACTGTCACGGGCACTGGTCGTGGTGGCCAGGACCAGGCGGTTCTGCTGCTGGGGTGGCCCTGCACAGCCACACGTGATGGCGAAGTAAAACAGCATCCAATTCCAGAGTAGTTGGCGAGGGAACATGCTTTAGCAGACCATTTCGCCACGGACGAACGCGGCAGTACGGGGATCCCGGGGCGTGTTAAACAACGAGTCAGGCGGAGCGACTTCCAGAAGTTGCCCGTCGAGCAGGAAAGCGACCCGATCGGAAACACGCTGTGATTGAAAGAGGTTGTGAGTTGCCCAGACGACAGTCATCGAACGGGAGGCAGACTCATGTTGAATTGCCTCTTCCACCAGCGACACGTGCGCTGGGTCAAGGTGGGAGGTGGGTTCGTCCAAGAGCAGGACCGATGGCTGCACAGCAAAAGCACGGGCCAATGCCGTCAGTTGAATTTGTCCACCGGAGAGCGAACGAACCTGCTGGTTTTGCAAGTGGGCTAGATTTAAACGTTGGAGGATCGATTGAACCTGGTCGGCTTTGACCTGCTGGTCACGCAACCGGAGGCCAAATTCTACATTTTTCTTTACGGTCGTATTAAGCAACCGCGGGTGTTGGAAAACAAGCGTGATGCCTCGCCGAACTTCCAGCGGGAGTGATTGCTGGCAGAAAGGTTGGTCATGGTATTGGGTTGAGCCAGTGACATCGTGTTCCAGCCCAGCCAAAATTCGCAAAAGTGTACTTTTGCCAGCTCCCGTTGGACCCAGGAGTGTTAAAGTCTCGCCCGTCCCTACGGCAAGATGGTTGATTCTTAGTGCGAATGCATCCCCCAACGCACGCTGCACATTGTCCAATCGATAACAGGGGACTTGGTCGTTCATTGTTGCTGACCCTTCAGGCTCAGGATCAATCCATTAACGATCAGTGCAATCAACAGCAATATACCGCCCAGCACCAAGGCAGTTTCAAAATGTCCCTGGCTGGTTTCCAAGACCACTGCTGTCGTGAGTACACGTGTGTGGCCGGCAATATTGCCACCCACCATCAGGACCGCACCCACTTCAGAGATGCTGCGCCCAAACGCAATGGCTACGGCCAGTACCACGCCGGCCCGAGCCTCTTTGAGAATGGTCGAGTGGAGTTGCCACCGGCTTGCTCCAAGGCTATGAATTTGCAATCGCAGCGATTGAGGGACGGCGCTGATTGCGGTCATCGTAATACCCACGACAAAAGGAATTGCGAGGATGAATTGGGCCAGGATCATCGCCTTGACGGAAAAGAGCCAACCAAGTGCTGCTAGGGGCCCACTGCGGGATAAACCAAGATAAACCAGCAGGCCCACGACAACGGGTGGCAACGCCATTCCCGTGTAAATCAGCGTGACGAGAAGTTGTTTGCCCCGAAATTGAGACAACCCCAAAAAGGTTCCGAGGGGAATTCCTGCCAATGCGGCCAGGAAGACACCACTTGTGGAGACCTGAATCGAAAGCCAGGCAATGGACCAAACGTCAGAAGTCGATGGCGTCACTGAATAACCGTCCTTCAAACGTCGTGGTAGTGGCAAGGGGTTCAGGCAGGCCTGAATGGACTGCTAAACCCGCAAAACGGAAGTTACGCACCGGTGGGGCATGTACTATCGTTCCATAAACGTTGTCTCTGTCGCCACAGGAGTAAGCCCGGCCACGAAAGATCGGATTGCGCCTCTGGGATGACACCATTCGTAATCCGGTCAGTCGACCCAGCCAAGAACATTCCGCATGACCGACCAACGGGGTGTCGGGTCATCTGCAGGTTTGCCAAGTATCCAGTGGTCATAAAACTTGTCAAGGGTGCGCTCTCCCCGTTTCAGATCGAGCCATCGATCCAAAAACGCGCGAAACTTTTCATCGGGAGCAGTCAGGTAATAAAGAGGAATACGGATCGTTTGTTTTGTGGGGCGGACGACGGAGTAGGTTGGGCGGAGCAGGGTCCAAGCAGATCCCGTCTCAGCGCTGGTGAGGAGCGCATCGGCTTGCGAAATGCTGCTATTGAAGAAGTCCTTTTCCGATTCGAGCTCGATCACGTCAAGCTCACCGGCGATCTGACTGAGCATCTCAGCGAAAAAACTGTCCGCAATGACCGCGATACGCAGGTCTTCTTTCCCTTGCAATTTGCGAATAGAGTCAAACTCAGTTCGGCGGTAATCCAAAACTACCAGGGCGAGAGTTACTTCCATATACGGATCTCCCGGTGGGAGCGCCGACAACCGTTTCATCGTTCCTTCCAGCCCGGACATGGCAATATCGAAATAGTCATTCCTGAGTTGGTCGGTAATATCACGTGACAAAAAGGGAACAAACTCAATCCCGACCTGCAGATCGCGGGCCAACTGGTGGGCCATATCGATATCAAATCCAACCAACGTGGAGTCGTTGAAGTAAGAAAACGGGAGTTCGTCGTCATCAAATCCAATACGAATGACGCCCCGTCGGCGTATACGTTCGAGTCGCGATTCGCCTGTTTGCAGCGGGATGGGATTAGGGGCGGCCTGATCCAGGATTGTAAATGGCACCGGCTTGGTGATAAGGGCCCTTTCGGTGACGAGGTCTTCGAGTAGGTTGGCGTTCACGAAGGACTGGTCGAGCCACTTATGAACTCCAACCATCGTCACTGCAAGGCAACAAGTCGTAAGGACCAGTGTGAAAGGGATCCTTGCCCAGCGTACGGCTAGATTGCCAGTCAGCCCGCAAGTCGTGATGGCAGCAAATGCGAACAGGTGCATGGTTTTCATGGCGTCACCAAAACGACTGGCCAGAATGCCAATCACCACATAAAGATTGAAAATATCGCTGGGAATCTCCGCCAGGGAAAGGAGCAGGGGAATGGTTATCAGCGGATTGGCAAAACAGCCGAGAAACCCCACGACGATAAGAATTGGCAAATGAGCCGCGTCAATCGGAGTGCCATAGAACCAGGCAGCAAACGGGATAAACAAGAGTCCCACAATGCGGCCGACATCCGGAAATGGGTAAGCCATCGGAATAATGAGTTCCGGCAAATCATCCGAGCCTTTGGTAGGCAATGCATACCGGGTGAATAGTTGTTTCGTACTGTCGACAATCATCGGTAATACGATGAAGGTATTGCCCACGACGAAGGCGGTCGCCAGTGCGTCTCGGGTCACCTGAAGGAAATGGCGGTACGAAAATGGGGTGAGGAGGTTCACTGCGGTTGGCAGGAGCCATAAGGTAAGAAGTGCGGTGGCGGCCCCGTAGGCAAGAAGATATCCCTGAAGTAATTCAATATGATCCAAGTCAAGAGTGCCGGCGGCATGTGCTACAATTGCAAAAATTCCAAACGGAGAAAGTTGCAGAATGAAATGATTGAGTCGCGACAAGGCTTTGATGACCACGTTGCACGGATCAAGAAACACGGATTTGTTAGAAAATCCTATTAATGCAACCCCAAGGCCGATGGAGAAAACGACCACGGCGGGAATTGCACTGCTCGAGAGAGAGTGAAACGGGTTGGCGGGAATGAATAATTCAAGCCAGTCGTAGGCGGGCGGTTCTTGGAGGAAGCTGGTGCTAAAAAATGATCCGGCTTGCCGCGTTGGAAAAGAGAGGGAAATCAACGCCAGCACGCCAAGCGCCAGAAGCCACAATCCTCCCATGACCACAGGGGCAACTTTTGCCAGTCGCCAGCATTGGGTGATATTTAACCGGCCGATGTTGGCAATGAGCGATAAGGTGATGTAAGGCAGAACGGCCATCTGGAGTAGGCCAATGAATCCATCGCCGACCCATTTCAGCCACGAACAATAGTCGCCAAAAAACAGCCCCACCAATAACCCGGCCACCGTTGCGGCGAGAATTTTTGCGGTCATGCCAAATTTGTGCAAAGTGCGGTTGGACTGGGTCATAGAAAACTGGGGGGGGGCGAATGGATCGTCCTGGCTGCCGACAGAGTCAGGCTAGCGGTTCTGCCATAGGCGGAAAAATAATTCTCGCCGGATAGCCGAAACGCTGGCCTGCATCAGCCGGCCGATTCGGTGCGCCATCTGGCCTGCACCGGAGTTGATTTACACTGCGGCCATTCTACTCGGAAATGCGCCAGTAGGGGCAAGGGTGTTTAGGGTGTTTGTTGACTCGCAGATTGAGAACCTCTGGCTTGTTTTGCCGTATTCATACAGGAGGCGGCTGCTTGTTGCCGGAACGCGTTCCGGGACAATAGAGCCGATTGCGGGGTGCGGCCAGGCTCCTGGGCCTGATTTTCCGAACTCGCGTAGGTTCGTCTGACTGCGGCCGCGACCGCCCAAACAGCTCCGCGAACCGAGTTGCCCGTTTTCCAACAAAAGGGTAAGCATAGACTGCCAGACGCAGGGCTGGCACCTACCGGGAAAAGCCCAAAACAAGATGAACACTTCCCTTTCTGGCAACGTCCAATCGTTAATATATTGAGAGACGCTTCTTTGCGTAGCAGCACCAGTTTGAGAAAGGTTACGATCCGTGAATCAACGCCCCCAACCGGCAGATTTTTTTAATGACTGGAAACAACGGGAAGAATTGGCCGAGGGGATGATTCCCCTGGTTGCCAGGCTTTACCGCGAACGGAATGTTTCGCTCTACATGTATGGCCGTACGATGGTGAACCAGTCGGTCACCGATCTGATGAAGTTGCATGCTTTCGTTCGCCGGATTGAGAAAAATGAGCTTTCTGCGTTTGAGACCTACCCCATGATCGAATCGTTGGCGGCGATGGATTTGGGGCCCGCTCATATCGACGTAGGCAAGCTGACGGTGATGTACCAGGGGCAGCCCACCGGAACCGATCGAACCCAGTTTTTGCAGGAGGTGGTTGGAGACGAGATTGGCCAGTCCCGCAAACCGCTCCCGGCACCACAAGATGTCGTCTTGTATGGCTTCGGCCGAATTGGTCGGCTGGTTGCCAGGCTGCTGATCGAGAAAACGGGCGGGGGAGACATTTGTCGGTTGCGAGCGGTGGTGATTCGCAAGGGCGGTACGGACCATGATCTAAAAAAGCGGGCCGCCTTACTGCTCCGTGATTCGGTCCACGGACGGTTCCAGGGAACCATTCGTGTTCTCGAGGAAGAGAACTGCCTGGTCTGCAACGGCAACCGAATCCAGTTTATCTTTGCCAGTTCGCCCGCCGAAATCAATTACGAAGAACATGGGATCCGTGATGCGATTGTGATCGACAACACCGGAATATGGCGCGATGAAGCTGGCCTGAGTCAACACTTGCGCTGCCCGGGTGTCGCCAAGGTTATTCTTACAGCCCCCGGCAAGGGAGAGATTCCGAATGTTGTTTACGGGATTAACCACCACAAGATTACCGAGGATTGCCAAATTGTTTCGGCAGCCTCCTGTACGACCAACGCCATCGTTCCGCTTTTGAAGGCGGTCCATGAAGAGTACACCATTGCGCAAGGGCACCTCGAGACGGTTCATTCCTATACGAACGACCAGAACCTGATCGATAATTACCACAAAGGTTCACGGCGTGGACGTGGTGCGGCGTTGAATATGGTGCTGACCGAAACGGGAGCGGCAAAAGCGGTAGCCAAAGCAGTTCCCGAATTGGCCGGAAAGCTCACGGGCAATGCGATTCGTGTGCCCACGCCCAATGTGTCGCTAGCCATTTTGATGCTACAGCTCGAAGCAGAAATTAGTCGCGAACAGATCAACGAATTCGTCAGGCAAAAGGCCCTTTTCTCCCCGCTGCAGCAACAAATTGGCTACACCACCTCGGATGAAGTCGTCTCCTCGGATTTCATCGGTAACCGGGATGCGTGCGTCTTTGATTCGCAAAATACCACCGCAAGCGGCAAGAGTTGTGTCCTTTACTGCTGGTATGACAACGAATTCGGCTATAGCTGCCAGGTCGTGCGATGTGTCGAAAAAATGGCAGGAGTCGAGTGGGCCATGTTTCCCGCTAGCTGAGTGTTTTTCGGAAAGGGCCCAACCGGTTCCGGCTCTCCACAGTCTACCGAAAGCTCATCTAAAGCGACTGCTAGCCCCATAACGCATCCCCCAGGCCGCAAACCTTAACCCAAAAAGTCTGCCCGGTCCTTTTGACCATCAATCCAGGAAAAGTCGGCTCGGCCGCGGGTCGATATAACCGGTGCAGTCGTTTACTTTTACTGATCCTGGATTGGGCGGATGGCGTATCCCCGAGTTTTACTGATAGCATTTTTGCTCGTTGGCGTTCTTACAGGCTCACTTTCACAAGCCGAGTCTGTGGCGACCGAAACGGTCTTCTGGGGTCCGTTGGGGGAAGGCCCCATTCGCCCTGTAAGGGCAGTCGAAGGGGAACTCCCGCCGTCCGAGCCGGTTCGATTGCCGCTGGAGCGACGGTTCGATCATTTGCCGGTGCCGCCCGCCAGGGGGCCGTCGCTTGGCGAGTTGCATCAGCTCGCTCTGGAGCACAATCCAACGCTCCTGCAGGCCTCGGCCGAGGTGGGTGCAATCCTTGGCATGGCCTACCAGGCCGGCCTGTCTCCGAACCCCGTGGTCGGATATGTCGGCGACCAGATAGGCGTTGAGGGTACCGCAGGGGAAATACAAGGAGGCTTCGTTTCGCAGGAAATCGTAACCGGGGGTAAACTTCGGCTGAGTCGCGCCAAGTATTGCCAGCGAGCCCAAATGGCCAAGACCAATGTGTTTGTGCAACAACAGCGCGTCGCGAACGACGTCGAGGTTTTCTTTTACCGGGTACTCGCTCTAGAGGAAGTGCTGGCAGTTCACGAGCAACTTCTGGCAAACACCCAGGACGCGCACTTGACCAGCAAGGAAATGCTGAATCTTGGCCAGGCGAACGAAGCGGATGTTCTGAAGGCGGAAGTCGAGGTTCACCAGGACGAACTGGTAGTTGAGAGGGCAAAACTCAATGTCCAGCTTGCCTGGAGAAGTTTGTCCGCGATGGTTGGTATTCCGAACCTGGTCTATTTACCCCTCGAGGGAGACCTGTTTGACCAGAATAGCCCCCTCGATTGGGAGGAAGCGGTTGGCCAATTACTTGAGAAAAGCCCCGAACTGGTCGCAGCCCGACAGCATGTTCGTCACGATCAACTTTCCGTGGCACGTGAACGGGTACAACCGATCCCGAATATCGTGCTGGACGCCCGTGGAGGCAAGGACTTTGAATCGGGTAATACCGTGGCCGGTGTTCAAGCCGGTCTGGTCCTACCCATTTTCGACCGGAATCGTGGCACGATCCGTCAAGCGGAAGCGGACCTTGCCCGGTCTCGCGCGAATGTCAGGCGGCTCGAGTTGGAACTTCGTACTCGCCTTACCCAATATTTTGGCCGCTACCAGATTGCCTGGACGCATGTCCAGAAATATCGCGATCGAATGTTGCCCAGCGCAAAAAGGGCTTACGAACTGCTCGAGCAGAATTACCAGGCGCGGCGAGTTGCCTGGCCTGTCGTGCTGGACAGCCACCGCGAATACCTTCAACTAAAAGTCGACTACCTCCAGCAGGTAGCTGAGTACCACGAGGCGGATGTCTTGGTTCGCGGCATGCTGCTGACGGGCGGACTGTCCCAACCCGCCCCAACCATCAGTGAAGGTCACATCGACTCGGTTCCAAAGCCCCGCTAAGGATCTCCTTGGGTGATTGCTCGACTTTTACCAAAAGGGACCGAATAATTCGAAACGTGAGCCGATAGGTTCACCTATTGAACCTTCGTTCCGACCGTTGTTTGAGAGAGAACACTTATGGACCCTTCAGAGAATCGCAGAGGATTTTTGGTACAGGGTGCCGCCGCAACGGCCGGCATGATGGTCACCGGACGAACGTTGGCCGAGAACCAGGATGGGAAAGAAAACCGGCCCGCGGGTAACCGTCTCCCTCCCAGTGAGGCCCAAGGTTACCCGCGGACCCACGCCGGGGTAGGAGGCCCAGTTGGCACGGCGACCGATCGCGGAAAACTGGTTGCCGGTTTTCGTCGGCCGAACTTGGCACCGGTCCCCCTCACAACCCCCGACCTGGAAAAGCTCCCGTTTGAAATGGTGGGCGGCGTCAAGGAATTTCACCTTCGCCCAATGCCAGTTCGTCGGGAATTTTTGCCGGGGATGGATTTTCATGTTTACGGGTACAACGGCACGATGCCAGGCCCCACTATCGAAGTCGTTCAGGGAGATCGGGTTCGGATTGTGGTGCATAACGAACTCCCGGAGCCAACGACCATCCATTGGCATGGCCTGGAGTGCCCGAATGATATGGATGGCATTCCCTTTGTCACGCAACCGTTGATCGGACCCGGGGAAACCTTTGTCTACGAATTTACGATCCACCAGGTTGGCAGTATGGCCTACCATTCCCACGTCGCCATGCAGGAAGCGATCGGAATGGCGGGGATGTTTATCATCCATCCAAAGGTCGCCTACGATCCGCCAGTCGATTACGACTTCGGCCTGTTGCTGCAGCAGTTTAACGTGGGGCCGGCGAGCCAAATCGTCAACACGCTCTCGATGGACTGGAATTATCTCACGATCAATGGCCGGTGCGGTCCCTACACGAGCCCATTGGTGGTTCGCTTGGGATCACGGGTAAGAATGCGATTTATTAATTTCAGCACATTGCACCAGCATCCAATCCACTTTCATGGCCACACCGGATGGCTGACCGGAACCGAGGGAGGACGCACTCCCGAATCCGCCTGGGTCCCGCTCAACACCATTCGGATTGGGATCGGCGAAATACGTGACGTGGAGTTTGTGGCGAACAATCCCGGCGACTGGGTAATGCACTGCCATATGTTCCACCACACGATGAACCACATGACCAGCCAGGTTGGGCCGCACATCCGAGGACCTCAGTTCGACAGCGACAATCCGGTTGCTGGCTTTCCACAAATCATGGAAGGGACGATGAAAATGAGCCCGGACGCCATGAAAAAAATCAGCCATCGGCGCATGACCGAGGGGATGGCCCACGACTGGTTTAAAGGCGTGGCTGGAATGTTTACGGTCATTCGCGTGTTGCCCGACGAACTCTACCAAGAACTGACCGAAACCGATGTGTCGATTCCTGTCGGCACAAGTGTTTTTGGCGAGTCGTGAGCAACCTTCTTGTTCCTGGCTTGGATCTGCCAGCCCATTTGCGAAATCCTCCAAGGTGGTGGCACCACCTAATCATCTGACAAAAAGTAAACCAAACCACCGCTGGCTTGGTTGCGTAGCAAGGTGATCTCTTCTTCGACGAGCCACTTGAGCTGGCAGCGCCCCCACCCGTAGGGGGGGCGCCGTGTTCTGGTGCAAAGCTTGGTAGAACCGGCGCTCGTTTTCTCTAAAAAACTTGGTCACAAGCTGGGCGTAATTTGAAAAACTTTGTTTAAATGAAACGGTCCTTGAGATCTTCCCGCACGAAGAGGTGTTGTTGTGGAATCAGCCCGCAAAATTCGACCTGAAAAGTCAACGGCCAGGCGGTCTGGTGGCAAGCATCCACACAATGCGCGGGAAGGCCAATTCGAGGGGCGCAAAACCGGAACGAGAGAAGGCCTCTGCTACCGCAGGGAATACCGCGATGAAAAATTCTTTTGCACAATTGAAGAAATGGTTCAAATCTGGATTCTTTAAAAACAATGCCGCTCACAACCTGTCGTCCACTCAGGCGCACCTCGCTTTAGAAACTCTGGAGGTGCGAACCCTGTTGGCGGCCAATGCGCTCAGTGACGCTCCGAGCGTCGAATTTCAGGTCACCGAAGACTGGAACTCGGGCCACAATGGCGAGTTGGTTCTCACCAACGACGAATCGTCGAGCTACGAGAACTGGGAACTCGAATTTGAGTACGACCGTCCGATCACACACCTGTGGAATGCTCAGGTCGAGTCTTTGGGGAATGGGCATTACCGTCTTACGCCCCCCCATTGGGATAACACACTTGACTCGGGTGAAAAGTTAGCGATTGGCTTTACCGCCGACGGCCCCGGGTCGGTGCCTGCAAATTTCTCCTTCGACAGCGAGAGCTTACCTGGCGGTGAGGTGGCTGGTGGAATCGCGGACGATCCCTCGTCGGCTGGCAATCCGAACGACGGATTCCCAGCTGGAACCGAGAACCCATCGGTACCGGTGGTCCAAGGAGACTACAGCGGAAATGGGACCGTCGATGCGGTCGATTATATTCTCTGGCGGGACTCGCTTGGATCATCAATCGACCTCCGCGCCGACGGAAACGCAAACGGTGTGGTCGACCAGGACGACTACGAATTTTGGCGAGAACGGTTTGGGAATTCATCCAATGCAACCGGTCCAGGCCAGGATCCAACGGGCCAGCCGGGGCCCGTGGAACTCCCTGCGATCACGGTCGGTGATAGGGCCGTGACTGAAGGGGACAGCGGAACCACGGTGGCCCGTTTTGAGGTAACCCTCTCCCGGGCTTCGGACAACCTGGTCTCCGTAAGTTTTGAGACCCGAAGCGGCACGGCAACCGCTGGTGAAGATTATGAGCCAATCGATGGGCAGATCATGTTTGCCACGGGCGACCTCTCCAAGACCATTGAAATCCGTGTGCTTGGCGACTCGGTCGTTGAAGCGGACGAAATGTTTGGTGTTGTGTTGAGCAATCCGGTCGGAGGAGTACTACGTCAGCGGGGGGAGAGTTCAACGCAGGTCGACGAGCAACAACAGCTTTTTTGGCAGCAGTTTGGTAGTGACGGTATTTTAAACAGTGTGCCCGCTGAGGACATGGTGGGCGTTGCCATCGGCACGATTCTCAACGACGACCTGCCGTCGGTCGATCCACCGGCCGATTCGGCAGAAGTCCCCGTCTTAAGCATTCTGGGCGCCGAGGTTATTGAAGGGGATACAGGTTATGCGCTAGCTACCTTTAACGTCGTCCTTTCGGTGCCGACCACCCAGGCCGTCACAGTCGACTACCACACCATGAGCCGGTCTGCCGGTTCGGGGCATGATTTCGAGGGAGTCAGCGGGCAGGTTGCGTTCGCTCCAGGTGAGGTTGCCAAAACGATTGATGTGCGCGTCCTGGGCGACACCGTCGTCGAAGGAGACGAGACGTTTGAAGTCATGCTCACCAGTCCGGTCGGCGCGATCTTCGCCGGTGGGCCCGCGGATGGGAACATCGGTTCTATTCACGTCGGCGAAGAGACGAGTCTGCCTTCACCGCATGCGGGTGTTCCGACCGAAGGGACGTTTGGCTACCTGGAATCGACCGGGCCCAATGGGGGTGTGGTGATGGATCTTACCCAAACGGGCGCTCACAACGTGCAGCTCACTGTAACCGCCGCGGGGGAACTGGTCATTTTAGGTCCGTTCAACGGCTCGGCCCTCCAAAAGCACGTGCAAACCGTGCAGGAGCTTCTTGACGGCACTTCGGCTGAGTTTCTTGAAACACGCCTCCCTGATCCGCAGGAAGATCCAAACCAATCGGTCAGCACGTGGATGAACGATTCGATGGGTGGCCTCATGATTGGCAATGCGCATCTTTATTTTGATGCGGCCGGCCTGTTCTTGGCGGAGAAACTGGGGCTCGCTGGCAACGAGAGTGACATCGGGTACGTCGTCACTTCCCATCGGTACGATGGGGCCGGAAACCCTGTCGTGAACGTGATTGACAATTTCGATCCCTCAAGTGACACACTCGACTTCCAGTATTTTGCAAATCGTGAATTTTCAATCGCCGACAGCCCTGACGGAGTGGTAATTAGCGCCTCGCCCCTACCGCAAAACGGGTGGGGTGAAAAAACGGTCCTGCGCGGCGTTTTATTTAGCCAGTTAACCGAAGAGAACTTTGTATTCCGTTTTGATCAGCGCGCCGAAGATGGATTTAATCGGTTTGGCGGCACTTCTGAAAGCACGCCAACCACCGGGGAAGGTGGATCGATCCAGGTGCTAAGCGAATCGCCGCTGGAGAGTCCAGAGGCCCCCCATTCGGCCGACCCGGATGGGACAGCTCCCAACACCGGTGTCCTCTCTGCTTTGGGAACGATTCTCGACGACGATTTAGAACACCCTGTAGAACACCCTGCAGAACACCCTGTAGAACACCCTGCAGAACTTCCTGCTGATCCTCCAGCTGAGAGCCTGGTCCAAGTTACTGATGTGGCTCTCTATGAAGGTGACAGCGGCACGACCCAGGCCCTCTTTACCGTGAGTCTCTCAGAGGCCTCAAGCGAAGTGGTCGTCGTAGATTACGAATCCCAGGATGGTACGGCCACTGCAGGTGAGGATTACGAGGCGGTCGGTGGCACGTTGCGATTTTCCCCAGGTGAGACGACCCGTCAGGTAGCGATTTCCATTTACGGCGATGCCCAGTTTGAGTCGGACGAGAGTTTTTCACTCGTTTTGACCGGCGCCGCCGAAGACTCCCCTGCCCTGCCTGCCGATGATGGCGGCCCCAACGCGGTAGCCTTACCAAAGGTTGCCGCCTATTTCCCAGAGTGGGGAATTTATGGTCGCAATTATCCGATAGCCGAAGTTCCGGCCGAGAAGTTAACCCACTTTATTTATGCGTTTGCCAACCTGACTGCTAGTGGCCAGATGGTACTGTTTGACAGCTATGCCGCGGTGGAAAAACGGTTTCCTGCCAATCAGTCGGTCAGTGGCGAAGCCGACCTTTGGTCGTATCCGGCGAGCGATCCCCGGTCCCAGCAAACTGTTTGGGGCAATTTTAACCAGGTGGCCCAACTGAAGGATCAAAATCCGCACTTGCGGACAAGCATTGCCCTGGGTGGATGGACCCTCTCAGGCAATTTCAGCAGCGTCCTTTCGACACCGTCGGGGCGGCAGACGCTTGCGGACTCGATTTATAACTTCCTCGATACCTACACGATGTTTGATGGTATCGATTTTGACTGGGAGTACCCAGGCGGTGGCGGATTGGGTGGCAACAGCGAAAGCCCTCAAGATGGCGTGAATTACGCTAGCTTGCTCAGCATGGTACGCGATAAGCTCGACCAACTCGGCACGGAGCGTGGGCGTTACTATGAAATTTCGGTGGCCTCTCCTGGCGGAACCGACAAGATCGCCAACTTCAACCTCGGTGGACTGAAGGAACACGTCGACTTCTTCAACGTGATGGCCTACGACTTCCATGGAACCTGGGAAAACACCACCGGGCACCAGGCCGCTTTGCAAAATGACCCCTCGGGCTACGACATCGAGACAGCGATCAGCCTGTATCTCGATGCGGGAGTGCCGCGCGAAAAACTCGTCCTCGGCGCTCCGCTCTACACCCGCGCCTGGAGCGGGGTGGCCGACGGTGGGGACAACGGTTACGCCGCGAGTGCCGCCGGCGCTGCGGCCGGCACTTTCGAAAGTGGCAACTACGATTACAAAGACCTTGTCTCTCAGATCGAGGCAGGCACGGGTGATTGGGAGCTGAACTGGGATGACGATGCCCAGGCCGCTTATCTCTACAGTGGCACTCAAGAGATTTTTAGCTCCTTCGAAACGCCCGGCACAATCGCTCTGAAGAGCGAATGGGCCCAGTCGATGGGCCTGGGCGGAATGATGTTTTGGGATCTTTCCAACGACGCCAGCGGAAGTGAAAGTCTGATTCAGGCTGCATCGGAGAGCTGGTTTGAAGGGAAGAGTTTCCAGGAGATTGTTTCC
The DNA here is from genome assembly GCA_965243695.1 of Lacipirellulaceae bacterium. Lineage (GTDB taxonomy): Bacteria > Planctomycetota > Planctomycetia > Pirellulales > Lacipirellulaceae > JAKVCB01. The sequence continues at coordinate 190,644 of CBDEWC010000026.1, read as the reverse complement.
GCTTCGAACCTCACGTTCGACAACGTCTACGGTGGAAACGGTCTGTTTGACTTGGTTGCCGAGGCGGCCACGCTACCGACTGACCCAGCCCAAATGGACGCTGGTAAAATGACTGTGACCGCAACCGGAATCATTCTTAATGATGACAACAACGCCGCCCCGCAAGAACCAGCGGAGTCGCCCGAAGCTCCCGTGATGCCACCGACAGAGGACCACGAGGATCACAACCACTCGTCGCACGATTCGATCGCACCTCCGGCGCCCTCTGGCGATTACGTTGATATCACCAGTTGGGGAACGTTCCACGGCTCCAACAACAACTCCCACCATGATGAACTGGTGGGGGGCCGAACGGCCATCACGACCGAAGCGGCCGAGGCCTACAACCACCTGCGGGCATTCTTCGGTCTCTCGCCCTTAACCATCGAAGAGGTTGGCCAGTGGGCGTTTGCCAACGAGCTGACCAACAACACCCAGGCCTGGGGAAATGATGTCCAGGGCGTTGGCCTCTACTACGCCATGCAGGGGGCCAAGGTCGGCTGGATTGCCGACGATGCGTTCGATCCCCAGATCCTCGCCGATATCCAGCGGACCGCTCGCCTTGGCGATGCGGCCGATGTGATGCAGATGGTCCGTTCAGTTTGGCCACGACGGATATGCCGACTACCTCCAGCAGTACGGTCTTACCGAGACGTTCATCAATACGCTCAAGATGGAACCCCACTACGGCGGATGGATGCACGGACGAACCCACGGATGGCGTTCGATCGAAGGTGTGGCGATTGCCCATGATGTCAATCACCTTACCGTCCTCAGTTGGGACCAGATGCAGCCCTTTATGAACGACACGTTCGACTGGCCCCAGTGGCCGGCACTCGATGTGTCCCACTCCGGTGTGATCGAGTATTTCCAGAGCATGGTCGTCCTGGGCGATCCGGAGGGGGACAATATGGAGTTCACTCCCATACCGACTGAGCCACCGGCCAACGATCCGACCGATTCGCCAAACGATCCGGTTGACCCACCGATGACAGACCCGGTGACCCCACCAACAGGCGACCATGAGGGTCACGACCACTCGTCGCACGACGGGGTCTCCCAACTGCAACTCGTTGCGGCCACCACGGCGGTCAGCCTGCTGACCGATTCAGCAACAGGACTGGCCTACGTGCAGGATGCCGAGGGTGAACCAATCCTGATCACCCGCGCAGACGATTACTGGGAAGGTGACGTACCGCTTAGGAGGGGCGATGCCACACTCCAAGCCGCTGCCCGTGACGAACTTGGCCGACTTCGAGTTCTCGATGGGGGTGGCCTCGACGTTTACGCCTGGATTCTCAGCGAAACGGGTCACTTCATCGGCGAGGAAGGGCCGACCGATTCGTCGATAGGCGCCAAGGAGAGTCTTTTTCAGCTCGATATCGACGACGACGGCCAGGTCGGCCAGCCAGCCAATACGGCGCCCACCGACCCGACCGCTTCTCCTGCCGATCCGGTTGACTCACCGACAGAAGACCACCACGAGGATCACAACCACTCGTCGCACGATTCGATCGCACCTCCGGCGCCCTCTGGCGATTACGTTGATATCACCAGTTGGGGAACCTTCCACGGCTCCAACAACAACTCCCACCATGATGAACTGGTGGGTGGCCGAACGGCCATCACCACTGAAGCCATGCCGAGGCCTACAACCACCTGCGGGCATTCTTCGGTCTCTCGCCCTTAACCATCGAAGAGGTTGGCCAGTGGGCGTTTGCCAACGAGCTGACCAACAACACCCAGGCCTGGGGAAATGATGTCCAGGGCGTTGGCCTCTACTACGCCATGCAGGGGGCCAAGGTCGGCTGGATTGCCGACGATGCGTTCGATCCCCAGATCCTCGCCGATATCCAGCGGACCGCTCGCCTTGGCGAAGGGGCCGACGTGATGGAGATGGTCCGCCAGTTTGGCCATGACGGTTTTGCCAACTACCTCCAGCAGTACGGCCTTACCGAGACGTTCATCAATACGCTCAAGATGGAACCCCACTACGGCGGATGGATGCATGGACGAACCCACGGATGGCGTTCGATCGAAGGCGTGGCGATTGCCCATGATGTCAATCACCTTACCGTCCTCAGTTGGGACCAGATGCAGCCCTTTATGAACGACACGTTCGACTGGCCGCAGTGGCCAGCCCTCGATGTGTCCCACTCCGGCGTGATCGAGTATTTCCAGAGCATGGTCGTCCTGGGCGATCCGGAGGGGGACAACATGGAGTTCGCTCCCGGCACCGACTGAGCCGCCGGTGAACGATCCGCCGGTCAACGATTCGCCAAACGATCCGGTTCACCCACCGATGACAGACCCAGTGACAGATCCAGTGACCGATCCAGTAACTGAGCCGACAGACGACCATGCGGATCACGACGACGGCTCGCACGATTCGGCGGCCCAATTGGAACTCGTTGCGGCAACCACGGCGGTCAGCCTGCTGACCGATTCAGCAACAGGACTGGCCTACGTGCAGGATGCCGAGGGTGAACCAATCCTAATCACCCGCGCAGACGATTACTGGGAAGGTGACGTACCGCTTAGGAGGGGCGATGCCACACTCCAAGCCGCTGCCCGTGACGAACTTGGCCGACTTCGGGTTCTCGATGGAGGTGGCCTGGAGGTCTACGCTTGGATTCTCAGCGAAACGGGTCACTTCATCGGCGAGGAAGGGCCGACCGATTCGTCGATAGGCGCCAAGGAGAGCACTTTTTCAGCTCGATATCGACAACGACGGCCAGATCGGCCAGCCAGCCGATACGGCGCCCACCGACCCGACCGCTTCTCCTGCCGATCCGGTTGACTCACCGACAGAAGACCAAGAGGATCACAACCACTCGTCGCACGATTCGATCGCACCTCCGGCGCCCTCTGGCGATTACGTTGATATCACCAGTTGGGGAACGTTCCACGGCTCCAACAACAACTCCCACCATGATGAACTGGTGGGTGGCCGAACGGCCATCACCACTGAAGCGGCCGAGGCCTACAACCACCTGCGGGCATTCTTCGGTCTCTCGCCCTTAACCATCGAAGAGGTTGGCCAGTGGGCGTTTGCCAACGAGCTGACCAACAACACCCAGGCCTGGGGAAATGATGTCCAGGGCGTTGGCCTCTACTACGCCATGCAGGGGGCCAAGGTCGGCTGGATTGCCGACGATGCGTTCGATCCCCAGATCCTCGCCGATATCCAGCGGACCGCTCGCCTTGGCGAAGGGGCCGACGTGATGGAGATGGTCGTTCAGTTTGGCCATGACGGTTTTGCCAACTACCTCCAGCAGTACGGCCTTACCGAGACGTTCATCAATACGCTCAAGATGGAACCCCACTACGGCGGATGGATGCATGGACGAACCCACGGATGGCGTTCGATCGAAGGCGTGGCGATTGCCCATGATGTCAATCACCTCACCGTCCTCAGTTGGGACCAGATGCAGCCCTTTATGAACGACACGTTCGACTGGCCCCAGTGGCCAGCCCTCGATGTGTCCCACTCCGGCGTGATCGAGTACTTCCAGAGCATGGTCGTCCTGGGCGATCCGGAGGGGGACAACATGGACTTCGCCCCGGCACCAACTGAGCCCCCAATCGACGATGGGCCCAATGATCCGGTCGATCCACCAATGACAGACCCAGTGACAGATCCAGTGACCGATCCAGCAACTGAGCCGACAGACGACCAAGAGGATCACGGACACTCGTCGCACGATTCGATGGCACCTCCGGCCTCCTCTGGCGATTACCTCGACATCACCAGTTGGGGAACCTTCCATGGCTCCAACAACAACTCCCACCATGATGAACTGGTGGGTGGCCGAACGGCCATCACCACCGAAGCGATGGAAGCCTACAACCACCTGCGGGCATTCTTTGGTCTCTCGCCCTTAACCATCGAAGAGGTCGGCCAGTGGGCGTTTGCCAACGAGCTGACCAACAACACCCAGGCCTGGGGTAATGATGTCCAGGGCGTAGGCCTCTACTACGCCATGCAGGGGGCCAAGGTCGGCTGGATTGCCGACGATGCGTTCGATCCCCTGATCCTCGCCGATATCCAGCGGACCGCTCGCCTTGGCGATGCGGCCGATGTGATGCAGATGGTCCGGCAGTTTGGCCACGACGGATATGCCGACTACCTCCAGCAGTACGGTCTTACCGAGACGTTCATCAACACGCTCAAGATGGAGCCGCACTACGGTGGCTGGATGCATGGACGGACCCACGGATGGCGTTCGATCGAGGGTGTGGCGATTGCCCATGACGTCAATCACCTTACCGTCCTGGGCTGGGACCAGATGCAGCCCTTTATGAACGACACGTTCGATTGGCCCCAGTGGCCGGCACTCGACGTGTCCCACTCCGGTGTAATCGAGTATTTCCAGAGCATGGTTGTCCTCGGCGATCCGGAGGGGGACAACCTCAGCCTTACTCAACCGTCCAACCGGTACGTTGCTGAAGCCTCGACTGCCGCGCCGATAGACGCCAAGCTCACCTTCCTATTGGACGCGGGCAAGGTCGCAGCACGCCCCCCGACAGGTAGTCGGACGCCCAGTGACCACGAGGGAACGACCCTTAACCCTTTGGTGACGGATGGGTTCAGCCAGCCGGTTCCCTCCAGTGATTGGTGGAGCTCGGTTCATTTTGCCAAGTTTGGAGACCCATTCTCGGCGCCGCTTCATGTCCATCCGCTCACCGTTCAGCCGAGTGAAAGCGGCCTCTCGGTGGGCGGCCCCACCAAACAGTCGATCGTGGTAAGCGGACCGACAACGACGGAGCTAAAGACCCTTTACCAGCTGGACCTCCAACTGGAGCTCTTTGCCCCCGGTCAGCAAGCAAGCAGTTTTGCGCTCGATTCGTATTCCGACTGGTCTTTCACCGGAAATTGGCTAGGCAATTCTTCCTCCACAGCAGCCACGCTGGCCCTCGCCTCACCGATCGCATGGCTATCGGACGTCGATCTGGCCAACCTACGGGTTGGTTTCAATGCGGCCCCCGCAGAGGTCGAGATTGCTGCCAACGCCGTGCAAGTGTCAATCGCAGGCCGCAATTACGGTCTCTACGCGCCTGAGGGCGTTTCTTGGATGGAAGGTGCTGACGGGCTAACAGCCACAGGCGACGGCCCAGCCAACATCGCCGTGGCCCTACTGCCTGACGGTCAAGCCGAGACGCGCGAGCGGTTCTCCGAAGCGGCGGCGAGACCGGTATTGGCCACCCGTTTTGACTATACCCAAGCAGAGAATCCTTACACACTTCAACTCAACTACGAATATGATCTCGGCCCTTCTCCCGCCAGCACAGCCACGGTGGTCGCGCTTTATCCCCACCTGGAACGACTTGCCCGACAGGCCCAAGGCGGCACTGCTGTCCTGGGGGGCGACTACAACCAGGATGGCGCCGTGGATGCAACTGATTACGTGGTTTGGAGCGACACGCGCGGTCAACGTGTTGCACCGGGATCCGGTGCCGACGGAGTGGCCGACGGCGTCATTGACAACCTCGACTACGAGTTTTGGAAATCCCATTTTGGCGCCACTCCCCTCAGCCCGATTGGTGAAGCGGGTTACCTAAGCGCACGAGGCACCTTGAACGCGGTTCCGACTGGTGCCATCGGCGCCCAAATCCCCGCTCGCGGTGTGCTCCCCAACCTGCCCGATCTGCTCAACCCCCAGCAGCGCGAGACCCTGGCCGACCTTGTTCGATCCGATCCCCAAGCAAACGATCCCGAGGCGTACCTTGGGCAGTGGCAGGATACGTACTGGTCCGGCAAGTCGATGCTGAAAATGATGCAACTGGCCCAAATGGCAGATATTGCAGGCGAGGTTCAGATCCGAGACGCGATTGTCCGCTCCGTTGAAAATACGCTGGACGACTGGTTTACCTTAGAGGATGTTCCCGGCGATCGGCACTTCGCCTACAACGAAACCTGGAACACGCTGCAGGGATACCCGGACAGTTTTGGTTCGGCCGGCGACCTGAATGACCACCATTTCCATTACGGCTACTTTGTCCACGCGGCAGCACTGGTGGGTATTTATGACCCTAGCTGGGTGGCCGAAAACCGCGATTTCGTCGACGTGCTTATTGCGGACGTTGCCAACGTTGACTCCGCTAGCGCTGCGTTCCCACGCCTGCGGAATTTTAGCCCGATGGCGGGTCATTCGTGGGCTTCAGGCCACGGTGCCTTTGCCAGTGGCAACAATCAAGAGTCATCCTCCGAGGCCATGAATTTTGCCACCGGCGTCATGCTGTGGGGAGAAGTGTCCGGAAGCCAGAATACAACCCAGTTAGGCCAGATGCTCTACTCGCTGGAAGCGGAGGCGATCAGCCAATACTGGTTTGACAAGTATCAAACCACCTACCCTGACGGGTTCGATGTTGAATCGGTGGGAATGGTTTGGGGCGACGGTGCGGCCCACGCCACCTGGTTCTCAGCGGAAGTGGAGATGATCAAAGGAATTAATTTTCTCCCTTTCCACGGAGGGTCGCTCTACTTGAGTGAAGCCGCACACGACCCGTCAGCCCTGCTGGAGGAAATCACCGAACTCAACGACGGCCCTCCGGACGTTTGGCAGGGACTATTGCTGCAATACGAGGCGTTGGTGGACCCTGCTGGTGCATTGGCCCACTACGCCGCAAGTGAATTTGATTACGAAGAAGGCCAGAGCGCGTCCCACACCTACTTTTGGATGACCACGCTAGCCAACCTCGGCACGCCCACTTCGGCCATTCGCGGAGACTATGCGCTCTCGGCGGTATTCGTGCAGCCCGGCCTGGTGACCTACGCGGCGCACAACCCAACCGGCGAGATGATCGAGGTCCAGTTCACCGATGGGGCGACGCTGCAGGTGGCGCCCTTCTCCGCTGCAACCACTACCTCGTCGGGGTTGGCTTTGGTGCCGCCGACTGACCCATCGGCCAATAACCTGGCCGACCCCGGCGATGGACCCACCCCACTGGTTGATTTAAAAGAGGGCCACACGCTGATGCTTGTTGGCCAGACGTTTCAGGACGAGTACACCGATTTCATCGACAGCACCGGTCTTGTGCCAGCCGGATCGTCACACTACGGAACTTTTTATCTCGGCCAGATCGAACAGGGTGACGACAGCCCCAATGCAACTTTTCTCGACACCGTGCGGGACCAGGACTTTGGCGACTACGCCATGGTGGCGCTCAGCTTCAAAGACAATACGCCCGCCGGCGGCTACGGCCAGATGATCAACCAGGGTGCTGCCGACTTCAACTCCAATGCCATCTGGGAAGCACTTGACGACATTCGTAACGGCGCCTGGGACGTACAAATTGACCGTTTTGCCCAAACGATGGCGAGCCGGCCCGATACGCAGTTTTTAGTCCGCGTTGGTTACGAAGTGAGCCTGCTATTATTTGCCTACAATGGTGACGAGCACGTGGTCGACTGGCTAAACCAGCAGGCAACCGCCGGCGTAAACGTCTTTGAAAATCCTGATGGGTTTGCGGAACTGGACCGTCAGGCCTTTATCGATGCCTACAATCATATTGTCGATCGGATCGAGCCACAGGCAGCCAACGTCGAGTTTGGCTACCACCCCGTGCGAGGTTTCCACGATACCCAGTGGCTCTATCCGGGTGAAGAAAACGTCGACTGGGTCGGCTTCTCGGTGTTCAACAACGATGTCTGCATGGAGGTAAGCGGCACGCTCAACTGCACCTCCGAAAGCATCGATCCAAATCTTGCGATGAGCATGGACTTTGCCCGCGCGCAGGGGCATGAAGTTGTGATCGCCGAATCGACCGCACAAAATCCGGCCGCCAGCAACCGTGGCCAATTTATCGAATATCTCGATCGCCTCGATGACGTGGTCCAGCAGTATGACGCGGCCGCATTGGTCTACATCAACTCCAATTGGCCCGTCCACGGCTGGGGGCCCGAGTGGGGTGATTCCCGGGTTGAGACCGATCCTGCGGTAGAGGCCTTTTTTCTGGAAACGTTTGGTGAGGGGACGCGTTACGTCTACGCCGGTGCAATCGATGATCCAGGCGTTCCACCAGGAGAGGGTCCAGTCTACGACAACCCGTCTGCTGACGATTTACCGGCCGCGGATCCGCCGGCCACCCATCTTCGGGTCGACACAGCTGCCCTCGAACTCGTCGCCGAGGCGAATGACGTACGTTTGCTCGTCGACACAAAGACACAGCTAGCTTACGTGCAGGAGGCCGACAGCAACCCGATCCTGATCCGCCGAGCCGATGACTACTGGAGCGGCGACATGCCCCTTTCCCGCGACGGGGCCACGCTCAAGGCTGCTGCCCGCGACGCGATCGGCCGACTGCGAGTCCTGGACGTTGGCCCGTGGGGACCGTTTGCCTGGATCCTCGACGAGAGCGGCATGTTTATCGGCGAGGAGGGGCCAAACGATTCAACGCCGGTGGCCAAGGAGATACTCTTTGGGGTCGACCTCAACAACGATGGGTGGATTGGCGAAGCCACCGAGACCATGCCTCCCGCCGAACTTCCCCCAAACCTGGCTCCGGGAGCGGATGTGGTGGCCGATGGCGTACAGGTCCGCCTGATGACCTTTAACGTCTACTACGCATCCCTCGGCGCCCCCGAAAGGATCGACGGCATTGCCCAGGCCGTTGCCGATTACGCGCCGGACATCGCCAGCATTCAGGAAATGTGGGGCGAGAAGGATCAGATTCTCGCAGCGATCCAAGCCAAAACGGGCCTCGACTACGCATTCTCGGTGGGCAGCAACACCTGGGACGGCGATATCCTCTACCGGGCTGATCGCTGGCGGATTTTAGAAGATGGCGTGGTGACCTACGATGGTTCGCGGGGGATGTCGCACGCCACGCTCGAGCACCTGGAAACGGGGAAGAAAATGTCGGTCTACGGAATGCATCCCCTGGCCGGCGTGAGCGAGGACGTTCATCTCCGCAACATCGAAATGGCGACGGCACACATGGCAGCCCGCGGGTACGCCGACGAGGCGCCTGTCGTTTTACTGGGCGATATGAACGCCCATGAAAACAGTGCGTCGATGCGCCTGATTCGCGACGGGGCGATCAGCGCCTACGGCCAGGACTGGGCCGCGCCGCTCACCTTTGCTGATACCTTCCGTACAGCCAACGGCGACCAGGCGAATGGCAACACGGGTTTTGGGGTAAAGATTGACTACGTTTACGTCGAGCAGCGCGTCGACCCGGTGTTCCGCGTCGAGGGCGCATCGATCCGCGGCGATGCGCCGGGTGGATCCGATCATTTCCCGGTGATGGCCCAGGTTGTGCTCCTGGGGTAACGGCCCCAGAAGCAGTGAACCGGACGCCTAGGCACCCCACGAAAAAGGCGTTCTATTTCCAGGGTAAGGCTCGCCATCGGCTCGAAAGCCATGGCTGCACCCGTGGTCCATGGTTGGCGCAACAAGTGCCGCGCCAGTAAACTGCCCCGGGGCCGTTCTGCCGGCACGGTGCGTCTGAGCATCTGCTTGGCAGGGCGAATCAACGAGGTGCAGGTTTTCGCATCGCGTTGCTTTTGCGCCTGAAACCAATCGAGTCGGCAAAGTCCACCAGGATCACGCTGCCGGAACTAAACGAACAACCTATCACCGTTAGGACCGTCGATTCCACCGCCAGTGACGGAGTGAGGCCGGCTCATATCCTCGGCCTGTCGGCCTTGGACGTGTCGCTTGAAGTCCCTGCCGCGTTGGCGCGGCAGGCAGCCAACTAACTCGAAAGGCCTTCTCCATGGAACCCGACTTTCACCCTGGGTTTGCTGGGAAAATTGGCTTTGCAAGGGTAGACATCACGCCACCGGTTGGCATTTATGCGCGCAACTGGGGCGCTGCCAAACATGACTGTGCGGAGTCGATTCACCGGCCACTGAATTTAACGGCGATGGTTTTGGCAAATCCGGATACCACCGAGCGATTGGTTTTTATCGAAGGAGATCTGAGCTGGTGGCGAAGCCTGGAAACCTGGGAGTCGTTTCAGGCCCGCTTGCTCGAGGCCACAGGCCTTTCTGCCGAGTCGCTGATATTCTCCGTAACCCACTCGCATGCGTCACCGCCACTGATGGAACCAGATGCGGATCTACCCGGTGGTGAACTGCTGGGTCCATGGCTGGAATCGATTCAAGAGGGCGCTGTCCAACTGGTCGAAGAGGCCACTTCCGGATGCGAGCCGTCGGTGTTGGAATGGCATCAGGGAAGTTGCCAATTGGCTCACAATCGCGACCTGGTGGACCCTGCACCGGAATCCTCTCGGCAGATCATTGGCTTCAATCCGAAAAACACGGCAGACTCCACGTTGCTGGTAGGGAGGGTGACCGATTCTAAGGGCACCGTTCGCGGAGTCCTGGTCAATTACGCCTGCCATCCGACCACCTTGGCCTTTGACAATCGGGCAATCTCGCCCGATTTCGTCGGTGCGATGCGGGAAACGGTTGAGAAAGAAACGGGCGGGATCGCCCTGTTTTTGCAGGGCGCTTCGGGTGAGTTGGCGCCTCGCTATCAATATGTGGGTGAACCGGCGATCGCCGATCAACATGGCGCGCAGCTTGGCCACTCAGTCCTGGCTACGCTTGCCGATATGCATCCTCCCAAAACAGCGCTCACCTTCACGGGCGTCGTCGAATCGGGAGCCCCCCTGGCGATTTGGAAGCATCACCCACGGAAGGTGCCCGATACGATTGTGGCAAAAACAGAGTGGGTTCCACTGCCCCTGAAAGACTGGCCGACGATCGGCTCGCTCCAGGAAGAAATTTCCACGTGCCGGGACCGGGCGATCAAGGAACGCCTGTTTCGGAAGCTGGCGATTCGTCGAACTTTGGGAGATGGCCGGACCTACGACATGCCTGTCTGGCTGTGGCTGGCTGGCGACTCGGTGTGGGTGGGCGCGATGACCGAGGCGTATTCCGGTTTGCAACAACAGTTGCGCCAGCGGTTTCCCGGTTTTGCCGTGATTTGTTTGAATTTAATCAACGGGTCCATTGGCTACCTTCCCCCGGAGGAGGATTACGACAACGATATTTACCAAGTCTGGCAAACGCCGTTTGACCGGGGTGCGCTGGAGGAATTGACCGAAGCGATGGCAACCCAGATACTTCGGCTAAGGGAGCATGGTTAACCGCTTTTAAAAGGCGCCTATCGTTCCCACCTGTAGCGACCTGACCGCACTCGCTAGGATAACCCGTTCGAGCAAGCCTTCACCTACTCTTTAGTTAAAAGCCACACGATGCAACTCACCGACCGACAAAAAAAGCTGCTTAATCTTTCTTTTCTGGACTACCAGTCGAACGAGGCCTTTTTAGAGAACCCGCTGATTCTTTCGCGCGCTTCGGGCCTCTATTACTGGGACACAGAAGGCAAACGTTACTTTGACGCTATCGGCGGTATTTTTGTCGCCGTCCTGGGGCATGGCCATCCGCGGGTTGTGGAAGCTTTAAAGCAGCAGCTGGATCGAATGAGCCTGGCAACCCCCATGCACGGGCCGTCGGACGTTGCCCTCGATTTCGTGGAACGAATCGGACAGGTGACCCCCGGTACGCTTAACTTTGCCAAAACTTTCAGCGGCGGCTCCGAGTCAATGGAAGCGGCAATGAAGTTTGCCCGTCAATACCACAAGCAGGTCGGCCAGCCGGGCAAGTACAAATTTATCTCCCGTTACCAGGGTTACCACGGAGGGACCTTTGGTGCGATGGGAGCCAGTGGCACGGGAAAACGCAAATCGCCCTTCGAACCCCAGATGGCCGGCTTTGTGAAAGTCTATCCACCGACCACCATGAGAGATCGGTTTCCTTCCTGGGAAGAATGCAACCGGTTTTGCGCGCAATTGTTCGAAGACGCCATTGTCCACGAAGATCCAGACACGGTTGCCGCCATCATCGTTGAGCCGATTGGTAATACGGGGGGCATTATTACGCCAACCACGGAGTATTTTGAAATCCTTCGGGAGATCTGCGACCGCCACAACGTGTTATTGATTTTCGACGAGATCATCACAGCATGGGGCCGAACCGGCCAGATGTTTGCAGCGCAAAGTTTTGGCGTGACTCCCGACATCATTTGCGGCGGCAAGGCGCTCTCAAGTGGCTGTATGCCGCTGGGTGCGATGATCGCCCGGGAAGATATGGCCGAGGCGTTTCGTGGCAGCCCGGAAGACCAGGTAAACTTTGCCCACGGGCATACCTATGCCAGCAATCCGCTGGGCTGTGCCGTGGGGCTGGCAGTGATCGATGAGATTGTCGAGCACAATCTTACGGCCCGGGCACTTGAGTCAGGAAACTACCTGGCCGAAAAGCTCGAAGGGCTCAAGAAGTATGGCGTGGTACGCGAAGTGCGTGGCCGGGGCCTGTTGCGCGGTGTGGAACTGGTCAAAGACCCCGAGAGCATGGAGCCCTATCCGGAACTTGGCCACGCGCTGAAAAAGACGGCCCTAAAAAACGGGCTTATTATGCGTATCGACCCCAGCTGGTTTGCCTTGGCACCGGCCCTCATTGCCTCGAAAGAAGACATTGATCAGCTGGTGGAACTGGTCGACTCTAGCCTGAAGGCCGCACTGGAGGAAGTGGCCGCCTTTGGCTAAGGCCAAAGAAGGACTCCCTCGGAGAGCTTTAGCGACTGGCAATCGGCAGCAACTCGATGGCGTTGCGCCCCGCATTGAGTTTAAATCGCAACATCATGCACCGCTGGGGCGCCGCATGACGCTGGACGTAGGCGAGTAAAATGGATTCGTCCTCCAGGAGTGTCAGTCTGCCATAGCCATAGACGTCCGGGTCGATTCGAAACGGCGCTGACCAGGTGGCGCCACGATCGGTACTCAGAAAGACAGACTGCCCACCACTGCCGCCAGCCGTAAGTACGAGGGTGTCATCGGCCAACACGACCAAAGAGGGCGCGTACACATAGGCTGGCCCAACTCTACCGATTTGGCGCCACGTCAGGCCGTCGTCATCCGAAACGAGCGTTCCCCCGTCGGGACGCACCACCAATACCAGGCGACCATTGGAGAGCCGTCCCAGGTCGCCTTCGTCTGTGTTGAGCCAGTCGTCCCCCTGGGGATTGCCGAGCTTCAAAAATGCGTCCGCGTCTTCGGAAATCACCAGGTCCCCAGCAGCCAGGTGTTCGCCTTCCGGTTTGCGACGGCGAATTACCGAGATCACTTGCCATGTCTTGCCGTCGTCCAGGGAACGGTGAATCGTACCGTCTAGTAGGCTACTGCCTTGGTTCATGTCATACGACGCCCAAAGAATAGCACCATCCGGCAATTGCAAACCCCGCGATCGGCCGCGTGTGTAGTAGTTGCCCGAACTGCGAAGAGGCTGCGGATCGTCCCACGTCTTTCCGTGATCGGTTGACCGCGTCACCAGTTGACGCGTATTGAGCCTCTGGTGCCCTGGAGGCGCTTCGGGAAAGCCATACCAAGAGGCCTGCATGTTGACGATCACGATCACCGTCCCCTTTTCGGTCACAAAGCTGGCACTGGGCCGGCAGTCGAGCGGGCCATCGTACACTTTACAGGGTTTCGACCAGGTCTTGCCATTGTCGGCAGAACGGCAAGCCATAATCCGTCCGCCCGTCGGGGCTTTATAATCCAGATCGAGACCGGATTTCTCGTACGGCCCAATCAGATCGTCGCTGAGCACGACAGGCGTTGCGAACGAGACGTGCCAGTAACCGGCCGAATGCACGAACCACAAATCGCCGTTTGCTAAACGCTCGACGCCACCCACCCAGCCAATAAAGTCACCCAGTCCCGGAAACGGATCGGGCCGATTGTGGTCGTAGCCTGTCACGCAGATGCGGGCCTTGTCCAAGGGAACCCCAGATACACGTTCCACTTCACCCACCGCCAACGAGCTTAAAGCACTAGCGAACACGAAGAGAACCATCGGCGTAGCACTACGACTCGTAAATTTCTTCATCCTGCGACCTCGCTCGAAGGGTGGCTGTTCCTACATGACTTTCAACTTAAGAAGCCGACACTCCAAAAGCAATCCTCTGCCGCGCGCCCCTTTGGGAAAAAGGGAGGATACACAGGATCGACCGGATACGATCCCGGCACGCGATTTGAACTCGGTGAACCGACTTGTCCCTGGTGGCTTACTCCTCGCTGCGTAGCTGGTCGCCAAAATCCCTGCGGGCGGAACTTCTTAAGATCGATCCGAACCGAATGCGGCACCCAAACACCTTCACCACGCCGGAAGTCTGCGGGAATCCGGCAGGCTTATGATTCTCCGCGAGAGTCATCCGCAAATTGATCCCACAGTCAAGCAAATGGGCAGAATTGTCGCGACGCTAGACACCCAGGGGGCCTTAAGTGTTATAATTTCCACAGTTCCAACTCGGATCAGTTACCAACGCAAATGAAATGGGAAATTCGAAGCGACATTCGTCATTATTGGCGCTTCCGACGAAGCAGGTGTGACGAAATACGACGGTATTGCTACGACGTGCCCGTAAATTAGCCAAGGTCATCCATTGGAGATGGCATCCTATCAAAAAAGCGCACATCAACCTTCAAAGGAATAACCCATGATGGCCCGATTAAGGTGGTCGGTTCTGCTGGTTGCCATGCTCTTGGGCGTGGCCCACCAAGGTAGGGCAGACACAGTTTTTATGGAGGACAACCTGGTCATCCATAACAGTTTTGACGGAAACTTCGACAACGTTGCCGGTGGAGCTGCATCGGCAAACCTCCTTGGCACGGCCGTTCCTAACGGCGGCGGCGGAAACACCCTGGTGACCTTCGTTCCCGGACAAGCCGGCAGTGGCCAGGCGATCTATTTCGCCCCGGAAGGCTTTAGTGACCTGTCCTATGATGATGGGGCACTGGACGATGTGGCCGGCTCTACGGGTGTCACATTCTCTATGTGGGTCGTACATGGCGAGACTCCCAACGATTCGCCCGGGTGGCTTTTCGCGGCAGGTTCCGCGCAGGGTGATTTTGCGATTAGGGTCCAAGCCAAGAGTGGCGACTTCCGCGCGTGCAGTCCCGGTGGGTTTTTCGGAGGCGGCCGCACCGACAAGAAACATTGGCATCACATTGCCTACACGATCGTCCCCGAAGAAGGTCGATACCGGGCCAAGTTCTATTTGGACGGGAAACTTAACGATATCTCGCCCCAACTTTTTGACAAAATCCAAACTCTCACAAGCGCCAGGATCGGCAGTGCCGCCTACGGCGGCGAGTGGCGGCTTAACAAAACTTTGATCGACGATTTTCGCCTCTACAACGTTGGCATGACCGACGGCCAAATTTCCAGATTGGCAAGTGAAGGGGGCGAAGCGGGAGCGCCAGCCTTAAAACGACCGAAACCGGCTGCTTTATCACGCTCTAGCGAGACGCCACCCTCGAAGTCGATCGCCCCTGAAATCAACGACGAGGACGATTTGGGGGCCCGGCTGAAACAGCCATTCGTCCTCTATGCGCGGGACTATACAAAACCCTGTTTTGCCAACTATGTTCCGACGCCGCAGGAGACCGAAACTCGCCTCACCGTTGAGATGTCTGCGAATGAATATGAGCCGCTCCAGATTGGCGTCTACGCTCCCTCCGGCGCAAAAGCTTTGTCCAACTTGAAAATCGAGGTGGACATCGATATTCCGTATGAATGCGGCCACTTGCACTACGACGTCAAGGGCTACTTGTGGCGACCTTACGACAAGGGCCGGTGGTACACCAACTACCCGAATGGACGCCGAGCGATGCCGCTGTACGTGGTTCCTGGAGGCACCATCCGTCATCTTCGACCGGACCACTCGTCAGCCTTCTGGATTACATTCAAGGCCGATCCGAACGTTTCGACGGGAGTCCATTCAGGGCATGTCACCATCTCGGCTCCGGGCGTTCCACCCAAAACGGTGCCGATCAACGTGGAAGTTCACCCTTTCGATCTACCACGACCCAAGGCAGTCTTCAGCTTCTATTACCGAATCGAACGGATTGCTGGTGCCGACGTGCCGGTGGAACTCACGCCCCCTTACCGCGAAAAAAAGTATCAGCAGATGTATGCCGAGGACATGGCCGCTCACGGGCATAACTCGGTACAGATCAAAAGCTTTTACCATCTCTTCGGGACCGACAGTTACCAAAACACGGGCAAAACGCCTCTCTTGGAAAACTGGGCCACGCAGCGAGAGTACGGTGGTTGGCGATACGCGCTGGCACTCTTGGATCCCCAAGAGTACGCCGATGGAACCGTTGACCCGCTGCGCCTACTGGAAGAACAAATGGCCATGTACCAGAAGGCCGGTTTGGCCCACGCGGATATGCCGATGCACGCGGAGGGCAACTTTAGTAGCGACAACAAACAACGCGTGGCCGAGACAATGCGGAACCTGTCCAAAAAAAATGATTGGCCAGAATTCTTGTTCTATATGCGCGACGAGCCTCCGCTGCGGGGTTGGCCTCAGGATCAGCGAGACGAAGTGTTTGAATTCAAGCGCGTGGCCGATTGCCGAGGAATCGCGGCATTGAGCGGCGCACCAGCACTAGCCTGGGGACACCTGCACGACATTTGGATCGTCATTGGCGGGGAAATCACGCCGGAAATGTTGCGCGAAGCGCACCGGCAAGGCAGTCAGGTATGGACCTATTGGGATGCGCGCATTCGTTCGACCAACCTGCTAAGCAACCGTTTTTACGCCGGCCTCTACACCTGGGGCCTGGGACTGGCGGGAAATCATACGTATTGCTACCAACATGGCGCAGTTGGTGCACCCCATCCGGTGTGGCTTGCCGACAAGGAGGAAGCATCCCAGCCGCAGATCATGGGTTACATCATCGCAGGACCCGATGGGCCCGTGCCGGGGGTTGGGTACGAGGGCCGACGGGAGGGAATTGATGACTATCGGTATCTGCAATTGCTAGAGACAAGGGTTGCGGCGGCAGGCTCTACGTCGGCCGTTGCCGAGGAAGCCGCCCGCTGGATGGCAAACTTGAAAGATCGCATCCAATCGGCTGCGATCCAGGGACTGTATGGGACCGGGCTTCAATACCAGTGGGAGCTAGACTGGGTGGACCCCCTCCCAGAGATCGAACCCCTGGAATATCATCAGCTCCGAATGACTGCGGCCGGTTACATTTCCCAACTTCCTGCAGCGCCCGGCGAGTCCAATCCTCCGATCAGCGCAGCCGCACGGCAGTTCCCTTCCAGTGGCTGGGAAGGCGAGCCTTTTGGCGATCGGTCGCTGGAGGAATGTATTGGGGCTCTTGAGAGGGCGAGTGTCGCCGATCAGCGCGCAGCCGCCAGTGCCATTATCTTTAGGGAAGTTGACGAGTTCACCCCAGACCAGACCGCCGAATGCATTGAGGCATTGACCAGATTGGTCCCACAGCCGGATGTGAGAATGCCGGCAATGCGGGCCCTGGGCATTTTTGGCCCCAAGGCTGAGCCGGCACTGGAGGCTCTCAAGCACCAACTGGCTGCAGAGGACCCATACGTGCGATGTGGTGCGATACTCGCGATCGACTCGATAGGGACCGCAGCCATAGACAGTCTCATTCTCGCTCTCAAGGATCCATTCCCCTTAAATTCGGATTTGGCTGCCGAGAGCCTAGGCAGAATGGGACCTGATGCCGTCCGTGCCATACCGGCCCTGAAGCAGGCCAAGGCATCCTCGCTTCTTCGCGCCCATCAAAAACACCTACAGGAGGCCATTGATGCGGTGAGCCAGACGACTCCGTAGATCATTTTTCTGGTTTGGGATCCACGGAAAAAGTGGAGGCTACCGCATCATCGGAAACCAGTAAGTTGGGCTGCACCATTCGATCACACCAAGCAACAAGCTGACCAGCGCATGGCCGGCGGTCCCGCAAAACAACAGCATTGAACAAAACGGACGGAGAAGGGTTTTAAGCGCTGCGTCGCAACTTCGGAATCAGACAGGCCCGCCGGGACCCGATTTATTGGGAAATATCAGGACGATAAGGTTACGCTCGCCCCAAAAACAACCCTAGAGAACATTGATCATGACCACGAGATCCCGACACTTGCTCGCGCTGCTTGCCGGATGCTGGGCATTCCTGTTTATGTCTGCCAACCTGGCAAGCGCACAGGCAGAGCCTTTGGTCACGCCCAACGTACGTTGCGCCGGCTATCAAGGCATTTGGTTTTCTCTCGGGCAGGTGGGAGACTATGGAGACAAGTACTCAGGCGGCTTAGGGACCTATACCGCCAAGCATCGCCCGGTTGCCATTCATGCGCCGCAAGTGAACAAGACGTTTTTTGTTTATGGCGGCGCCAAAGAGGGAGAGCAATACCTGCTCAACATGATCGGGTACTACGATCATGCGACCGGATTGGTTCCCCAGCCGGTGGTCGTTCACGACAAGCAAGGAGTGTACGATCCACACGACAACTCAACGCTGGCCATCGATGGAGACGGTCATATCTGGGTATTCGTCAGCGGACGGGGCCGGGGTCGGCCTGGGTTCAAATATCGTAGCCGAAAGCCGTATGACATCGATGCTTTTGAGCAAATCTCCGAAGAGGAGTTCACCTACCCTCAGCCGGTCTGGATTGAGGGCTGCGGATTTCTGCACTGCTTTACAAAATATACGAATGGGCGGGAGTTGTATTGGAATACCAGCAAGAACGGGCGCACCTGGACACCAGACCGGAAGCTCGCGGGAATGGTCGGTCATTATCAAAACGTGGAAAGTCGCGGCCGGCGAGCCATTGTCTCGTTTAACTACCATCCTGGAGTCGGTACGGTCGACAAACGGACCAATATTTATTTCCTCTACACCGATGATTGCGGCGAAACGTGGCGCACCATTGACGGCAATCCTATTGAGACACCTCTGACCGATCCACAATGCAATGCGCTGGTCCGGGATTACGAGTCGGAGGGTCGGCTCGTCTATCTAAAAGACATTCAATTCGACGCCGATGGAAATCCCGTGATCCTGGTCCTCACCTCGGCCCATCACATGCCCGGGCCTGGAGGCGAACCGAGAATTTGGACGATCGTCCATTGGGATGGCACCTCGTGGAATTTCCATGAAGTGACCCGATCGACCCACAACTACGACGTGGGCCAGCTTTGGATTGAGGGAGATGTGTGGCGAATCCTCGGTCCGACGGAACCAGGCCCCCAACATTGGGGCACCGGCGGCGAGGTTGCGTTGTGGGAAAGCCGAGACCAAGGCCAGAGTTGGGAGCGCGTAAAAATACTGACTTCCAATTCCGAACTCAATCACGCCTATGTGAGGCGGCCCTTGAATGCCCACCCCGACTTTTACGCGTTCTGGGCCGATGGCAACCCTGACCAGTTTTCACCATCTCGCCTTTATTTCACGGACCGGGATGCGACACAGGTTTGGCAATTGCCGTATCACATGACCTCCGAATTCCAGCGGCCCTTGCCCGTTGATTAGGCGCGGGGCGGCCAACTGACCCACGCCAATCAACGGGGCAAACCCTATGCCCTTAAGGCACCATTTCCTTCACAGCCTGGCTGAGCCACCCAGGGGCACATCGCCGCACCCCCTAAGTTTGCCACCTGCGCAAGATTAATTTGGCGCACTCTCGCTCGAGGCGAAAAGGAGCGCTTTGTTCTTGGCCCGGATCGGTCGATAGCAGTACTCGTTCATCAGGGCAATGGCTCCCAGGTCGCCGTGATCTTTGGCAACCGACACGTACGATTCAAGCGCCTCACGAATCGCCTCACAGGCGATCTGCGATTGTCGACAGGCCTCGCCATGATTGCCTGCCTTTTCTGCACGCCCGGTCGCCCCGTGGGCCACGACCGCATCCAAATATCGAACCGCAAAATGAAGTCGGGCCACCAGGTACGCTATCCACGCGCGGCCAGCAGGACGGCTTGCCGCCTGCGCCTCGTGCAAATAAGCGTGCGCTCGCTGATATCGCTCGTGATCCTGCTGCATCTCCTTGGAGAGGCCGCCAGCGTCGTAATGTTTACTCATCATGCCCGAAACCGGAAAGCCAAACCCCAACCCGTATTGATCCATCCCCAGGGTTACGCTTTCAATCAAAGCAAAGGCTTTCATGGCCGGCGCCACCGAATCGGGTCCGCACACGTGGCCCAACTGGTCGGCATAGGCCTGATGAGGAGTCCAGGATGCGTCCCAACTCGCTCGGGCCAGATAATGAATCGCCGGATCCTGCTCGCCGATCGTCCAGTAGCGGGTGTAGTATCCATGCCAACCGTTCTTTCGCAACTCGGCCAGCAGCTGGTGTATCGACCCCGTGGCCAGTTGCGGAAGCACACCCACGTTATCGTCCGCCAAGGTCATTTTCAGCGAGACCGGCATACCATCGACGTTCACCTTCTCCATCAGATCGCTCCGACGGAGAACCCGACTGGCCGTGTAATCGATGAAGCTGACCACTTCCCCACCGGATGGAACCACGTGGGCCACCAGCGGAAAGAGTTCGGCCGTAACACTGTCAAGAATGATTTTGACATCCCTGTCGCCGCTTCGCTCGAGCAACCGATGTTCCTCAATCAACGAGTCCAACAACCACAGGGCCGCCAGGTCGGATTTGACCTGGGTCTCGACTCTTTCGCCGCCTTCGGGGAATTCGGTACGGCTTCTCGCGCGGGCGCACAACTGTTCGTAGGTTCCCAATTCCGAGAGATTGTATTTTTCGTGCAAACGGCGATAGGCGTCTTCACCCTGGCTCACCCAGCGACGTTTTTCTGGCACGGTCAATTGGATGAAATCCGCATCCGGGTAGGTATCGATATAAGCCCGAATCACCGTGGAGACCATTTCACCGAGCAGCGGATCGCCCAGCGACTGTTCGTTGCCTGGCTGAATGGTCACATCGCCTAATTGGTGTGCGGGCTGGGCATCGGGCAGAACCTTGATAAACTCCTTCGGCCAACTAAAGGCTTCGAACGACACTTGTGTCTGCATGCCCAAACGGCGAGCCTCGGCGTGGATGCCGCGAACCAGGCTTACGCCTCGCTCCACAAGTTCGTCTTTTGATTTGGCGCCTACCAATTCCGGATTCGTGAACTGCCCATGGTCGTGATATTCGCCCAGCTTTTCATAGCCGATCATGTTCTTGTCGACAGGGAACTGAAAACCAAAAAACAAGAACGGCGACGGTTTGGCCATGCCGCGAAACGTATAGTCGACAAACGGGTGGGTTGGCCAAAGAAAGGTGTGGATGCGATTGAACTTCATCTTCGCCAGTTGCCCAAGATACCGCTTATTTTCCTCGAGACTCCACGAAATGGGACCGGGAGCCAAATCGTTGACCAGCCGCCAGCAGCGTATCCTCAAGTTTGGCTCCATCACCACGTTCAACTCAGGCAGATGGTCCCATCCGCGGCGCTGCGGGTAAGCGTCACGGTCGATCAAGTACCGCACTCCAAATCGTTCGCCCAATTCATACGCCGCCCACATCACGGCTACTGGGCTACCACCGCCGACAACCATCGTGGGTGCGGGAGAATCGAGCCGTTTAAGCACGATTCCTTGATCGGTCAATTCAGGCCACTCGTCCCCCATGGCCGTCGCGACGGACAGGTTACTGGTGGGACGTCCCACCAGAATCGTGGCGATGGCGGACCCTGACCGGCTTTCATTCACGCTGGCTTCGCACGAAAACAGTTTCACCAACATTCTCGCAACTTCGTCTGCCGCAAATCGTTCCAATGGCGGAGCTTCTTTCCCCACGATGATCTCAATTTGCGCACCGGCGTTCGATTCTTCGGCAACCAGGGCGAGGCCCAGCCCAAACCACAAGAGCGCATGGGACAACCCGATCAGCATCGATATCAAATCGGTCAGGAACTTTTTATGCTTCATCGCAAGGGGCCTTTTTAGTGGAACGTCCTACCGGGACCACAGCACTTTCGTTGAATGGGCCTATATGGGGACAGCCGATGTTGATCGCGTGATCGAATGTAGGGAAATGTACGACCGGAGAAGACGGTTTTTCATGACCGGTTACCTTACCCAACCTTAACTGCCAGGCCTTCTACTGGCAAGATTTTTAACGCGTACCGGGAGCCACCCGGTTGGAATTGCTCTGGGCCCCCGAAGACGGGGGTCTGTTGATTGGCCCAGTTCGGCCGGCCACCTCGGCGCTGGGCGGACTTTTGTGATCGGGCCCGGTTACGCAGGAGCCATCTTTACTAAAACAGGGCCTGTTGGGTCTTGCGCCCCAAAATTTAACGAAGAATAAGTTGCTCCGACGATCACAACAGGGGAAGGCCGCCATCCTGTTGGGTGAACTCCCAAAGGGGAAGCCGCTGATAGGGCTGCTTGCCGATAACCTCCCAATCGAGTTCGATGCCGAGTCCAGGTCGGCCGTTCGGGGTTGCCTGGCCATCGGCGATCGTCGGTCCAAAGTGTTGGACATCCTCAAACCAGGGACGGTGCCGACAATGTTCGAGAATCAGAAAGTTGGGCATACACAGGCCGGCGTGCATGGCGGCAGCCAGCGCAACCGGGCCATACGGATTGTGCGGCGCAACTTGCACGTTATAACCCTCGGCAGACGATGCGATCCGCAACAGCTCCCCAATTCCGCCGCAATGGCAAACGTCTGCCTGGATCACATCGACGGCTCCCTTCTCCAGCCAGTCGCGGAACTGCCAACGCGTTAACTGTCGTTCGCCGCCGGCAATACGTACGTCGGGAAAGGCCTGCCGCAACTCAACCAGTCCCCGCGGTACATCCATGTTGACAGGCTCTTCAACAAACAGCATGCCAGGCTCTCGCAGTCCATCAATGAGCCGAGCCGCCGCCTGCTTCGAAAAAATGCCACCGCAGTCGATCATCAGGTCGCAATCTGGCCCGGCGGATTCGCGCACTTGCTGTCCGATCCGCAAGGTGTTGTCGACCGTGCGCTGCTCGTCGAACGGCTCCTCGCCGAATTGTGCCCGCGGACCATACTTGAATGCCGTGAATCCTTCTTGGGCCGCAACGACTGCTTCCTCCGCTTGCGAGGCGAGACCAAGGTCGCTCCGCGCGTAGAGTTTCACGCTGTCGCGGACGGCCCCACCCAGGAGATTGCACACGGGTTGCCCGCAGGCCTTGCCGGCGATGTCCCAGAGCGCCTGCTCAATGCCGCTTGCCGCACTGGTGGCCACCACCCCACCACGCCACCAAAAACATCGCTGCATCTGTTGCCAGGCATGGGTAATACGCGTCGGATCCTGCCCAACCAACAGCGGGGCGAAATGCTGCTCAATCATCGCAACCACCGCAAGTTCGTGGTACTCGGTCGTCGCTTCTCCGACACCTTCGATTCCCTCGTCGGTCTCGACTTGAACGAAGATCCAATTCCGGGCTGGCGACTTTCCGCCAGTGCATGGAATCCCCATCACGTGCGCCTTAATCGAGGTAATTTTCATGGCAGGCTGAAGCTCCGGATGCAGTGGATAACGGAAGGTGTTTAATCAGAATCTATTGAATGTATATTCGACATAGCCATGAGCAAGCGTGAATTTACCGGATTTCCCCTCTTCGATTTCTCTGCCGCAAGCAGTCCTACCCAACGGAGCTCCGGCGGTTTTACGTTCGTCGAGCTGATGGTCGTCATCGCGATGCTTGGCATTCTCGTGGCCCTATTGCTTCCAGCCGTCCAGGTGGTAAGCCGCTGCCAAGGGAACGCCAAAAGGTCGCCTGCGGTTGCTAACAGTCCGACACACTCCTAACCGGTGCGCCCTGACGCCTGGCCTACTCATCACGACGCTTATTGGGTGGAAGAGGCGGGCGGAGGCTTGAGGTTACCTGAAAATAAACCCGTCTTTGAAGGAATCCTGCGGATCGATCAGCAGTTCATTTTTCCCCACGACATAGGCAGTTCCTTCCACGCGGGGAATGACCGCCTGGTGGGGACCAAACGAGGTGTCTTCTCTCACAGAGCCGCTGAAAACAGAACCCGTAATACTTTCAATCTTGATCGTCTCGCCAGGGTTGATTTCGCCCCTGGCTCTGTGGATCGCCATGCGGCCGGAAACTCCCGAGCCGGTTGGACTGCGGTCAACTTCACCTTCGGCAAAAACACAGACATTTTTACTGTGAACACCTGGTGTCTCCGTGGGGCCGATAAAAATTGTCCCGTAGAGAAAGCTGAGGTCCTCTTCAAAAGGATGCTCGATGAGGTCGCTGGACGCGTTCACCGAAGACTTGATCCTCTTTCCCCAGCGAATCATTTTTTCGTAATTCGACCCGTCAAGGCTCAAGCCAATCGCCTCTGCATCGACATAGGCATAAAATGCGCCCCCATAGGCTAAATCGTAGTGAACCGGGCCAATTCCAGGAACGTTGACTTCCTGATTCAAGCCGGCAACAAAGGAAGGGACGCCGTCAAAGTAAACAGTCGTCACCGAGCCTTTCTCAATTTTCGCATAAGCCTCTATTCTGCCACAAGGAGCATCGATGACCAGTTTTGTTTCCGGCTCGACCAGGTCCACCCAGCCCATCTGCATAGCCAGCTTGGTAATCGCAATCACCGCATGGCCGCACATCGTGCTGTAACCTTCATTGTGCATGAACAGGATGCCGAAGTCGGCTTCTCGATCATTGGGCGGCACCATAAGGCATCCATACATATCTGCATGCCCACGCGGCTCGAACATCAATGCGGTTCTCAAGTGATCGTAATGCGTCTTCACATAATTTCGGCATTCGAGAACCGAGTTCCCCTGCAGCTCTGGAAAACCACCGACAATCACCCGTAGTGGCTCGCCTCCTGTGTGCATGTCGATGGTTTTTATTTTCTGCCAGGAGTCGGGGGCTACCAACTCATGCCTTGATCGGAGTTTGTCGTAAACGGAACTCATCGGAGACGGAGCCTTCTTTGAACGAGGCGGGCCGCTGCGAGATCTTCAATCGCATGCCCGACAGATTTAAACATCGTTATTTCTTGATCCGACAATCGGCCATCCTGTTCACCCCGGCATAGTTGGAAGAGATCGGCCCGAATGTCTTGTTCTACCAGGAGCCCGTTTTCGAGGGGGATCTTTATATCGCCACTTTCCCGCATCCCGGCCATGGTATCGACAAAGACGGCCGATTTCATCACGACCTGGTCATCCGCTTCGCGCATGTTTGTTTTGTAGGCTCCTACCAGGTCCACATGCTGGCCCGGTTTTAGCTGGTCGCCAAATACCAACGGTTCTTTGCTCAAGGTCGCACATGAAATAATATCGACCTCCGAAATGACTTCCCGATAATCTTCGACGGCCTGGCATTCCGCCGATAGGTCCAAAGCCTCTTTGACGGCCCTCGCCTTCTGGGGAGACCGCCCCCAGATAAACACCTGCGTGATATTTCTTACACAACTGTGTGCCTGAATCAATTCGGGAGCGAGCGCGCCGGTACCGATCATTAATAAGGAGGAACTTTCTTGACGCGACAGAAACGAGGAAGCCAGCGCAGAAGCGGCTGCGGTTCGTTTTTTCGTCAGCGTCTTTGCCTCCAGGACGGCCGTTGGAGTCCCTTGGTGGGCATCCCAGAAAATGTAGATTCCTTGAACCGCCGGAAGATTGAATTTGCCGTTATTTGGAGAAACCGTCACCAGTTTCACGCCAAGATCTTTTCCGGCTTCCCAGGCTGGCATAAGAAGGAGCGTGGAATCTATCTCCTCCTGAGGGTTGGCATAGTCGTGATGATGGCGCATCGGGGCCGTGACGTCCCCCTGAAACGCATTTTTCAATTCTGCGATAAGTTCTTCGAACTTCAGCGCCTTGGAAATTTCTTCACCGGTAATAAATTTCATCGAACCTCGTCTTTACACGGAATTCCTGGTCCCATTCTTGGTGGCGCCGTTTTGAGGCCAGCTAGTGTGGCTTCGCCCAAGCGTGTTTGCGGTAAATTTCAAAATGGGCCGGCCGATCGTTGAAGGCCTTACCGAAAATAAAAACTGAACATTTTTGCGCGCTTCATGCGAAACTGCAGGCGCACCACCTCTCCGGCAAGCGACGAGAGATCACGATGCCGTTTCCAGGCGATCGATTGAGCCAACCCATCGGACGTAATCGGCGTTGAATCATCAAGGCCAAAACCGTGCCGGATGGCCCCGTCAGCATCCAACACCTCCACGGTCACCGAGCCGTTGTGGGCATCTGCGTTCACGAATAAGGTTCCGCCTGAAACGCGAAACGGTTTGGTGGTCATCTGCCCTTGGGTGCCGACCGGCTCAAGGGCGACAAACCGGCCTGGACGCAACGTAGCAAGCCCAATGCCACAGGTGCGATCGGTCGAACCGTGGGACCCCTTCGTTCCGCTGTAATAGAACAGCAGTTGACCAGCAAACTCGACTGGTGGCCCCACGAACATCACCATCGACTGATCAAACTGGCCTTCGGTTCCATTGGGCAAAAAAACCTCTCGGCCGGCAGCCCGTTCCCAGTAGATGCCGTCTCGGCTTGTCGCTAACTGAATATCGATCGTGCCATGCTGGCGCGGATTTCGGTCGCCCAGCCCGCCGAGATGGGTATGAAAGATATGGAGAAAGCAAAGGTAAAGGTCATCGATCATCATGATCGTGGGGATATAAAACTCGGTCCCTGGCGGATCGTCCTTGTCAGGGGCCAAAACTTCCTGGCGGTCCGACCAGTTGATAAAATCCTTACTGACCATTCGTCCTGCGGTCCGCGGTGCGTTGCCGAACTGGATCAGCGAAAGCCACTCCTTGCGTAACGGGTCGTACCAATAGTTATAAGCATGGTCGAGCCCGCCCTTCGTCGGCTTCGGGGCCAGCTTCCAGTGCAGTCCATCGGGCGAATAGATTCCGATATTGCCGTAGTAACCGCCGTACTCTTTTTTCGCCCAAATGATTGCCCGATAACGCCTCTGGGGATCTACCCCGTCGGTACTTTTCATGACCATATTCGCCCAGTCGCCATAACGGCCCCAGACGAGGTTATTTTCTTTGCTTCCCTGATAATCGATGATGCCGAGCTTTGGTTTTTCGAACCGCACACCGTCATCACTTTCGGCATAGGCCATCTGGCAGATCATGGAGTCAAGCAGGTCGGCAATTTGGCGGCCCCGCACCTCCGGATCGGCACTCGCTTCGACAAAACTGAACGGTCGGGTAAAGTAGACGGCCCGGTACCAAAGGCGGATCTTTCCCTCGTCGTAAAGAGCCGACGGCGATGCGGGCCCCCACGCGCCCTGTTCCCACGGCTCCTCACCGACCAGGACGGGATTGGCCGCGTGCTTTTGTGGCCGCTGAAGGGTCCGCTTGAGCCCCTCCATTTCGGCAATGACGTAGTCGTCCAAAAAAAGCTGCCGGTTCTTGCCGACGCCAATGGTATCGGCACTCAACAAACTGGTCAGACCGGTCACCACCGCCAAGAAAACTGCCGCACAAAGCACGGATATCTGAGCCATGATTGAGGATGTTTTTGGGTGAGTTGGAGATCGGCCATCTGGGACGACTTCTCCCAAATCGCTTGGCTAGCGAACAAGCGTCGCCCACAGGATCACCCACTATGCTAACCGTTCGCCTCTGCCCGTTTCTAGCCTGACACGACAGGTCGTACGGAAACAGGCTTCATGGCTGACCGGGCGAAACGTCGCGCCGGTGCATCCTGACCCCCGTGAAAAAGGTCATCTGCAGAAATCGACCACCCCACACGGCGTTACGCCCGTTCGTAGGTTCCATCGGCCGGCAGCGAATCAAACAGGGGAAGGCTCCGGCCTGACCGGCCAGAAGACTTCTCAGGCGCGATCGGGCGGCTATCCTCTGGAAACTCCTCCAATGAGGAATCCTCAGGCAAGGAGAGACCATATCGAGCCAGCAGATCAGGAACGAGTTCGCCAACCTGCAAGGGACGGTTTTCGGCCGGTGATCGACGACGGTGGTGACGGTGTTGCGAGGTTCTAGACATTGCGGGTGTTCCGAAGAGAAGAGACGGTTGAGCCGACTGCGTAAAATGCAGCCTGCAGGAAACCTATTTTCATCTTAACGACTGGTGTACAGGCGTCAACTTTTTGGCCACGTTCGCTCCCGCGCGTCGAAAAAGACGCGTTTTGCTTCCGTCAGGGGCTGGAGGGATCGTTCTCTTCGAACGGGCAGCTTTGTTATGGGTTTTAATGACCTCAGGAACCGGGGTGAAAAAAAGCGTGGTTTTCCGAGTTAAAACAGGGTCCCTACCAAGGAACCGGCCACACTGCGAATCGGGGGTAAAGGTCCAATATTCGGTCCTTCAAATCTTCCGAGCTCATTGCCGGTAGAACCGAACGATGCTTCCTAAAATACGTCTGCCCCCCGGCTTGGTTCATCCCTTTTTTACGCACCCACCCACAGAAGGGCCCGTGTAGCGATGCACCAAGCCCATGGCCATCCAACCGACACCGCGCCGAACCATCTTTTTTCTCTCCCTTGGGCTTGGCAACCGAGCATACAACGAACGTCCTCAAGCGGCCGGCCCACGTGCAACCATGGGATACGTTGTTGATCCGCGTGCAGGCCAATAACGGCCAACAGGTAGGAAGCGAGTTTGTCGAACCTTACGCACCGAACACCTTTTTAGGATGTGGATTGGCTCTGCACCTATAGAACGCCTCCGGCCTCTCGCAAGAGGATTGGTCCAACTGGCGGAACCGCTGCCCTTGGTTTTGTCGGTTCCGCCCCACGCGGCTCTATCGAGTTCGCGACCACATGGTCCCTTCCAAACCGGTGCGCGATTTCGCCCGCCACTGGCACCGTTACCAGAGAACCTCTCGAGGCGGTCAGCCAGCCAGGTTGTGATGGTCTTGAGACGCGAATTCCCGAAGTTGATCCCCAGCGCCGCACCGGTGACAGTTTCGGGCAAACGGCTGAAATTTTGGCAACTCACACACAGGCCCGTTTTTCAGCATCAACATCTCCAGCGGGATTCTTGCAATGCCCATGGCTCTGTGGGACGATGATCTGGGTTGGTTCTCGTATTATCTTTTGCATACTTCGGAAAATTGCTATGTCTCATCAAGTCGGTTCGATCACCAAGGAGCAACAGGAGCAATTTGCCGAAGAAGGCTATTTCGTCCTCCCAGAGGTAATCCCCCCCGACCATTTGGACTTACTGCGCGATGTTTGCGACCAGCTAGTCGTCGAGACCGATCAATTGATTGATCGTGGCGAGTGGGAGGAGTTATCAGGAATCACCCACAAGGGGCAGCGCTATTTTATCGAGGGCGCTTTTGCACAGAAGCCCGAATTAGGACGATTTTTATTTAGCAACACCATGGCAGAAATCTGCCGCAGTGCGCTCGGTCCAACGGCGTACTTATTCAAGAATCAGTTTGTGGTCAAATGCGCCAAGGTTGGCATGAATTTCAGCTGGCATCAGGATTCAGCCTACGTCCCGGAACCGCATCTTCCCTATCTTGGCTGTTGGTGTGCCTTGGATGCCGTGAATGAACAAAATGGGACCGTCTACTTGTTGCCCTGGTCACGTAGTGGTGGTCCGAAATTCCAGGAACATTTTCGTGAGGAGGGGTCCAACGACCTGGTGGGCTATACGGGCGACGATCCCGGGGTGCCCGTGATTATGGAGGCTGGCGGGATTGCCGTGTTTTCGAGTGCAACCTTTCATCGCAGCGGGGCCAACACAACCGGTGCGGTCCGGCGCGTTTACCTGGCGGGTTACTCGCCGGAGGTGATGCCTATGAGGGAGGGCGCGGCGCGCCAGGCGGTACCTTTTTTGAAAAATGGAGTATCCATCGCAAACAGGACCTCCTGACCTTAATCCTTCACCGGCCGAATTGTTGGGGCCCCGTTGCATGCCCAAGCAACTCCTCGGCAACCGCCCAGACTGCATCGGCCGGAATACTGCAGAGGCCTGATGTTAATTTTTAGAAATAACGATCTCGTCGTTTCTTCCGCCCATCACGCGCCACACGTTAACGTTGATCGTTTCACTGATAAAAGCAACGTGCCCGTCTGCATAAACGAGCTGGGCGCCACCTGAATGCATACTGCGCGTCGCGGCCCGGTGACTCCATTGTTTTCGGCCGTCGGTGCAGGGCATGGCCGGAGGGCGAAAGTCGCCGCATTCCCAACCAACTATACGGTCGGGACTGCTTGAATTCGGGGAATCGCGGTGCGTGTAGACACTTGAACCCATGTTCGGCCAGGCCCATAGTCCGCGTGCGTCAAAGGCGCCCTCTCCATCATCCTTTCCGGAAATAACTTCGGCGACCATCGCAGTATGCGTAGTGCCATCCGTAATTTCTTTCAACTGGCGTCCCTTCCCGGGTACAAACACACCGTCGTTCTCAACCAGGTTACCGTTTCCTGCCAGAAACATTCCTACGATTTGCCAGGGTTTATGCAGGACGGTGAACGTCATCGATCCGGCACAGCCTGCATAGTTGGACCTGCCGTAATCATGGCCGGAAGAGTGGGTGTAGGTACGACCGTAGGCATCATCGCTGGGACAAAGATAAATATCGATGATCTGGGAGGTGGGAAAGCGGTTGATATCGTCGAGGTGCCTGAAGTTATCGGTGTTAAAAGTACTGTGAACCGTCGATTCTTCGATGTAGGGCATGACCTGCATGAACATCGTAAATTGATCACACTGGCGGTCGGAATCGAGGGTCCGGATCTTGCAGGTCCACAACGAGGGGAGTTGACCCTTGGTACTTTCGAAATTAAAGATCGACAGCCCAATTTGTTTCAGGTTGTTGACACATTGGATACGGCGCGCTGATTCGCGGGCTGCTTGGACCGCCGGCAAAAGAAGGGCAATGAGAATACCGATGATCGCGATCACCACCAGAAGCTCGACGAGGGTAAAACCACAATCGTCTTTCAGGCGGTTACGGCCCTGCTGCAGATCGCGGCAGCCGTGCTGGGAGAGTGGCTCAGGCTTTTTGAGGTCATGCGACATGGAAAGCCCATCGATGAAATCCGTTAATTCGATTCCAGCGGGAAATCAAAATGATTGTTGGTGCCTGCCTCAATGGTGACCTGTAAGCGGCTGTTAGTATTGTACCGTGCCGAAACGGTTTCTTCGAGCTTTTCCACCGGCCGCTTCGTGATCGAGTCGATGTAATGCCCACCGGAAGGTCGCAGGGCGCTAATTTCAACGCGAAAGGTACCCGGCATAACTCCCCGTTCGGAACCGATTGAAAATGCTCCGCCCTTAATCTCACAGCCAGCGGTAGGGCTGTTTGTTTTTTGGGAAGGAAGGAAATCGATAATTCCTGCCTCAAGCGGTCTCCCATCCAAGCTAACGTTGCCTGCAATCGATAATCGATCGGATTTTTGACAACCTTCGATCCCTAGCAGACCCATGGCCAGTATGCAGAGGGAGAACCACGGTTTTCTTAGCCCGGCCTCAACGCTGAGAGCCCCCCTTGCGGAAGAAACTGCAGTGACGATTTCGGAAATTTCCACGTCGATCCTTGGTTTGGCAAAAAAGGTCATGCGTTTTAGCAAAAACAGTCATGGTTTTCCCGGAAAACCATTTCTTTTATGCAACGAATCATTTGTAAAGGGTTGCCTTGGATGTTACGATTTTAATCAGCAAAACTATCTCATCGTAAGGGTTGCAGCTTGCGGATCCTGCATAGCCTAGAACTACAGCCGGAAATTTGCAAGAAACGTTTAGCCCCTAGAACCTAAACTACTAGGAAATGGGTAGGACATGATCAAGAGCCGATTCCCGCTTGCCGCGTTAGCGCTTTTCATTCTTTGTTGGCCTTGCTCCCTCTCTGCTGAGCAAATTACTCCTGCCGGGGCCAGCGCTAGTAGTATCTTCACCATGGATCAGCACCCGTTGCTGGCAGTCAACGGCGCCGGCATGGGCCAACTCAATGGCACCAGCCAAGACCCGACTGGTACTGCTCACACCAACCACGTTGATTATGTCTGTACGGCCGGACCATGTGTGAGTGGCGCTATCGGCAACAGGGAGCATGTCCCCAACCACTGGCTCACGGATGCCGAGACAGCCTTGGGTTATATCGAGGTAGACCTCGGCCAAAATTATCCGCTAGGTAGCGATGCTCTGAAGATTTGGAATTATAACCATACGATCTTTCCCAAGCGGGGCATGCGGCAGATTTCCATCGAAACCCTGCCCGATGACGGTAGCGCGGTGCTCGATTGTACTTTTCCGCCCGATGGCTGTACGCATCCCAATACGGCAGCAAACTACATGGAGGTACCGATCACGATCCGGGATCACACCGGGGCGGTGAAAGAGATACAAGAACTTTCCAAAGCGCCTGGAAATTCCAATACCACGGGCAATGAGTGGCCTATTTACAACTATAACACCCCAGATACGGTTGATTTTAACGAGGAACGAACGGCACGTTTCATTCGTATCACGGCGCTCTCTCCGAACCCGACGCACGATAGCGACGGCTATATGGGGCTGGCAGAAATCCAGGTATTCTCGGCGGCTTCGGCGGGTCCGGTCACGTATACCTGGCAGGGCAATTCCGGTGATTGGGCCTCACAAGGGAATTGGAGCGGGGTTGGTTTTCCCAGCACTGCCGAAGACTCGGTGGTTTTTGGCCAAGGTGGCGGGCTACAGACCGTATTCAGCAACGGTCCGGTCACCATCAATCGAATCGAGTTCAACAGTGCCCAATCCTACAACATTGCAGCCCCTTCCAGTGTTGGGCTTAGCCTGCAACGCGGTCTTGATGAGGCACTTCCGGCCACCGGCGTGGCTGTGACCGAGGGAACTCATGAATTCCAGGCGGTGGTCGACCTCGGATCGGATGCGGCCGTCGATGTGGCCAGTGGTTCCAGTCTGGTCTTTAACAACGCGATCAACCTCAATGGTTTCCAACTGAATAAAACGGGTACGGGAACCCTGACGTTCAACAACCTTTCTTCCAGTGGAGTTGGCACAGTTGCCGGACTCTCAGGGATCATCAGCGGTAGCGGGACCTTGGGGGGCGACTTGGACAATCAGTCGGCCACGGTGGCCCCTGGCAACAGCCCCGGTGTGCTGACCATCGATGGCAATTACACCCAGGGATCGGGCGGTACACTGGCAATTGAAATCGCAGGTAACACGCCCGGTGATCAGTACGATCGTCTGGTGGTCGGCGGACAGGCCAATCTGGCAGGGACGTTGGATGTGACGTTGGCCAATTTTGCTCCCTCCGACGGAGATGCGTTCGACATTCTTGACTTCAACTCGGTCAGTGGGGATTTTGACTCGTTGAATTTGCCCGGCGGTTTTGACTGGACCTGGGACGTCAATACGGGCGTTTTGAGCGTAGGATCGGTCGTCGGTGGCCTGCCGGGCGACTACGACGGCAACGGCATTGTCGATGCGGCCGACTACACTATCTTTCAAGATAACTTCGGTGGTGATTCGTCCGTCTTGAACGGAAACGGTTCGGGGGCGGCAACCGTCGTGCAGGCCGATTACCTTCGCTGGAAAGACAACTTCGGTTCCTCGGGCTCCGCCAATAACGCGGCGATTCCAGAACCTGGTTCTATGGTACTGCTGGTATTGCAGGCAGGCCTTTTGGGTTGCCTGCGAAAGTTTCGCTAACGAAGTTTTGTTTGGGTCTGCAATTAAACAGAAGAGAAAGAAACGTCGGTATTTTGAAAACAGAAGAGACGGACGGGAAGATTGAATTTTGTGCGACGCCTTGGGGCCTTACTTTCTAGTTTCCTGGGAGTCTAGTTCACTTTCACTTTTTTCATTTTTTACGGGGAGAACCAATGAGAAGGTCTTTAAGTAGTGTTGCGATCGCGTTTGCAGTTGTCGCTCTGGTTTCAACGACCGCCCAGGCAGCGAAGCTAACGCCTGTCGGTGCAAGTGCAAGTTCAAAATTAAATTACACACCGGACGTCGTTATTAATGGCGCCGGACTCGGCCAGGAGAATGGAAACGCTGAAGATCCCACTGGCGATTTTCACACCAATCACTGGGAATATGTTTGTGGCCTGGCAAATCCTCCTTGTCACTCCGGCACACCTCGGAATTTTCAGGCAAACCAGTGGCTCAGTGGACAGTATGACACGAGCGGCTACCTTGAAATCGATTTGGGCCAAGACACGACCTTGGGCGCCGGTGCGCTGAAGATTTGGAACTTCAATCTGACAACCTGGACTGCCCGTGGATTGAGAAGCCTGGCGGTTGAAGTAGCACCCGATGATGGTGGGGCAGCGCTTGCCTTCGGAAGTCATCCCAGCAGTGCCTACAGTTCCGTTAGCCACGTCATCAACGACAGCAACGGCAACGTCGTCGCTGAGTTGACCCAGGCTCCGGGAGAACATACTCCTGCCCCGTCGCTGTGGCCGAATTACGATTATGGTACCCCCGACACGATTGATTTGTCCGATGGTGCTGGCGGCACGGTGGTCGGACGCTACATCAAGATCAAATCAAACGGGAACCATGGCGATCCGAACTTTGTCGGGCTTGCGGAAGTTCAAGTCTTCAGTGCCGAAAACGTCATTCCCGAGCCAGCTAGTGTAATGCTGCTTGGCCTGGCACTAATTGGCTTGGTCAATGTGCGACGCTTTCGAAGTTAGGGGCTTTCTTCCTTTTCGGTCGATGAAAAAGTGAACTCTCAGGGGCGAGTGGCATGCCGGACGGCGTGGCATTCGCCCTTTTTTCTGTTTCCACGCCTAAAACACCAGCCTTTCCTATCTTCGACGGTCCGCCTGCAGCGGAGCACCTTGGCAGACTTTTTTCGGATCAACCGCGCCCCACTTGAGTCTGACGCGACACCGTGTCTTTCGGTTTTCACCGCCAAACCGCTTCGTGGCCCGACGGCCAACCCTCCTGGCTGACGCCAAACCTGGCGAACATCGGCTTAATTCCGACCCGCTGTTTTCTGATCCGGCCGGCCAGAACTGCAGCGCACCTTTACCCGATAATTGTCGTAAACTACAGGAGGGCCCAAGCCGTCGGTTGGGCTGTTTTGATGTTTGTGGTCTCGGCAGTTCGGCGGGCATTCCGACGTTTCGCCCCCATCGGCCGAGACCAGGTGCGGCTGGTTGTGCGCAATCCGCGTGGCCTCCTGAAGCGGGGCCGCTGGCTGCCAAAAGGTCCGTCCTGTAGCATAGACCGGACCAACAAAGATGCATCAACATTGGCCAATTGAGCGTAAAGACTTGCAAATCTCCACCTCGCGCTGAACGGATGACAACAGACTCGTGGTAGAAACCGGCGGCTGGTTTTTTCCAAAAGGGCATTACGGCCCACCGATCGCAAGCACGATAGAGCGAACTGGCATATAGCTGACAAAGAGTAGTAACCCAGGACTCCAATTCTCCCATGCGCAAAGCGGCCGTTATCCTCGTCCTCCTGGTGTTTGCAATCCCAGGTGTCCTCCTGATGACTGGTTGCACCAGCGGGTCGAAGCCGAAGGTGCGCAATATCCTTTTGATCAGCATCGATACCTGTCGCGCCGACCATTTGAGCTGCTACGGCTACCCGCGCCACACCACTCCCCATATTGATCAACTTGCAGCGGAGGGGATTCTCTTTGAAAAAGTCGTGACGCCGGTACCCATGACCCTTCCGGCTCACAGTTCGATGCTCTGCGGCACCAATCCCCCCTATCACGGTGTGCATACCAATCTTGAATATCATCTCGGCCCATCAAATGTGACCTTGCCCGAGTTGTTACGCGAGCAAGGGATGGTGACCGGGGCGATTATCAGTTCGTTCGTGCTGGATGCGCGATTTGGCCTCAACCAGGGGTTCGATAGTTATGATGACCAGTTCGACGAAACGCACTCGGTTGGGCACATTAACGAGCGGAAAGGGGGCCGAGGCTACCACCAAGGCGCTTGCATGGCTTGACGAGAATGAGAATGCTCCTTTCTTTCTGTTTTTGCACTATTTTGACCCGCATGATCCCTATCAACCCCCGCCTCCTTTTGATGACAGGTTCGCAGGTGACCCCTATGCGGGCGAGATTGCCTTTGTCGATCAATGCGTGGGACAGGTAATCGATCGGCTTAAGCAATTGGGGCTTTACGAGTCGACCTTGATCATCGTCACCGGGGATCATGGCGAAATGCTAGGCGAACACGGAGAGACAACCCATTCCTATTTCGTTTACCAAGGCGCCATTCGTGTCCCATTAATTTTTAAGGTACCCGGGGTCCGGCAGCCCAAGCGGATTCGCGACCTGGTAGGACTGGTGGATGTGGTCCCGACCGTGTGCGGTCTGTTGGGAGTCGACGCGCCTCCGGCAGTGGTTGGGGAAGATCTTTCGCCCTGTTTTGACAGCGACAAGTTTTCTACCAAAGAACGCTTTCGCTACTGCGAGAGCTTTACACCTGGCAGCTACGCAGCCAACGTATTGCTGGCGGTGACCCAGGGTGATTGGAAATATATACAAACCACGCAACCTGAGTTGTATGACCTGTCGAAGGATCCCGAGGAACTCCACAACCGGGTGGACGACAGGGTGGACCGGGTGCTCGAGATGCAAGCCGCCCTGGCTGGAGTTTTGAACCAGGAACTTCGCTCTGATGCGGGGAGCGCGCTAGCCGTGGATGAAGAGGCGCGGGGACGGCTGGAGTCGATTGGGTATGTTGCCGGAGGAGAAGTACGTAAGGCCGCTTCGGACTACGACTACGCTGCGGACCTGGATGACCCAAAAACCTTGCTCCAGTTCTACAATGCTCATGCCAAAGCTAGTGAGGCGCTGGCCCGCCATGACTTAGAGGAGGCAAACCGTTTGTACCAGCGATTGGTGGACGAGCGACCTGGATTTTTGGCTGGCCATTTGAATCTGGCCAGAATCGTGCGCGAACAAGGAGACGAGACCGCGAGTATTCCGCACCTGTTGCGAGCCTTGGAGATCAACCCGGATCACTCCGGGTCTCACAATAATCTCGCCTTGGCTTATCAACTGCAGAACAATCTACCAAAAGCGTGCGAACATTTTCAGCGAGCCATCGAAACCACTCCGTTCGTTGCCGAACAGGCCAAGCTGCACGGAAACCTGGCCGACGCATCGATTCGCCAAGGGAAGTTCCAGCAAAGTCTCGCCCACTACCAGCAGGCGCTCGATCTAAAGTCGGGCTACACCCGCGCCCAATTCGGCGTCGCTCGGACGCATTTCCTAATGGGGCAAACCGATGAGGCAATTTCCCAGTATCGAGCGCTACTTGAAATGGACCGCCAATATCCTGGTGCGCGGAACGCACTTGCCTCTCTGCTTGATTCGCAGGGAGATTTTACCGCAGCCGTGGCGGAATATCGGAAATCAATCGAACAGAATCCGCGGGATCTCGAAGCGGTCAATAACCTCGCCTGGTTGTTGGCGGCCTGTCCGGATGCTGCGGTTCGAAAACCGACCGAAGCCATTCAACTGGCCCTTCAGGCTGTCGATCACGCAACCGCTGCCAGTCCAGTATTATGGGACACACTCGCCACGGCGCACGCTTCGGCTGGAGATTTTAAGGCGGCTGTAAAAACGGCAAATGAGGCACTACAATTGGCAGAAGAGTCGGAGGCGAAAGAATTGGCGACCGAGATACGCCAACGACTTGAGTTGTACGAGAACCATCAGCCCTATCTGGGGCCCTAGGTGAAGAGGCGGCCCGAAACCAGGCAACTCGTTCTACGACCATGTGTTTTCAAGACTATTACAAGGAATCCAGTTTTATGACCACCCGACGATTGGCCCAGCTTCTGCTCCTTGGAATACCGTTATTGCTAACTTTGCCTGGCATTTCCGGCACGGCAGAGGCAGACGCAATTTATTTTGTATCGCCCGAGGGCCAGGATGACTGGTCTGGCGGGCTCGATGCGCCCAATGTCGACCACACCGACGGCCCCTTCTGCACACTTGGACGGGCACGCGATGCCGTCCGGGCGCACATTGCAATGATCGGCCTTGATGTCCCGTTGGTGGTCGAGCTGCGCGAAGGAAAATATTTTCTCTCCGAGACCCTCACTCTCAGTCAAGCCGACAGCGGCACGGCCAGGAGTCCGGTGATATGGCGCGCCCATTCGGGAGAAAAACCGATCCTCAGCGGGGGACTCAGGTTGACCGGTTGGGTGTCTCATCGCGACCACATTCTCAAGGTGAGCCTGCCCGCGGACCTAAATATCCCTCAACCTGCCCGACAGTTGTTCTTTAATGGCAAACGTCAAAAACGAGCCCGCTGGCCCAACGAGGGATGGGCCAAAGTGTCGGGCCCCGCTTCGCCCGGAAGCCACATTGCTTTTCAATACAAACCAGACATGTTTCCTGAGAAGTTGGCCAGCCCCAGGCAGGTTGAGGTCAATATCTTTCCGTATGTTGGCTGGACCAACAACAGGGTCCCGGTGGAGTCGATCAACTGGCAAGGACACGTTGTCCGGTTAACGCGCAAAGTGTGGGACGCCAGCGACGTGGCGCCTTGGTTTTGGGGCATGCCAATTCTTGAGGAGAACCGGTACGCCCTGGAAAATGTTCTCGAATCGCTCGATGAGCCTGGCGAGTGGGTGTTGGATTCAAAGGAGCGGGTGATTTATTTCTGGCCTCCCGAGGAGATTGGACCTCACAGCGAGGTCGTTCTACCTGTTCTCGATACGCTGATTGGCCTGCACGCAGCGGAACATCTTCAGATCCGGGGCTTGGTGTTCACCGAAACTACCGGCGGAGACAAATACCATCGTCACGGACTGGACGGCTATGGAGCGATGTATCCCATCCGGGAATGGAAATACTGCGGCGAAGCACTTCACATGAAAGACTGTGCGCACTGCACCATCGCTAAAAACCACTTTGATGCCGTCGGTGGAAATGCAATTTACCTCGAAGGCTACAATTTGCGGAATCACATTACTCGTAATGAACTCAGTTATGTCGGCGCAAATGGCGTGAGCCTTTTGGGGACCAAGGACCGACATCCAATGTTCAATCACGTTACCGATAACCACATTCATCATTGTGGTGTGCTTAACAATTATATCGGCGGCGTATTTCTCGGCGTGAGTGACGGCAACATCGTTGCGCATAACTCCATCCACGATATGCCACACCATGCGGTCAACCTGGCCAGCAACGGATATGGACGCAATTACATAGAATTCAACGATATTCGGAGAGTCTCCACAGAACTCTATGAGAGTCCAGGCATCAACGCCTGGATGGACGAAGTCGATGTTTCCAAGAGCTATGTTCTACGCAGCGCCGAACGGGCCGGCCATATCGTGCGGCATAACTACCTCGAAAAAACTCAGGGGATCGCCTTCGACGACTATGCAAGCAATTGCGTGATTTACGGAAATATCATTGTGGGGCGAATGGGAGTTGGTACCCACGGTGGGAAGAATAACACGTTTGAAAATAACATCCTGGTCGATTGCTCACAGTACGCCGTGTTGTATTCCGACTCCGTCTCGGAACGGCCCGCCTGCTGGCAGATGCAAGGATTCCATGGAGGGGTTCGGTGCCGTAACAACATCATCTACTGCACAAAGGATGCCGAAACAGCAGACCTTTATGCAATTTATCACTACTCAGATCGTATGATTGCCGAATCGGACTACAACCTTTTCTTTAACGCAATGGGTCGGTATGTCATCCACGAGGATACGTCCACCTTTGGTGCCACCGAAATCGAACTCGATACCTGGCAGGAGGAAACGGGCCACGACAGGCATTCCATCGTGGCGGATCCCATGTTCGTGGATCCGGAGAACGGCGATTTTCGGCTGAAGCCCGATTCGCCCGCCTTGCGTCTCGGGTTTCAGCAGATCGATACGAGTCGAATTGGGATCCGCCCTGAGCCATAAGCGGCCTCCCATTGGCATTCCGCTCCACGCCCATCCGCAGTCACCATCGCCCTCCCCTGAGGTGGACATCCCAAGGTGCCCTTTCAGAACTCTGCCTGCTAAGATGGCGTTTTGGCGCACCGTGCCTGATAGTGTTTTGGCGCACAGTGCTTGACAGTACCGTGCTAACAATGAAGCCGACCAACCCCAGGCTTGGCCGGAAAAAAGGAGAGGAGATCGATGACCTCACCGCAACCTTCCCCAGGTTCGATTTTCGACACCCGTGGCCCACATTGGTTTGGCCGAATACTTTTTACCGTTCTCTTTTGCATTGGCGCAGCGACTGTGCCAGCAATCGCCCAGCAACTCAAGGCGGGTGGACCTGGCAAAGCGGTGATTGCTTTTCGGATCGGTACGGCCCGATGGGAGTCCAAAGAGCGATTCGACGAAGTTCTC
The DNA here is from genome assembly GCA_965243695.1 of Lacipirellulaceae bacterium. Lineage (GTDB taxonomy): Bacteria > Planctomycetota > Planctomycetia > Pirellulales > Lacipirellulaceae > JAKVCB01. The sequence goes on along the minus strand of CBDEWC010000026.1, from coordinate 150,535 downwards.
CGGTTGTTCGATCGCTACCAGGGTGTGACCGACGAAATCAGCTTCTTTCACTCTACGACCCATGCTCCATTGCCGCTTGAGGAAGTCCGTCGCCGCGCAGCCATTCTGTCCGAAAGGATGCGGCAAGCAAGGAAGCGGGGGTACCGGGCCGGGATAAATGTTCTTACCACCATTGGACACCACGAGGAAAATCTACCCAATTCTCTGCAAGGCGACTATACGCCGATGACCGATCCCATCGGAAACATTTGCAAAGGTTCGTTTTGCCCCAACGATGAGAACATGCGGAACTACATCCGCCAGTTGTACGAGCTGATCGCGGGGGCGGATCCTGATTTTATTTGGCTTGACGACGACCTTCGTCTGGCCGGTCACATGCCGATTGGACTGACCTGCTTTTGTGATCACTGCCTCGAAATCTTCTCCGCCCAAACTGCAACCTCTTACACGCGGGATGAATTGGGCGCCTGTTTTGTGACGGGCGATTACGCCGATCGCATCAAGCTCCGGAAAGCTTGGATCCAGCACAACCGAAACACGTTTGATCGAACCCTCCGGTTGATTGAAAAGACGGTACACAGCGAAAAACCTGGTTTGTCCCTCGGATTTATGACCGGCGAGCGGGTATTCGAAGGCAGGGACCATGACCATTGGGCAAAAGTTCTTGCAGGACCCAGTCGGGCTCCCGTTCGGTGGCGACCGGGGGGGGGTTTTTACCAGGACGCGCGGCCTGGGGAATTGGCCGAAAAGTCCCACACCCTTGGACGCCAGGTATCGTTACTCTCGACGGGGGTGGGGTTGATTCAATCCGAAATCGAAAACTTCCCTTACCAGCCTTTGTACAAATCTGCCCGCCTCACCCGACTGGAGGCGGCGGCGCACATTGCTGCAGGATGCACGGGAGCTGCGTTCAACGTGTTATCGATGGAAGATAATGCAATCGACGAATACGAACCGATGATCTCACAACTTCACCAGGCACGCCCGTTTTTTGACTTGATGGTCCAGCATATGGGCAGGCGCCCCCTCACGGGAATTTATCCAGCTTGGGGAAGGGACGCTGCTGCGACGATGGATCCTGAGGGCGGCAATTGGTACGCCGCGTATGATTTTTTGGCCGGCAGGATCCCGGAGTTTGTTCGCGTTGGATTGCCTGTTGCCTACGGCCCGCAGCATGCCACCGTAACGCTTTTTTCTGATGACAATGCGAATGCGTTTAGCGATGAAAAGTTAAAGCAAATCCTTGCGGGTGGAGTTTACATGGATGCCAAAGCCCTGGCTACGATCAACGCGCGTGGCCTGGGTCACTTGACCGGATTTACCTGTGAACATGAAATTGGTGCCGATGGGCTGGAACTATTGACCGACCATCCGTTAAACGGATCCTACTCGGGGTATCGACGAGACTGTCGTCAATCGTTCTCTCATGACGCAGCCACCGCCTTTGGGCGATCGAGCGAGCAGGCCAAATCACTGGCAAGGCTTGTCGATTACCGGGAACAAGAACTTGCAGCGTGTGCCATGGGGGTCTTTGAGAACACACTGGGTGGGCGAATTTGTGTGGCCGGTTATTTTCCCTGGGGCTACCACGGTACGACCGCCAAGTCACTGCAAATCAAATCGATCTTGCGATGGCTTTCCCGGGATACTTTGCCGAGCTATGTCGCTTCCTTTCATCGGATCAATCTTTGGCAGCGCCAATGCGACAGCAATCAAGTGGCATTGGCGATGCTAAACGGCTCCTTTGATTCCGCCCAGGAGGTAACCCTCATGTTAAAAACCACTCACCAACAGCTGCGCGTGACCGACACTAAACTGCACGAAGAAATGGTAACCGCATCGGGAAACGACGGAGAATACCAACGCTTCGTAATCCCCCAAATCGGACCGTGGGACATTCGACTCGTCACCAATTAGCCAGCGGCTGTCGGGCCAATTCCTCAAGCAGGCCACTGGCCCGCCTGACTTTGCATCTGCCTCACAAAGGCCTCGGCAAACTCGGAGCCACATTCCAGCCCACGAAAACGGTCCATTTGATCGTGGTGTTTTTGGATCCATTCGGGCTGTTGGCTTGCATGCGCCATGATGGCATCGTCTTTGCGGGATTTTGTTGACGTAATGTCAACGTAATCAGTAGGATGAAAGTTGTGTGACTGTTCGCCCGTAAGAACTTCGTAATAGTACAAAGCAAAATCTTGTCCTGATTGAAGCCACGCATCGTAGGTCAGCAGGGAGGTTGCCCGATGATCACGGTGAGCATCGATCGGCCAGTGCGTGAAGACGACATCGGGTTCCTCGGCATGCAGCAGTTGGATAAATTCAGCATAACGTTGGTTGGTGACTTCGGCGCTTCCATCGATTTGGCCAGCAAACACGGGGCGAGCCTTCATGATCTTGCAGGCTTTTTCGGCCTCCGCCGAACGAATTCGGGCAGCTTCTTCGTGGGGAGTCCCCGGCATACCTGCCTCACCACGAGTGAGATAAATCGCAACGACGTCATGACCGGAGTCCGCATAACGAGCAATCGTACCACCACAACCACTTTCGGGGTCGTCGGGATGCCCACCCGCTATGACAATCTTTTGGCCTTCCGCCGGTTTTGCAGATCGGTCCGAAGCGGTCGCCACCGAGGGGAGTTGAGCCAGTGCGGCCGCGCCCGTAGCGAGGGTGGAAGCGTGCAAAATGTCGCGCCGCGTGATGGGAGGCATTGATGATATCTCCAGGAACAATGTTTTTAACGGATCGGTGTGGTGTGGGAGTGCTGGAAGAGGCAGCCAGATTCCCAGGTGGTGATTTCCCCACCAATGTCGGCCGCAGTTGTTTTAAAACTGGCTGCAGGTATGCTATTTGGAAGTTTACGATATTTTGCAGGAATCCACTACAGTTGGAGCAGGCATGAACCCACAACACCGTTTAAGTCCTCTGTTACTATCCATGGTTGTAGGATTCAGCGGGGCGTGGTTGAGCGGGCCGCAGTGTAGCGGAGCCGAAAAGGGGTCGGATTTATCCGTCACTCAATCGGCTCCGACGTTGTCTCCGGATCACCTCGAGGCGGTCAACCGGCGTCGACGCATTATTGTCAACTATGACATCAATGCGGGCCAGCCCCACGTCTTTGGAATCGATATCAACAAATGGGTTGAATTTCGATTTGCCTATGCAGACCAACCGGGAAGTCAAATTGACACGATGTTCTTCTGTATCGACGGCGGAAACCTGGCTCACTATCCGAGCAAGGTGATTCCCATGTCGGCTCATCCACAAATTAACCGGTGGTTGGATCAGGGAATCGACTGCATTGAAGTTGCCGTCAATGAAGCCCACAAACGAGGGCTTGAGGCTTTTTACACCTACCGCATGAATGGATCGGACCGGACGCCCGATTTCGAGCCTGCCCGGCTTCCCCTCAAGGAGAAACATCCTGAGTGGCTACTGGAGGGTGCGTGGTGGGAACCTGGGTTCTGGGATTTCACCGTCCCCGAAGTGCGGGCGCACAAGTTGGAGATCATTAGAGAACTGACTGAGCTTTATGATTTGGATGGGATCGAAATGGACTTTTGCCGTACTCCGCCGTTTGTGCCTTTGCATGAAGGCTGGCTGCACCACGCAGCGTTAACCGACATGGTGCATCGTGTCCGTTTGATGTTACAGGAACGAGCCAAAGAACGTGGCAGGCCTTTTCTGCTATCGGTTCGTGTTCCACCGACAATTCCCGGGTGCCACCACGATGGCATAGATATCGAAACATGGGCGCAGCAGAACCTGATCGATTTAATTGTGATCGGAACCCATTCAATCCGAGTCGACCTGGCGGGATTCCAGAAGGCAACAGCCGGAACCCATGTGAAACTTTATCCTTGCATGGACGACTTTGCACATTCTCCTGATGGATACCACACCCCTGGACTGGAGATCGAACGAGGGTTCTTCACGAATTGGTGGCAGCAGGGGGCCGACGGCGTCGCCACCTTCAACTGGTCCAATGCGCCGGCCGGTTTGTGCCAAGAGGTCAACTACCCAGCGGGCCCCGATTCTCACCAAGTGTCGTACAAAGAGATTGGAAGTCCGAGCACGTTGCGCTACAAAAACAAGGTCTTCGTGATCCCGCGTAAATATGGGGGCGGCTGGAGCATTCCCTGGCTGATCTATGCCAACGTCTGCATGCACGCACCACTTCCCCGTTTCACCGCCCCAGGAGAGACGCCCGCGATGTTGACTATCAATATCGGCGATGACCTCAAGTCGGATGCAAACCGAATCGTGAGTACGAAGATGATGCTGGTCACCTCCAACGTGAAAGAAGAAGAAAACGTCGAACTGAAACTCAATGGAATTTTACTGCCTCCCCCAGCGTTTGATCAGAACGGATGGCGAATTTATGACGCCAAGCCGGAGTATTTTGTGCAGGGACCAAACCTTGTGTATGTTCGGCTTCCAGAGGGCCAGGATTTTTTTACCATTGAAAAGGTTGAAATGCGGGTTGAGTACCAGGCCGAATGACGAAACTCGTCGAGGAGGCGATTTGGAAACGCGACGGGCGCGCCCGGTGGGCCACCCGGAAAGATCCAGCAACCGAGCGTCGGCCGGCAAAAGATGGGTCGACCCGGTCCGATAGGTGTCCGCCCGCCTGCTTGAGGCAGGAACATTGGTTTTTGGTGGCCCCGCTGGTTTCCTTTGATAAGGGGATTGGAATTTTGGAAACACCACTTTCGAAAGGGACCAGATCACGTTGAAGGCACTACTTGTTTATTTCCTGTCGGGACTGGCTGCGGTGCTGGTTGGCTGTGGCTCCCAGGACGATCTTCCCGGCCCCGTGAAGAAGCCCTTCGAATGCCGCTGGGCCACCAGTCCAATCGAGATTGATGGCAAGGCCGACGAACCAGCCTGGCAACAGGCCGAGACGATTGATCATTTCTCCAAACCCTGGTTAGCTGGCCGAGAGCGGGCCGTCAAAGCAGCAACTCGTGCCCGGCTGTTGTGGGATCGGCAGTACCTTTATTTCTTTGCCTCCCTTGATGACAAAGATCTGTTTGCCGATATCACCACACACGATGCAAAAACCTGGTTCAATGACGTCTTCGAACTGTTTTTTCGCCCAGCGGCCGACAAGCCTGGCTATTACGAATTTCAAGTGAATGCGGCCAATACCCAACTCGATATGTTTATCCCAAAATGGGAGAAGACGTTCTTCGAAAAATGTATCTCTGCCCGGCCCTTCCATATCACCTCGGCTGTCGTCCACCAGGGAACGCTTAATGTTCACCAAGACCACGACCAGGGATGGTCGGTCGAAGGAAAAATTCCCTGGACCGATTTTGTGTGTACCGGAGGGCGGCCTGTTCCGGGCGAACAATGGCGGTTTGCCTTGTGCCGGTATGACTATATCCAGGGTGTTGATGAGCCCGAACACTCAACCTGCGCGCCACTCACCAAGGCCAATTTCCATCGGAAAGAGGATTACGCGCCGCTTGAATTTGTGGGAGAGGTCGATGCCACACTCGACCAACTTCCGGCGCCGGCCCCATGGACCACCTCCAAGGTCGCCGGCTCGCCGGAGCCGCCGCTGCCCTTTCGGGTCGACCGGGTCTTTGAAAATCTCAAGCTCGAGCTTCCGATCTGTCTGCGGGTTGTGCCAGGGACCGACCAGATGCTGATTGTCGATGAACCGTCCCCCTATGCGCCCGCCCGGTTGCTACAGGCCAGTACCGATCCGGATGTTGATACCTACCAGGTGCTCATCGATTACCTCCCGAGTTTTGGTGTTGCCTATGACATCACGTTTCATCCCAACTTTGCTGACAATGGTTTTATCTTCATCGGCAGCAATTCTAAAGACGCCCATGGAGGCCGCACCTCGCGTATTACGCGGTACCAAATGGAACGGAAGCCCCCCTTTCGGTTCGATGTCAATTCCGCCAAGGTCATCATTGAGTGGCCCTCCAATGGACATAACGGCGGTGCGGTTGTGTTTGGCAACGATGGCATGCTCTATGTCACCAGCGGCGATGGAACCAGTGACTCGGATAAAGACGTGGTGGGCCAACGTCTCGACCTGCTCACCAGCAAGGTGCTGCGAATCGATGTCGATCACCCAGAGCAGGGCCGCAATTATGCCATTCCCGCCGACAACCCGTTTCTTGAACATCCCGGCGCTCGGCCTGAGACCTGGGCTTACGGACTGCGCAATCCATGGCGCATCGCCGTCGATCGGAAAACGGGCCATCTGTGGGTAGGAAACAACGGGCAGGATCTGTGGGAGCAGGCCTACCTGTTGGAGCGGGGGGCCAACTACGGTTGGAGCGTTTTTGAAGGGGCCTATCCCTTTTACCCGAATCGCCAGCGTGGCCCGACACCTATTTTGCCACCCACCGTCGAGCACTCCCACGCCGAATCCCGCTCGCTCACCGGGGGCCTCGTCTATTACGGAACCGAGTTTCCCGAACTGATCGGAGCCTATATCTATGGCGATTATGAGACCGGCAAGATTTGGGCCCTCAAGCACGATGGAGATAAAATTCTTTGGCAGCGCGAACTGGCCAACACGACCTTGCGCATCGCCTGTTTTTCCGAAGATGACCATGGCGAATTGTTGATTGCCGACCAACAACTCAATGGCGAGAGCGGGTTTTATCGTCTCCAGCGGAATCCGACCGCCGAGAATACGGTTCCCTTCCCCCAGCGGTTGAGTGAGACCGGGTTGTTTGTTTCTGTCGCCGAACAGAAAACAGAGCCTGGCGTGATATCGTATTCCATCAATGCCCCCGCCTGGAACGATGGGGCCGTAGCCACACACTATTTGGCAATCCCCGCGCAGCTCCAGAAGGACCAGACGTGGAAAACGCCTCTGCCTGATTGGCGTTCTTCGGGCGCCTGGGAATTTCCGGATGGAACTGTGTTGGTACAGAACCTGGCTCTGGAACTCGAGCCCGGAAATCCCGCCTCGCGTCGTTGGGTTGAAACGCGCCTACTGACGCGGCAAAACACTGAGTGGGAAGGCTATTCCTACCTTTGGAACCACGAGCAGACCGACGCCCAGTTGGTGGGAAAAATGGGAGCCACGGTCCAATTGCCACTCGGCCCGGAGCCCAACAGCGACCAGCGGACCTGGCACGTTCCCAGCCGGAGCGACTGCAAGGGGTGTCACTCCAGGGCGACATCGTTCGTGATCGGGCTCACGACTCCCCAACTCAACCGGCTTCATGAATACGACGGCCATTCGGTCAACCAACTTCGCTATTTTGAACAACACAACTTATTCAAGGTCGATTGGTCTGGGCAGGCAAACGAGGTTTGGAGAGCGGAGATCGCTCAGGACTTCCCCAAGATTGACCCGGAAAACCTTGAGGAGAGCAGAGCCCAGTCTCGCTTGATTGACGCACAACTGGAATCCTTGACCGATAGCCATAACCAGCGACAGACGCCCACCACAGAATGGATGTTCAAAGCGCCCGCCGAGTATCCCAAACTGGTGGACCCCAACGACCCTGAGTCCACCTTAACCAAGCGGGCCCGGTCGTACCTCGACGTCAACTGCGCCTGTTGCCACGTCTTCGCAGGAGGCGGAAATGCCCGGATGGCGTTGCGGTTCGATACGCCTATCGACAAGCTTGGCGTGTTTGGCGAAAAGCCTCTGCATGGCGATTTTGGACTGACCGATGGCCGCTTGATCGCTCCGGGGGCACCCCACCGATCTGTGCTGAATTATCGCGTGTCGACGATCGCCGGCGGGCGCATGCCGCGGGTCGGATCGCATCAGGTTGACCAAGAGGGAATTCGCCTGCTGCGCGATTGGATTGACTCACTACCGGATTCCAAGAGCGACGCGGATCCGATCACCCGTTCGGTCGCCCAACTGGTGGACGGAAATACTGAAAACGTCCAGGCCACCATCGACCAGCTGCTCGGTTCAACCAGTGGCGCCCTGGCGACCATGGATGCAATCGACCGGGAGCAGTTCTCCCCTGAGACCACTCAGGCCGTCCAGCAGACCGCGTTTGGCTCTCCCCGGCCAGAGGTCCGGCGACTGTTCGAGCGGTACCTGAGCGAAGAAGCTCGCAAAGAACGACTCGGCCCGCACATCCAGGCCGAGGATATTTTGACCCTTCAAGGGAATGCCGCGCGGGGAGAGCAGCTTTTTCTGTCCGAACAAACCCTGACCTGCCTGAAGTGCCATCGGTACCAGGACCGGGGCCAACAGGTGGGCCCGGACCTCGCGGAAATAGGCTCTCGCGACGGCGTCCGCCAAACCATCTCGCGGGGAGACATTCTGGAAAGTTTGCTCGACCCGTCACGCAAAATCGAAGAAAAGTACGCCGCCTATGTAGTACTGACGGAAACCGGACAGGTCATCAACGGGGTGATTGCCAAACGCACCAGCGACGTGGTGGTGATCCAACCGGTCGATGGCAAAAGAGTGACCATCCCGACAGAGGAAATCGACGAACTCACTCGCCAGGCGAAATCAATCATGCCCGACCACCTGCTACAAGATCTGTCCGCCCAGGAGGCAGCCGACCTGGTGGCGTTTTTACACAAACTGTCTCAAAAAGAGTAAGCCTCTTCGCGCGGCGTTACTCATACAGCCAGTCAATATGCACACGGGCCAGATGCAGATGCATCCGCGTACGACCTAAGGCGCCGGGGGGAACGAGGCTTTGATATTTCGAGGCCTCGTAGAGGATCATCAACGTCCCGTTCCGGGTTACGATGGCGGTCGGGTTGGTGAATTCCCACTCCGGATCATGCTCAATGTTCTTACTCGGCAGCCACGTGCGGCCATCGTCCTTGGAGATGGCCACCGCCAGTGGCGAGCGGATTCCGTAATGATCAAATTTTGGCCGATACGGACTGTCGTTCCAGATCAACATCAAGTCGCCCGTTTGAGGAATCCGAATCAAGCCGGGGCATGATTCAGGGCTCTGAAGGCCGGTCGTTTGTGCATTCGACCAGGTGGACCCTCCATCTTCGGAAAACGACTGGAACACGCTGCCCAGTTGGGTTCGCATCACCATCAGCAGTCGGCCATCTTTGAGCTCTTCGATTTTAGGTTCCATCGCCCCCCGCATCGGCAGGTAGATAAACTCATCGCACACCTGCCAGGTCTGACCGTCATCGTCGCTGTAGACCGCGCCTGCCTTGCTCGTGTTGCTCGGGGCCAGTCCCTCGCCGTCGTCTTGCAGCGCATCTCCCTCCATGTAGCAGGTGGGAATAATAATACGCCCAGTCGAAAGCTGGCGAATGTCTCCCTGCGAGCCGCAAAGGTGGGGCGAATTGTCGACAATAATTACAGGGTCACTGAACGTTTTGCATTCGTCCTCGGTAAAAACAGCGTAAGACGAAAGACGCCACGGCTCGTCTTTGACAAAGTGATGCAATCGCTCATAGCGAAACATCAGTTTGCCATTTTTGAGCCTACAAAACGTGGGACTGTAGGTGGCCGTTTCGCCCGGTTCGCGGGCGATCACCATCTGCTGATTCTGCCACGTATCGCCGCCGTCAAACGATTCCAACCGTACAATGTCATGGGGCGCATCATCGCCGGCGACTAATTGAAGATCGCTGCTGTAGGCCATCATGTGAAACAGGAGAAAGCTGCCATCCTTGCGATCCAGCAGCACCGCGCCACCATTGCGGGGGTGTTCGGCGGTACCTTCTGCGACTCGTGTAATCACTGGACCGGGGGTTGCCATGTGGTTGTTTCCTGTGGTTGCATTGTGGTTGCCTAATGGTCACCTGGGGAAGTTTTACTCGAGAAACAATGGCCGGTCCAGGTGGCAACCGACCAGGCAGGCCGACACCAGGAGTTGGGTTGGCCTGCCCTGGCAGTGATTCGGTCCTGGCAATCACCATCCACCTCGCCATGAACCACCGACCCTACAGCAAGCCCTGTTCGCGCAAAGATCATGGGGAGATCTCCGGTTGTTCGGCTCGTAGTGATCACGATCGGCGTGGACGTTTTTTAGGACCGCTCGCTGGATGCCGGATCGGGCATCCTCTATGATGGATCCGCTCAAGACGTCCCGTCCAGCACCCGGAAAACTCAAGCAAGACAACCACTCGATTCCCAGAAATTCAGACCATGCGATTTCAAAACAAAATAGCTATTGTCACCGGCGCCGGAAGTGGTATTGGTCGCGCCATTGCATGTCGACTCGCCAGCGAAGGGGCCAACATCGCCATTGCCGACGTTCAGGTCGACGGAAGTGAAGAAACGGCGAAAATGGTACGGAAGTTTGGGCAAAAAGCGCTGGTTATGGAAACGGACGTCAGCGACGTAGCGAGCGTGCGATCAACGATTGATCAGTCCATCGCCGAACTGGGTCAGGTCGACCTGGTGGTCAACAATGCGGGCATTAATATTCGTGCCCCGGCGCACGAGATGACAGACGACCAGTGGCATCGCGTGATTGACGTCAACCTGCATGGAGTGTGGTATTTTTGTCGTCACATCCTCGACCACTTCTTCGAGCGAGGTGGGGGCAATATCGTGAACATATCCTCGATCGGCGCCTTTGAGGCGTCCCATGATCGCGTGCCCTACATGGCCAGCAAAGGGGCGGTCGCCTCCATGACCCGGGCGCTAGCCATCGACCTGGCGGAGAAGAACATACGAGTCAATGCGGTGGCGCCCGGCATGACCGCCAGCAATCTGGCGACACCGGAACTGAAGAAGGAAATGGACGCGGTCACAAAACTCTTTACCCCGATGCGCCGCTGGGCCACTTCCGAAGAAATTGCCGCCGCGGTAGCCTTCCTGGCCTCCGAGGACGCCAGCTACGTTACCGGCCATGTTCTGACCGTCGATGGCGGCATGTCCGTTGGCAATCGGATTGGCCGAACGCTTCCGCCAGCCGATCAACCCGAGCGTTGGTAAGTCACAACGACGTTCCCGCTCGACCTGCTGGCTTATCTGCGTTTCAAGTACCTCAATAGCCAGACAAACACCACCGCGCCGACCACGGCCGAAATTAACTCTCCGACCAGATTGGTAGGACCTAGCCCCAACAGGCCAAACAGCAGGCCACCCACAAAGGCACCAATCACCCCCACGATTAAATTGCCGAGCAGTCCATAGGACGTTTTCATGATCTTGCCGGCGCACCATCCTGCCGAGAGCCCAATGAGCAGAAAATAGATCAAAGTCATCGTTTTGTCCCCAGGATGAAGGTTCTGTCCAACTCTCTCAGGCAGGTCCAGTTGCGCGCGGGCCTCCTACGGAGCTGGCTCCCGCCACTTAGGCCTCCCACCGGTTAGCCCTCCCACCGGTTAGCCCTTCGACCGGCTAGCCTAGTGGAGAATGGTTTTCAAACCTAGGCGGATGTGGAATGCCTTAAGATGCCTCAGGGTCGGCTCCTAACCGGCACAAACAAGGCCTCCCAAAAGGGGTGCCCAACTCCCTCCACGAGAAAACCGAACCGTCGTTCGTGCCCACAGCTGCCTTTGGGCTCGGGAAAATCGTCTCTAGCCAGAACGAACTCTTCTGGCGTCTCGAGGCCGGATAGGCGAGAATCCTTCCGGCTGGGCACCCCTTTTCCGGCGTCCCATCGCGATTTAACTCCAGTGGCTGGGAGTCATCGGAAAAAGCAGACAGCCGGGCAACAAGCAGACCGCTTTCCGCTGAGCGGATCGACTGACAAATCGACCACGTGGGTATCTTATGAATACGAACAATCAGGATTTCGATAAAGGCCTTCCACACGCAGACCAAGGGGCCTCCGCCTACGGCACCTCCGATCGTTGGTTCATACTCGGATTTTTGGCCTTCAATTACGGCGTCTTAATCCTACAGCGAAATTGCATCTTTTTTGTGATGCAGCCCCTCAAGACGGAACTCCTCCTGACCGACGCACAGGCTGGGCTCTTGCAGACGGCATTTCTTGCCCCCTACTGCATCGCCCAATTTTTTGTCGGCTACCTCAGCGACCGGTTCCAACGTCGCCACGTGTTAATGGGCAGCCTCGGCATAAGTTTGTTGGTGCTTGCCGCAATGGGAGTTGCCGAGAATTTTTCTTCGCTGATGGTGCTGCGGGCCGTGCTTGGCGTGGCACAGGCAGCTAGCGTGCCGGCAATTGCGAGCGTGCTGGCCGATGTGTTTACGGCGAAGTCGCGTTCGACAGCCGTTGCCATCTACCTCTGTTCCTATTCGATAGCGATGTATTTTGCGGGAGCGGCCGGAGGAAAGATGGCCGATATCGGATCGGTGACCCTTCCACTGGGCCCCGATTCGATCAGCGTATCGGGTTGGCGATTTGCGTTGTTCGTGTTTGCCCTGATCGGAGCGGCCTGGATTGTGCTAATGGCCCTCTGTTTTCGCGAACCCCGGCGGGCGGAACGTCAAGAAGGAGTGGGTCTGGGAAATGCGGGAGGGTCGTTTTGGGAAACGATTCGAAGTATTTTCGCGGTCCGGTCGTATCTGATGATTGGGTTTGTATTTGTCGCCACCTGCATCATCAACAACATTCGGGAAGCCTGGCTTCCCCAATTCGTGGGCCAGGTCTTCGATATGAATAATGAAGAGGCGGGGAGCCTGTCGACATTTTATATGATGTTAAGCATGATTGCGGGCAATCTGGTCGGTGGGATCTGGGCAGACTGGTGGGCATCCAAGATCCGTTCAGGCCGCTTCTGGGTTCAGGGATTTGCGTTGGTCTTATGGATCCCTGCTTTGGTAGCCATTGGGTTTACCAACAACCAATCGATTTTGATTGCCGGGATGATCGGCTATGGATTTGCGTTCTCGGTTTACGCGGTGAATTTATGGACCACCACCTTTGATGTGATCGACCCGGCTGCCAGGGCGACTGCGATTGGGATGCTCAACGTGGTCGCCATCAGCGCCGCTTTCGCCTCACCGGTTGTCGGGCAAGGGCTGGATAGGGACTGGTTTGGTTTAGGAGAGGTGTTCGTTGGCCTGGGCGCACTTTCCTTGCTGGCTTTCCTGGCTCTTCTGCTTACCATAGGCCTGTTTTTAAAACGTGATTATCGAGGACCGCTCCAATGCGACTGACTGTCAAAAATATTGAACGCATCTGGGTTGACTTGCCCTTCCGGGAGGTTGCCCATCGAAACATGATTCGTGAGTTGCCCCACTGGAGTATTCTGGAGCTCTGCAAAGTTACCCTGGAGTGCGGAACGGTTGGAATCGGCGAGACGATGCCCTTCTACACCTGGCAGGAAGTGACCGACGAGTCGGTCGCCAGGGCGACCGGAAAACCGGCTTCAGAGCTGATGTGGGACGACTCCCTCGGCGGGGGCCTCCAGATGGCCCTGTTCGATGCGGTCGCCCGCGCGAATGAGGTTCCGGTCCATCACCTGCTGGGAGAGAAACAGCGCAGCAATGCGCCTGTCTCCTGGTGGTCGGTGGAAATGCCCATCGAGGATTGGATTAGCGAAGCGCGGGAAGCGGTGTCCCTTGGATACACAAATTACAAAATGAAAGCCCGGCCCTGGTTCGACCTGGTGCAGCAGGTCAAAACCATTTCCGAGGAAACGCCAGACTATTTTGAAATCGACCTCGATTTCAACACCATGCTGTGCAACTCGGCCCACGCGGTGCGGATTCTCACCCAGCTTCAAAAGTATGAGAAGGTCAAGATCTTTGAGTCACCCATCCCGCAGAAAGATGTGGCCGGCAACAAGTACCTCCGCGCGCAAACTTCGGTTCCGATTGCGATGCACGTCGGCAATCCGCCGCTGACCACGGCACTGGAGGAAGACGTATGCGATGGCTTTGTGATCAATGGAGGGGTGAGCCAGGTGCTGCACGAGGCCCACTGCATCACGGAGAAAAACAAAGTCTTCTGGCTGCAGAACACCGGTAGCGGACTCTCCACGGTGTGGTGTTTGCAGCTTGCGGCCGTGTTGAGCCATGCCCGCTGGCCAGCGGTCAATTGTCACAATCTTTACGTGCACACCCTGCTGAAAAATCCTTTGGTGGTCAAAGGAGGCTATGTCGACATCCCCGATACCCCAGGCATTGGTTATGAACTCGACTGGGACGTGGTCGAAAAATACCGGATTGAGCCGATTGCCAAGCCGTATCCTTACCCCGACCTGTTGATCCGGGTCAGCTGGCCCAGCGGCGCCGAGGATTTTTATGCCCACGGCCTCCAGTACTGGGACGACTACATTGAGGGGCGCCGCCCCATTTTCAGTCCCGGAGTCAACATGGAAGTGGTTCCGGACGATGGATCCGACCAGTGGCGGAGCCAATACAACGAGGCCCTCAAGAAACCAAGTTGGGTATTGAGGGATAACTGAGTGCCGCCGAACGCACCGACCCAATATTCCCCGATTGTTACCAAGAACGAAAAATGCCTGACAAAACTCGAGTTGGTCTGATCCGGTGCGATTCGCACGGCCTGTGGTATGCGGCGCTGATGGCCGAGGTCGATCCGCTCTTATTGAAAACTCCGCGGCCCTACGACCCGGACATCAAGTACTCCTGGGAAGGTGGGGGCGTCCACCGTTTTTTCTACACCAATTATGGCGATCCCACGCTCCGCACCGCACCCTACGTGGGTGGATTTGAAATTACCCGGGTGTGGGATGTCCACCCCGAGGTGGCCGAAGAGACTTCGCGCGTGTTGTGTGATCGACCCATGGTGTGCGACACGCCCGACCAGTGCAGCGACGACGTCGATTTGGTCTTCATTGCCGACTGCAACTGGGATGGTGAAGACCATGTGGAACTAGCCACGCCGGGACTCGAAAAGGGAGTGCCAACCTTTATCGACAAGCCGCTCGCCTTTACGGTCGGCGAATGTCGACAGTTGATTGATCTGGCCGCCCGAAAAAAGGCCCCTTTGTTCTCCGCATCGATTTTACGGTTCCAGCCGACGGTGGCCCGTTTTCGGGACCGCATTCCCGAGGTGGGCCAGTTAAATTTTGCTACGCTCAATGGGGCGGGCACCGCCCCGGCTGGTTTAATTCACACCATCAGTGCCACGCAGCATCTGTTTGGCACCGGGGTCAGCACCGTTGAGGTGTTGTCGACCCCCAAGCAAACGTCAGTCTGGCTTGATTACGACAACAATCCTCGCGCGCCTGCAAACGGGGTGATGATCCATGCCGATACCGGCACGCGTCATATTCCGGGCGCGATCGGAATCAGCCTGATCGGGACCGAAGATGACATCGACCTGCGGAACTTGGGAAGTCACCAATATCCCTTGGGTGCGGCAGAAATCGTGCGGCGAGTTCAACAGATGCTGGTCACGGGGAAAAATCCTGCGGAACTCGACGATATGGTCGAGGGGGTTGCCACGCTGGAGGCATTTCGGGCCGCCCAGGCCACCGGCAAACCGGCCCACGTGGCGGATTTTCTCTAATCGGTTCTGCTGACAGAAGCCGCGGAGAGTTTTTTCAGAAACTGGCGACCTGTCGCTTGAGCATCCGTCCTACGAGAGAAAAAGCCGCTCTGCCGCCGTTTCGTCCAAAAGAGTTTCCAACGCTTCGTCCCACCCTAACGTCGCCTCCCCTGGTCCGTGAGGCTCCCCCTCAAGGGTGCTGGCGGCGACTTGAAAATCAGGCGGCAGCCCCGCATTGTGGGGAGACTCCGATTGGCGAATTGCCAGTAATTGCGAGGTCCGATCGAGGTCGGCCCATAAAAGATCCCGTTGCTGCCGGGCCGCAGAAGATCCTGCCGATTCCACCAGCGGGCCTTGCCCACTTTGTGCGTCAGCGAGACGTGCGCCGCTTACCAGCGTGAAGTTGAGGTTCCTAAGGTCAGCCTGCCGATTCAGTCCGATCGGGTTTGCGGCTTTTCCAGGTGGTTTGTTCTCAATCGGGTCGGCCGCAGCGATCGCCTCGATATTGCCGCTACTTACTCCTAGCCCGCTAAAACCACCGCCGGGCGATAACGTACCGCCCGAGTTGTAAACATTGCCCCGCACCTCTCCTGCACCCCCCAGCGCGCCGGCGGCAACTGCAACCGAGCCGCCGGCCGTGTTCAGAACATTGTTGATGTTCATCGCGCCAGCGCCCGTCTTGCTGAGCGTATGTCCGCCGAGGTTCAGCCGGTTGTTAAAACTCAGACTGGCACCCGATGCAATCTCAACATGGGTCGTATTGCCCAGATTTACCATTGCCTGAAACTGGTGGTGCCCCTCCAGTACCTCGATCGTCGAGAGACCGTTCTCTGAAGAAAGGTTCACGCTGCCGGCACCCGCAAGCACGTAGCTGTTGGCGTTGTCGAACGTGATGCTTTGGACGGTCACTGGGGTGTTCACCACTACGATTTGGGGCGCAGAGATCGCGCCTGCGAAAATCGCCTGTTCGTTATTTGCATTGGGCGGTGGACCACCGAACCAGTTGGGGTCATTCCAGGATCCCAGTCCGTTGAAGGTCCAGGTTCGATCCGGACTTGGCTCGAACAGCGAGATTACTTCCGTTTGGTTGGGCGTGGCAGTCACTGTTTGCGTGGTGCCGTCAGACCAGGTGACTTCCAGGTCAATGTCTCCGCTATAGGTGCCCAGTCCAAAATGGAGGGCAAGGTCATTTTGATTGCCCTCACCGGTTCCGCCTTCTACCTGGCGGGTCAACGTGAGCCCGTCGAACGAGGCCCGGACTTGGCTACCAATCGCTGAGCGGTTGATGGTTGTTCCGTCACCTTCGAGTCGAACCTTCAGCCAGTTATTGTTCCCCGACAGGTCATTGCGAAAAATGCGGCTGGTACCCAGATCGAGGTCGCCGTCGTTATCAAAGTCGGCAAAGGATGCCGAGTAATTGAAGCCGGTGATGCCCCCCAGGCCCCACTGATCGGTCACGTCGGTAAACAACCATTCACCAGGCCCCGAGTCGTTGCGGAAGAGTCGTGCCTCTTCGGGGGCGTAAACCGAAGTGAAGAACAGGTCCAGATCGCCGTCATTGTCAATATCTCCCAGCGCAGGCGAAGCGTAAGATTCCTGCCTGTAGACACCACTCTGGCCCATGTCTTGGAAATCATAATCGAAACCGGGACCCCGATTCCGCAGAAATCGTGATTCCGGTTGTCCGGCGTGCGAAAAATTTCCGGCAAAAATGTCCAACAGACCATCGTTGTCGATATCGCCGAAGGCCGCGCCAATCGCCTGCCCCCCATCGGCCGTTGCACCGTGCGAACCGGCCACGTCATTGGTAAGGCCGAATTCGGCCCCTTCAAAAGTTTCGCTGAAAATCACGACGCTGGAATCGGGTGAAACAACCTGGATGTTGTCGATTTCTCTCGTGTCTCCAGGATGGGTATCGTTCCATGTCATCATGACACTGTTGACATTTTGAAGTTTTTGCTCCGCAGCGGCGGTCAATGGCATGACCCAGGTCGGGTTGAGTGAACCGCCGCCCACCAAGTCAACAATGTCGACACTGATCGTGTTGGCTGCCTGGTCGATTGCCAGCTGAACTTGAACCGTACCTGACCCGATCCCTTTGAACTGATTGCCAACTCCCGGTGAGCCACCATCGGTAATGTTGATTCTTGCTTCCGTATCCAAGCCATCGAACACTCCCCACCCTCCACCGCCCGGGCCCGGATAACCAGGGTTCGCGGGATTGCCCTGCGGGCCTACCAAGAGGCCGTTTGACACACTGGCAGTCCCATCATGGATTCCAACCAGGCCCTCGCCGCCTGCGGTGTCATAAATACCCGTGACATACATGTCGGCGGTAAGGACCAGTTTGTTCCCTATGGGGCCACTGAAAGCTTTGGTCGTTGTCGTGTTGGTGGTGGTGGGCGCATGGGCCACGTTCGTCGACAAGCCGATCCCGGGGTCACTTCTCACCTTTGCGGAATCCTGCCCCCAGCCAAGACCGGCCAGGTTACTGGTGCCACCCGGACCGTTTCGACGGAGCTGATTGGGCTCCAAGCGGTAGTTTGACACATACACATCAAGATCGCCGTCCTGGTCCCAGTCGGCCGAGGTGATTCCACGAGAAGGCCGCGGTTGGCCGCCCGAAAGGGCCGAGTCATTTCCTTGGGTCCAAGCAACGCTAAACGATTCCCCTTGGTTGTTGATCAGGAGGGCATCCGGTTGATAAGCAGGAGCCTCGTAGCCGCCTACGTACAGGTCCAGAAAGGTGTCGCCGTTGAAGTCGCCCCAAACGGCAGCTCGACTGACGGACATCGGTGCCACCGGAAGCAGGCTGGTCACGTCCTCAAAGCTGGTTCCGTTTTTGTTGTGCCAGAGCTGATACGTCTCGTACACAAAAATATCAAGATAGCCGTCGTTGTCATAATCGCCCAAAACGCCTTCGGCACTTTCTGAGCTGATCGTTTGCAATTCGCTGAACGAGCCAGAGTCGTTTTGCCAGACCGTGTATCCGTCATACAGATCCGTCCAGCCATCGTTGTTGATGTCGCCCCAGGCATTCTTGGTTCCGGTGAGGTCAAGCCCGATGTCACTAAAGGAGAGCATCGCCCGGATTTCGAGGCGTTCCAGGTGCAACTTCCTGGCCCCGCACATTCCGTACTGCGATTGCCGCTGCAATGCGATAGACCGCCGCTTGTGGCGCAACGAATCAGCACGATGGCGTTTCAAGAACATTGGCTTACGCTCTACCCTGACGTCTTAACAACTAAGCTTGCAACAAAAGCGAAGCTCGCAACATGCTTGCGCCTATTATAGATACATTTGACGTCGATCGCTAAGTTTTTAGGGAAATTTGTCCGCTGGTCAGGCGAGTTCCCAGCGAACCGTTTGACAGACGGTTCTCCCTTTCTCGGCCGGCTCATTTTGATACGGGAAAACCGCATAAATCGTCACCAAGGTCCCATCTTTCAGTTGCCTGGTGGTCGGCCAGGCACTCCCCAGGGGAGGAGAAACGGCCAATTGCACCGGGTGCTGAAAATCCCACGTCTTGCCGTAGTCGTCACTCACCACCCCAGCAACTCCAAAAGGCAGATGGTAATGGGTGTAGGTACAAAGAAGACGCCCGTCGGCGAGCAAGGTAAGTTGCCCGTGAACTTCGCTGTACTGGAGAAACTCGCGCGGCTCCGACCAGGTTCTACCCTCATCGGTGCTTTCCGTAAGAAGCATGTGCCCGGCCGAATGGTCGTTGGGCATCGTGCCAGGAGGATAGGGTGGCGCCTTTCCCTTCAATGGGTGCAGCCATTCAAAACGAGTGGCTGCCAAAATCGTGCCATCGGGCAGCCGTTGGAAATCCGCCTCCACAAACATCGGAAAGGGATCGTCCCACGTTTGAATTTCGGTCCGCTCGTTCCACGTGCTTCCACCATCGCCGGAATGCACCAACCACGCGCGAGATTTTGGCCACGCGTACCCACTTGGCTCTTTTTTTTGCGCCGACTCCTGCGTGCCAACCGACCGCATAAACGAAATCGTACCATCGGGATGAACGATCGGTGCCCGCACCGCGTTGATCCGCTGCCGCGGATCCTCTTTTTCGGTGTGAAAGCCAACCGCCCGCCACGTTGCGCCAAAGTCGTCGGAAACGCATACACCGTCGAGCGATTCAGAAGTAAACAACAAACGACCGTTCTCGAGGCATGTCAGCGAGCCTTCCTTGCCGAACAGCGGAGTGTGCTGCACCGGGTGCCAACTTTTACCGGCATCGGTCGACTTGTGGAGTTTCACCGGTGAACATAATTCTTTCTCGTGGGTTGGAAAGGGCGACTCGGCCATTGGCGCCAGCACATCAACGGGCGAGGCCAACAAGCTGCCATCGGGCAAAAGACACATGCCTGCTTTATAGAAGCCGCGCTGACCTACCTCCGCCCGCCAGGCAGGCCTGAGGCTGAGCTGCGCTACGCTATGATAATCGAGTCCGGTGTATCCGGTCAGACCAGCCGTGTAGTGGTGATGGGCATCATGCTCCCATGCAAAAGGGGGTGGCGTCTCCTGGAAACCAGCCGCCGCGGCTTCCTTTTCTTGGGCAGGACTCGATGACGCCTCAGGGACCTGGGACGCACCGAGTGCCAATGAGCCGGCGGCCGATGCTTTTAAGATTTCGCGTCTGGTAAAGGGTCGCATGTGGGACTCCGCATAATTTCCGGGCAGGCTCTTGCAACGCACCTTTGGCAAGAACGCCCTGAGGAGGTCAAGGAAATCTACTGTGGGGTTTTTGGGGAGGCAGCTGTGGCCTTCATGCCAAGGAGTTTTTCAGTGCGAGTTGCCATTTCTCGCCGCCAGTGGTTCAGGTCAATATCGGTAGGCACATTTGCCAGCCACGACTCCGTTTCGCCCACCAGCTCCCGGTGTTTGCCACTTGCGCTGGCTTTCTCAAGTGCCTGTTGTAATGTGGAAAGGTACCTGGCATCGTCATAGCCTTCACGATACCCCTCCCAGGAAAGCGTATCAAAGGGCGCTTCTGCTCCTCGAAGCACAAAGCTGTGAAAGTTCGACCAATGGAGTGGACCGGCCTGGAAATGCGGCGGGACCCTGAAATGGTGATACGACCAGGGCATCGTTCCATTGAGCTTTGCCTTCCAGAGCCCAAAGCCACGCAGGCGACGCTGTACCTCGGGGATACCGTATCCGCCAGCCAGCGAATCCATGTAGGTGAAAACCTTGAATCCATTCTTGTGGACGGCGTCAATCAAAACCGGATAGTCAGGAGTGTTAAAGTGGGTGCGCTTAGCCGGGTCAAGGATCCAGTCAACACAGTCGGTCACCCCTGGCAAGGTCGGCACGGCTGCCAGAAACTCGTCGGGAGACGAGGACTTGGTGTTTGCCGTATCAATGGGATTGCCTGAGGGGTGCGTAATCACCGCCAGGTCGACAACGTCGCCCACATACGGAAAGAATCCGCCGTAGTTGGTAATTAAAACCTTGCCTCCCCCCTTGTGAATGGCTTCCCACGTAGGACGTTGCTTGACAAGGTTCTCGCCGGTCGCTTCGTCGGCGGCCGTAAAATACACATCCGAATAGCCCCGCTTCCGGATCCAAGCAACCGTTTGCTTGACCCAGGTGGTGAGTTGAGCTAACTCTTGGGCACTCAGTCCGATCGTGCCGGCGTTGATCGGGCCGCTGCTGACAAGGTACAGGGGGCCACTGGCCGCCATGCCCACTTTTTCCCGCAGATCGAGTTCTTTGGAAAACACAGCAAAGTCAAGCGTCTTCCCGTCGGGCCCAAGCATCACGCTGCGGTAAAACGTGGGGTTGGTACAGCCGTGAGAAAACATGTTTTCATATTCGTTGGTTCGCATCACGTCGTTGTGGTACCCGGACGCATAAAAAATGCTGTATTCGAAATTCGGCTTGCGCAAATCGAAGTCGGGAACCCTCAGCTGCAAGCGTAGCGTTCGAGTTTCCCCGTTTGTGGCGGTGACGGAAATCGTTCCAGTGTAGTTTCCTGAACTGGCATGGGCTGGAAC
The DNA here is from genome assembly GCA_965243695.1 of Lacipirellulaceae bacterium. Classification (GTDB taxonomy): domain Bacteria; phylum Planctomycetota; class Planctomycetia; order Pirellulales; family Lacipirellulaceae; genus JAKVCB01. The sequence continues at coordinate 129,225 of CBDEWC010000026.1, read as the reverse complement.
GTGAACTGTCAGCCAGAACTGCTGACGCGCGTCGACATCTGCTGGCTGCAGCTTTGGGGTGTCGACTGGTTTTCGTGTGAAGGACATACCTGCCGAGAAAGGAACCTCGTCTGCTTCGTAAACAATCTCAAGCAAACTCGGGTCATGCAGTAATACCGAGTTCATGCGCCCAGGATCGTCACTCACCCGCAGCCAGCAGGGCTGTACGACCCGCAGATCAATTGCGCCGGGCGGAATGGTGCCGTGATCACTCACCAACTTGCTAGCGGTGACAAGCACATTTTCCAGCCGGCTGGGGGTTTCAATCACAAACGATGCCGATTCATACTCCCCCCTACAGGCCATCATCGAAATGGACTGTCTGATGTGGCACACTTCCGGAAGCGGGCGGTGCTCCTGAATCGCCTGATTATTGATTGGCGGGTCGACCACATAGATCTCGTAATCGGTGGCCGCCGCTGCCTGGCACACGGATGCCACACAACCAATCACACAACAAACACATAGAACAATTCGAGTCATGCGGTTTTCTCCTGACCTTCGCGGCCAGTTTCTCCTGGGGATTTCAAGGTGCGTCGTCTGGCAAAAGCTCGTCTGCATGATCGCGAATCCACCCACGGGTCCACTCCACCGATTCTAGATCCAGGTCACAAATCGGCGAAGCCAAAAAAATCATTCCCTCGATCCGTCCCTCGCGGAGCCACTGGTAACCTGATTCGGTCTGCTGCTTCATGAATTCTACCGGCAGCGCCTTTTTGTCATAAAAATCGTACATGTAGCACCCCAAAATGATTTCTTTTCCGGGGGCCAGTTGCTCAAGGCGGCTTAAATTTTCTTCAAGATCTTTTAACTTGATCGGGGCCCAGGTCCACATGGTGATGGCATCGACATGGCGCAGGTGATGGGCTGCCCTGGGTATCAGCTGATGGGTGTAGACCACCGCATGCAACGGAATCCTTCGCCCTCCCAAAACAAGTTGGCCCCGCAGTTCTGCCAGCTCCTCTGGCGTAAGCGAGGCGGGCATTGGGACCGTGGCTTCGTCGGCTACGACGTTCCACGGGATGTGGTGGATGTACTGGGACGAGGCCTCGCCCCGCCAGTGGTGGGTGGCAATAAGCCGACTGCCGTGACGCAATTCGACACGCCTGAGGCCACAACTCTGGGCCGAACCTTCAGCATCATGCGTATTAAGAATGCGAACCCGGATCGCCACGAATGGATCCTCCGGCAGGGCCACGTCCCGGAAAGCGGCGGCTTCATCGGGGAGTTCTCCCGAGCCGACCTGGTCAAACGTGTGCCCGTCGGGCGAGGTTTCCACCACAAATTTCTTCGAGCGGTAATCTTTGCTGTGCCAGTCCGACTGCACCAACCGGAGATGATCGGCGACCGTGGCCCGCTCCGCATGTAGGGTCAGCGTGACGGGAAACGTGACGTTCTTTTCCGCCAGCCAATGCAGCGGCAGGTGGCACGTGTGGTGAAAAAAGTCGTCCATGATGAAGTTGGTGATATTCTGGTTCTTTTCGGCCAGTTCCAACACATGGTTTCGTTCCTCGGCAGATGTCACCCCACTGGCACCGGTGAGTGACCAGGTCACCTGGTTGAGTTGTTTGAACGGGACATAGTACGTATCGAAGGGTAGCGCCGGCACGTCCTTGTAGCGGATGAAATACGCATTCTTCAGTCCCATGCTTTGCACAGCGTCTACCGGTTCAATGCTTGATTTTTGCGACCGATTCTCAATGAAGTCGTTGTTGTAGCAACCGGCAGGATGCGTCCACAGCCACAGCCGGTCTCCGAGTCGGTGCGGCGGGCCGGGAGACTCGGCAAACAGTCCGCTTGCCAGCATCATTGAGAGCTGCACCCATGCAAGGACCACGCCGATGTGGACAAATCGGCCTCGGCCGCCTCCGAGAGAATTGCAAATCAAAAAGTCTTTATTTCCAGTCACTTCATTACCGATGTTAAATTTCATGCTCACTCTGGAGCATCCGGATCGTTTGCCGAAACGCATCGACCGTTCGCTGCATGTCGTCAGCAGTATGAACTGCAGACACCGGCGCACCTGGCCAAGGCTGGATATCAACGCCATGCAACAACAGCCCGACACGCAACTTCATCGCTAAGGATGGCTTGACCGCCGCCTTCAAGGTTTCGTGATCAAACTTTCCCGATTCAATTTCTTTAGGCGAGGTGCTAATGTTGTTCGGATTCAAAAAGACATGAAATCCACCATAGGTGCCATAAGAAATCCAAGGAACCGATTCCTCGGAAAACATGCCATTCAACCCATCCTGCAGCCCCCGGCCATAATCAATCGCCCGCTGGCAAACGTCGGTCGTCTTGACAATCTCCAGCGCGGCAATCCCCGCGGCACAACTGGTGGGCATTGCATTGAATGTGCCCTGGTGGCCCACCTTTTCAATTTCTGCAGTCCGTGCGTGGCGGAAATCCAGCAGGTCTAGAATGTCCTTACGTCCCACCAGCGCAGCGCCATGCATTCCGCCGGCGACAATTTTTCCCAGGCATGCCAGGTCGGGGGTAATCCCGGTCACCTCCTGCGCTCCGCCCGGTGCACAGCGAAACCCGCTGATGACCTCATCGAAAATCAAGACCGCTCCCCGCTCGGTGGCAATCTCGCGTAGCCCGGTGAGAAATTCTGTGGTGACCGGCACCTGACCCCAGGTCGATCCGGTTGGCTCAATCACGATGGCGGCGATGTCGTCGCTCATTTCGAACATGTGGCGGGTCGCTTCAAGGTTCCCCGGAGGAACCAGCAGGATGTTTTCGGCGACTTCCGGCAGCACACCGGCGGTGGCCGTACCATCGAAGTGCGAGAACACACCAAAACTGGCATGATCGTGCCAGCCGTGAAAATGGCCGGTAAAGCGCAAGACTTTTTTTCGCCCCGTGAACGCGCGGGCCAACCGCAGCGCCATCAGCGTTGTCTCGGTACCGGAATTCGTCAGCCGCACGCGTTCGGCACAGGGAACCATTTCCTGAATCAGTTCACCCCAGCGAAGCTCCAGTTCATGGCAAGCGCCATAATGGGTACCCAGCGGCAACTGCCGCGCCACCGCCTCGAGGACTGCCGGATGGCCATGGCCCAACAGTAGGGCACCATGACCGCCGGGGTAATCGACGTATTGGTTCCCGTCCACATCCCACTTGTGGGACCCTTGCGCCTTGGTCACAAAAATACCGTATGGCTCGGTGTAGCGGACGTCATGGGTAATTCCGCTCGGAAAGACCCCACGCGACCGGGCGGCCAACATATCGGACGTTGGTGTTTTTTCGCGGTAACGCTCGATAAGCGGGGAGTCGGAGAGATTGAACACGGCGGCCGGATCGGTCGGACTAAGCGCGGGCGGGCACATACAATATCTCCAAAGTACTTACATCTCTCAGCAATTCACCCATCTCTCAGCAATTCACCCATCTCTCAACAATTCACCCCTCAGCAAAGTGACGTTTGCTAACGGTGGAGCTCAAAACGCGCCGTTCGGAATTACTTCCTCTTCCGCCCTGGTTGCCAGGTATCCAAGGGCTGTTGTACTGGTACTTGTACTAAGGGCCTTGGCGTGTCCGTCCCCAAACAGGAATTGGCAGGTCCCCGGATGCGCACTCCCAAAGTACATATTCAAGCTGATCGGCCAGTCGTCCCACTCAGGGTCATCAATCAAAGGAAACCCGGGCCCAACATGCCGCCCCACGGTCGGGAGCATTTCAGTATGGTAAATGGAATTATCACTGACCGGAAAATTATTCCTGGGGGAAAACGCGAAACCATAGTCGATCGAAGGGACATGTTTTTCACCGATAAACAACGTCTTCGACAGCCCGTCGGTGACATCTTTGAAGGAGAAGACGAAATCCATTCCGGGGAGAATATAATCATACGCGCCGCCACTGCCGGTCTGGCACCCGTCGTCCGGCCAAGCGCGATTCCCCTTGGTCGACACTAGCGCATGCATAAAGGCGCCAGTCACTTCGGAGGCGGGATAGTCCCAATGCGCAGGGAGCTTGTGAGTCACGCAGAAACTGGTGCACCGCCCGTCGCCAATCACCGCCGCGTAATCGCCCAACGCCCCAGGAATATTGGGCCGACCCGGAATACTGTCGCCCTGTTTGCTCAACATGGGTCCCCGGCGGCTGGGGCAATAAAAAACCGGCACTTGAGTCTGCACCAAACTTAACGGCTGGAACATGTACTGCCGTTCTGGGTCCCATTGTTCTGAAACCAATCCTTCCTCCAGGAAATCCCAAATCGCAACGTACCACGAACCATGAGCACACGGCATGCGACTTGGGGGAATGGCATTATAAACGTCGTGAAAGCCATGAATTGCCAGGCCAATCTGTTTCAAGTGATTTGTGCACTGAGTCCGCCGCGCCGCCTCGCGGGCTGCCTGCACAGCCGGCAACAGTAGCGCAATGAGTATCCCGATGATCGCGATCACGACCAAAAGTTCAACCAGCGTAAACGCACGGCGGCCGGAGATATGCATGCCCAGGAACTCTTGTTAACGGTTACCAACTGTGATGGCCGTTGCCATCGATAATTATAGCACAACACCACCAATAACGGCCCATCCGAAACAACTAGAACCAACACGCCGGCGTCAGCTCCGCCACCGCCCAACCTACAGACGATTTTGGTGGCCACAGCCGTCTCGCCGATTTAATCCTCCAGCCGGATTTCAAAGTGATTGGCGGAGACCTCTGGCGTTACAGTAAAGGTCAAACCGGAACTCTCAAACCTGCGATAACGCGGATGGATCTGCGGATAACGCGGGTCGTCCGCCCCTGGTAGTGGTCCCCGTTTTGGCTTTACGAAGGGTGGTACGGGTGGCAAGATCATGACCTGGTGGTTGCCTTCGAAGGCCCCATCGGTTGTGCCATAGGTGCCCAGCTCAAAGTGGCCATCCGGTTGGATCTTCGCCCTGGCCGTGGGGACCGAAATACTGCCATCCCATTGGAATTCAATCCAGCCACCTGGCAAGGGCTTGCCGTTGCCCTGTGTTACCGTGCCGCCGGCCCGGTAGGTCGGTCGCTGGTCGTTGGCGCATCCGCACACCAGCGGTAGCGCCGCGATCGACAGCCAGCTGGCAAGATAGGCTATTTTGACTTTTGCAATCTGATAATTGCCCAACGGTAATAGTTCCTTGGCCACAGGGAGAACGTGGAAATTCGCCCCCTGAGCATACTCGCTCCGGTGTAAAAAAGGAAAGACCGCCGGCGGTAATCGCTCGATGACTTTTACCAAAAAAAGACGTTCCTCTTACTGGTCAACGTCATCCCCTGAAGAACTTTTGCACTACCAGTCTCTCAGGCCTGCCTGGAATCTTGGCCCACAGGTCAACACGGCAAGGCTCGGACACTCTCGAAAGCCGACAATCTGTGTCATTACGACTCACTTTACTTATGTCCCTGAAGAATTTTCTTGACTTTTCTCGTCGTCGAGTTTATCAAGGAGCCAGAGCGGATGCTCCGCTCGTGAAGAAGCAGGAAGTCTGCAGGGACCCTCTTCCCAAAAATACAGGGCGGAGAAGGTCTAACCGTTTTTGCAAACCGCAAATTTTCCATTTCATTCTGTATCCGCGGCCGCCGTTCTCGATGAGCGCCGGTTGCCAGCTTTAACCTTGTAAGGGGGGAACTCATGTTTTCTGTCAAACTTCTTTTGTCTGTCGCTGTTGGCGCAATTGCGCTAGCTGTCGCTATACCCACCCAAGGGGCGGCGACTTTCCTGGAAGATTTTGAAGGCCTTTCGTGCGGGTCTGGCGATTGCGGGACACTTGGCGACCACCTTGGCTGGGATGGGCAGGGTGGTGGTGTTGGATTTGGACCTGGGGCCAATCTTGGCACGAATGTCGCGAATGCTCCCGGTTCCAACAGGTATACCCGTAAAGCCATAGGCGCCGGCGCGGTAGATGACCTGATGACCTTTAAGGCTGACCTTTATGCGACTGGTGTCTTCGACACAAATGGTGGGGACGCTCTGCTTGGAGTCGATGACGGCACTAACAACTATGCAAGTGCCTTTCTGGCAGGCCCTGGTGCCAATCCGACGAACCCCGGTTATCCGGGCGCCGGCGGCGGCGGATGGTTTGTTTACGATGGTTTGAATGGTACTGGCCGAATTAACATTACCGACGGTGGAGCACCTGGAGTGGGCACTCGTTTCTTCGGTGGTACCAACGTAGCGACCACCCTGCAGATGGCCTTTAACCAGATTGATGACACGATCAGTGTCGATATTCTCGATAGAGCAACCCAAACCTCACTGAACCCGACCTTTGTCGTCCCGCTGACCGCAGGTGGAAAGGCCGAACTTGCAGCCGTGAGTCATGTCGTTCTCTCGTGGATGGACGTCCATCCTGGTGATTTGAAGGAAGTCGACAACGTTAGTTTTGAATCCAGTGCTATTCCTGAACCGACTTCGGTCCTGCTGTTTGCAATTGCCTTGGGCACTGGGCTACTGAGACGGCGTCGGCTCTCGTAGAAAGACCACTGCCGCAGCCACGTTTTTGAACGTGAGGCAGTGTGAGTAACAGGCAGAATTAACGAGTGACGGGTGTTGCGCACTGGCCGCAAGTGCGCCAGCTGTACTTGATTTCAGCCCGTTTGGCCTTGCGCGGTCCATCAGCGGCTACCCCTTGAATATCCAAAAGGAAAGATCCGATGTTCCGATCCGGTGCCTGTGTTGGTCTTGTCGGTAGCGCGATTCTACTGGCCGTAGCTTTGCCCACCCAAGGGGCAGTCTCTTTCCTGGAAGATTTTGAAGGCCTTTCGTGCGGGTCTGGCGATTGCGGGACACTTGGCGACCACCTTGGCTGGGATGGGCAGGGTGGTGGTGTTGGATTTGGACCTGGGGCCAATCTTGGCACGAATGTCGCGAATGCTCCCGGTTCCAACAGGTATACCCGTAAAGCCATAGGCGCCGGCGCGGTAGATGACCTGATGACCTTTAAGGCTGACCTTTATGCGACTGGTGTCTTCGACACAAATGGTGGGGACGCTCTGCTTGGAGTCGATGACGGCACTAACAACTATGCAAGTGCCTTTCTGGCAGGCCCTGGTGCCAATCCGACGAACCCCGGTTATCCGGGCGCCGGCGGCGGCGGATGGTTTGTTTACGATGGTTTGAATGGTACTGGCCGAATTAACATTACCGACGGTGGAGCACCTGGAGTGGGCACTCGTTTCTTCGGTGGTACCAACGTAGCGACCACCCTGCAGATGGCCTTTAACCAGATTGATGACACGATCAGTGTCGATATTCTCGATAGAGCAACCCAAACCTCACTGAACCCGACCTTTGTCGTCCCGCTGACCGCAGGTGGAAAGGCCGAACTTGCAGCCGTGGGGCATGTCGTTCTCTCGTGGATGGACGTCCACCCTGGTGATTTGAAGGAAGTCGACAACGTTAGTTTTGTCTCGAGTCGAATCATCACACCAACTACGATGTGGGCAAACGATAACTCCGGCGATTGGAATACATTTTCCAATTGGTCAACCTTCAGCAGTCCCAACGGAAACACCTCGGTCGTTGGCCTTGGCGAGGTAATCACGGCGCCTCGCACGGTGACCAACAATGGTGCGGTTATCGTTAATGGGATCATATTCGGCGACGAAAATGCGTCCTTGGCCCAGCAGCCGTATACGATCGACGGGTCGGGGAGTGTAACCCTGGCGGGCAACTTGAATGATTCGCCGGTCATTCTTGTCCGGGATGGCTCGCATCAGTTCCAGGATGTTGGCGTAAATTTCAGCGACTCGGCTGAAGTCAGTATCGGGGGTGGCTCAAACCTGGCCTTCAACAACGTGGTGAACTTAAACGGAAACACGCTCACCAAAATTAGCAATGGCACGGTGAGCATCAACGATACCGTCAACGGGGGCGCGGGTGGCTCGTTCGCAGTGACCGAGGGTGTGGTCAATGGTACCGGCACGGTCATTGGCCAATTGACCAACGCCGGCGGAGCCGTGGCTCCCGGTCTCAGCCCAGGCAAGCTTTCGGTCGTCGGTGATTATCTTCAGACTGCCGGATCCCTGCAGATCGAGATCGATGGCACCACGGCGGAGTCCCAACACGACGTGTTCGACGTGACGGGTAATTTAACCATCAGCGGCGGGTCCATCGACGTGGCACTCGGCTATGTTCCCGTATCGGGCGATTCGTTCGACATCCTGAACTTCGCTACCGGCGACCTTTCAGCGGCAACGCTCAATCTGGCGGCACTGCCAGTCGACCTGGCCTGGGACAGGTCGCAACTGGAGGCGACTGGCACGCTTTCGGTGGTTCCAATCCTGCCGACAATGGAGTGGGTTCCCGATGGCGCCGGCGATTGGAACTCCGCCGCAAATTGGAAACCCCTTATCGGTGAAGGCACGCTCCCTAACAGCAATGTCGAGATAGCCGTGTTTGGCGACGCAATCACCGGCCCGCGCACCGTCTTCACAGACACGGGGGTTACGGTCAAAGGCATCACGTTTGACAACGCCAACGCTCATATCATAGCTGGAGCTGGTGCCGTGACGCTTGCCTCCGATACAGGAACCTCCACAGTGAAAGTCCTGCAAGGTTCGCCCCAGTTCCAGGCGGTGGTAAACCTGGCCAGCGCCGCTGACGTCGAGGTGGCCGAGGGCGCGACATTGAGCTTTAACAACGTGCTGAACCTGGACGGTAACACCCTAACCAAGAACGGCTCTGGTGCCCTGCTGGTAAACAACAACGTGAATACCGCCGGCGGGACGATCTTGGCTGTCGCCGGCGAAGTCAGCGGCAGCGGAACTGTCGCCGGTGATTTGGTCAATCAATCTGCCACGGTTGCCCCAGGCAACAGCCCCGGCGTCCTGACCATTGATGGTGATTACACCCAACAACTGGCGGGTACGTTAGCACTGGAGATTGCCGGTTTGACAGCAGGCGAAGAATACGACCGACTGGTGGTCAACGGCGATGCTACGATCGACGGGACAGTAGTCATCGAATTGATCGACGGTTTCATCCCACAAGCAAACGATAATTTTGACGTGCTCGATTTTAACTCCTTCAGTGGTACGCCGACATTCGACTTCAGCCTATCGCAGCTAGCAGGCGGCCTCACATGGGATACCAGCCAATTCAGTACCGACGGCCGTCTCTGTGTGAGTTCCTGCGGAGCCGGTGGCGGTTTGATTGGCGACTTCAACAATAATGGCGTTGTCGACGCGGCAGACTACACCACGTGGCGCGATGCTGTGGGTTCCAATAACGGGCTGCCCAACGACGATGGATTATCCACCCCGATTGGTACGGCCCACTATGATCTGTGGGCGGCCAATTTTGGTAACCCTGGCAGCGGAACCACAGCGGTGCCTGAGCCGGCAACCCTCACGTTGTTCCTGTTCACTGCTTTGACGACCCTCGTTCGCACTCGCTCCCGTTGAGTCCTGCGAAGGCTCAGCGCGGGAGTGTTTTCGTTCTCTCCTTGTAGCGTTAGTCAGATCCCGCCCGGGGGGCCGTGACCGCTGAATGCTCCATCGCATAGGCTACCGAAAAAGGAGACTTTTAGGCGCCAAAGGAACTATGGAGACAGTTTTTTATTTTCGCTTTACCCGTGAGTTGAGTAGACTAGGGGTAAGACAACTGACAGTAATCACGCAGAAACAGTTCCCATGAAACGGTACTCTCCCATTTTTCTCTTCGTGCTAAGCCCCATCCTGCTAGGCACGTTGCTGACTGCCGACATGACTCAGGCGGCCGTTTCGTTCCTCGAGGATTTCGAGGGGGATCCGCTCTTTGTTGGCAGCGAGATCGAAGTGTTTGGCTGGCAGAATGGTGGCCAAAGTGTGGGCTTCGGCCCCGGGAATTTCCTCCCCGGAAATGTAGCGTATGCACCCGCTTCCAATCAGTCGCCTACCTTAACCGTGGGCCCGGAAATGGTCGATGACCTGATGGTCATTACGGCCGACATGTACGTCACTGGCATCTACGACACCAACGGCGGCGACGGCGGTTTTGGAATTGATGACGGCAATGCCACCTATGTAAACACCCTTTACATCGGCCCTCACGCCAACCCCGCGAACCCTGGTTATCCAGGCGCAGGCGGCGGCGGATGGGTGCTGTGGGAAGGTTTGGATACCAACACCCGGATGAACATTACCGATGGCGGGGCCCCCGGAGTGGGCAACCGGTTTGTAGGAATTGGATCGGGATACCTTCAAGTACAGCTCACCATTAATCAGATAGCCAACACGATCAGCGTCGACATTTCCGAATTGGAGAGTGGGGCTACCGTCAACCCGACATGGACCATGCCATTGACCGCAGCCGCCAAGACCAAACTTGCCAACGTCAACAGTATCGGGTTGGCGTGGAATGACTTTCATCGTGGCGACATGGCGGAAATTGACAACATCAGCGTCAATTCTGGACTGGTAGGCACTCCCAACCAGTGGACTTGGAACCAGGACGGATTTGGTGACTGGAATCGTCAAGAATATTGGACGCCTGATAGTATTAGTGGCATCGGGTCCGTTCCCGTCAGTGCAGAACACACCGCCGTCTTTGGGGACAACGTGGCGAGTGCAACCCTGGTCGGGGTGAACAGCCCTGTTACAGTAAACCGTATTGAATTCGACTCGGCCAACACCTACATGATTGCCGGCGCCAACACCGTGAGCCTTGAAGCAACGACAAGTGCTGAGAATCCCAGCATCGCTGTTCACCGCGGCGACCACCAGTTTCAAGCGGAATTCATCCTCAACGATGATGCCACCCTCGATATTGCCGCAGGCAGTTCGCTGACGTTCAACAACATTCTCGATCTGGGTGGAAACGGGCTGGCCAAGACCGGCACCGGGACCCTCTTGATCAACAATATTCTCTCTTCAGGTAACGGTGGAACCCTGCACTGCCAGGAGGGAACTTGCGGCGGGGCAGGCACGATTGCAGGTAACGTCGTCAATAACGGTGGAACGCTTTCGCCCGGGAGCAGTTCCAGCCTCTCTGCCGCCTCCGCCGTGGTACCGGAACCTGCCGGTCTGCTGCTGAGCCTCTTTGGCGCACTTGCCGTCACATTTTGCCGCTATCGACGACCGGCGTAACCCACCCGCCGCACGACTTTCTCGAGGATTGGAAGGTCGCTCCTTGCGCGCTGTAAAAGATCCTAGCGCAAGTGGCCCGCCATGACCCTGCATCAATAAAATGCCCGTATTTTCAAGCGGATTATCACGCCAGCCTGCTCGTTGACGTCTCGAGCTAGTTCGATTAAGTCAACGATCCTTTCAATTGGTGTACAATGAACAGAATGTTTACCACGGTATTGGGCTCGGCCAAGCGAAGCCCCGATTTTCGCCTGGCCAGATTCCCCAGTCGGGCGAGAGTCCCCGTACCGGCGGCCCGGATTGCAAGTTTGAGGTAAGACCTGATGCTGCGGTTCCATTCCGGTTTCTATGCCGCTGTAATACTGCTGCTGCTAGCCATTGCCTTGCCGGCTCAGGCGGCGATAAATTTCCTGGAAGATTTCGAGGGGGCGCCGACCCCTCCCGGAACCATCGATGCCCTTGGTTGGGGCCAGAATGGGGGCAGCGTTTTGTATGATTCCGGGGTAGGCCTCTCTACGAACGTAGCGCATGCTCCCGCCTCCAACACATCAACGACCAAATTCTTCAGCGGATCACTCGAGGACAAAACGGTAGTTACCGCAGACATGTACCTTGTTGGCGTCTACGACACCGAGGGGGGCGAAGGCATGGTTGGAATTGATGACGGCACTGCCAGTTGGCTGAATACCCTTTTAGTAGGTCCTAACGCCAACCCCACGAACCCGGGTTATCCCATTGACGCCGGAGGATGGTTAGCCTGGGATGGCTTGAACGACGGGGGGAGAATCAACATTACGACCGGTGGGGCGCCTGGAGTTGGTCCCCAATTCAAAGGCATCGGATCGGGAAGGGTTCAGGTCAAGCTGACCATTGACCAACCCGCCGCCACGGTCTCGGTGGACATTATCGACCTGGTAGATGGCGCTGCACTCAACCCGACTTGGGTCATACCATTGACCTCTGGTGGCCTGTCGAAGCTTGCGAACATCAACAGTGTGATGATGGCATGGAATGACGTCCATCCTGGTGACACGAGAGAAATCGACAACATCCGGGTTGCTTCAGGACTTGTCGCTCCCGAGCCGACACAGACCTGGGCCACCGATAATTCAGCCGACTGGAGTGTCGCTGGCAACTGGTCGCCGCCTGGCGCACCTGACAGCAATACCGTGGTCGCCGGTTTTGGTGACCTGATCACCTCGCCCCGAACCGTCTCGACCAATGTGGCAGTCACCGTCAATGGGATCGTGTTTGGCATCCCGAATGCGAGCCAGGTCCAGCAATCGTATACGGTCGCCGGCCCGGGCAGCGTGGCGCTGGCCCCGAATGCAAGTATTGCTCCCTCAATCTTTGTCCTGGAAGGTTCACACCAGTTCCAGACGGCGGCCCTGAATTTCAGTGATTCGGCCGAGGTAGGCATAGCTACCGGGGCAAGCCTGGCGCTGGACAACGTGGTGAACTTGAATGGAAACACGCTGACCAAGATTGGCGATGGCAGGTTGAATATCAACCAGCAGGTGAACACGGGTGGTGGTTCGGTGGTGGTGGCCGCGGGTGTAACCGGCGGCAACGGCACGATCCATGGCCATTTCACCAACAGCGGCGCTGTGGTGGTTCCCGGAGATGGTATCGGCAAACTCTCTGTCGTGGGTGACTATTACCAATCGGCTGGTTCACTGAGGGTGGAAATCGGCGGCACCACTTCAGAGAGTCAGTACGATGTATTGCACGTTACGGGCGATTTGACGATCAGCGGCGGCCAGCTTGATGTTGCGCTGAACTTTACGCCTGGGGTAGGCGATTCGTTTGACATCCTGAACTTCAACACGGCTGACCTGTCGGGCGCCACCCTCAATCTGGACACGCTTCCAGCGAACCTGGCCTGGGATAGCTCGCAGTTGGCAGTCGACGGTTCGTTATCGGTGGTTTCGTTAGAGCCAACGTTCCGGTGGACAGCCGACGCCTCAGGTGAATGGGACAAACCCTCCAATTGGGCACCCAGTTTTCCGGCGGACACGTTTCCCAACAGCAACGTTGAAATTGCTGTTTTTGACAGCCAGATCACCCTACCACGCACCGTGGTCACGGACGAGGCCGTGAGCGTGAAAGACATTACTTTTGGCGATACCAATACGTCTACGCACCAGCAGTCCTATAACATCGCCGGCTCCGGAAGTGTGAACCTGGTTTCGGAAACGAACACCTCGACGGTCCGTATACTGGAAGGCGCACACGAATTCCAAGCAGTCGTAGGCCTTGGTAATGCCACCATCCTGGATGCTGCGGCAAGCACCAGCCTGGTCTTCAACAATGGCCTGAATTTGAACGGGAATCAGCTCACCAAGATCGGTCCCGGCACAATGGTGGTTAACAATGATTTATCCACCAGCGATGGGTCGGTCGTCCTGGCTACTGGGACCCTGGAGGGCAACGGCACGGTCGGAGGTGATCTGGCCAACAACGGCGGCACCGTCGCCCCGGGCAGCAGTTCCAACATGGCCACAGGCCAGGCCAGCTACGGCGCCAGCAGTTTTTCCGCTGCGAACTCGGGAATCACGGTGCCGGAGCCGAGCTCGCAACTGGTAGCATTGTTTGCCGCAAGTGCAGTATGGATCAGAAGGCGGCGCCTCTTCCCGAGAGAGCCCGGCGATAATTCGGGATAAAACAGACTTTCATGAAATCACCAGACGTTACCTGCGTAGACACAGTCCGGGCCATCGCTTTGGTGGTGGTGCTGGGCATGATGACTACCGCCCAGGCCGACCACGGCGACTTTTCGCGGCCCATCGAAGTTCGCAATCCCAGCCAATTGCCCGGACAGCTGGCCGCCGAACGAATTCATCTCGGAAGTGCCTACAAGCCGAGTATGGCCCGCTTGCCCGATGGTGAGCTGATGATCATTACGCTTCACACTGAATTTGTGGGAGGAGAACCGCACGAATTCAGCAAGATGGCACGATCGAGTGATAACGGACATACCTGGTCGGCTTGGCAACTCGTCGAGAGTAGTCCCGGGGTAGACCTCCACGGCAAGGAGCAGTGGCTTCAAGTGTTTGACGATGGGATTGCGGGCAATGACGATGTCCTGCTTGCCACATCAACCATTAATCCAACAGACCTACACAACTCGTGGGACTACCTTCACGCTCTTGTCAGCCGATCGACCGACGGGGGAGAAACGTGGGTGCAAACCAAACTTGGACCTGTTCTTGGCGGGAGTCCGATCACCCAACCTGCCCGAAACATTATCCAGATGCCTGATGGCATGCTGCTTTTGGGCGTGGGGAAATGGGCTACCCCCGGGAATGAATCCCATATCTACACCTCCAACGACCTGGGGGTGACCTGGCAAGCAGGTCCCGATTTGGTTCATCCCACCTACACGAACTTCGAAGGCACGGTCATCCCGTACCAAAACACCGGGGGCTTCTTCTCTGAAGCATGGCTTCGCTTGAATGAAGCAGGCGAAATCCAGAACACCTTTCGCCTGGCTCCTTTTAACCCGCTGTTCCCGATGGAGAGCAATCCCCCGGGCGGGAGTGACCAGCCGAGCCGGATGATCATGTCGACCTCGGCTGATGGGGGCGTGACCTGGAGCGACCTGGTGGACGTCGGTACGGCAACCCAGCAACCGTACGGGCAACATTACAACCGCGTGCTCAAGCTGGCCGATGGTCGGCTGATGATGACCTTCACCAAACGAAATGTTGACCAGCCACTGGGACTTCGTGCCGTCTTCAGTCACAACGATGGCGCAACCTGGGATTTTGAGAATGACCATCTTCTTATCGATCAGAACACACCGGCGAGCTTTGCTTCCGGCGGCGGCTTCGGCGGTACGATCCAATTGCCAGACGGCACCCTGCTCTCCACCTATTCCTACCACGACCACGCGAGTGGACACCAGAACTATCAGACCGAAGTCGTACGCTGGTCGTTGCCTCCCCTGGGGCCAGATCGGACGTGGAACCGAGATGGCTTTGGCGAATGGAATACCGCCAACTGGATCACCGGTGTGCCTCCTGATGCGAACCATGCCAATGCGATCTTTGCCAATGCGATCTCTTCACCAACAACGGTCGTTACCGATTCGGCAGTCACGGTCAAGGGAATCACTTTCGGTGACGCCAACGCGTCGACAGTCCAGCAATCCTATACGCTCGCCGGACACAGCCAAACCGGCAGTGTGAACCTGGACTCGAATACGGGCCTCTCGACCATCAACGTGCTGGAAGGCTCACACCAGTTTCAGGTGATCGTAAATCTGGCCAACCCAACCGACATCGATGTGGCTGCTGGCACCAACCTTATTTTTAACAATAGGCTTAACCTGGGTGGTCACACGCTCACCCAGGTGGGTGCCGGGACGATAAAAATCAATAATGTCCTGAACACCGGGGGTGGTTTGGTTTTGATGGCAGCTGGTACGCTGAGCGGTTCGGGCGGGGTGGCAGGAGATTTGGAAAACTCGGGTGCCACGCTGGCGCCAGGCAACAGTCCGGGCACGTTTAGCGTGGGTGGCAATTACACCCAGGCGCCCGATGGGTCACTGGAAATCGAGCTCGGTGGCGTCGCGGCCTCCTCACAGCACGATGTGCTGATTGTGGGTCAAACTGCCAGCCTGGCTGGCGTGCTTGAGGTCGTGTTGCTGGAGGATTTCGAGCCGGCTGGCGGTGATCAGTTTTCGATCTTCCAGTTCACTGAAGTAACCAACACTTTTGACCAGATCAACCTGCCCGCCCTGGGCGACGGACTGGCATGGGATGATTCATCGCTCTACTCCACAGGCAGCTTGTCGGTCGTACCCGAGCCTGGTTCAATCCTGCTGGGGGGCATTGCCTTAAGTTTCGCCGTGCTGAGGCGGCATCGGCTATCGGTTTACCGTGGGATCCTGGCGTAGCTGGCTTAGTTTGAGCACGCAGATTGCGTGGGACCGGCCAGTCCTGGTAGATTGGGCGGCGCGGCACGCTGATCGAAACGGTTCTCGTGCGGGACGGGCGGTGCGATCCGCTGGAGATCTTCGCCTTTGATATTTAGCGCCTGGAGGTAGCTGCCAGGTACTGCACCGAGAATCCACGCGGCCGAATCGAGTGAATCGCAACTCGCGATTTACCCGCCGCCACTGCTTGACCTTCCGGGTGCCAGTTGGGATTGTTTGCTGAAAAACAAAAAGAGTGCTACGCGCTGTTTAGCGGTTGGAATCTATCGCTCCTGTGGAGTTGCATGTGAGTGCCTTTGATTGGGTGATCGTCGCGGTTTACGTGGTCTTTTCGCTTGCCGTCGGGCTGATTGCCAGTCGTCGCATTCGAAATATGTCCCACTTCCTGGTCGCCGGACGCAATGTCAAGTTCTATCTTGGCGTTGCCAGCCTGAGCGGCACCGAAATGGGCGTCATTTCTGTGATGGGCATGTCCGAACTCGGGTTCACGCACGGTTTCACTGCTGCAACTCTGGGGCTCTGCTTTCTAGTCGGTGTCACCTTTGTCGGCGCGACTGGCTTTGTCATCAACGGCCTTCGAGGCTGTCGGGTAATGACGATTCCCGAGTTTTATGGCATACGTTTCAACCCACGGGTACGTTGGCTTGCAGGATTGGTGATGTCTGTCGCGGGCGTGCTGAACATGGGACTGTTTTTGAAGGTCAGCGCTACGTTCTTTGTTTGCATCAGTGGCCTGAACGCGGAAGCGGTACACTCGCTTATGGCAGTATTATTGGTGATCGTGCTTACCTACACACTACTTGGTGGCATGGTCTCGGTCGTCCTGACCGATTACTTCCAGTACATCGTGCTGGTCACTGGGGTGCTGATTGCGACCGGCTTTACGATTTATGTGGTCAGCTTCCAAGAGATGTTCGATGTTGTTGCCAACCAGCAGCACCTCTCCGGATTCAGCCCATTTGCGACCGGCGGGCTCACCGATGCGCAATTCCTCGGATGGCCTTTTATTTTACTCAACCTGCTCGTCTTCATGGCAGTCCCGGCGCTCTGGCAACCGGCTGCATCGCGTGCACTTTCAGCAACGAATCCCAAGGTGGCCCGCCACACAACTATGGTGTCGGGGTTAACTTTTCTGGGGAGATGTTCATTGCCAATCATCTGGGGAATTGCGGCGATGGCCTATTTTGCGGCGAATCCCAATGAGGCGCAGCCCGGGATGACGTCATTGGAAGCCATGCCACGTTTTCTGGCAATCATTCTTCCGGTCGGTGTGATCGGTGTATTCGTGGCGGGCATGTTCGCAGCGGACATGTCCACTTACAACAGTTACCTCCTGGCCTGGAGTGGCATCCTCACGCAGGATGTGATTGCGCCTCTTTTCGGTGATCGACTTACCGAGAAACAGCGGCTCTTGACGAATCGCATTTTGATTGTCTTCATTGGTGCTTTTATCCTTTGGATGGGCCTGCTTTACACCCCACCCGACTCGTTTGTTCAATATCAACAGCTTACCGGGACAATTTATCTTTCCGGCGCAGTGGCGTGTGTGGTGCTAGGCCTTTACTGGAAGCACGCCAACACGGCCGGCGCACTTGCGGCGACGGTGGTAGGAATGGCATTTCCTGTCGTCAATCTTTATATGCGCAACCATCTCGAAGATCTACCACACTGGCTTCGGAGCGAGATTACCGACCAATGGATGATCAATGGCTGGTATGCTGGCATGGCCGCATTCGTGCTGGCATTTGTCTCGATGATCGTGGGTTCGATGGTTACTGCCCCCTGGATTCGTCCAGCCGTGCTGGAGACGGCAGATCTCACCAATGGCCCTGAGCGGGTTGGTCAGGAAGTAGAATGATGATCGCATGGTACTGGTTTTGGATGATCGTGATGAGCATCTCCCTGCTGCTGTTTTTTGGCATAGCGGTGCTGGTGGTTATGTTCGGCTGGCGAGATCTGCGCGACTTGTACGAGGAGCTTTCTGCGGACGACTCCTCCCCAACACCTGATGACACGAAGAGGTGAACCGTATGGATGTTATGACCGTCACAGGTGGTGTTGCTCGTGATGCACTTGGCGTCGTCTTGCCCCACGAACATTTGTTCATTGATCTTCGCAACCAGTTTACCGAGTTCGAGGATCCGGAAAAGCAGGCGATTAGCCAGCAGCCGCTGTGCATGGGAAACCTGGGAACCGTACGTATGAATCCTTATGCCATCAAGGATAATCTTTTGTTGGATGACGTTGGCATCGCGGTCCAGGAGGCTGAGCATTTCAAGAAACGGGGCGGAAATACCATCGTCGACTGCACGTCGATTGGAATTAACCGCGATCCGATCAAACTACGCACATTGGCGGAAGAAACTGGCCTGAACATCGTGGCCGGTTGCGGATATTACACTTACGACACTCACCCCGATGGGATTGAGGACTGGTCCGCCGAGAAAATTGCCGATCACATGCTGTGCGACATGCTCGAGGGCATCGACGGAACGGGGATTCGGGCAGGCATTTATGGCGAAATTGGCACCAGCGATCCTATTCGCCCGAGCGAAGCAAAATGCCTGCAGGCCACCGCGATTGCCTTTCAACAGAAGCGGGCCGAGGTCCAAGTTCACACGTTCCCCTGGGGACAAGCTGGCCTCGAAGCATCGCATCTCTTGATCGATGGGGGAGTTGACCCAGGCAAGATTGTGATTTGCCACACGGACATCGAATTTGATGTTCCGTATATCGTGTCGCTTTTGCGCCTTGGAGTGAACATCGAGTTTGACAATTTTGGCAAAGAATTCTTCATCCTCAAGGAAGATCGAGGTTTCGCCGGAGGAGTCTTTGCCCGAGACATCGAACGCGTCCGGCTGATCCTGGACCTACTCGAACAGGACTACGAGGAACAAATTCTTATCACCAATGACATCTGCTTGAAATCGATGTTGCGCGCCTACGGGGGAACCGGGTACGACCACATCCTTTGCAACATCGTACCGATGATGAAGGGTGAAGGCATCTCTGACGAGACGATCGATACCTTTCTCAAAAAGAATCCAGCACGCGTGTTGTGTGATGAGCGGCCATGACAGGACCCATTTCTTAAGCGACCTGAATGCAATGGCACCTGCATTCCGTCACGATCATTTTAGATAGTTAAGAGCCGTCAGGGCGTAGATTCGCGCGCAGGCAAAAATGCTTGAGACTTCCACACATTCATCGGGCGAATGGGCCAGGGGTAGCAGGCCTGGGCCAAAGGCGGGGATCGACGGAATTCCAGCCGATACAAACCAGCACGCGTCGGTCGCTGCGGGAAAACAGCCAATCGGTGGCACCTGTGGCAACACCTCGCCGCAGGCAGCTTGCAATGCGGCTACAAGGGGGTGATCGTGCGGAAAACTTACCGGTTCAATCCAGGTCGAGGGGACCGACTCCCAAACCAGTTCGGCCCGCAAATCAGGGTCTTGCCGAAGCTGTTGTTTCAGCCACGACTCTAGTTCGGCATGGGTTTGCTCTCTGGTGCTACCGGGCGGAACGCGCAAATCACACCCAAATTCTGCCAACCCGGGGACGACCCCAAAAAAGACACCGCCTTCGAGCGTCACCCCTGCGTTCATCGTAGCGCCTGGTTGCTTAAAGTCGTGGGCGAGGCGACAAATCAGCTCGGCAGCCTTGACGCTGGCATTGGTGGCGGAAAATTCATCGCTCAGGCTACTGTGCATTTGATCGCCATAGACACGGATTCGAAAGCAACAGATCCCGCGACTATCCAGCGCAATACATTCCAACTCGTGCCGTACTCCTGAAGGTTCGCCAATTAAAATAGCATCCGCTGTGATATGACCTTTGGCGGCCAGGTACTTGGCGCCCAACTCGCTGCCACCTTCCTCGTCGGCAGAGGCCAACAGGTGCAGTTCCCCTTTCATCTCTTCCTTAAAATGGGCAACCGCGGCGGTGGCATAAACCATGGCTGCGACCGCACCCTTCATGTCGGTGGAGCCCAGGCCAAACAGCTTGCCGTCCTTGATGACCGGGTCGTAAGGGTCGTGGGTCCATTCGTCCCGGTTTCCCATGGGCTTGGTATCGGTGTGGCCGTTGAGTACCAGGGTGGGCCCTGGATGAGCCCCTTTGATTTTCAGCAAAAGATTGGGCCGTTCTGGCTCTGAGGCGATGACCTCTGCCTCGCCAACTTGTAATGAGACAAGTTCCTGCTGGATTCGTTCAGCAACAGCTCGCTCGTCACCAGGTGGCGTGGGGCTTGGCGTTGCCACCAGGTCCCGCAAAAATGCCAGGAGTGCGTCTTCGCGGGCCTCTAGATAGTTCAAAACGGGGTGTTCGTTCATGGTGTTATTTCGTCCTCCGAGTGCGCGTGTTGGGGCCAGCCAATGCGTGCGTTGCTGCTGGAACCACACCCCCTGTTTCAGCGGTGGCCCATGCCGCCGCCAGAGATCCCCCACGCCAAACAGGAGGGATCGATCTGGCGACGCCGATCGCTCCGAGGGTTTTCCTCGGTTTTCCTCCGTGGCACCAGTAGTGTCCCATCATCGACCCCTTGAGGGAATGCATTACCGTGAAATATCGGGCGAGAAGGGATTTTCAGCGCCAAGGGTGCATGCCCTCGTTGGGACGACGACACACAACCTCACCCCAAGCATGAGGAAGATGTTTCGGCCTACAAATAGGGAGGTTCGTGCGGCCCAACAAAACGGCGAAAACATTACAGACGACACACGTGGCTTCCTGTAAAATCGAGGTTTGGCGTTGCCTCCACGTGAAGGCAAGGCTGCGGGCCATTATATCGATTTTTCCCGAGGGTCATCCGCATGTCGATTTCCAGGAACTTCTTGCCAATCGTTGTCGTTTGGAGTCTTTTCTCTCCGTGGGCCGCAGCTGAACAGCCGGCCGGCCTGCTGGCAGAATGGCGCTTTGATGAGGGCTCCGGAAATACCGCCAAAGATACCAGCGGCAACGGGCATGCGGCCGACCTCCAGGGCGCAAGCTGGGTCAAGCTCGATCAAGGTTATGCCATCTCGATCGACGGGGTGGATGATTACATTGACTGCGCCCCAGAGCGTGATCTCAAGCTGGGAGGGCCGGTCACGATTGAAGCGTGGGTAAAACCGACGCGGCCCGGACGGGGAGAAGCCCACCTGCTGGGTGAAGGGGTCTCCAGCTACGGCCTCACCTACTACAACTCGAACCTTTGTTTTTTTTATATCTCCGGCGGTGGCAATAATTTGAAGGAGGCGCTGGAGGTCGACAAATGGCAGCACGTCGCTGCAACGTTCGACGGGAAGCAGTTGGGCCTTTGGATCAACGGCAGGCAAGTCGGCAATGCGCCATCCAAGAAAGATCATTTCAAATCCGGGGGAGGCTTTTCTATTGGCACCAAGGGCAGGCCCGACCTTCCTCGCTACCAGGGGCTTATCGATGAGGTGCGGCTTTACAATCGGGCAATCGACGAGAAGGAAATCGTCGCCCACTTCCTGGCAGAGGCCGAGAATCATGAACTGGCAATTTCTCGCGCGATTCCCGTGGCCAAAGACGAAGCCACCCAGTTCTTCCAAACACACCCTGAGCCGATTAACGTCCAGCAACAGGGCAGTAGTATCCTCATCGCCAATCGCAAGATTGGCCTTGAATTCATCCAGTCAGACCGCGGTTTTCGGCTCAATCGGCTTTATAGCATCGAGCAGGACCACGATTTCCTGGCCAGCGACGCACTAGGTGGTCAGCGGCAGCTGTTCGAAATTCGCATGACACCCGATGTGCGAGGAAGCAATCGGGACGAACGCTGGAAAACCGTCGGCAGCCTGATGGGGATCATGGATGAAATGGCGGTCGACGCGTTTTCGGTAGGGTCCCAGGAGGCGACGTCCGTCTCCGTGCAAACGGAAGACAAAGGGGATGAGACTGTCCTTCATTTGAACTGGCACCAAATACCGGTCCGAGGCAAAACCCACCTGATGGACGTTGAAGTCACGATCACCCTCAAGGAGGGAGATCCCCTCTCCTATTGGCGAATTAATATCGACAATCCCGGCGTAAAATATGGCCTCGAACGTGTGCGGTTCCCCCTCGTCTCTTTGGCTCCAATCGATGCGCCCGAGGATGACGTTTACATTTACCCCCGCGAGCATGGAGGACTGGTCGAGGATCCTTTCAACGCCCCATCCGGACTGGGAGTTGGATTCAACGCCAGGGGAGCCTATTACCCGGTCGATTTCAACATGCAGTTCCAGGCCTTCTACGACCGGCCCACTGGCAAGGGAGTTTATCTTGCTACCCATGATCCGGCGGCCAGCCTGATGCACATGCAAATTGCCAATACCCCGAAAGAAATCACCTGGCGTCCGGGCCATTTTCCGCCCAATATCACCTTTGCCGAAGAAAACTATCACCTCCCTTACGATTGTGTGGTTGGTCCCTTCCAAGGCGACTGGTTCGATGCGGCCCAAATTTACCGTGCGTGGGCCACCCGCCAATCGTGGTGTCGCAAGGGCCCGCTCCGTACCCGCAAGGAAGTACCCCGCTGGTACAAGGAATCCCCCTTTGTCTTTTACACCACGATTGCCGATTCGGCCGAAGGCACCCACGACATGCAGGAAAACATGGTCATTGCCAGCGACCATTTTCGCGAGTTCCTGCGATGGGCCGGGATACCGCTGGCCGCCCAATGGTATGGCTGGAAAGAGTTTGTCCCAGGGATGACCTCTTACAACGTGCCCTTTGGAAGTCACCGCCTCTACAACCAAGGGCGATGGCGAAATCTTCCGCCGATGAATATTCACGATGGCAACTACCCCAAAATTGGCGCGTGCGCCGCTTTTACCCGCGAGGCCCACCGGTTGCGTGCCGAAGGAGGAATGGTGTGCCCTTACGTCGCCCTCGAAATTTTTGACCAGGGCCCCACTGAGAATTCCCCTTATGCCGATGAGGCCCGGCCCAACGTAGTCAGAGGCCTGTTCGGGAAGAAGCGAACCTGGAGTAACGAAACTGCCTGGCAGCTGTGTTGTGCCACGCCGTGGTGGCAAGACCGTCTTGAAGAGACATGTCGCCTCATGACCGAGCGCGAGGGCATTGGGGGCCTTTACCTCGACGTGATGCAAGGCGCAGGCCTGCCCTGCTATTGGACACCCCATGGCCATTCGGCCGCAGGCGGGGATTCCATGACGCGCGGCATGCATGATCTTGTCGAGCGATGCTTTAACGCGGCCAAGCAGGCCAATCCGATGACGATTATCACCGGGGAAAATTGCACGGAAAACGTGATCGACGTGATTGATGGAACGTTGACGGTTACCCTATGGCCCGAAAACAAGGCACACCTGTTTGCGGCGGTTTACCAGGATTACGTCAAGCGATACGGGACAGAAATGTCGACGGGAACCGGGTATCAAGGCAGGTTTACCAATGAGTTCGATCAGGATGCATTTTTCCTCGAGGCCGCATCCCTGTTTGTCCAAGGCGCTCAGATCGGACGTCTTCGCTTGCGCCCCCGCGATGCGGCCCTTTCACTTTCCAACCCGGCGCAGGCGCCGATGATCGCGTTTTTAGAGCAGGTACTCGGTTACTATAAAAGCGACGCCACCAAGGAGTTTTTGTCCTATGGCCAGTTCATGCGGCCGCTTCAGTTTAGCCAGCCGGCGAAAATGCCGTCGATGACCTATTCGCGAGGCGGCGACTATCCGGCGCTCTGGAACGGCGCGTTCCGAAATCCCGAGGGCGATTTGGCCATCTTCCTCGCCAATGCGTCCAGGCAGGATATCCCTTTTGTGAGCAAAGTCGAACTGGCTCGCCACGGGATGTCGGCCGATGCGGTGGTGGATGTTGACCAGATCGACTACACCGGTGAAATCACACCGGTCGAAAAGGATGTTTCGGGGGCGGTCGTCCTGGAAGGCACCATTCCGGGGCGCGCAATCATTGCCTATCGCCTGAGTGAATGAGCGGCCGATTGAAACTGCCCCACCTTCAACAACCAAAAAGGATCACGAATTGTGGGAAACATTGATGTCTTTACAGTCGTCGAAGCGCCGCCAGAGCGGCCCAGGCATGGAGCGGGCACGATTGTCGAACTCAACGATGGCAAGCTGCTGTTGGCCTGGATGGAACACGTCGGGGGCGACACGATCGGCCACGACCACGCACCCTGCAATATCGCGCAAATGACCTCCAGCGATGGAGGCTACACGTGGGAAGATCGCAAGATTTTTGTGGAAAATGCGCCAGAGGACGTCAACATTCATTACCCCTGCTTCGGTCGACTTGACAACGGGGAAATCCTGTTTTGTTTTCAGCGACTTCATTTGCTGGCACCCGGCAAGCCACAGAGTTCCACCTCGTTTTCAAGGCGAAGTGCCGATGACGGCAAAACGTTTTCTAAGCCGGTGATGCACAACATCAATCAAAAGAGTCCGATTGCGGCCTACCTGCTGACCCAGCTGAGTACGGGGCGGATTATTCATCCCATTCAAAAAGTAATGGGAGACTGGTGCGGACCGACCGACCATCAAATCAATAGCTGTGCCTATAGCGACGATTTGGGCCACACCTGGAAACAGTCGGAAAACTGGGTCGACCTGCCAATGCGGGGGGCGATGGAACCTCATATTGTGGAGTTAAGCGATGGCCGCCTGCTGATGTACATGAGAACCCAATTGGGGGCGATTTTCCAGTCCACCTCGCACGATGGCGCGGTCACCTGGTCGAGTCCCCAGACCACAGGACTGAGAGCTCCCGAATCGATGCCTTGTCTGGTGAAATTCCCCCACACGGGTGACTTGCTGGTGATTTGGAATCACAGCACGTACGATCCGAATTTTGACCATTGTGGCAAACGGACACCACTCACCACGGCCATTTCGCGTGACGAGGGCCAGACGTGGGAAAATTTCAAGGATATCGAAACCGATCCACTCTACGAGTTCACCAACCCCTCGTGCCATTTTACCAGCGGCGGAAAGGTGATCATCATGTACGAGGCTTCCAAGATGGATAACCCCAACCCACCTGGAAGGTTGGGCCGAAGTTGCATGCCGCTGAAGTCGGCAGTTGCCGATATCGACTGGTTTTACAGCTGATGGATGCTCCCCGCCTGATCGTCACTCCAGAAGCGGCCGAACTTGGACTGGTTGCGACCTACCATGTCACGACCACGCTCTCGAATTCAAAAGGCCATGAACAGTTCGAGCGATTAAAACAAGCAGCCCTGCCCCGTTTTCTCGAGCAATATACACCAGAGTTCGTGGCCAACGATCCGGTGATTCTTGGTTTCCGCGCGCTGCGCCAGGCGGTTGGGCGATCTCCCAAGAAATATCCTTGTTCGATCGAAAGCCTGATTGGTTTTCTTCAGCGGCGGGGCCAGTTGCCATCGATCAATCTGGCGGTCGATATTTATAACCTCGTATCACTTGAAACACGCCTTACGATGGGCGCCCATGATCTCGACCAGGTCGATGGCCATATCACACTTCGCCTCGCCCAGGGGGATGAGCGATTTTTACCCTTGGGATGCGAGACGGTCGAGTCGGTGCGAGCTGGCGAATACTGCTATTGTGACGACAGCGAAGTCCTTTGCCGACTCGATTACAAGCAATGCGATAAGACCAAGCTAAGCGTTGCCACCAGACACTGCCTCTTTATCCTGCAGGGCAACAAGAATACCCCGGATGAAACGCTCCAGCAGGCAAAGACCCGCTTAACCGAACTTCTGGATCAGTTTTGCGAGACCTCTTGAAACCAGTCGGGAAAGAGCGCCTCTGCCCCAATAGGATTGCCATCCAGGTCGCGGCAAATCGTCACCAGCTCATCCCACAAGTAAATGGCGTAAGTCGGGTCGAGGCGGATTTGAAAAACGTCAACGTCTCCTGTCCGCGCCGGCAAGACACTGCAGCTCACTCCCGCCAGCCGGGTCATCACCAGCACATCAGCTGGCGCTTTCGACCAGTCGATGCCGCACGTTTGCGCCAACACCTCCTGGGCCTTCTCGCCCGAGAGGTAAAAAACGGCATCTTGGCGCTCAAAGAGGTGAAACCCCGAGGACATCCCCCCGTCGAGGCCCCATTCTCGCCAGAGCGGACTGGCCTGTCCCGGTTTCGACTCGATCAAAAACTCGTCGGCGCCACTGCGGACCACGCGAAGTCCATCGGGTGTTTCGGACGTTGCATAGATCTCCGGTGGCACCGTCACGTCGTGCGCAGTCAGCCACGCAGCGGCACCCTCCCCTTTTAAAAACCGAGTCGGCTGGCAACTCAGATCGCAGATCGCAAGTCTGCGCTGTTGTGCCTGTTCATCTTCAGTGGCACCCAGTCGCCGCGCCACGGAACCACTTTCCCACTCGGACCATTCGGCCCCGAGCGCTTCCAGTCGATCGAACAGGGGGGTGTTTTGAGCGGGATCGGTCACGAAATCAACTGCCTTTCCCCGTCGGGATCGTAAAAGGGTGTCTCGGCGATTTGACAACGGGAAAGCGCGCCCGAGTCGGTGCGAATCGTAATGGTCGTTCCAGGTTCTGCTAGATCGGGCCGCACGTGCGCCAGACCCAAAGGATACCCGAGGGTACTGCGGTGTGCGATGCTGGTCACCCGACCTGCGATTTCGTCATCGGCAATAATCAAGTTGCATTCGTCCGGCAATGGCAACTCCCTGTTGGGCGGGTAACAAAAGCCAACCAGTTTTCGATCGAGAGGCTGCTCTTCGAGAATTTGCAAACTCCGTTGACCCACAAAAAACTTCTTCTGCCGGCGAATCAGGCCACTCAGGTTGGCGTGATGCGGAGTCGTCAACGCGTCGGTATCCTGCCCTACAATCAGGTGGCCTTTTTCGAGTCGCAAAAGGCGCTGGGCCTCGACTCCAAAGGGACGGATCGAGTGGGCCTCGCCGGCCTGCATGATCGCATTCCAGACATGGCATCCGGCCTGGGTAGGCACGTGAATTTCAAAACCGAGTTCGCCAATAAAACCAACCCGCATGACAATCGCCGAAACTCCCGCGACCTGGCCCTGACGGGCCGCCGAAAATGGAAAATCATCCTGCTTGAGGTCGATGTCCGTCAGTGAACTCAAGACCGTTCGTGATCGAGGTCCGGCAAGGTTCATGGCGGTGTACTGGCCTGTCAGATTGATCAGTGTCACCCGCATGCCCCAAAGCAGGGCCCATCGCTGGAGTTCCCGAAAAAAGCTGGCACTCCCCGAACTGGTGGCGCTCAAATAGAAGTGGTCTTCTGCGAGTCTTGCCACAACGCCGTCGTCAATGATCACCCCTGACTCATCGAGGGCCGCGCCATAGCGCAGCGTGCCTGGCTTCTGTTTCGTAAAGGACCCAATGTAAACCTGGTTTAAAAATGCTGCCGCGTCAGGCCCACTGATCACAATTTTTCCAAGTGTGCCAAGGTCGATCATGCCCACATGCGCACGCACATGGTGGGCCTCGTCGAGAATACAGTCCGCACGCGGTTTTTTGCCCTGGGCATAAAACTCCGGCCGTTGCCAACCACCCCCGACAAAGATGAACTGGCCACCATGGTCGCCGTGCCAACTGTGCATGGGCGTCCGCCGCAAGGGATGGAACCGCCGGCCGGCCAGGTGTTCGATGGAAACCGGATGGTGAAACGGTCGCGAGGTCGTCGTGCCCGTCTGGTCGATCGTGTTCCCGTTGAGCCGGGCCAGAATCCGGATTGCGTTTTGATTGGAAAGTTTACCTTGACTTGGCCCCATACCGACGGTGGAATACCGCTTCATCAATTCGATATTGTCGTATCCTTCCTGGTGGGCATGGACAAAGTCGGCCAGGTGAAGATCTTCATCGAAGTCGACAAAGTTCTTTTTCTTCGGATGAGCAAAGATCGGATAGGGATGGCTGGGGGCCGGGCCAGTGGGCTCGATTGGCGCCAACGGCTGTTCTTGCTCGTCCGTCATGCTTCGGCAGGCAGCCAGCCCGCTCGAGTGGCCATCCTCAACCTGGGCCTGCCAATCGAAGATCCCGCGAACCCGTCCTGCCACATGAACCGTGCCTGGCAGGCTGGTGGGAACCAGTTGCTCGAGTGCCTGGTTGTAGGAAAAACGCCCGCCCGCCTGGTAAAGGATGTCTGCCGTCGGCGCCCAGCCAACGCTCACGGCAACCCCGTCGCAGGCAATTGGTAGGGAACTGGTCGTATTGAGCTCGCCCGACTTTTCCAAACGGGCAATCCGCACTCCAGCGACCGCCTGCTTTTCCTTGGTGGGCGTTGCTTCTAAAATCGCGTGGCCGTGGTGGATGGGAATTCCTTTTTTTGCAACCTCGTTGGCCAGGTCAGTTTGCGAATCTTCCCGCAAGTCGACCACCGCGGGGACTTCTACTCCCGCTAGAAGCAGGTCGAGGGCCAGCCGGTATCCGTCGGAATTGGCGGTCATCACCACGGCCGACTGAAACGGCCGGATTGCATAGTGATGTATCAACCGCTGTGCCGCCGATCCGAGCACCACACCTGGCAGGTCGTTATTATGAAAAACGGCTGGCTGTTCGTAACATCCGCTGGCAACGACCAGGGCCTTGGCCCGCATTTTTGTGAGTCGCTGCGCATCCACCAGGGCGATCCAATGGTCGGAATACCAGCCTGCTGCTTGCGTCCCCAGCCGGAGCCGAATCCGCTCGTGTTGCTGAACACGTTCCAAAAGTGAGCTCAGCAAATTGCGTGCCTCGGGAACTCCTGCCAACTGCCATGTCAAACTGCCACCGGCGCGGGGCAATTCGTCCACCACCAGAACGTCGACCCCTTGATCGGCAGCAGCCAGGGCTGCCGACAACCCGGCAGGGCCGGCACCGATGACCAACAGATCGCAGAATGCGTAGTCTTTTGGCGTTTGCTTGGCGACGTAATCAGGATGCAGGCTACCCAGGCCAGCCACCTGGCGCATTTGGTTTTCAAAAAAGGGGAAAAGCTTGCGTGGCGTATGGAATGCCTTGTAATAAAAACCGACCGGCATCATTTTACTGAAACGCTCAGTGATTTTTAATCGATCTTGCTGGAGTCCACCCCAAGTGTTCACGGCCCGGGCAACGAGCCCCTCGTGAATTGCCAGCTGGTCTCCCCGAAGATTAGTACGGCTGCCATCGTCGACCAGGAAATTTGCATCATGATTGGCGAGGCTGTAAATTCCCCGGGGACGATGGTATTTGAAGCTGCGGGCGGTGAAACGAACGCCGTTGGCCCAAAGTGCACTCGCCAGCACGTCGCCAGCATACCCGGTGTAGGTGGTCCCTTCGAACTGAAAGGTCACCGGCTGGTTGCGGTCGATCCATTCACCCGGTTGTGTTGGAAGACGATTTTCCACGCTTAGTTCTCTTTTTCAAAAAGATAAGTTCGGAGAAACTCGTCGGTGACGTTGTTTCGTTCGGCGATAAACCATGTGCCACTCGGCAGGTGGTACCACCATTCCCGTTTGACATGCGGATGCCCTTGACGATGGAACACGTATTCCGCCCACGCGGCGTCATCAACCTGGTCGGGATTGGGCATATCACGAAACTCCCCACCAAAGTGGAATTCCTGCGCGGGACGCAAACCGTTGAGAGGACAAGGTATAAGTTTCATGGGTGATTTGGACGGGGGCACCACTTAATGCCCAACCGAAGCAGCCCCCTTTTCACCGACGAGTTGAAATCGTTCAAACCGATCCAGTGCAAACGGCTCAATCAAGGAGTGCGGATGATCATGGGCCACCGTGTGGGCCATGGTTTCTCCGCTTACTGGGGTTGCTTTAAAGCCCCAGGTCCCCCAACCGGCATCAAGGTAAAACCCTCGGATCGGCGTGAGGCCCATGATGGGCGAAAAATCGGGCGTCATGTCGCACAGTCCGGCCCACTGGCGCAAGACATGGACCATGCCGAGCCTGGGAAACAGATCGACCAGTTGCCCGGAAAGCGATTCAACAAACTCCAGGCTCGATCGCATGGAAATTAATTCATACGGGTCAAGCGAAGCCCCGGTGACCAGTTCGCCTCGCGACGACTGGCTCACATAAAGATGCAGGCTTGCCGAGACAACAATGTGATCGAGCCACGGTTTTAAGGGTTCGGTCACGAAAGCTTGGAGCGGATGAATCACCAGGGGCGTTTGTACGCCAACCATTTGCGTTAGCTGGGTGGTCCAGCCGGCCACGGCGCTAAGGACTTTGCGGGTTTTGATAAACCCTTTGCTCGTATGGACCCCGGCCACTTCCCCATCCCGAACTTCGACGTCGGTGACCTCAGTTTTCTGATGGATTTCAACGCCCCGGTGGTCAGCCCCGCGTGCATAGGCCCAGGCCACCGCATCATGCCGGGCGATGGCTCCTGGCGGGTGGAATAAAGCACCGCAAATCGGAGCTTGGTGGCCGCCGCACTCAAGATCCATTTCCGGAAGGCATTTTTCAATGAAGGCCCGGTCGACCAGTTCACTGTCAATCCCCAGATGCTTATTCACCTCTGCCCGCCATCGCATGGTGTTGAGCGAGGCGGGTGAGTGGGCGAGCGTAAAATGCCCGCGCTCCGAATAAAAGAGGTTGAAATCGAGATCGCGAGAGAGGCCCTGAAAGAGCTCGCGGCTCCGCTCATAGAAACGGACACCGTCGGCGGTTAAATAATTCGAGCGAACGATGGCCGTATTTCGTCCGGTCCCTCCGCCTCCGAGGTAACCCTTTTCTAAAACGGCCACATTCGTGATGCCGTGATTCACTGCCAGGTAATAGGCCGCAGCCAGTCCATGCCCGCCACCTCCAATGATCACCACGTCGTACTCGTCTTTCAGACGACTTGGCTCGCGAAACATGCGAGCCTCCGGGTAGTCTTTGCTGAAGGCAAATTTTAAGAGACGATGTGGCATGGAGGATTCTTAACCGTCAGCAAACGAACTGGCAACTTTGTCGGAAATACTTTCAGTTTCGGAGAGGAACTCGCGGTTCCGTTGAGGCGGGGATAGGTTTTTTTTGGAGGGGACTGGCCGTTCTCGTGCAGCTCAAAATA
The DNA here is from genome assembly GCA_965243695.1 of Lacipirellulaceae bacterium. GTDB lineage: Bacteria > Planctomycetota > Planctomycetia > Pirellulales > Lacipirellulaceae > JAKVCB01. The sequence goes on along the minus strand of CBDEWC010000026.1, from coordinate 98,225 downwards.
GCGTCAGGTATTGATCCACTTCCCACTGGGTCACTTGCGTGTCGTAAGTTTCCCATTCCTGGGTTTTAAGGTCGAGAAATTCGCCAGCAATCGGCCCAAGACCTTCCTGGACCACCGAGTCGTCTCGCAATTCTTGAACCGCTTCCCACAACGACTGCGGAAGGATCTGGATGCCCGATTCCAAAATTTCGGTCAACGGCTTCTCATACAAATTGCCCAGGTTTGGCTCGCCCGGGTCGAGTTTGCGTTCAATCCCATCCAGGCCAGCGGTCAGATAGGCGGCTAATGCAAGGTACGGATTGCAACCGGCCGAAACGGTCCGATCTTCAAAGTGACCAGGTCCTGCGGTCCGTATCATTTGGGTGCGGTTATTGTCTCCATAGCTTACGAACGCCGGTGTCCAGGTGAATCCGGAGCGACTTGACTGCAAACCGGAACCGAGTTGAAGCCGCTTGTAGCAGTTCACGGTGGGACTGGTCACGGCACAAAGGGCCCGCGCGTGATGCAAGATCCCCCCCACAAAGTGGTAGGCCAGGTCCGAACACCCAAGACCGCGCCTGTCGGAGTCGCTGTTAAAGACCGGTTTTCCACTGGCGGCATCGGCAAGATGAAAATGGACATGGAGTCCGCTGCCGGTTCGATCACTGAACGGTTTGGGCATGTGCGTGGCCAGCGCCCCGTATTTTTTCGCGATTTGCGAGGTGGCCATTTTGAAGAACGTGACCCGGTCGCAGGTGGTCAGCGCATCGGCGTAATCAAAATTCACTTCGTATTGCCCATTGGCATCTTCGTGATCTGCCTGGTAAACGCCCCAGCCAAGGTGATTTAACGAGGTGGTTAGCTCCTGGAGGTAATCCATCGCCGGTGCCATGGAACGAAAGTCGTAGCAAGGTTTCGAGAGGCCGTCGGCGCCGTCTGGATTCCACGGTTCAAGCGAGCCATCCTCCTTACGCGTGACCAAAAAATGTTCTGGTTCCATCCCCACATTAAAAATGTATCCTTTGTCGCGCGCCTGAGATAAGACCCGTTTGAGATTCGTACGCGCACAGTAGGGATACGACTCGCCATCGACGTACAGATCCGCGGCAAAACGGGCCGTATTCGGCAGCCAAGGCAACGGGGTGTAACTGTCAAGATCGGCCCGCGCCAGCATGTCGTGCGAGTGAGGACCTTGTCCGGAACCCCAGACCGCAGCCCCGGCAAACCCCGCGCCTTCGTCGACCGCATCGTCAAAGGAACTGACCGGCACCATTTTTACCTTGGCGGATCCGTGGATATCGACAAATTGAACCAACAGAAAGTCGATTCCCTTCTCTTGCATTTTTTGGCGAATTTTTTCCCGATCGGACATGCTTTCTCTTCCTGTGGAGTAACCAGAAATAAGTCTGGGCCTTCGCTGTTTTCCCTGCCCAGCCAAACACACGCGCGCGTGTTTTGCCAAACGGGTAAAAACGGCCTTCTCATTTGGCCCTACAGGCCTACAAAGTGCCAGACGCCGTAGCTCGAATTTAACAACCCCGCCGACGTCTTGCGAGGGGGAACCCAAAGACAACCGCTGAAATTCCTGGGCCCTCGCTCGCAAGACCCAAAATCTGCAAAGGTCCGCTGGAAAAACTCCCATTTGGCGCACTGCTGATGTGGGGTTCCTCTTGACAAGCCAGCTCAAGCAGCCCACCGTGTGGCACTTGCAGGGTCCGGTCGTTGGAAGTCCGGTAGAGGGGTTCTTTAAGGGGAGCCGAATCACCAGTGCTTCCGGACCACGACTGGACGTTTTGCACCTTTCGCTCTGGCTGAAGTCCAACAGAAACATTCCTGGGAATCTTGCCGATGACCACCACCGTTTCCATTGCCCGTCGGCTTGAGCGGCTGCCGATTACCCGGTACCAGCGGACGATCTTTATTGTCATCGCCACGGCCTGGTTCTTCGATTGTGTTGACCTGGCCACGATGACCTTTATTTTGTCATCGATTACCGAGGAATTTTCCCTCAGTTCGCAACAGGCGGGAATGCTGGCCGGCATGAGCTTTCTGGGGATGTTTCTGGGGGCTGGCTCGGCGGGAATCTTGGCGGACCGGTTTGGTCGCTGTGTCGTATTCCGCTGGAGCATCGTGCTGTGGGGATTCAGTTCGCTTGCCTGTGCCGCGGCCCCCAACATCGAAACCTTGATGTGCTTTCGGGTTTTGCTGGGGATCGGGCTGGCGATGGAGTTGCCGGTTGCCCAATCGTTGGTGTGTGAGTTCATTCCTACCAAACAACGCGGAAAATACGTCGCCTTTCTCGAAGGAGGCTGGCCCCTCGGTTTTATTGCAGCCGGAATTTTGGCACTGGTTGTCGTCCCGCGTTACGGCTGGCGTGGTGCTTTTGTGGCGGAGGCAATCCCCGCCTTTTTCGTGCTGGTCATTCGCCGTATTGTGCCCGAATCGCCTCGCTGGCTCGCCGAGACGGGAAAGTTCCAAGAGGCCGATGCGGTGCTTTCCACCATGGAGTCCAAAGTAAAACGCGTCCTGCAGGTCGACCACCTCCCAGAAGTGGAAGCCACTCCCGAAGATCTTGGCCCGTCGCAGCAGCGACCTTTTTCCTTTTTTCAGCTATGGCAGGGGGACTATGCAAAACGAACCTGCATGGTGTGGATCCTGTGGTTTTTTGCGTTGCTGGGGTACTATGGATTGACCACCTGGCTGGGGGCTTTGCTGGAAGAGAGAGGCTATCAAACGGACAATTCAACCCTTTATGTCACATTGATGGCCTTGGCAGGCATTCCCGGGTTTCTCGTTGCGGCCTACCTCCTGGAGGCATGGGGTAGAAAACCGGTGATCATCGGCGCGCTTATCGGCAGCGCCATTTTGGGATACTGTTATGGCACCGCAACCAGCCATAACATGATGATCGTCTCTGGGCTGGGAATGCAGTTTTTTATGTTTGGAATGTGGTCGGTGATCTATGCCTACACTCCTGAACTTTACCCGACCCACGCGCGTGCAACCGGAGCCGGCTTTGCCAGTTCCGTCGGCCGTCTCGGTGCTTTTTTGGGGCCCACCTTGGTGGGCGTGATCCTTCCTCGCACTGGCCAGCCAGGCGTGTTCATGATGGCCGGTGGCTCCTTCTTGATTGCAGCACTGGCGGTGCTCCTGCTGGGAAAAGAAACCAAGGGGATTCTGCTGGAAGAGATCTGATCCGATGCAAACCGTTTTTCGTACCGACAACGTTTTGCCGTGCCGGTGCCAGTTCGCCCGGCCGCCCGCTACGAGACCGAAAATGGAGTGATCGCGGTCGAGCCACCTTCTGCCGTGAGCAAGGAGGACTCGGGGACCTCTGCCCAATGCTCTGCCAATTCATCGAGAGGCTCCGAAACCACGATGACCCCATCGTCCGGAAGGGGCCCATACGTACCGTCAACCTCCTTGAGGGCATGGATGTGACAACTGTGATAGAGCGTTCTCGACTGATGATTGCTCGAATACCTTACCGCCCATAATCGCTCGCCATCGGTCACGCAGGCACTGAAAAAAAATGGCAGGTTGATCCCTGCTTTTTCCACTGCCCCGGTCACGTAACCCATGGTCCGCGACAATGCTGCCGGGGGGTCTTTTTGCAATCCGAACGTGAGCGCCAGAAAGAATAATATCTCCGAATCGGTCGACCCTTCGATGTAGGGAAACAACGACGGCTCCACATCGAACATGAACTGGCGCCGCAACTTGTCAAATTCTGGGATGGCACCGTTGTGCTGAAAAAGCCATCGGTCGTAGGTGAACGGATGGCAGTTCGTTTTTTGGACAGGCGCCCCCGTCGCCGCACGGACGTGCGCTAGAAACAAGGGCGACTGAACGTGGTCCGCCAGGCTGCGGAAATTGGTGTCGTTCCAGGCTGGATGCGTATCCCGATAAACGCCAGGTGCTTGCTCAGCGCCATACCATCCCACCCCAAGACCATCGCCATTGGTTGTGTACACGTTCTCTCTTGCGTGACGACTTTGATCAATCAACGAGTGATTGGGCCGTACCAGCAGCGAACTCAACGTGACGGCGGGACCCTGATAAGCAAGCCAGCGACACATACTCGTACCCTCCAACAGAACAACTGGTTCAACCCGCACAAGAGCATGTCTGACAACGGACCACCTGACGACGCCCTTTGTTGATTATTCAAACCGACAGCCTACTCTGCAATGACCTCACGCAACACGCGTGACCTGGCCAGTCGTTGCTGGTGGTTTGCCCTTTCGATGGATTGACCCGCAGGCTGGCAGTCGACAGGCCTTCGCGTCGATCGTTCGACAATACCGGGTGATTATTTTTCATCGAAGCCACACTCTGTTTTTTGGCTGCCGTAACAAACCCTCGAGTCATCTCCGCGTGGCTGGGAGGCTCGCCAAATAGGCAACAAGCAGGTGTTTATTCGTCGATTTCTCGAAAAGAGGTCTCCTCAAAATCATTGAATGCACGTGCTGCCCACACACCAACATCGCCGACATGGATCGGAGTGGCACTCGACTCCTTGGTGGCCCCGCCGGCCTTTTCACAAGTCTCACTCTTGGGCAGCCTGATATTCCTGGATTATTCCGGAAATGGGGTCGAACTCCCGCGCGGCCGATTGCCCAAACATGCCTTCCGCTCAGCCGGACCAGCTTAGACGTAACTAGTTTCCTTGCAGGCCATTACGGCACCCTTTGCGCAAAGACTCAGCAAATTCCCCGTTCCAACTTGCAAAGGGCCTGGCACGTCCGCCAATCGCTGGAGAAAGTTGACCCAGTTAGGCCGATTGTCCAGGTTTGCTTGGCTCAAAAACAACAATGGCCTCCACCCAACCGCGACTGACAAAGCGAACTCGAAGATCGGTCCTCGATCCAACGTCTCTTGGATCCGCGAATCGGCCTTCACCCCATTGCTCGGCTACGGTCGAACAACTATATTCTTGGCGTCGCGACGAATCGTGACGAGCAGGTATGAAGATGAAGGAAATGAAGAAGGTTGACACGTGGTCACGGTCTCTTTTCGCCTCGCGCCGCATGCTGCGTAGCCGTGCTCTTCAAAGAAGTGCCCCGCGCTGGATTTGTGGCTATCTGCTCCCAAGCTATTCGGGTTTTTGGTTTGCTTCAGCAGGAGTAATACCGTTTGCCCATGTTTCGAGTTTTGCGGAGGGCAGAAATGCCAGAGGGTAAGATTAAAAAATTGGTGTCGGATCGTGGTTTTGGGTTTGTCGAAGGAACTCCCAACGATTTATTTTTCCATCATTCGGAGGTACAGGGTGTAGCCTTCGAGGACTTGCAAGAGGGCCAACTGGTCGAATATGAGGTGGGCGAAGGTCGCAAGGGACCCTGTGCGACCACCATACGCTCAGTGGAGTGAGACTGAGTGATTGACGGCCAGGCCGCCATGATCAAAAACAACTGCCAAAACGCCCCTCGAACTCTCGGGGGGCGTTTTTTATAGCCGGCTGCACGGCTAGCGTACCGCAAAAGCCACCCTTGGTTTGCTGCAGATTCAAGGTTTTGTGGTCGGCAGGGTAGTCCTGACCTCGATGGCCTGGTCACCTTGCAGATCGGCAATCCATCGTCGTTGATCCGCGACGGCCTCACGTCCAAGATGCAGGCCAAAGTCGAGTACAAATTGTCGCGTTTCGCCTGCCGCAAGTTTGGGGACACGGCCGAATTGGCGTTCGATGCTACGGTGCAAGGGGAAGCCCGTGGCAGGCTCCAAACCGGTGACATAACCGTCTGCCTCGGAGGTGGTATTCTTCCAGACGGTCAAGTAAGGAAGTTGCTCCACCTTCCAGCGAATCGTGGTTCCAATGTCGGCCGCAGCGTTTTCGAGGAGGATTTGTGTCAGCCCCTCGGCGTTGGCAAGGGGCTTAAAGCAGAAGACCTCTTCGACAAAACCCGCTTTGGGGCCATCGTACTCCGTAAAATGGTCAATCGCCTTGGCAGAGTGTTCACTGATCGGAGCGACCCAGCTGGCAGGCGTAGCAATCTTGGCGCCGGCCTCTAAGATCGGCTGACCGTAGTTGGTGTGGTAGATGAGTTGCATCTCTTGCGGACTGCCGCTGATGTTCGTGACCGAATCGCTGATACGAAGGCTGTCGGAGCCTGGCGTGGTTGAAATGTCGGTCTCCAGGGTCAACTTGGGGCCGTGAAACGTTCGCTCATGCACAGTGCCGCGAACATGGATGCGATAAGGGGCCTGCTCATCGACCGAGACTTCTACGCGCGAGGCGGGGATATTGCCGATCTTGCCGTGTAGCGTCAAATTCATCTCCGCCTCATCACCCGTATTGGTGATGAATTTGTCGGGTCCTGGGGAGCCGGCAAACTCCAGTCCACAGCGGACCATCCATTCGTTAAATCCTTCCAGCCACCCCAGTCCGTTGCGACTTTCCAGATTAATAAATCGAGGGTGGACAATTTCGGGGATGGGCGAGTCCCAGCCAAGACGTGTGTTACCATGCTGTACCTGCAGCACACTCATACCACGGGTCGGCACAATCGTGATTTGCATCGCGCCGTTGTCAATGGTGATGAGCTCTACGCCCTCTTGCTTGCCACCCTGGAGGATTGATCTGGTGACCGACCACTGGGTTGGACACTTGGGAGTCATCTCGCTCCCGAGGAGTTTGGTGGTTTCGGAGGTCGTGTTGCCTTCTGTATTGGATAAAACCACAGTCTTGGTTCCGGGGGCCGCATGGGAGGTTGGGGACAACAGGGCGAGAGTAACGCAACTCACAGCCAGCTTACAAGTCATCGGAAGGAAAAGATTGTTCATAGCGAGTATTCCCGGGCGTTGGGGAGCATAGAGAACCTTGATGGAAACCGTCTAATATGCCCACTGGCCCCACAAAAGTCGAGTCGCGGAGCAAATTTGCCGCCTCAGGCAGCCCGGCCGGACCGCTCCTGGGTCCATTCCATGTGGCAAGGCCCAGACGGCAGCCAGACACCGCTAGTGTTCCAGCTTTCACAAAAATACCGCTTGGGCCACAAAATCAACGCGCCGCCAATCACGATTCGACCACTGGTCATACCCACGGAATTTGGTAACGTCCAGAATACGCCCCGGAGACCGCATGGATCAGCGCACACCAGAACGGATTATTTGCTTAACCGCAGAGACCACCGAAACGCTCTATTTGCTGAAGGAGCAGTGGCGGATTGTCGGCGTTTCCAGCTTTGCCACCCGGCCAAGTTGTGCACTTCAGGAAAAACCGGTCGTGTCGACCTACACGACCGCCAACCTGGAAGAAATTCAAGATCTGCGGCCAGATTTAGTGCTGGGATTTTCTGATTTGCAGGCCCCGATTGCTGCAGACCTTGTTCAACGTGGACTCGCGGTTCACATCTTCAACCAACGAAGTGTCAATGGCATTCTGCAAATGATCCGAATGATTGGCGGATTGATTGACTGCGCAGAAAAGGCAGACGCCTTGATTGGTCGCCTCGAGAGAGGCCTGGGCGCCTTGCGCCAGCAAACTGAAGAGTGGGAGTTCCGACCTAAAGTCTACTTTGAAGAGTGGGATGACCCACTCATCAGCGGAATTGGTTGGATCAGTGAGCTGATTACCATCGCCGGGGGCGACGACTGTTTTGCGGAATTTATCCAGGAGCCTTTTGCCAAAAACCGCATCATTGCGGACCCGGCCGAGGTGGTTCGCCGGCAGCCCGACGTGATTTTGGCCTCCTGGTGCGGTAAGCCTTTTGACGGCCAGCGTCTGAGTCGACGGCCTGGCTGGGACTCGATTCCCGCTGTCAAGAGCGGACGGGTTTTTGAAATTGAGCCATCCCTGGTACTGCAGCCAGGACCGGCCGCACTCCATGAAGGCCTCGCCCAAATTCACGCACGGATTGCGACGGCAACTTAAGAGACTTGCCTCGTGGAGACACGGCAGGCCGTCTCGGCGGAAATCTTTTATTTGCGAATGCAGTAAAGATGATCCATCGTACGGATGTAGAAGGCGCGTTCCCAGACAGCAAAGGACGCTAAGGATCGCTCGCCAAGATCATTGCGCGACTGCTCAAGAAAGTCTGTCGCAGCGTCATACACGCAGCACTCGCCCTCTTCGCTTTGAATATAAATGAGCCCATTGGCGACCAAGGGCGAAGCCGAATAGTTCCCGCCCAGCCGTTCTCGCCAGTGCAGTTCGCCGGTGGCCACGTCGCGGCAGGTGGCAATACCCTGGTCGCTAATCAAAAAAAGTGAATTGCCAACCACCGCCGGAGAGGGAGTGTGTGGCACGTATTTATCAGTTTGCCAGGCAACATGGGTTTCGGTCACATCCCCTTGGCCGTCGGGGCGAATCGCAAGCAACGAGGGCGGGCCAACATACCCAGTGCAAATAAACACCAGCCCCTCGGCGTAAACCGGTCTCGGTATGACCGACCACCTATTTGGATAATTGACCCGCCAGAGTTCCTTGCCGTTTTCGGAGTTGTAGCTGCAGACGGCGTGACTTCCTGGGCTGACAATTTGTTTCTGGCCATTCACCGAAATCTCAAGCGGGGTGGAAAAAGAAAAGGTTTCTGATTGGGCGGACGGCCGGTCCGTTTGCCATATTGTTGCACCCGTGTTGCGGTCAAGGGCCACAACGAAGGCTTTGTCGTCACCATCACAATTAAAGACGAGCCGTTCGCCCGACAAAATGGGGGATCCACCATTTCCGTGGACCGGATCGAATGCAAATGACTGATTACGCCACACCACCGTGCCATTCAAATCGAGTGCCGCTGTACCCATGGTGCCAAAATGGACATACACACGATCTCCACTGGCAATCGGCGTTGGGCTGGCGTGACTATTCTTAACATGGGAGGAAGTTCGCGTGCCACCTGGAACGCGAAACACTTCCGTGTCCCACAAAATCTTCCCCGTGGATGGATCCAGGCAGACCGTTCGCAGCACCTGCTCTGGCGACTCCTGATCTTTGGAGATCGCTACGGCAGTTGTGAGGAAAAGGTGTTCCCGGTGAATGACCGGTGATGACCATCCGTTGCCAGGAATTTTCACCTTCCAGAGAACGTTGGCCGTCTGGTCCCAATGAACCGGCAATGGTTGCGAATCCGCATGCCCTGCCCCGCCCGGCCCACGAAATTCTGGCCAGTCGGCTGCCTGGCTGGAATTGAGGGTGAACCCACCCAACAGCAGCCCTACGAAGACGAGCGTCACCATCCTGATGCGTCGGCCTGGGAGCGGCAGCATGCATTCAAGGGTGGTAGCGGGCCGTTTGAAGGTTGGTTTTGCTGAGCCGATGGGCACATATCCTCCGAAAGTCATGGGCATGGGTTGGCTGCGCGAACGAATCGTCTCATCTTCTGGTCAATTTACCTGAAAATCCGATCGTCGCAAAGCGAAACACCTCCCTACTGTTTGCGCCGGATTGGGCCGGCCTGTTTTCGTTCAGGTTCGCCCCCCAAAGGGCCCAGGATGACAATCTGCCAACGAGGAAATAGAATAAAAGGATTCGTCGACCCTTCCTCGCAAAGTCCCCTCATGATGGCCCACTCTTCGCTGAAACCCATCATCCAAGGCAGCGTCTTTGCTTTGGCCGTTTTTTTCGCCTCCCTTTTGGTGGCCCAGCAACCGAGGGAAGAGGAGCCGATAGCCTGGACCCTGGCGGAGATTCCGGCCGCCTGGAAAACAGTGGAAAATGAGGCTGGCTCCGAAGAGGGTCTCTGGCAATGGTATCGGTGTGTGGTAAAGATACCCAACGCATGGCGGGGCCAGGAACTCAAGCTGTTTTGCGAGGCCGTCGACGATGCGCGGGAACTGTTTTTCAACGGCCAGCTCTTGGGCACCTTGGGGAGGTTCCCGCCCGAGTATCGAAGCGGACTTGGCAAATCGATGTCCTTTCGGGTCGACACTCGTCATGTCCTGTTTGGCCAGTTGAATATCGTTGCGATTCGCATCTTTCACAAGCAGGGGCGCACCGGGTTTAACGTGGCCGCGCCGGTCCTGTTCGGCCAGAGCAAGGCGATTCGCCTGGGCGGAACATGGGAAACGATGCGCGGTGATGATTTGCTGTGGGCTAAACTCTCGACACGCGACCAGGTCCATCAGGATGCCACGTTTACGCAACTCGATGATGCCGCACACGTCACCGCAACCCTGAAGAAGCTTGACGATGACAAGGGCCCGTTGACGGTCGATGAAACACTGGCAGCCATAACGATCCCCGGCGACCTGCAGATCGAAGCGGTGCTAGGTGATGGCGATATCGGCCAACCGGTGTCGTTCAAGTTTGATGAACGGGGCCGTCTGTGGGTGATGCAATACCTTCAATACCCCTCACCGGCCGGATTGACCATGGTGAGCAGGGACAAGTTTTTGCGAACGGTGTACGACCAGGTTCCCGCACCCCCTCCCCACCACTTTCCCGGCCGTGACAAGATTACGATTCATGAAGACCAAGACCAGGATGGCTACTTCGAGACACAAAAAACTTTTCTGGAAGGCCTGAGCCTGGCGACGTCGTTCGCCCGTGGGCGGGGCGGAGTGTGGGTGCTCAACCCGCCTTACCTGCTTTTTTATTCCGACCGCGACGGCAACGATGTGCCTGATGGCGACCCAGAAGTTCACCTTGAAGGGTTTGGGCTGGAGGATTCCCACTCGGTGGCCAATAGCCTGCGGTGGGGCCCCGACGGTTGGCTGTACGCCTGCCAGGGAAGCACGGTGACCGGTAATGTGCGGGCTTACGGCAGCGAAACCAAGCCGCAGCACTCGATGGGACAATTGATCTGGCGGTACCATCCGGAAAGACGTCGGTACGAGGTTTTCGCCGAGGGGGGTGGCAACGCATTCGGCATCGAGATTGATTCTCGTGGGCGGATTTATTCGGGCCACAACGGGGGAAACACGCGCGGATTTCATTATGTCCAGGGAGGCTATTACCAAAGGGGTTTTGGTAAACATGGGGCCTTGTCGAACCCGTACGCGTTTGGATATTTTGCCCCGATGAAGCATCCTGACGTGGAGCGGTTTTCCCACGATTTTGTGATTTACGAAGATGGCCTGTTGCCTGAGCCCTACCATCAAAAGCTGTTTGCCGTCGAACCGCTGGGCAGCCGCGTTGTCTATAGTCGATTGAGCGCCACTGGATCCACCTTTGCAAGCGAGGATGTGGCCTATGCACTCAAATCGAACGACCGGTGGGTGCGTCCGGCGGAGATTGACGTTGGGCCTGACGGCGCCATTTACGTCAGCGATTTCTACGAGCAACGGATTGATCATGCCAGCCACTACCAGGGGCGTATCGACCGCGCCAGCGGCCGGATTTATCGGCTGGGGCCCGCCGGAGAGCCCTCCAGGGAACCAAACGGCCAACACGACCTGTCGTCACTTGAAACCGCCCAACTGGTCGAGCGATTGATGGCCACCCGGCACCGCTGGGAGGTCGACACTTTGCTCCGTTTGCTGGGAGATCGCCGTGACAGGACCGCAATCGGGCCCCTCCGAAAAGCCGTTCACGAAAATGGTCCATGCGCCCTTCGTGCCCTCTGGGGACTCCACCTCTCGGGTGGACTCAGCGAACCGCAGGCACTCAAATTGCTGGCGCACACCGACCCCTATGTGCGGCTGTGGACCGTTCGCCTTATGGGCGATGATCGCATCGTTTCGGAGCAGATGGCAAACCGGTTGGCCCAGCTAGCCCTGGAGGAACCGCACGTCGAGGTGCGGTGCCAGCTTGCCTGTTCTGCCCGGCGACTCGGGGCCACACAAGGCATCCCGGTGGTCCGCAATTTAGCCCAACACGATGCTGATGCCACAGATCCATTTATTCCCCTTTTGCTCTGGTGGGCCATGGAAGATGCCATCGCTTCCGATCCAGAGACGGTCCTGGCCCTATTTGACGACGAGCAGTTCTGGAAACTGGCCCTGGTCAAGGAGGTGATCCTGCCACGACTCTTGCGCCGGTTTGCGGCAACAGGCAGGCGGGCCGACCTGTTGACATGTGCAACCATTCTGCAACTTCCCCCAGCCACAGATAACCGCGAGGCGTTGCTTGCCGGATTCGAAGAAGCCTACGAGGGACGCTCACTGGCCGATCTCCCCGATGAGTTGGTAGCCGCAATGGCGAAAGTGGGAGGAGGTTCGCCCGTTTTGCAATTACGACAAGGCAGTCCGCAGGCGATTGACAAAGCCTTGACCGTGATTCTCGATGAGCAGGCAGAACTCCAGGAGCGAATCGCGATTATTGAGGTCCTTGGGCAGATCCGTTGCCGTGACGCGGTTGAAGAATTAATGACGCTGAGCGGTGCACCAGTAGACACTCGCTTGCGCGTTGCTGCGGTGACGGCATTGGGGGAATTTTCGATCCCGGAAATTGGCAGCGGGCTCGTCGAGACATTTAACCATTTCAAGGAAGATCCACTTGCAGTGGTCCAAACGGTGCTTGCCAGTCGCCCAGCATGGGCGGTGGAGTTGCTCACCGCAGTCGACCGCGGCGATGTTCCATCCCAACTTGTCACATTACCAACCGTACGAAAAATGTTGCTGCATCAAGATCCCCAGGTGGCCCAGCTTGTCAGCAAACACTGGGGAAGTATTGAAGGCGCCACCACCGAGCAGATGACCGCAGAGTTGGCCCGTTACAACAAGGTGATTGGCCTTGGTTCGGGGGATCCCTATGCCGGCAAAAAACTCTACCTGCGTACCTGCGGGAATTGCCACACACTGTTTGAAACGGGTGGACAAATCGGTCCTGACCTGACCGCGTTCAAGAGAAGTGATTTGCGTTCTATGTTAGTGAACGTGGTCAATCCCAGCCTGGAAATTCGAGAAGGGTACCAAAACCACGTGATTGTTACGAATCATGGTCGTATTCTCAGCGGATTGATTGTCGACCAGGACCCCCAGGTGGTGGTGGTCAAAAGTGCAGACGGTCAGCGAACCGTGATCCCGCGGGACGAAATTGACGACATCACTGCCACCACCCGCTCGCTCATGCCAGAGGGCTTGTTGACACCGCTGAAGGAACAGGAGGTACGCGATTTATTCGCCTATCTGCGGTCGACCCAGCCTCAGCCGTAGATCGCAGCTGGATTCACACGTGTTTTCACGGAGGCTTTTTCAGGACCGCATGAAGGGGCCGCCACTGGGGCCGCCTTTTTTGCAGCAGGCAACCGTTGTCGCCGCCGGACATTTCGCCGCCCACCGCTAGCACTTCTCTGTGCCCCGCGATCTATTTGCCGAAAAATTACGGTGGCATTAAACCTCCGAGGAGGGGTATCTTTAGCCTGCCGTGGCTTGCCCGGTCGTTTGAGACAAGCATTTTGCAATCGGTGGATTTTCAAAGACCATTAGAATGGAGGCGGTGCGATGCGGAAGTTATTAAGTTTTGTGGTTATCTTAGTCATCGTGATTGGTGTTGTCGGCTTTGCGCGCGGTTGGTTTACCTTTGCCAGCCAAAAAGGGGCCGGGGGAACCAACATGGAAGTTCACATTGATGACCAAAAGATTGAGGCCGACATAAAAGGGGCCGGTGCCAAAGCAAAGCAAGGACTCGAAAGCCTTGAAAAGGATGCGGAAAACGCGGTGCCTAGCAAGAAATAGGCAGGTGTCATTCGGCACCTTTTGCATTCCCTGCAGTTTGCGAATCGGTTTGCCGCCAGAGAGGTCGACCCATCAGGAACTCTCCAGCTAACGAGGCCCGGTGCAGGGTGGTGTGCAACCTGGCTGGTGCTGTGCCTCTGGGTTGAATTCCTGGCGGCCACCCGGATACTGCAAAGCGGCAGCCGACCAGGTTCCACCAGGAACCCCAAATCGACCGGCGTATTGAAATTGGCAGGGCATGCGGGATCGAGTGGTCGTGCTGTTTCCATCCACCTGCCGCCGATGAGGGTCCACCAAACTCGCTCGATCAGGGTTTGGGGTGGGAATCGGCGTTTTGGCGACAAACAGCCATCAACCTCCCCAAAAGGCGGCCGGATTGCAATGGAACCGTGGACCCACCTGCTTAAAATCGTTTTTTGGGGGACCGTCGGTTTGTCGCTCATCGGAGTGGTGCTTCTTCCTCTGTTGGTGATTCACCTTCCTGCCGATCACTTTATTCCGCCGAATCGGCGACGTGCCTCGACAGGTGCCAACCGCATGGGACGACCGGTGGTCGTCGTAATCAGGAACCTCCTTGCTGCTCCCCTGTTTCTGGCAGGAGTCCTCATGCTCTTCACTCCGGGACAGGGCGCTCTGATGATTTTGCTTGCACTCTCGGTGGCCAGCTTCCCGGGCAAGGACCGCCTGGAACGGCGGCTGATTGCACTGCCAGGAGTGCTGGCAACCTTGAACATGATTCGCATCAAGGGGGGCAAACCACCGCTAAAGAAGCCCTTGAACCACGAACAGGAAAAGACATGAACATTCCGACTGACTTGGCCGCCTGCCAGATCGCCAGAAGGTTCCACTTGTCCGCGCCACACAGCGCGGGTCAGGAGGAGCCTGCAGGAAGCTGTTTCTATTTTATATTGGCACGCAGTTTGCTAAAAAGGTCGTCGGCGGTGTTTTGGTAGGTGAACTTTCTTGCTGTGCGGTGCGTAGGTCTTTGGATCTGGCTTGTGTCCACATGACCTTCACGGATGTCTTATAACTGGGGAAATTAAAGGGATGGTTGTTCTTCTGGAACTGTTGGAAAAATCTGTAGCCTGTGGTTTGCCGAAACTTCCAGAGCCTGTTAAAGGGGCACCCGGTGCTGCCTTCCGGTGCAGTGACCGACCCGGCCTGATGCGAGTGGAATGTGAATTGCACGAGGGAATGGCTGTTTTGCGGGGAAGCGTTCCTTCCTATTACATGAAACAAATCTCTCAGGAATATGCCAAAGAACTTCAAGGGGTCGAACAGGTCGTCAACCACTTGGTGGTGACGCCGGCATCCTAAGACAATTCAGTCCACGGTCATCGTTTCCGGGGAGATGTTTTCGGTCACTCAAGCCCGTCCAGTCTTGAGTCGTCATTTTCCGGGAAATCTTTTGCCTCGACAAAGGTTGGGGGAACTTTTCCGAGAATCCCAGAATGGAAATAGAATCCCATTTAACCTCGACGGTTGCGAGGATTTTCCAGAAAACCCTGGCACTTCACCACGACCGGGCCCTTCGTAGCCACCGGAAACCCACTCGTACAGCGCGATCCCAGGGGTGGACAATGGTTGCTCGTTGGCGATAAACAACCCTGGGGGCTTCTGGTGCCCGATCGTGATGGTTGTTTCCTTTTTTTCTGGCGAACGTTCCTTTGTCCGAGTCCTCACAAGACCCACACAGAATCGTCTCGAGAGTTTTTGTCCTCATAACGGCGCTGTTGTTTTCTACCGGCGGGACGGCGATCAAACTCACTTCGTTATCCAACTGGCAAATTGCCTGTTTTCGATCGGGCCTGGCAGCGGTCATCCTACTGCTACTGCTACCAGGCTGTTGGCGGTGGTGGTGGCGCCCCTCTTCTCTGATCGTGGGAACTGCTTTCGGCATAACGCTTATTCTTTTTGTGACTGCCAACACCCTGACCACGGCAGCCAATGCAATTTTCCTGCAATATACGGCGCCAATTTATGTCTTACTACTTGGTCCGTTGCTGCTTGGCGAAAAGAATCGACGGAGCGATCTGTTGGTCATGGCCGTCATCGTTGTGGGAATGCTATTCTTCTTTGTGGGCCAGCCCATACCACTCCCTACTGCACCAGACCCCTTGCTGGGAAACTTGATTGCCGTTACTTGCGGTGTCACGTGGGCGCTAGCGATCCTCGGGCTGCGTTGGCTGGGCCAGAAATCGAATGCCGCAGTCGCAGGTGGGGCTGCAATCATTGCCGGCAATATCGTGGCTTGCCTAATATGCTTGCCTTGGGCTTTTCCAGTCGCCAATGCTTCGCTAATCGATTGGGGCGTGGTGACCTTCCTCGGTACGATTCAGATTGCGCTTGCGTATTGGTTTCTTCTGCGAGGCATTTCTCAGGTGCGCGCGCTGGAAGTTTCCGTCATCCTCGCCTTTGAGCCGGTCATGAGTGGCGCCTTAGCATGGATGGTTCACGGCGAGATTCCCGGTCTCTTCGCTGGGGCCGGTTGTGCGCTCATTTTACTCGGTGTCATTACGAAATTGGTCCGCAACGATTAATGTCCCCGGGGGACCCATGGCAGGTAACAATACCCTCTGCGGCTTGCGCGTTGCCTGGAGAGGCACGACATCATCGGAGCCCCCTCTGGGGAAATGCCTGAGTCCATGTAGAACTGCCACTGGCCCTACGATTGGCATCGCGTTAAGCCCAAAAGGCTTGGTTTTTTGAGCATACCTGGTCTGGGGAGTGGCCTGTTACAATCGGTGCGGGGCCGTGACCTTTTGAGTCGTGGTCGACATGGCCGTTTGGATTAGATTTAAGCACGCCTATTCGTAACCAGGGAGCCTAAAGGTGAGACAAATCAACTCATGCGCATTGACCATCAGCCTGCTCTTGCTTTTGGGCACACCGATCGTTGCCGAGCCTTCCGGACAGGAAGTCACAGAATTGGGCAAAGCGGATCCGGAGGTTCACGGGTCTGTCGTTATCCTCAAAGAAGCAATGACCAACCCTACCTCGGTCAATCTTGGTGGACTACTGGTCGTTCTGATCCCCGATTCCCAGAGCCACCCGCCGCAGGAGATTGCCGTTCACGCTTCTTCGGCAGAGGCAACTTTTCTGGGGCATGTTCGGGGAGTACGATCGACCGACGACGGACAAACCCTTTTTGGCGGCGGTTATACCTGGTACTTGTTTCGTGCTGCCGAACTCACCAAACAACTTCAAATCGATGTCAGCTACATACCGAATGGGAGCCCAAATCCGACACGCGTCCATCGTACTCACCGGATAGAAATTCAATCGGAGTGAGTGAGAATGGATCGAGGCGGGAGAATCACCCCGCGAGTGGGCAGACCGTCGGGCGACGTCTCAAAAAAAAGCCTCCAAGCGAGATGCAAACCAGCCAAAGCGTGGTGGGTTCCGGCACAACGGGTCCGGGTATGAATACCCCAGGTGGCGGAGTGATATCCTGAATGTTGGCCTCAATACCGCTGGCCATTACACGGGTTGCCGGCAGTTCCAGGCCATCACCCAGTTGCCAGAACATTCGCGGGGCCAGGAAAACGCCACTCATTTCGCCAGCAGCAACGGTGGCCGAAGGCCCCCCGGGGCCACCGCCCGTAAAATTGAACAACACATTCCCGGGCTGTACTCCTTCGATCGAAATTGAGGCACCACTCCCAAGATTAAGTCCCTGTGTGACATTGATGACAAACTTGTCCGCTTCGGTACCGCTGATTTTTAGCGTATGACCTGTCCCCAAATTGATACGGCCGTTGATGTGGTACACCGACACAGGTTTGTCCTGCGCGGTTAATGTCTTGGAAGTCAAAACACTACCGAGGACCTCACCTTCAAGAGCGGCCGCCGCTGCCGATGCGTTGAGCATGTCCGCGTGAATATCGGACCAGTGGTTGCTCGCAAGTCCGGATCCATACGGGAAAGAGGATGTTTTGTTCCCGTGGACCATCAAATCGGGACTGGCATTGATATGGCCGCCGTGGAGATTTTCATGAATTCGCACTCCAGCCGAGATCCCCAGATAGTTCCGCGCACCGGCACTTCCGAAGACCTGTGCTTCGGAGCCTAAAACGAGGTTACCACCGTGGCTACTGGTCGCGGCGCTGACACCCGCACCGACCAGGGTATACAGGCCTGCTTCTCCCAGTTCGATCGGGGAGCCACCTGCTGTGGTTGTCATTACCCAAATAAAAAGGAAAGATCCAAGGCGAAGGAAAGCTCTCATAGGTGCCTCGCGGAAGGTTTATCTTTTAAAACAGGCAGGTAGGCAAAAGAGCCCAAGCAATCTTTCTGACAACGGGACACTTGTTTCTCGAACTGCAGTGGCAGATTTGCCCATGAATTTTCGCCGGCAGGAAAGTTGCCGAATCGCAGAAACATTGCGGACCCCATGAGACCCCAAGGATTCGAGCAAGCCGCGACGCTGGCGTCACCGACTGGCCAATGCCAGCCAAGCGGCCATATTGCGGAAAAAAAAGATCTTGCGTAACGATCCATTAGCGGTCTTTGAAGACGAGGCTGGGCCAAAAGGCAAGCAAACTACTTGGAATTACATTTCAAGTTAAACGGTTACCAACGACCGGGCAAGTTAATTTTCGGCCGGCCTCCGCTGGATGCTTAAAGCGGCCCGTCTCAGCAGACGGGCCGCTAAAGAGTTTTTCCGCGGCCGCGCCCCACTGCCAACGCGTGGTGATTTCGTCCACCGCCGCAACAAGACCGATCGATCCACGTTGAGGGCCACTCGGCAGGAGGTTACAATTCCCATCAGGTGCCGATCCGAACAGGACAAAGGCCCCATTCCACAGCTCAATCTCCCAACTCGGCACAGCCAAAACATGGACCCCGCCGGTCACCTGCTGGAAATTCGATGAACATCGGAACATTGCTGACCCATTCGGCCCGTCACTTTCCCGACAACCGGGCAATCGTACACGGTCCCCAGATTTCGACGTACGCTCAGCTCGACCGGCGCACCAACCAGTTGGCCAACGCGCTCGACAAGCTTGGACTTTCTCCACAAGATCACGTTGCGATTTTGATGGGCAATTGCCCCGAAATGCTGGAAGCAATGTTTGCATGCTTCAAGATGGGGTATGGCGCGGTACCCATTAATTTCCGCCTGCATCCCAGCGAGTTTGGCTTCATCATCGACCATTCTCAGGCCAAGGCGGTTCTTGTCTCGGCTGAATTCAACGAGTCAATCCAGCAGATCCGTGAGCAAATCCCTCAAGCTCAACATCTGATTACCGTATCGGAAGCCGAGGGAGAACTGCTCGATTACGAAAGCCTGTTGGTGTCGGAGTCAGACCAACTGGACGATAGAGAGGTGATGCCGGAGGACGTGGCCTGGCTTTTTTACACCTCGGGCACAACCGGTCAACCCAAAGGGGCCATGTTGACTCACCGCAACTTGATGGCCATGACGGTTGGATTTTTTGCAGACATGTGCCCCGGCTTTGGCTTTGATGAAGCAGTCCTTCATGCCGCGCCCCTATCCCACGGCAGTGGATTGTATGCGCTGCCGAACATCGCCAAGGCCGCGACCAACGTGATCCTGGAGTCCAAGAGTTTTGATCCTGATCTGGTGTTGAAGACCATTGAACGCCAGCGGGTGACCAATTTTTTTGGCGCTCCGACGATGATTAAGAAATTGATTGACGCGCCACAGATTGACCAGTATGACCACAGTTCACTCAAGGCCATTGTCTACGGCGGCGCCCCGATGCTGGTCGATGACCTCGCCAAGGCGATCGAGAAGTTCGGACCCTGCCTGGTTCAGTTGTATGGCCAGGGCGAAGCGCCCATGACCATCACTTACCTTCGCCACCAGGATCATGTCCTCGATGACGATGCGGCGCATCGCAAACGGCTAGGATCTGCCGGGTTTGCCCGAACCGATGTGGAGGTCAAGATCGTCGATTCCGAAGACACTCCGTTGCCACCGGGTGAGTGTGGTCAGATTGTCACCCGCTCAGACCTGGTAATGAAGGGCTATTGGCGCAATCCCGAGGCCACCGCAAAGGCACTCAAGAACGGATGGCTCCACACGGGCGACATCGGCTACATGGATGAGAGTGGCTACCTGTTTCTTATGGACCGATCCAACGACATGATCATCAGCGGTGGAGAGAATATCTATCCCCGCGAGGTCGAAGAAGTCCTCGTGCAACATCCGGCCGTGCGCGAGGTGGCCGTTCTTGGCATTCCCGATCCGGAATGGGGCGAGGCGATCCATGCCGTCGTTTCGTTCGTCCCCGGCCAGACTGCAAGCGAAGCGGAACTGATCAACTTTTGCAAGGATCATATTGCCAGTTATAAGAAACCCAAGTCGGTCGCTTTCGTGGACGAATTACCCAAGAACAACTATGGAAAAATCATGAAGCGGGAATTGCGGGAAAAACACTGGGACGGCAAAATGCGGCGGGTGGTATAAATCGTGTTCTCACCGAGGTCTACCGTTGAGTAAGAAACGAAAACTTGGACGTGGCGTGGCGATGGTCGGTGCCGGCATGTCAAAATTCGGCATGTTTAGCGACCTCGATTCCAAAGACCTGTTTACGCAGGCTTTCGGCGAGTTAATCGGATCGATCGATAAAGGGTTCGACCCAAAAGACATCGATTCGATGTACGTGGGCAATTTCACCAACGATTTTTTTGTCAGCCAGTCACACTGGGGAGCGATTCTCGCCGACACGCTAGGGTTGGCGCCCAAGCCGGCGACGCGCACCGAGGGCGCCTGCGCGTCCAGCGCGCTGGCCTTCCGAGAAGCGGTCTTCGCAGTGGCGTCGGGGTTTTACGACATCGTGCTCGTCGGCGGGTTCGAGGATATGTCCAAGCGGTCCACCGAAGAGGTCTCCGAAGGGCTGGCCCTGGCCGCGATTCCTTACGAACGGAAGGCAGCCTTCACCTTTCCGGGAATTTTCGGCGCCATTGCAACTGCCTATTTTGACCGATATGGTGCTTCACGCGAACATTTAATGAACGTGACCATCAAAAGCCACCAGAACGCTGCGCTGAACCCGAAAGCCCAGTACCAGGCTTCGATTCCCGATATCATGGCATCCAAGGTCCAGCGGGCTAAAAGCAAAGGCAGGTCGGCTCCCGAGTGGAGCGACGAAAAAGCTTTTCTCCGCGACCCGGCGGCCAATCCCATGATCGCCTGGCCGATGCACCTGTTCGACTGCAGTCCCATCAGCGACGGTGCAGCCTGCATGTTGTTGGTGGGCGAGGAACTCGCCGGGCAATTTACGGACGATCCCTTGTACGTGGCGGGAATCGGGCAGGCAAGCGGAAAGGGACTGCACGCGACCGACAACCTGACCGCGTTTGAAGCCACCTCATGTGCGGCGGACGAGGCGTATCGAATGTCAGGATTCAAGCCGTCCGACATTCAATTCGCCGAGGTGCATGACTGTTTTTCGATTGCCGAGATCCTTCACATTGAAGACCTGGGCTTCTTCGAGAAAGGCCATGGCTACAAGGCGGTCGAAGAAGGCCTTACCCGCCTGGATGGTCCCAAACCGATCAATACGTCGGGCGGATTGAAATGCAAAGGACACCCCGTCGGCGCGACCGGCGCAGCCCAACTGATCGAGGTATGGGAACAACTCCGCGGCCAGGCGGGAAAACGCCAAGTGCAAAACGGAAATTTGCGGATCGGTGCTGCCCACAATCTTGGGGGCACGGGAGGGACAAGTACATTCACCATTCTCGAGCGGAGATAATCGCGTGGCCCAGCTGATCAGCGATCACCAGTTTGAACAGTTTCTCCAAGAGAAGCGCCTGATGGGCTCTGAGTGCAGTTCGTGTGGCAGCCTCTTTCTGCCGCCTCGCGCCCGTTGCAACCAATGCCAGGGTACCGGAATGCAGTGGGCAGAAATGTCCGGAAAGGGCCGCCTTGCTGCATTCACCTGCATCGCTATTGGCCCGCCCTTTATGGTTGAAGAAGGGTATGACAGGAACCATCCTTATTGCACCGGCGTTATTGAATTGGAGGAGGGGCCGCGCATGGTGGCTCGGATCGATGGAGTCGACGCACAAAAACCCGAAACAATCAAGATCGGCACCTCCTTGATGATGAAATTTCTACAGCGCACCGCAGATCAAGAAACCGTCCTGGCGTTTGCGCCGGACTAAACACCTGGCAGTGCGATGGTCGAGTGCCGACCTGCCTGCGGTTGCTGGCCGGTCGTTGCCTGTTCCGTTCATCCCAGGGGGAGAAATCGAAATGGCGAGTTGCCAGCAATCGCTATCCACTGCAGCCCGCCCGTTTCTGATAGCCGGCCCGTTTCTGATAGGAAGTGGCATGGCGATATTCGTGGTGGCCGCAGCTGTTCAAGCGGCACCGGCCGCTCCCCACCCGGCTGCCCCCCACACGATCGCGTATCGAATTTGGCAGAGTCCCAACACTCCGCAAAAGGCCCCCGTTCTGCAAATGGAACTGACCCTTGCCAACCTTGGCAAAGACCACCAACTCGACCTGCGGCTTCCGGCCGTCTTCGGGCCGGCCGGAAGCCAGTTCCCAAAAGCGAAATTATTTACCAATTTTGTGGTCGACCGCAACGTGACAGGTGGGCATTGGGTCGCGTCGAGCGACACCCGTTGGCAGGTGCAGTTTGACACGGACGATCAACCGGTCGTCATTCGCTACACCTTAAAGCAACCCTACAGCGGCCCACCCTTCGACCGCAAACTGGTGTTTGCACCCGCCATCCAACCAGACTACTGGTACCTTGCAACAAGCACTTCGCTGATGGTGCCCGAGATCAAGGGGCCAGTGTCGGTTTCCATGCGGTGGGAGGCACCTGGCGGGGCAACGAACTGGCGGCTGGTCAGCAGCTACGGTGCCGGTCAAACCGAAGGGGCACCCCAGTGCGAACAGTCGTTTGTAACCGACATGAACACCTTTGATTATCGCAATCCAGAGACAGGCGAGGGACACCCGTCCTATGCGGTCATCTTTATGTTTGGCGATTACCAACTCTTTCAGCGCAAGGGGCCGAGCGGAAGTGATGATATCGTGATGGCGCTTTACGGATTGCCCGACTACGTCGGAAGTGGCGAGGAGCTTTTCGAAGCGGTCTGGGGCAATATCGCCAGGCAGCGCGCTTTTTGGGGGGACCGGGGACAGCCTTATTTCCTCGTGAATTTCATCACCCACCCCAATCGGGACAACGATCGGTTTGGGGGCTACAACCTCAACAGCGCTTTCAGCAGTTTTATCCCACAACGCCCGATTGAGGTGCCGGAAGGAAAACCGGTTGGCCGGTTCAACAACCTGATGGCTCACCTTAGCCATGAGTATGTCCACACCTGGCTGCGACCTGACATGATTGACGACCGGGAGCAATTGCGGCTCTACTTCCTGGTCGAAGGAGGGGCAGAATATTACGGCGAATATTTTATGCTGCGTGAGGGCGTGGTTAATTTCTCTGAACACGTCGCGCGATACAATGACTTTCTTAAGGAGTACTATGGCTATGACCAGGAAGCTCGCCTGGCGGATATGCAAACCGTGAGCAAGCACTTTTGGGCGGGCGACAACTACCAACGGCAGCCCTATGTACGTGGCTTGATTTTGCTGCACAACTGGCATGCCCGAATACGAAGGCAAACCGGCCATCAAAAAGGCCTCAACGGATTAATCCCGCCACTGGTGTCGACCGGTTTCAAGCAGCCAATAACGCTGGATCATTTTCAGAGGTTCTCGCAAACCCTACTCCCAGAGGGGGTCGCCGATGACATCGTAGCCCACTGGGTCAATGGGGCTCAAATTGTCCCTGATCCTGACACATTCGGCCCCTGGTGCAGCCTTCAGTGGAGTGCCGAGGGCGTCCCGAACTTTGTCGTCAACGAACCCTTATTGCAGGCCCAGGGAGAGGCAGCCGCCAAAGCCTGGTTTGATTAACGTTCTCTCGCCATGATACCGTCACCCCTTCTCCAACAGGTGGTTTCCCTATGACTGAGTCACGCCAAAACAAAGGCCCCTGGATTCACCGTTTTTTAATTGGGCTATTCAGCATAATTACCGGATTTTTGTGCTTTTGGCTGCTGGGATTTGTGGTGGATGACATTGTCAGCTGGCCCGGCCCCAGCTACGAGGCTCTCGAGAAGCGCCGGTTGGACCAGAAGGTGGTCACTCAGCAAGTCGCATTAGTCCACCAGATAGCCGATACCGAGCGCAAAATCGCAAACCAAAATAAGCGCCAAAAATTGCTGCGAGATAGCACGAAAAGTTCGCAGACAACCATGAACCAGTTGTTGGAATTTCAGAAGCTCAGTTTACAAAAAGACGTCAAGCCGTCTCCCGACCAACAGCAGGCGCTCGCTGATAGCCAAAAACGATTTCTTGCGAATCAAAAGCAGTACCAGGTGCTCAATCAAGAGATTGTCAAATTCAATCAACAACTTAAGGACTTGAGAAATCAACAGCGGGAAGTCACCGAGAAACTTCAAGCCGAGCGCAAACCCATTCAGGCCGAATTCGAGGTCCTAGAAAGCAAGCATAAACTTTTGCTGGCAGTGGTGGAACTGTCCGTACTGATTCCCCTGCTGTTGATTGCTGTCGTGTTGTTTCTCAAATTTCGCGGGGGCACCTATGCACCGCTGGTGTACGCCTTTGGCGTCGCCGTGTTAATCAAGGTCGCGATGGTGATGCACGAACACTTCCCCAGTCGGTATTTCAAGTATGTGCTTATTCTGGCTACCCTGGCCATCGTGGTTCGAATCCTGGTGCATCTCTTGCGGATGGTCGCATTTCCGCGCAAGGATTGGCTGCTCAAACGGTACCTCGAGGCCTACGAGGTCTTTCTTTGCCCGGTCTGTTCCTACCCGATTCGACGTGGACCTTTGAGATATGCCTTCTGGACCCGTCGGACCATCAAGAAAATGCGGCCCAGACCAACGGGCGAGGCCGACCGGGAGGAGATCTATACGTGTCCCAGTTGCTCCACCCAACTCTATGAAAAATGTTCACAGTGTGGTGAAGTTCGCCATAGTCTTTTGCCATCCTGTCACACATGCGGCAACACCAAATCGGTGGACCTCATTGCTACACCGTAGTGGCCACCAGCCCACAGTGTTATTCCATTTGCGTGTTATTCCATTTGCGTGTTATTCCATTTGCGTGTTATCGCGTCGCGATCGCAGCGACAGGCGCTCTAATTCGTGGATGCGTTTGCGCGCCCCCAGAAGGCCCGTCGGGTGTGGGCCCAGCCTACGAGACCAAGACCCAACAGTATCGCCGTGGAGGGCTCGGGCACAGCGTACGCCCCCTCGATCCCAAAGAGAAGATCCTTGTGGCTGCCTTCCTTCACGCCATCCTTATTCACCAAACTCCCGGGACTGTAGGAAGACTCCTGGTCGTAGTGGATGTAGACCTTCTCGCTTGCGGTCGTATCGACCCGCAGGTAGTACTCGGTGTCGGCTAGCAGCGTGGCCGCAGTCGCAACGAAATTCACCGCATCGTGAATCGCCGATTGATCGGCGGAACTGTCTTTCTCGATGTCGTTTGCCGCAACAGTGGACTCCCACAACGAAGGCCCATTCCAACTCGTCCGAATCGACGCTGTGATCGTTTTGTTATTTTGATTCTTCTGACGGTAAAGCCAGAGAACCACTGAGTCGATTGAAGCTTCGGCAATGGTCCCGGAAGGGTCGATCTGGAACGTCTGCCCCCAGGACTGGTCGCTCTTTAATTCTTCCGCGGTAAGTCCCGACCCGGTGGTGAAGTGGCCCGTCAGCGTTGCGGCGTGGACCGACGAACTGACCAGTACAAAACTCAACAGCAGTAGATACCGCATTACGACCTCCTCGACAAGGAAGAATAAGACTCCGACGGCGCGCCAGTTGTCGCAGCACATTACAAAAAAGTGGACCGATTAGCGTTTGAAGTTCTAGGATCCCTTTATTGTACCCGACAAGTGCGGCGTGGCGCCCTGGTCGGAAAAATACATCACTATTTCCGGGGGCCGAGGTCGAAAAAGCCGCATACCAAGCCCTAGCAATACAATCGCCACAGGGTTCAGCAACCATCCGCCCTGTTACGTCTACGGCCCGAAAACCCGTTCGAACCGCCAAAACGCATCCATCAGACCTCCGTAGTGCCCCCCGCCATTTTAGCGATTACAACCCATTCGACTTTCACTTTGCCCTTGCAGGGAGTCCCCATCCAAACCGGCATTGCTAACAACCTCAACACCATCTTTATAGCCGTTGTCCCCCGGCAAGTTGTCAGGTTCGATTCAACAAGCCCTGCAACCTGGCCCGCAATGTTCACAGGACGGGTTGCGGCTCCCAAATTTCCTGCATGAACACCTACCTCACTCACTTCTGAAAAACACGCAACGAACTTGCGCCCGGTTGGTTCCACCAACACTTGCGACCCATAACGTGGTATGCTGATAAACGGGCCGGCTTCCTGCCAGGGCCCGGCTCGAACGACGCGAAATGCATCAACCGGCGCCAGCAACTTTCAAGCGACAGACCTGTCAGGCGCGTCGCGCCCCTTGGTGGTGATTCCCTGATTTCGCGGAGCACGTTACGCACGATCCGTTTGCCAGGTGTTGGCTGGAGAACCATACACGTGAACAACCTTTTTACTACCTCTAGCCTTCTGCACCTTATTTCTTGCAGTCTGGTCTGCTGGTCCACCTGGACGAACCCTCCTGTCTCTGCGGGAGAACAACTTGCCCAGAAACCTCTCGACTGGCCACCTATCGCGCGTGAGCAGAAACCTTGGACCCGATGGTGGTGGTTCGGCTCGGTCGTCGATGCCGAAAATCTCCAACTGGAGCTACAGCGGCTGGCAAAGGCGGGATTGGGGGGAATCGAGCTTACCTGCCTCTACGGCGCAAAAGGTTACGAAGACCAGTACGTGGACTATCTTTCGCCACAGTGGATTGAAATGCTGAACCTCACGTCCGGCCTCGCAGAGCAACTCGATTTGGGCATCGATTTGCCCCCCAGTTCGGGATGGATCTACGGAGATTCCTGGGTCACGCCGGATCAAACTGTGGTTCGCGCGAAACTGGAAACCCAATCCTTGCAAGAAGGCCAGTCGTGGCAGGTCGACCTTTCGCCGCGCCGAGTCGCTGCAATCATGGCCTACTCCACCGATGGACAAGTTCTAGAATTGGATCACAGCCACATCCAGGACGACGTGCTCCACTGGCAGGCACCCGAGGGTGAATGGACCGTCTATCTGCTTTCCATGGAACCCACGACGAGACGGCACAAGGCCATCGCTCCTGGTGGAGAAGGACTGCGTATCGACCCACTCTCAAAAGATGCGGTGGACGACTATTTGACCGGTTTCGCCGCTCGCGCCGCAGGCTTTCGGCCTGGAACGGTACGTGCTTATTATCACGATTCGTTCGAGTACCCCATTGATTCGTCCCCTGATGTGCTCGACGAATTCCGCCGACGGCGGGGCTACGATTTGCGTCGCCACTTGCCGGCATTGTTTGGGCGGGCCGACGAAGACCTGTCACTCCGCAACGATAGCGTTGCCCGTGTCCGTAGCGACTACCGCGAAACTGTCGCCGAGATGCTCCATGACAATTTTGTGGTCCAGCTGACCAATTGGGCTCACCAGCAGGGAAGCCTGAGCCGCAACCAGGCTCACGGGTCTCCCGGCAATCTGATCGACTTGTACGCGGCAGCCGACATCCCGGAGGCCGAACTCTACGGGCAACTCGACCAGCCGGGGCCGCCCATGCACCCGTTCACGGATGTGATGTGTGTGAAACTGGCTTCTTCAGCCGGCCATGTGGCGGGGCGGGATCTGATTGCCGCAGAAAGTTTCACGTGGCTCAACAATCACTTTCATACTTCGCTGGAAGATATGAAAAGGGCAACGGATCGCTTTTTGGTGGGAGGTGCCAATCACCTCTTTTTCCACGGCACCGCTTACTCGCCTGAGGAGGTGTCCTGGCCTGGCTGGTTGTACTTTGCCACCACTCAGATCAATCCGCGCAACACCATTTGGCGCGACCTACCAACACTGAACCGCTACATTGCCCGCTGCCAGTCCGTTCTGCAGTCGGGCAAACCCAATAACGATGTGCTTTTGTACTGGCCCATTTACGACCTTTGGCAAGTGGGGCACGACATCTGGTGGCAAGATTACACAAGTTATTTTTTGCGGCGACGGTATGAACTTCCAGATCTGCCACTGTTAGATGCCAATTGGGGCGCAGTCGGTTATATGCAATTGCCGTTGCACTCAAAACATCTTTGGCTCGATCCCAAGCCGGTGGGTCGAGTCGCAGACCGATTGTGGAAACGAGGCTATGGCTTTGACTTTATTTCCGACCGCCTGCTCGGCACCTCGACGGCCAACGGAGGCGACATCTGCAGTCCAGGGGCGCGCTACCAGGTGATCGTGGTACCGGCGGCCCGCGTCATGCCATTAAAAACATTGCAGCAGCTGCTGAGCCTCGCCTCCAATGGCGCCACCGTCGCCTTTGTGGGCCATTTGCCTGAGGACGTCCCAGGTTTACATGACGTCGAGGTGCGATTGGCCCGACTCCGTGAAATCCGCGGCGACCTGCAATGGAACCCAACAGAATTGGCAGGCGTGCGAGAAGCCACCGTTGGCGACGGTCGTGTTCTGGTAGGTCAAGACGTTGAATCGCTGCTGCGGGAAGGCGGCGTACGGCGCGAAACGGTCGTGGACCGTGGCGTGCAGTTCATCCGCCGCAGGCATGAGGATGGTCATCATTATTTTTTGACCCATGCCCAATCGGATCCCGTCGATGACTGGATAACTCCAGCCGTTCAATTTGCCACCGCTGTACTCCTTGATCCGATGACAGGAACCACAGGTTTCGCCAAGACGCGTCAAGATGCAGCAGGCGAACGTCAATTCCGACTCCAACTGGAGCCAGGCCAGTCGATGATCGTGCGCACGTTTCGGCAACCACTGGAAGGTCCGAACTGGCGTTACCTGGAACCGACCGGCGATCCGGTTGAAATTCCTGGCACCTGGTCGGTCGACTTCCTCACAGGAGGTCCCGTCCTACCCAAGGCGTTCACGACCACGTCACTCGACTCGTGGACCAGGCTGGGCGGACCGAAAGCAGAACGTTTTTCCGGTACCGTTCGATACTCAATTTCGTTCGATGCGCCGAAAGCCGGAAAGGCTTACCTCCTCGATTTAGGCCGCGTTGGCGACAGCGCGCAGGTGACCTTAAACGGTCAACTGCTGGCCACCCAGATCAGCCACCCGTTTCAAATAAGAGTCGACCACCTCCGCGCCCGCGGAAACCAACTCGAGATTGAGGTCACCAACGTCGCAGCCAACCGGATTCGCGACTTGGATATTCGCGAGGTCCCCTGGAAAGAACTCCACGGCTACGGAATCTTGAACATGGGGGCGCAAGTCAACAAGGCCGGTTTGAAAACTCGCAGCCTGGACGCTTCGGTTTGGCCAGTCCGAGAGGCAGGGCTGCTTGGTCCTGTCACGCTACGCCTGCTCGATTGACGAAGGAAAGACATCCGGCTGAATCTGGTATCCGTTTGCCAACGCATTGGTTTGGTTGAAGAGCCCCACGATTGCCATGACTTCGCCCAATGTTTCCGTGTCGACACCTAGCTTAAAAAGGGCGGCGGTGTGCGAGTTGGTGCAATAAGGACAGGCGTTCGTCGCGGAGACTGCCAGCGCGATAATTTCCCGCGTTTTGGCATCCAGGCGGGACTGCCGGCCAGTGGCTTCTGGGTGCATCCATTTCTTCAAGTGCTTCCATACCGACTCCAGCAATTCTGGTTGCGTGGCCAGCGTTTTCCAGAAGTTGGGAACGAAATCAATTTCCTTAGTCTGCCTGATATCGGCAAAGATTTTGGCAACCCGTTCGCTGGCCTGGTCTTCCGGCACTAGCGAGACCGTCGCGGGAGGGAGTTCTGACATGCGAATCCGTTCTGCTGTGGGACCGGGGATGGTGAGCGAGTCGGTGATTGTCCTAAGTTTTCAAATTTTCTACAAGCTTCTCAGACGCGTTCTGTACCGTTTGAAGGACTCTCCAGCCGACGGAGCGGTCCGCGGGAACCTTACCGAGCGAACCGCCCTTTTTCCTGGTCCGGGATGTCTTCAGAAAAAACGCAAAACCCCCAATCCTCCACAGATCACCCTTTTTGCCGACTTGCCTAGCGTTTCCAACGAAAGAAATTTACAATAATGGCGCCTGCTGGCCGATGATGACGACGGGTTGTTGTCTGCTCAGCTGCAGGGAAGCCCGTTTGATCCCTTTTTGGGGTGGATCCCAGCACCCCCAACACAAAAAACCAAGGTCATCCACGGCGGCTGCCGCCGCGAGAAGAAGACGTCTATGTGTGGAATCGCCGGCATTATGTTTAAAAGGGCCGATCTGGACCTCCAAACCGGGCAGGCCCTGATCGACATGCTCGACGGCTGCCAGCATCGGGGACCCGATTCTACCGGGTTTGCCCTCTACGGGGATTCCCACCCGGGTCAACTGCGTCTACGGTTTTTTGTCGGCGACGACGACGAAGCCGCGGAGGCGATCCTGCGGATTCAAACAACCTTGGCCGATCAAGGGGCCCAGGTGATCGAAGACGAGCGGATCGGAAACAACTACCGCGCAACCGTAAATTTCGACGGTGACATCCGCCAACTTTCTTACCGCATGGAAAACGCAGCTACGGTGATTTCGATTGGCGCGAGTCTGGAGATCGTCAAAGACGTCGGTAGTGCACATCAAGTGGATGATCGGTATCAGGTGCACGCCTTTCGGGGTACTCATGGGATTGGCCACGTGCGGTTGGCCACCGAATCCGATGTGAAGCCAGAGGCTTCCCATCCATTTTGGGCAACCGGGTTTGCCGATGTCGCAATTGTCCACAACGGCCAGATTACCAATTACTGGAAAATGCGAAGACGGTTGGAGCAGCGCGACTTCCAGTTTTCGACCGACAATGACAGTGAACTTGTAGCGGTTTATTTGGCCGATAAACTCTCCCAGGGAGTGTCGCTAAAAGAAGCACTCAAGAGTTCTATCGACGACCTCGACGGCACCTTTTCATTTTTAGTCTCAACAGGTGACGAAATTGGTTATGCGAAGGATCGCCTGGCTGCCAAGCCCATGATCATGTTCGAAAATGACAACCTCATTTCTATTGCTTCCGAAGAAGTTTCCCTCAATCGTCTTTTTCCCGGGCAGGCTTTGAATACCAAGGAGCCACCCCCGGGTACGTACAACACATGGTCACGATCGATCTAGCTGAAGTTTCCGTCCGCGAGGCCAATGGCCTCATCTGGAAACATGGTGCTGCCGGCGAGGACGTTGAAGTCCTTAATCCTGATGCGCGCCATCACATTGGCGTAGGCTTGACTTCGCCAATCAAGGTCAAAATCAGGGGGTCGGCGGGGTATTTTTGCGCCGGGCTCACCGACCAGGCGCATTTCGAAGTCGACAACAATGTGGGTTGGGGCCTGGGCGATAACATGTACGCCGGATCGGTCGTGGTTGCCGGCAATGCGGGGGCGATTGCCGGAGTTGCAATCCGAGGTGCCGAACTGGTTGTCCGTGGGAACATGGGGTCTCGTGCCGGCCAGGTTATGAAAGCAGGCACCCTTTGCTGCGCGGGCAATGCCAATTTCATGGCCGGCTACATGATGTATGGAGGACGGATCATTATCCTGGGCGACTCGGGTGAACGTCTGGGCGAGGATATGACCGGCGGAGAAATATTTGTGGGCGGCCGCCTGCAGGATCTGGGGTCGGATGCTGAAGTGACCGACATGGCCGCCGACGAATTGGAAAGCATCCGTGAATTTCTGGAACGGTACCAAATCCCGTTTGCAGGAACCTTCCAGAAAGTTGTTAACGCTGGCAAAAAGCTCCGTTATCGGACCACCGAAGAACAAATGCGGAGCATTCCGTTCTTTTCTTTCTCGGGCGACTCCTCCTACTGGAACCCGAAAATTCAGGAAGATATTCATATCAAGTCCCACATTGGTCGGTACCGCATTCGCGGCTACGGGGGTGCCCGCTCGCTCCCACACCTGTCGGATCTGGCGTTCAAACGCGATTTGTCGTGTGCTGGTCACGACGTGGATGTCGCCTCCAAGGTGGAGATGTATACAGAGATTGGCAGCAAAAACGGCGCCAACCCTTTAAAGCTGAGTATGCCCGTCATGATTGCCCCGATGAGTTATGGGGCACTGAGCCGCTCGACCAAACAGGCCATTGGTCTCGCCTCGTCCCTTTCGAAGATCGCGGAGAACACGGGCGAAGGTGGCATGAGCGATGCTCAACGAGATGCGGCCGACCAGCTGATTTTTCAATGCCTGGGGGGACGCCTTGGCTGGAACATTCACGATATGTTGCGGGCCGACGGTCTGGAAATCTATATTTCCCAGGGTGCCAAGCCTGGCCTGGGTGGCCAACTGATGGCCAAGAAGGTGACGCCTGAACTGGCCAAGATCCGAGGGATCCCCGCTGGTATCGATTTGCGCTCTCCCTCGCGCCATCCCGACATCCTGGGTGCCGATGACCTGGTGATTAAGATCGAGGAATTTCGCGAAGCGACCGGTTATCGGTTGCCTGTGAGTGTCAAGCTTGGTGCCGGCCGAGTGCGTGACGACATCAAGATTGCCGTCAAAGATGGTTTTGATTTTGTCGAACTCGATGGCATGCAGGGATCTACCGGAGCAGGCAGTGCAGAAGTGATTGACTATGTGGGAATTCCCACGCTGGCGGCGATCATCGAGGCGGAAGAGGCGCTGGCGGAGATTGGGCGGCGCGACGACATCGAAATCATCCTAATGGGCGGAATGCGGGACGGAGTTGATGCCGTCAAAGGACTTTGTCTGGGT
The DNA here is from genome assembly GCA_965243695.1 of Lacipirellulaceae bacterium. Taxonomy (GTDB): domain Bacteria; phylum Planctomycetota; class Planctomycetia; order Pirellulales; family Lacipirellulaceae; genus JAKVCB01. The sequence continues at coordinate 65,854 of CBDEWC010000026.1, read as the reverse complement.
GCCGACGCAGTAGCCTTTGGCACGTCGGTGATTATCGCGGGTGGCTGTATCGCCTGCATGCAGTGCCATGTAGGACAGTGTGTGACGGGAATTGCAACCCAGGATCCCGTGCATGAACAACGATATCATGCAGAAGTCGAAGCGCAAAACATTCACCGCTTCCTGGAAAGCGTCCGATGGCAAATTGCATCGATCACCCAAGGGCTTGGACATACCGACGTTCGGCAACTGAGCCGTGACGACCTGGTCGCGGTAACTCCCGACGCGGCCGCCATCACCGGCCTGCCCTATGCACCCGAGTACCGGGAAAATCGAGTCCCTGAGGTAGTAAAGGCCAGTTGAGATGACCGTCTACGATTTAGAACGTATTCAATTGCCGGTACTCCCCTCGGAGTTTCGGGACCGGGATGACTCGGGCGATACCCATTTTGTGCCCGCGCCTTGCCAGGTCGCCTGTCCCATTGGTACGGATGCACCTTCTTATATTGGGTACATCTGGGAGGGAAAACTCGAAGAGGCTTTTGAGGCCATTACGGCAACCAATCCATTCAGTTCGATTTGCGGGCGAGTCTGCGATGCACCGTGTGAACCTGCCTGTCGACGTACCGACAGCGATGGACCCGTCCAAATCCGCAATCTTAAACGGTATGTGATGGACAAGCTGGGCGCCTCGTACCGCCTGAGCAAGTTACCCGTCACACAAAGCGAAACGGTCGCCATCGTCGGCAGTGGACCAGCCGGCCTGACAGCGGCCAACGACCTTTGTGCGGCCGGTTACACGGTCCATGTTTATGAAATGACCGACCGCCTGGGCGGAACGATGGTGTGGGGCATTCCCGCCTTTCGCCTTCCAGTCGGGGTTATCCAGGAAGATATTGACCGGCTCACCGAGCGGTGCGAAGGCTTGCACATTCACTTAAATACGGCCCTCGGCAAAGACATTACCCTGGACGAACTTAAAACGCGCCACGACGCGGTCATCATGGCAATTGGTGCCTGGTGGGGCAAGCCGATGGGCATTCCTGGCGAGGACGATTCGCGGGTTGTCGACGGCGTAGGGTTTTTGCGACACGTCAATGGAGGCGAAAGACCCGAGTTACCGGAAACGGTGGTCGTCGTGGGTGGCGGAGATGTGGCCATGGATGCCTGTCGCGTGGCCAAACGACTTCCTGGCTGCAAGCATGTCAAGGTGATTTACCGCCGTGGTCCCGAGGAGATTCCCGCACGCCGTATCGAATTGGAAGGGGCGATCAAGGAGGGCATTGAATTCGTCTACCACACGCAGCAGGTTGCGATTGAGTCACGCGACGATGGACTCCTGTTGCGTTGCATGCAAACGGAACTGGGCGAGCCCGATGCAGATGGGCGCAGGCGGCCAGTTACCGTCGCGGGCAGCGAACATGACATTGAATGTGGCATGGTCATCGCTTCGGTGGGTCAGCAGGCCGAGTGCGACGAGTTGGCACAAAAGGATATGATGGCGAAGGATCGCATCCAGGCGAAATTTGAAAGCATGGGGACGTCAGACCCCAAGGTATTTGCGGCCGGTGACGGCGCGTTTGGGGGGTCTACGATCGTGATGGCCATGCACCATGGTCAACGCGTGGCCTATTATGTCAAAGCCTTTCTCGAAGGACGTGATGACCCTCTCCCGTACCGAACACCCTACCGGACTCGGCGGGTACCGGTGGCTCAGGACATTTTGTGGGAAACAACACCCATACAGCATCCGGAGTTTTTCGGGCTTGGTGAGAACCCTATCGAGTTTCCTGAAATCGAAGCGACCTACAACCTCGAGACGGCCCGCCAGGAGGCGGCCCGCTGTTACCGGTGCGATGCAGAAACCGGTTCCTCCGATTACGCGGTTCGACACCGGGAAGACCTCTTTTCGATGGCTCGCACTACCGCGACCGATTTACCAAAACTCAACACCATGCTGCATCAACGTCTGCCTGTTCGCAACAATCCGTTTCCAGAAGGCCGCCCGCCGAACCTGGACGACATTGTGTTCTTACCTGCCAACCTGTCTCGCCTGGTCATTGATCCTTATCGTGAAGCTTGCAAAATTAGCACCCAAATTGCCGGTAGGATTGACCTGCGGCAGCCGTTTTTGGTAACGGGCTTCGACCAGGCCCCCACAGAAGTGCGCAACGCGGTCGGGATGGGCCTGGCTCAAGCCGGGTGTGGCTACCTCGGTACGATCCCCGTCACCAACTGCCCGCTCTGGTTTCAACTGTTGACACCCGAGGCGGCAAAACCAAGCGCCGATGCGACCGGCCTCGTCTACGCCACAGGCAACACGTTTCAACCACCCGAGTTACAACGTCAAACCAAGGAGCAAATTCTCGCTCTTGCGGTCAGCTCGACGCAGGTCCTCGAGCAGGCTATCGAGTATTCCCTCGAGCAGGGTTTCGACATGATGCTCTTGGATGCGACCGGCCACTTGGGTGGAGTTTGGCCAGAGTTGGCCGCTGCCCCAGATTTTGGAATCCTTCGCGATGCGGTCACCATCCTCCGCCGGCTCCGCCGGGAAGAGGAAATCGACCTGGTCTATTTTGGCGGCATTCGCTCTGGAACGGACGCCGCCAAGGTGATTGGAATGGGGACGGTCGCCGTTGTCTTGGGAGTTTGCGCCGGCCTTGCCGCCGGTGGAGCGGTGTCCGATGGTGCGGTTCAGTTTTCCTCAGACTTCACCGAATTTCCGCGGAACGGGCCGAAGCGATTGCGAATATCATCCAGGCGAACTCCGGCGGCACGCAAGAGCGTCATTGAACTCTACGACTATCTTCGCGGCCTGGTGAACTACCGCCGCCGAAAACCGGCGGACGACCTCATCAGCCATTTTATTGCAAATTGCAATTTCACCGAACAGGAGCTTTTCTCAAGTTGCGTGACGCTGGTGCTGGCCGGTCACGGCACAACCACCAACCTGATCGGAAATGGATTTCTGGCCCTTTTGAACAATCGTGAGCAAAGGCAGCGACTACAGGAGAATCCACACCTGCTTCCGGCGGCAGTCGAAGAACTTTTGCGGTACGATAGCCCCTTGCAGCGAATGTGGCGACGTGCACGTATTGATGTCGAATTAGGTGGCCGCGAGATTCGTGCCGGCCAGATCGTGCTTCCGGTGATTGGGGCAGCCAACCGGGACCCGGCTGTCTTTGACGAGCCACACCGGCTGAACATCAACCGCGCTCCCAACCGTCATGTTTCTTTTGGCTACGGCGTGCATCTATGCCTTGGGGCAGACCTGGCCCGACTGCAGGGTGTGATCGCAATTGGTGCGATGTTGCGCCGGTGGCCGAATGCCGAGTTAGCTACCGACAAGCTTCAATGGCAACAAAACCTGTTGCACCGGGGACTGAAGGCGTTGCCGGTTCGAGTTTAAAAGACCCCGGCTTTTATCCAGATCGTCAGGGAAGGCAAATACCTGGGGTAAAACTGCTGGATCAGCGAGGCGACTAAATGCAGATGCCGACTGCATGGGGATTTGGAGCACCCTGGAGCGTAGTCCGCGTTTTTGTGGCCCTTTTTCCTGCTTTGGCCCGTACGGCTTGTAAGACGTTACGCCATTGAGGATAGTTGGTGGTCGTACGACAATCGATTTTGTTCGCACCAGTTGGTTGATGATAGAGAGTTTCGAACATTCGGGGTGGGCCGGAGTCTACCTCCGCACACGAGGGGAGTCCAGAAGATGCAAATTGCGGTTACCGGAGGAACTGGTTTTGTAGGTCGATACATTGTTCGCCGTCTGGTCGACGCAGGCCATACGTGCCGCTTGTGGCATCGTCCCCAAAGCGATCGATCTGGGTTTGAATCGGCCGAAAACCAGTTGGAGTGGGTCTCGGGCCAGCTGGGCGACTCGGCCAGCAGTCTTGAACTGGTTGGCGGCTGCGATGCGGTTGTGCATGCCGCCCTGCATCGACCGGGAGCCGGATTCCGAGGTGGAGAGGGTGACGTGGTAGAATTCTGCCGGGATAACCTGCTGGGAACCTTGCAGTTAATCGAGGCAGCCCGCACCACGGGCGTCGATCGTTTCGTCTACGTCTCGACCTGTGCCGTGCACGAAAAGATTCTCGACGATCGCGCGCTCGACGAGACCCACCCGCTGTGGCCAACCAGTCACTACGGTGCCCACAAAGCCGCCGTCGAAAAATTTGTACACAGCTATGGCCTGGGGCAAAATTATGCAATCTGCGGAGTTCGGCCCACAGGCGTCTATGGGCTGACCCACCCGCCCCAGAACAGCAAGTGGTGGAACCTCGTTGAGCAGGTGGTCCGGGGCGAGAAGGTGGTAGCGGGCCACGGCGGCAAGGAAGTTCATGCGGCCGATGTGGCACAGGCTGTCGAACTCCTGTTAACGGCCGACGGAATTCATGGACAGGTTTACAACTGCTACGACCGATATATCTCCGATCACGATATTGCCGAAATTGCCAAACGACTCACCGGAAGCAGCAGCCCGATCGATGGCGATGCCACCGTGCCGCGACACCAGATCGAAACTGCAAAACTCCGGGCGCTGGGGATGAAGTTCGGCGGAACCACTCTTTTGGAGCAAACGGTTCAGGAAATCATTAATGCAATGCGGACCGCTGAAGATTTGGCCAAGGCTTAACCAGACACGCGCCGCAGGTGGTAGATTCGGCCACCAATCTCTCAGGCCATTCGGTACTCCAATCCGCGATTGGTCCGGTCGGCGCGAACCTCATTCCAACGGCGCTAGAAACCAGCGGTGCGAACGGACCTCAAGAGGGACCGCTTGGGGCAGTTCATCCCCGGCAAGTTTTTGCACGCTTCGCGCACAGGTTGCCCCAACCGTATCGTGGGCTGCCATCGGGCCAATATAACTGCGGAGCCCAGGGACAGCTTTCTGGATCTTCATCAGCCTCAGACCTACGGCCGCCGCAGCGCGGGTCCTCGCTTCCTCCACCACCTCACCTGGCGGCGCGGAGTCTAAAATCACCAGGAGCCGATCGGAAAGCTCCCCCTCGGTCTCATCGGCAGCCATTTTGGCCAGTGCCCAGATGGCGGCCGCCCGCGACCGGCCGTTATAAATTGCCGCGACCGCCGGGGGAGAGCCTATACCGCGTGCCGCCGGGGTTGGCAGAAAACTTTCCAGCAGAGGCCTGCTCGACTCCATCCGCATGGCCCCTAGGGCCTGGATCAATTGCTCCAGCTGACGATACGTTGTCAACAGGCCCTCATAATCGACGACCGGAGCTGGCCGCTGGGACCATGTTCGCCAAAGCTCCTTGTCCAGCGCAAGAGTCTGGTCGGCTTCGGCACGAATTTTTGCCAAAATTGGCTCCGCCGTCTCCGAGACTGCTAATTTGCGCAGCGCCCACGCCGAGCCAATCGCAACCTGCGGCACTTCCGATTCCAGCAGTTCCACCAGCTGGCCGGCAACCGCTTCGTGGTCAATCGCCCCGGCGACCATCGCGGCCTGCTCCACTCCGCGCGGTTTTCCTGACCGCAGCATTTTGCTGACTGCCAGACCGGACGCTGCTCCGAAGCGAGTCAATCTGATCGAGTTCTACCAACTGGTCGGCCGCAAACATCCGGATCTTGGGGATGGGGTCGTCCAGCAATCTGCCCAGCAAGCCAACTGCCTCAACCGTTTGCTGAGCCGAAAAAGATTCTGCGGCCAGCTGCCGCACGTTTGCATCGGCACTCATCCCGATTTGCTCGTTGAGTGGCTCCACGAGCGAAGCGTCGAGCTCCAACAAACGCGACAAAGCAATCGCGCTGACGGCCCCCGACGGGTCACCGGCGAGCTGAACCAAAAGGTCGACCGCCTTCGGCCCACGATGGTGCCGCAGGAAGCGCGCGGCGACCAGCCGATCGACCAACGGGCTTTCCGGCAATGTGGATAACAGCGTGTGCGCGTCAGCCTCCCCTCTTTCGGTCCTGATCTGCCCGAGCGCTCGGGCCCCTTGAAGCCGAAGATCCGACCGATTCTCTAAATTGAGCGCCAGCCGACGGAGTGGTTCAATCGCCTGTGGTTCTTTCGCGACCCGCAGTCCCTCGATCGCCATTTCCAACCGTGCAGGGTCGATATCCTTTTCACGCAGGCGCGCCAACCAGACTTCCCGCATAGGTGCAAAATCCCAGTTGGCCAGCACTGGCTCGACGAGCAGCGCCATGGAAAGATTGCCCTGCTCGGCACGTTGCATCAGCAGCTTGGCTGAATCCCGCGCATCCAACTCCACAAGGGCACTGGCCGTGTCAAAGGCAACTTCACGCGAAACGTTTTTCGCGGCAAGGTTTGCTACCAGCAAGGGAATTGCCTGCTCCAGGCCTGGCATCCCCAGTCGATGTGCCCTGGCAATGTCGCGGGCCAATTGGCGTTTTATTTCATTTTCGGGACGACCCAAGGCGTCGATCCAGAGCTTAACTAGCTGGGGTGAAAAAACATGGACTTTCGGACGCGGCTCATAAGAAAGTTCTTTTTCGATGGGCGAGTCGAGTTCTACCGCTTTGAGGCTGGCAGGCGCCAGCAGGAGCAGGAATGCACAGATCATGATCGTTCTGGAGGAACGGCCATAAGGTCGACGGTCCGCGGCCTGTTGCTTGCCCCTAGTCTGGCAGCCCGTTTTTTCGAAATAGGCCCATCGCCTACTGCCCAGGGGCCCTTGCCTATTGCCCAAGAAAAAGGGCTCCAGGTTTTCATGAGTCCATCGAAACACCATGTGATTCTCTTTCAGCAACGCTGAATCCAAGGTTTTCATGCGACGCAACCGATGCCACGGATCCCGTTTCCGATTGACAGGGACCACAAAACCGCTCACGCTGAATTTAGGACTATGTTACGAATAGCCGTCATTCTTTTATCGACCATCTGGCTCACATCGGCAAGCCATGCCGACGCAGGGCCCGCCGGTGCGCCGAATTATACGCAGGTACCACTCCTTGGGGGTACCCGAACGCTCCGCAAAAACCACTGGAGTTTAATCTCCTTTGAAGTTGGCAATCCAACCAACCACAGTGTGGAATTGCTCACGACCAGCTTCTTTGTCAAGGACCCACAACGACAGTATGGATCTGCTTTGTGGGTCCCGCCGCAGGCAAAACGGCGCGGTTGGTTTCCCATCCTGGCTCCAGCCTCCCTTTCAGACTCAACCCGTACCGTCGAATTCCATTCCTTTCTGATTGATCGTACTGACGGCACCGAAACCATCTTGCCAGGTTCCCAGGGCACATTAACCCGCCATGGCATGCTGGGAGTGACTTCCGCTCGCGTCACTACGGGTATCATGCAGGATCCGCTCGACGAGGCGCCTCGACACGCAATTGCAGCAGCTCGGACCGCGCGCAATCTAAAAACATCGGTACCCGGTCTCGAGGACGAATCTCTTCCCCCGCTCGAGAAAGTCGTCGGCGGGCTGGACCAACTGGTGATTTCCAACGACGATCTCCTGCGGGACGGTGCGGCACTCGCTGCCGTTCGGCAGTGGCTGCATGGTGGCGGCCGAGCATGGATCATGCTCGACAAGGTGTCGCCCACTTTAGTCCGCCAGTTACTCGGAACTCGTTTTGCCTGGGACGTGGTTGATCACGTCTTGTTGGACACGGTCGAACTTCTTCCCACCCAACCTCAACCAGGCGACCGCGCCTCGCTGGTGCGGACGTTTGACGAGCCCCTGGATTTTTTGCGGATCGCAGTGCCCAATGGAGATGTTTCCTATTCCATTGGCGGCTGGCCAGCAGCTACCTGGTGCAGCGTGGGTCGTGGAGAGGTACTCCTTACAACTCTTGAAGCGCGTGGCTGGTATCGTGAGTGGGCCCCGGACGACCAGCGGCCCAAGGATGTCCTAAAAAACTCCTCGTTTACAGCGACCGAGCCGCTGAAGCGGCTGGCAGAACGATTTTTGCAACCACGCGAAACGCCGATCAAGGTCCGGGACGCATTCGACGGAATCGTTTCGGAGGGACTTGGACACGCAATCCTCCCGTTCCGACTGGCCGCACTCATCCTGGGAGGATTTTGCGCAACGCTTCTGGTGTTGACCCTGGTTTTGGTTCGATTTGGCCGAATCGCAACTCTGGGAGTGCTCAGCCCAGCGCTGGCTCTGCTGGCCGCGGCGATCCTTGCAAGAGCCGGGTCGGTATCTCACCAGGCAACTCCCCAGTCCATGGCGATTGGTCAACACATTGAGGTGAATGCATCTTTTTCAACACTTCGCGCATCGGGTGTCGTGTCGCTGTACAACCAGCAACCCTGGGAGGCGCCAACGGGGTGCGATACGAGTGGTTTATTTATGCCCGGTACCGGTGAAGCGACCGGTTCGACGGTGCGTATGGTGTGGACAGACCTCGATCGTTGGCGATGGGAAAACCTCACGCTACCGTCAGGCGTTCAATCTGGCTTGTTTTCTTGTTCCATACCAGCCGATTCTCCAGCGAGAGCCTCCGCAACGTTGAACCAGGAAGGCATTGTACTCGACTTCGATCCGGGATCTTTGGGCGCCGTCAGTGATCTTTTGCTATTGGCACCAGGTCGCCGGGCCATGCAAACCCATCGCCAGCCCGATGGAACACTGCTGGCGCGCCTCTCCGACCTGCTGTTACCCGGCCAGTATGCAACCGGGACGCTAATTTCCGGCACTACGCGACGTCGGCAAACGGCTTTGCGGAATCTGCTCGCCTCAGACGGACTCTGGCCGGCCAACGATTTGGTGTTACTTGGCTGGGCCGAACCGGTGGATTTACCCTTTGTTCTCAATGATCCCGAACACCGTGCGGGGAGTGCCCTTGTAACGGTACCAGTCCGGCTGTCTCGGCCCGCTGCAGGAACGCGTGTTGCGATCCCATCCTCGCTGGTCCAATACCGAACCACGGCAGGAGATCGTGGAACCATCTCGCCCGCTTACAGCAACCTGGACAGGGAATGGGTGGACCAACTGGTCACAGCAACCCGCGCCAAGCTGCGCATCGATCTTCCGTCCGTACTACTGCCTGTGGAAGTCGACCACCTATCGGTGACACTCAACATGGTTGCCCCCCAGCGCGAGGTCACAATCCTCGGCAAAAATACAAATAGCAACGATCAAAAGGATGTGGTACTTTGGAGAACCGAAAGTCCAGTGGGTACCACACGGATCGATATCGAGCCCGACACGGCGTGGCAAGTGGTGGAACCTGGCGATCTGACGCTGACGCTCAGCGTCGGAGAGCACCCCCATCAGGAAGGTGGAGCGAGTGCCGAAGCAGGTTGGCAGATCGACGATTTTTCGTTGGATGTCGCAGGAACAATTTTAGCACGCTAATTCAATGGTGAATCTGAAAACCGACCCGGTCGTAGTAACCGACCGACTGACAAAAAAATATGGTGAATTTACTGCCGTGAGCGACCTGTCGCTCTCGCTCGAGCGCGGACAAATTCTTGGATTCATCGGCCCCAATGGCGCAGGAAAAACGACCACGATCAAAATCCTCGTGGGTCAGGCCCGCCCCACTTCCGGCACCGCGTCGATAGCAGGCGCAGATTGTGTGCGCGATGCCAAACGCGTGAAGCATCTCGTGGGCTATATGCCAGATACCTTTGGGACCTACGACAACATGCGGGTCCACGAGTACTTGGACTTTTTTGGCGCCGCTTTTAGCATTCCTCGCAAGGATCGCATACGCCGCGTGGCGGAGGTTATGGAAATTTCCGGCGCCACGTATATGAAAGATCGCTATGTCGAAAGCCTCAGCCACGGCATGAAGCAGCGTGTGGCGATTGCCCGAACGCTGATTCACGACCCGGAGGTTTTAATTCTCGACGAACCGGCCAATGGCCTGGATCCCCAGGCGCGCATTGAAATGCGCGAGCTACTTCTTCAGCTGGCCGACTCAGGCAAGACCTTGATTGTGACCAGTCACATCTTGCCCGAGCTATCACGAATCTGTAACCAGGTCGCCATTGTCACGCATGGACAACTACGAGCCTTTGGTCCGCTTGAGGACATTTTGCGCACCGTCAGCCAGCGGCGCTGGATTGAAGTCCAGTTGACGCGCGCTACAGATGTGGACAAGACCAAGCAAATCATCGAGCAACAGGTCGGGATCGAGTCGGAAACCACAAGTAGTTCGGCCGAAGCGACCGTGCGGTTTCAGACAAACCAATCGGAAGAGACACTCAGCCAATTGCTTGCCCAGTTAACCAGCGCAGGCGTGGGCGTGAGTCAATTTCGGGAGATTCCTGTCGATCTGGAGGATACGTTTCTTTCGATTACACGACAAACGGCGGAGTCTGCCAGTTAGTGGTCCACCATGTGGATCAAACCATACGGCGAGCGACCTAACGCTCGACTTTAATTCCAGGGGCTCAAAAACAACCCTTGCCAGCAAACCTATGGCCAATCCTATCCTCCAGCGGGAAGTGCTCGGATTCTTACGGTCGTGGTGGGCACCAGCCATCCAGCTTGTGCCGGCGATTACTTTTTCGGTCTTGGTATTGATTCGTTGGCCCACGGATGGACAAGTGAGTGTCGCGGGCACTCAGGCCCACCAGGTCCTGGAACTTTTCGGTTACGGAGCACTCGCTTTGGTACTGCTGTTGGTACCCATCTTTCCTGCCACGACGCTCGTGCGTGAACGAAGGCAAGGGACGCTGGCCTTGCTACTTAACTCTCCCATGTCCGGCTGGTCGATTTATTTTGGAAAACTGGCCGGCGGTCTTACCTGTGTCCTTTTGCCGCTCATGATGAGTCTGCCGGCAGCGGCCGCCTGCTACGCCATGACCGGTTTAGGCGCATTCCAACATCTGGGCCGTTTGTACCTGGTGTTGTTGATGGCCACCATCCAGTACACGGTGCTGGCCCTCTATGTAAGCAGCTTTGCCTCGACGACCGATTCGGCGCTCCGAACCACCTTTGGGATTATCTTGTTGATGGCTGTGGGCAGTTTGGGCCCTTACCAGCTCCTCCAGGGCCAGTCGCTTGGCTGGCTTGGGGAAATTGGCCTGTGGCTGCAGTCGCTCTCACCACTTCCGGCCATGATGGAAATACTGGGACACGGAGATGTAACCGCCCAAGGACTCGTCACCCGCAGCGGAAGTCCGTTGCGGTTTGCGTTATTGGCCGCGGTCACGGCGACCTTTTGTGCCATCCACACGATCGTTCGCTTGAAGCCGACCATGCTCGATCGCCCACGACCCCAAGGCGTAGTCACGCAAGACCGCAGCCATCTCCAGCAATGGTTACGACGATTGGTGTTTCTCGTCGATCCCCATCGGCGGAGTGGCGCCATTGGCGACTGGACCAACCCGGTGTTGGTCAAAGAGTTTCGTAGCCGTCGGTTTGGCCGTTCCCAATGGATGTTTCGTTTAATTGCCCTGTCGGCGTTGATCTCGTTACTGTTGACCTACATGGCGACGACGGGAACTTTTGTTTGGGGGCCCGAAACCATCGGGGTGATCATGGTGGTATTGCAGATTGCCTTGGTGTTGATTTTGACGCCCAGCCTGGCTGCAAGTCTCATCAGCTCCGAAAGGGAAAGTGGTGGGTGGACATTGTTGATGATGACACCCCTAACCGGGACGCGAATTATTATCGGAAAGCTACTCAGTGTGGCGGCCACGGTCGCGATGGTGCTAATGGCGACACTTCCAGGCTATATTGTCATGATGGTCATCCAGCCGGTCTTAAAACAGCAGGTCCTTTACGTGTTGCTGAGCCTTGTGTTGACCGCCCTGTTTGCAGTCACCTTAAGCGCTGCGGTGAGTAGTTTTTTCCGGCGCACGGCGCCCGCAACGATTACCTGCTACGCACTGCTGGCATTGTTTCTCATCACGCCGATGCTGATTTGGCTAGGTCGCGATGCGCCGTTTGGAAAATCGGTTGTGGAATCAGTACTGATCGCAAGCCCTCTGGCTGCCGCATTGCAAGCGATGCAGATTTCGGGATTTACTCACTACGAGTTACTGCCTGTCAACTGGTGGATTATGGGTGGCGCATCGCTACTCTGCACGGGAGTCCTGGGCTTGCAAACCTGGCGAATTACGCGACCCCAGTAAATGACTCCGGCCCCCCTCCGAGGGCCCAAGGAAGTTACTTTCCCCCTTTTCCCGGGCTTGCCTCCTGGAACGGCCCCGGGTGTGGTCCTGAGCCGATCGCCTTTGCCCCCCAGAAAGGTTTTCTTTGGCCAACAATTGAATTAAACTGCACCCCATGACACATCCTCTCTTTAAAACGCTGGTCCTTGCCACAATTTTTTTGACCCCAGTCACTTCGGTACAGGCCGACCACGAAGCCTTCGTTCCACTCTTCAACGGTCAAGACCTCACTGGCTGGAAGGGAGATCCGTCTATTTGGTCCGTCCAGGATGGCGTGATCACCGGCAGGACCACCGCCGACGCACCCCTGGAGGGAAACACGTTTCTCATCTGGCAGGGAGACGCGTTGACTAATTTTGACCTGGAACTGGAGTACCGCATTGTCAACGGCAACAGTGGTATTCAGTATCGCAGCCAGGTGCTTGATCCAAAGGCGTGGGTCGTTGGGGGCTACCAGGCGGATATTGAGTCCGGCTTGACCTACACCGGCATTCTTTATGAGGAACGAGGACGGGGAATTCTTGCGCAGCGGGGCGAGCGGGTAGTGATCGGGTCCGACGGCGTTTCCGTGGCGACCTCCTTTGCCGACGCTGCCGCCTTGCAAGACGCCATTCGGGCCAATGACTGGAACCATTATGCGATTCACGCCCACGGCCCTCTGTTGCATCACGTGATCAATGGTCAGCGGATGGTCGAAATCGAGGATCACGCACTCAAAGAGAGCGCGTCGTCGGGAGTCCTGGCACTTCAGGTCCACCAGGGCCCGCCTATGACGGTCCAGTTTCGGAACATTCGCTTAAAACGGCATCCACAACCGGCGGCCCCCAAGTCGCATCCATTAGAACCACAATCAGTGATTGACTCCGCGCTCCCAGCGGAAGCGCTTTCCCTACGACCCGGCTTTCATGCCGAACTGCTTTACTCGGTGCCACGTGACGAACAAGGCTCCTGGGTATCGATGGCGGTGGACCCCAAGGGGCGCCTGATCACCTCGGATCAATATGGGCACCTTTACCGCGTAACGCCACCAGCGCTAGGTGAGGCGGCCGGCGAAACACGCGTCGAGCGGCTTGACCAGATTCCACTCGGCATGGCTCAGGGCCTCACCTGGGCACACGACAGCCTTTACGTCGTCGTCAACGGGAAAGGCCTGCATGGAAATGGCAGCGGCCTTTACCGGGTACGCGATACCGACGGCGATGGAGAACTTGATGAGGTTCAGCAACTTCGCCGCTTTGAAGGTGCCGGGGAGCATGGCCCCCATGCGGTGGTGCCTGGCCCCAAGGGCAAATCGCTCTATGTGATCGGCGGCAATCACACTTCGATTCCCGAACCGGACCACTCGCTCGTGCCCCAGCGCTGGGGTGAAGATTATCTCCTCCCCCGGCTTTGGGATGCGGGCGGCCACGCCGTGGGAATCCTTGCCCCAGGGGGATGGATTTGCCGCACCGATCCTGAAGGCAAATCCTGGGAACTGGTCAGCATCGGCCATCGCAACCCGTACGACCTGGCGTTCAACCAGGAGGGAGAACTGTTTACCTACGATGCCGATATGGAGTGGGACATTGGGGCGCCGTGGTATCGCCCGACGCGGCTCTGCCACGTGACCAGTGGCAGCGATTTTGGCTGGCGGAGCGGTAGTGAAAAATGGCCTGCCTATTATCCCGACAGCCTGCCCGCAACGGTCAATATTGGTACCGGCTCACCAACGGGAATCTGCTTTGGTTATCAAACCAACTTTCCAAAACCCTATCGCGACGCGCTTTTCATTTGTGATTGGAGTTTCGGAAAGCTGTTTGCGGTCCACTTGAAGCCCAGCGGGGCTACGTATCGCGCCACGGTTGAAGATTTTCTTACCGGCGCCCCCCTGCCCCTCACTGACGTTGTGGTCAATCCCCACGACGGAGCGATGTACTTGACGATTGGGGGCCGCAAAACCCAGTCTGGCCTGTACCGGCTCACGTACGACGCTGCGGAAGTCGCTGGCGGGCGGCCACTGGCGAAAGGCCCTGGCACAACTGGCTCGGCTACGGGCTCGGCTACTGGGCCTGCCGCACTGCCACCGCCGCCGGCTGCAGCGGTTCGCCGGCGCCTGGAGGCCCTGCATGGCCACACCACGCCTACTTCCGTCGATAAGGCCTGGCCCTACTTGAACCACAAAGACCGCTTCGTTCGGTACGCCGCGCGTCTCGCGATTGAGTTCCAGGGGGTCGACCAGTGGCAAACGCGAGCGTTGGCGGAAACGGAGCCACAGGCTCTTCTGGAAAGCTCACTCGCCCTGGCCCGGTGTGGCAATCCCGCAGACCGCGACCTGCCACAGCAAATAGTCACCGCACTTAACCGGTGTGATTGGTCCCAGCTCTCCCCATCCCAACGGCTTGCCCTCCTGCGTACCTACGGGCTCATCCTCATACGACTTGCTCCCGCCGATAACGCCACCCAGGCCATGTTGATCGACCGGCTCGACGGTCATTTTCCTGCGGATGACGCCAGCTTAAACCGGGAGTTGAGCCGTTTATTGTGCTTTCTGAAAGCACCAGCAATTGTCGACCGGACGCTGTCGCTGTTGGAAGTTGCCCCTACGCAGGAAGCACAGATCCACTACGTGTATGCACTGCGTTCGGTAATTGCCGACGCCCCCCTTGCCCAACAGGAGAGATATTTTCGCTGGTTCCAACAGGCACACGCCTGGCGGGGCGGCCATAGCCTGAAGGGGTTTCTGGAGAACATCAAGAAAGAGGCTGCCGAGCAGCTTCACGAAGAACACCGCAGTCAGCTTGCCGAGGTGCTGATCGCAACGGACCAAACCGACACGCGCATCCACGAATTGGCCGGGCGACCGGTCGTCAAAGAATATTCTGTGGGCGATGTCCTCCAACTGGTGCAACCGGCTCTCCGCGGCCGGAGCTTTGCGCAAGGCCGGAGGTTGTTTGCCACGGCCCAATGTTTTAAGTGCCATCGCGTAGGCGATGAAGGAGGATCAACTGGACCTGACCTCACGGCGGTGGGTCACCGCTTTGGTCATCGCGACCTGGTCGAAGCCATTGTCGAGCCCAGCAAGGTCATTTCCGATCGCTATCGGGCGGTGATGTTCCTGCTGGAAGACGGGCGAGTTGTGACGGGCCGGGTGTCGAACCTGAGCGCCGATAAGATCATGGTCGTCACGAACATGCTGGCCCCGGGAGATGCGACTTCCATTGATCGTGAGCAAGTCGAGTCGTTCACTCCGGTCGCGACGTCAGAAATGCCCGCCGGGCTGCTTAACACGTTCACACCGGACGAGATCCTCGACCTGATGGCCTATTTGGTTTCTGGCGGCGACCGCGCACACACCGTCTTTGGCAACCCCTGAATCGTTCGGCCTGCTGCACTTTTATTCCTGGTTTTCATCACAGCAGTTTAACCCAGAATCCCGTCGACCACGTTGCCGTGCACATCGGTCAGCCGGTGGTCGCGGCTCTGGAAGTGGTAGGTCAACTTTTTGTGGTTGATCCCGAGGCAGTGGAGAATCGTGGCGTTAAGGTCGTGCACGTGAACCGGGTCGCGGGTGATATTGTACGAATAGTCGTCGGTCTCACCATACGAGTGGCCAGCATTGATGCCCCCCCCGGCCATCCACACCGTAAAGCAACGCGGATGGTGGTCGCGCCCATAATCGTCGGTGGTGAGTCGCCCCTGGCAGTAAACAGTTCGCCCGAACTCGCCACCCCAAATGACCAACGTGTCGTCCAGCAGGCCCCGCTGGTCCAAATCCCTGATCAACCCAGCCGTGGCCTGATCGGTGGCACGACATTGCTTGGCCAGATCGTTGGGAAGCTTTTTGTGTTGATCCCACCCCCGGTGAAAAAGCTGCACAAACCGAACTCCCCGTTCGCTAAGCCGTCGTGCCAGCAGGCAGTTGTAAGCATAAGTCCCTGGCTCCTGGGCATCGGCGCCATAAAGGTCAAACGTGCTTTGCGGCTCGTCAGAAACATCGGTCAGTTCAGGGACCGAACTCTGCATGCGGTAGGCAAGCTCGTATTGGGCAATTCGTGTGGCAATTTCTGAATCGCCAACTTCCTCCAGCTTGATTTGGTTCAATTTCGCCAGGTCGTCAAGAAATCGCCGACGAGCCGCGCCACCCATCCCGGGCGGGTCGGAAAGATAAAGCACCGGGTCGCCAGCGGAACGAAACTTCACACCCTGGTACTGCGTAGGCAGAAAGCCACTTCCCCAGAGCCGGTCATAGAGCGGCTGTCCGGTCCGGCTGGAGACCATGGCGACGAAAGCGGGCAGGTTGTCGTTTTCGGTTCCCAGCCCGTAAGAGACCCATGCGCCCGCACTTGGCCGGCCTGCCAGTTGGGCTCCTGTTTGAAAGAAGGTAATGGCCGGATCGTGATTGATCGCCTCGGTGTACATCGACTTGATGAAACACATTTTGTCGACAACCTGAGCCGTGTGGGGAAGCAGGTTGCTCACCCACGCGCCGCTTTGGCCATGCTGGGCAAACTTGAAGATCGAGGGGACCACCGGAAAACTGGGTTGCGAAGAGGTCATGCCGGTGAGCCGCTGGCCCTTGCGGATCGATTCGGGCAACTCTTCACTCCGCCGCGCAGCCAGCTGCGGTTTGTAATCGAACAGGTCGAGCTGTGAGGGTGCGCCCGATTGGAATAGGTAAATCACTCGGCGGGCCCGGGGTGCAAAATTTGGAAACTCGGCGCCACGGTTCGACTTTTCGGGTGCCGATATTGCCCCACTGCGATTGCCAACAAGGGATGCCAGTGCGGCCGCCCCCACGCCCCCGGCTGTACGGCCAAAGAGCTGCCGCCGAGTCAGGTACCGTCTTTGCTCCATGATTGGATCCATCGCGATCTCACTCTCGAGTAATGGTCTCATCCAGGTTCAGTATCAAGCTGGCTATGGCCGTATAGGCGGCAAGTTCGCTCGGGTCTCGCTCTGGATCAAGCGGATGCTCGCCCATCTCGAGCAACTCGGTCGCCAAGGCTGGATCTCGCCCGAATCGATCAAGATGATAACCAAGACCAGCCAGCAGAATGCGGGCCTCGTCGGCGCGTGGACGGCGTGCGGTGGCAAGGCGAAACGCGAGGGCAATCCGCTGGTGGGCCCCGTCGTGGGTCCGCATCACGCGCTGGGCAAGTGCCCGAGCTGCCTCGACAAACGTCACATCGTTCATCAGGGCGAGCGCCTGCAGAGGCGTGTTGGTGCGTGACCGACGCACGGTACACGATTCGCGTGCCGTTGCATCGAAGGTGACCATCGTCGGCGGTGCGATCGTCCGCTTCCAAAACGTGTACATGCTGCGTCGATAGAGATTGGGTGCGTCGTCCCGCTCGTAGGAACCCCCGCTGAGGGTCAATTCCTCCCAAAGACCGTCCGGCTGATAGGGCCTGACCGATGGGCCACCCACGGCCTCGGCAAGCAGGCCGCTGGCCGCCAGCGCCTGGTCACGAATCACCTCGGCCGGAAGGCGAAACCGGGGCCCCCGGGCCAGGAGCCGGTTTTCCGGATCGTCCCGGTCTGGCAGTGATGCGGTCGTGGCGCCATCCAAAGGGGAATTTTGGCCAACGTGGGACGACTGCCGGTAGGTTGCTGAGCTCACCATCACCCGAAGAATGTGCTGCGTATCCCAGCCGCTATCGACAAACTCGGTCGCCAGCCAGTCGAGCAATTTCGGATGGCTTGGCCGTTCGCCCTCAACGCCAAAATCCTCTTCCGTCTTGACCAGGCCTGTTCCAAAAAGCATTCTCCAGAACCGGTTGACCGTCACCCGGGCGGTTAACGGATTGGCCGGGTCCACCAACCACTGGGCAAATCCGAGCCGATTGTTCGGCGAATGTTCACCAAGGGGTGGCAGGATCGCCGGCACTCCAGGTGTGACAGGCCTGCCCGGTTTGTCATACTCGCCGCGAGTTAAAACAAAAGACTCCCGCGGCGCTGGCAGTTCCTGCATCACCATGACCGTGGGAATCGCTTCGGTCAGGGCACGCTGTTTTTTCCGCAGGCCGATAACCCGTTCATAGGCCGTCCGAATTGCCTCTGGGGCCTGCTGATCGAGAAAAAAGGCGCGCAACTTTGCCCCGTCTGCTGAGGTGCGCTCCGCAGGTCGCGTGGCGGCAAGCGTATCGATCGACCTGGCATTGGCAACAATCTGGACTTCGCCTACTGAGAGATCCCGGTCGTAAATGGAGAGGTCGTCGATTTGTCCTCTAAAATCGCTCTGCCCTGAGCCGATCCGCAGGGGTTCCGAGCCAAGGATAAACGTCTGGTTGATAAAGTCGTGGTGCACGACCAGCGGTTCCTCTTGACCGTTAACATAGATCTTCAGTCCCGCGGCTTTGCGGGAACCGTCGTAGGTCATCATCACGTGATGCCACCGGTGAAGGTCGATTGCGCGGGCCGTTTCGACGCGAATCGAATCGTCCAGCCAGCGGACAATCAGGTTGGCTTGCACGCGTCCATTTTTCAGATCGACGTAATAACCCTTCTCTTGGGCAATGGGGATCATCCGCGAAACGATCGTGCCACTCTCGGACTCCGGATAGATCCAGGCACCGACCGAAAAGTTGTCAAAATAGTCGAATTTGGCCACATCGCCCGCATCGATGGTCACCCCCTCTGCCAACGCGACCCCTTTGCCAACTTTTCCGGGGACAAAGGATCCGGCCTTGGCGGTGAATTTTCCTGGCTCTTCCTGGCCCACGGAGTTGGCCAGGTTGCCATCCAGCTTGTAACGGGCAATCAGCCCGGCACCGATGGTCCAGTCGGGCTGACTTTCATTTGGGGCCGATGGGATGGGCGCGTCCGGCTTGGCGCTGGTGGTTGTCTGCCTGCGATTGGCTAGCGCCTGTTCCCATTCGACTTGGGAGGCACGGAGCTGGTCGCCAAGCTGCTCGAAATCAACTTCGGCAGCGGCCAGCTCTGCTTCAAGCTGGTCGAGCTGGTGTTGTTGCGCGCCGGTGGGTGCCCGGATGTAGGGCGGGGAATTACCATCCTTCAGCGCGCGGCCGTATTCGGGCACGTTGTTAAAATAAGCAAACAGCTGATAGAACTCTTCTTGCGTGAAGGGGTCGTACTTGTGGTCGTGGCAACGGGCACAACCTAGCGTCAAACCCAGCCATACTGTGGCGGTCGTATCGACACGGTCGACCACGTATTCGACTTGATACTCCTGGGGGATCACGCCCCCTTCGGCGTTGCCCCGGTGGTTGCGATTAAAACCGCTTGCGATTCGCTGGTCGAGTGTGGCCGCCGGGAGCATATCCCCTGCGATCTGCTCGATCGTGAACTGGTCAAATGGCATGTTCTGGTCGAAAGCTTCAATCACCCAGTCGCGCCACCGCCACATATAGCGAGGCCCATCGGTCTGGTAGCCGCTCGTGTCGGCATAGCGGGCCAGGTCGAGCCAGCCCAGGGCCATCCGCTCGGCGTGCCGCTTTGATTGCAACAGACGGTCGACCACGCGCTGGTAGGCTTCTTCAGGAGACGACTCGTATTCGGCCAAAAACGCGTCGACTTCAGCTGGCGCCGGCGGCAGGCCGGTGAGGTCAAGCGTCACGCGACGGATCAAGGTAACCGGGTCGGCCGCTGGCGAAGGTGGTATTCCTTCGCGATCGAGTCGCGCCAGCACAAAGTGATCGATGGCACCGGTTGGCCAGGTATCGTTGGAGATAGCCGGCAGAGGAGGCCGCTGGGGCGGGACGAATGCCCAGTGCCGCTCGGCTGCCACATGGCCTGCTTGGGCCGCGCAGAAAAAGAGACCCAAAACTGAGGCCCAGCCCGTCGATGACCACCGAAAAATTCTCATCCCGCGATTATAGCACGAGAGTCCTCAGCGAGTATGCAGTTTTCAGACACATCATGGCGGGGCCGTAGCCTTCACTGGCAACCTCCCAGAGCCGCTCTCTTTATTGAAGTATCCCAATCGGGCGGCCAGTTGCTTCTAGCCCACACACCCTGGGCCGACAACGAACACCCCGGCCTGACAAACTCCCAGTTTCCCTCAGACAACGGGCGCCTTCACCTCGGCCCGTTACTCACCACGCATTGTGAGGTAAAGTCCCGGGCCGAAGGCAAACATGAGCGGCATCCCGAGGAAGATGATGCCAATGCAGCACAAACCGAACGATCCAATCACAATCAATTGCGTGACCACCATCACTCCGAAAATGGACCACCGAACGGGCCCCGAACAGGTACTTTTAGTGAGCTGCCGCGCGTAAGCCAGCGCGGCTCCGGCAGTGGCTGCCTCAGTTCGCGGATCCAACAGAGCCATCCATGCCCAAGGCAACCAGGTCAGCCCAGCCAGCGCGGCAATCACCCATGCCAAAAATCCCAAACTCAACAGCACGGCCTGTGCTGGTGTTGGCATGAACATTTTTTTCAAAGCATTTCCCACGGCTTGGGCTTGCCGTGGGTCCGCTTTTTCTTTCTCTCCGGGGTCTTTCTTTCCGGCGCCGTCGACTTTCCCGGCATCATTCTTCTCGGCCTGCTTCACTCCGAAGCTCTCCAATATTTTCTTCACCGCAGCCTGGTTTTGAGTCAGACCCGCCCATTCGACCTGCTTGATTTCTGTAGGAAGACCAGCGATGCCCAAAACCATGCCTGGCAAAAATAGCGCCAAGGCGAAAAGGCTAATCAACACCACGTTGCCGTACATCTTCGATTTGGCCGGCTCAACCGCCGAACCGTTGGTGGCCAATTTGCGTCGGGCCCGTTTGATCACGTCATACTTCAGATAGGCCGTGATCGGCGCGATCACCAGCAAACCTACCAGCAACAGCACACCCAACAGGACGCTCCCTGGGAGGCCAAGCTTCAGCGCGATTTGACTACAGATATTCGGCAGCAAAGCGACAAACAGACTCCACCCCAACACGGTCCCATAACAGGACCTAAACACACGCCACATCCCTCCAAAGAGTTTCGAGAATCCAAGCGAATGACTTGTTGACATCTCATGACCTTTCTTTTGATAAGGGAAACCACCTAACACGAACCTTGAAAACCAGGTCCCGGCTCACTTTAGGCAGAGGGAAGCGCTTGCCCGATAACAAGTCCGTCCTCATTGGAGGTGGAGCCAATCATCGTCACCTTTTTCGGACAGCAACCTGGCTAACCTTCTGGACAAGAACTACAGGTGATTGGCAAGTCGCGCCAATTCTGATTTCGGATTTAAGAGGATAACCACCACAAAAAATACGACGAGCGTTAACGGGAATTGATTTCTCACAAGCTCGCCAACCGATTCAGCCGCAAAGCACTCACCAGCCCGGTTGCTGAAGACACCTATCCTCTGCGCTCACCGCCTTTTCGGAGGGTGCCTGCCGGAGAATATACGCGCGCCGATTCCACACGGTCAAGATGTCTCCTCTAGCAACACCCCATCCCCGCAGGCAGACGCTACGACCGACTCAAACAGACAAACGGTTCCCGAGCGGCCTCTAGAGTTCCTTGCTCAGCTCAATGCAAAGCATCACGAAAAATATCGAGCACATCCAGAACTGGAAAGCCGCATCAAAAATTACGAACTGGCCGCGAGAATGCAGCTCACCGCCAGCAGGACGCTGGACCTGTCGCAGGAGAAACTCGCCACCAGGGGGCTGTACGGCCTCGCCAACCGGCAAACGGTCAGGAAATGCACTCCCGGCCTAGAAGGCAATTACCGCAAAGCGGCGCAGCGACGGCGCGCCGAAACCACGCCCAGGAGGGTCGCCAGCAGGACCAGAACAAAACTGGCCGGCTCGGGCACCGCGGCGGTCATCCCGCTGCTGGAGTTACCGAAGTTTTGCTTCCAGAGGGCATAGTCCGCATGGCCAACCGTCGCGCCACCTGTACCGTTGCCGTTAAGGACCGCCGAGTTACCACCCAGGTGATCTCGATAGACGGTGTAGTCAGCGGCATCGACCGTGCCATCGGCGTTGAAGTCGCCCGCGATTCCCGGCACAGGCCCGGTGATCCAGAGGTTGTCCAACGTGGCATACAGGCCGGCGTTCACGGCAACATGGGTCAGGTCAATGTCAAGCGGCCCGGGGGATAACGTGGCCCCAAGCGTCCACTCCCCTTCGCCGGGCGTTTCCCGATACAGGGCTCTGACTTCCGTCGGGTCACCACTGGCATCCAGATCGACGGCTAACTTGACTTCCGACCAACCAACCGCCTCCCAGTTCCAGAGGTTAAAGGTGGCCCCCGCCCCCCCGCCGTCGACTGCATATTCGACCCTGGCCTTACCCGCCAGCCCCGAATGATCGTCATCAAACAGCTCCAGCCATATTTTGTCGTCGGTGGCACCGCTGCCTCCTGCCAGATAATCACTCCCAAGAAAAAGGTACGATGGGGTCTGGGCGGTGGCCATGTTGATCATGGTGGAGAACTCAAGCGTCGTGTCCGGGTCGAGCTGTGGCAGTTGGGCCGCATGGCCGTGAGGGTTTCCGCCCCCCACATTGGAAAAACCCTGGCTGCCCTGGTAACCGCCCGGTGCCGTTCCCGGGGTAGGGCCTGAGGCAACCGTAATCCCACCATCATCGATGATCGTTACCGAATCGGCTTCGGCCGAGCCGTTGTACGTGTAGGCTTCCCATCCACTGGCCGCATAGCCAGAATCCTGACTGAACCGCTCGGGCCAACCGTTGGTGAACCGCCCGATATAGCTTTCGAAATTATCGCCAAAGAGGAGCCCCGGCGGTGGCGGTGTTGGCGGCAGCGGAGGCGGACCCGGCTCGCGCACAAACCCATTGCCCGTATTGTACTTGAACAGGTCACCGGTTCCGCCGGGCAACGTTACGTTGAGCCGGTTATTGGTGAGCGGCACCACTTCGTCCAGCCCGGTCTGGCGGTTTAGCCGCAGCAGTGAATTGACCGAGGAATCAAACTGCACTTGAAAATCAACCGCGTCGGTGGCGGAGTCATTGGCATCGAAGTTCAGGTTGGTCAACATGAAGTAGTCTTCATTGTCGTGATCTTTAAAGTAGCCAATCATCCCATCGGTAAACCTGCCGGCTGGACTGGTAATGTCGACATCGGTCATTTGCGACTGCTGAACACCAGAGCTGTAATTGGGAATTCTTGACGGGGTCGTCGTATGGGTACCCTTGGGAATAAAGTAGACCGACTTGCTTTCGAGGAAGCGGAGGGAATCACCCAGCTTTAAAATTTCTTCGTTGGCTTCTGCCGCAATGGGATAAAGCTCGTTGGGCGTGTCATCGGCAGGATCATTGAGGTCGCCATAGTTCACCAGGTACGCCTCACTGTTGCGGTGCTCGTACTGAAAATAGTAGAGCCCCTTGTGCCCGGTGGTCAGCGCCGAGAACAATTGCAATCGCAACTCCGAATCGCCCGTTCCATTGCGGTATTTTTCGGCACGCACCCAAACCTGGTAAGGCAAATCGTACTCCAAGCCCTTTTGGCGCACCCGCATCAACGTGTTGAAATGGGTCTCGAGGTTCGTCGGCGCGACTCCTGTGGACGGGTATTGTGCGTAGTTACCCAGGTAGGGATACGCGCTGTAACTGAGCACATCGGGACGCACGGTCGTTGCCCAGTCATCGATATATTGCTCATACGTGTAGCTTGGATTACCGGGGCCGCCCCAATAAAGCTCAGGTCTGGGGTAGAGCGTCGAATCCCACAACGATGCACTGATAAGCATATCGGAGGTGCCATTGGCCGGATCCCTGAGCCAATCGGCAAAATCTGCCAGTTCGGCAAACTGGTCCTGTTTGGGTTCATCATCCATTAACCAGCCGACCCCCATGTTGTTGGGCTTGGCCAGTTGGTTGAGCGCATTGTGCCTCCAGCCAGCCCCCTCGGCGGCGGAATAGTTGGCCATGTAGATCCACGGAATCATGTTGCTGGCAGCCTGATTGATCGGCCCACCACTGCCGCTCATGACGACGTTCAGTCCGCTACCGTCATACAGCCCCGTGTCCGTGACCGCGCTTGCCCAGCCTGTGATCATGAAAGGGTGACTTTCCACCCAGTCCTTGCCAAAGGTCGTCGAACGCTGGGCCCACGTCACGGCCGGCAACAGCACCACAAAGAGGGCAGCAACAAGAGAAAACCGTTTTGCCATGAGAGTTCCTGGAGGTTCGAAGCGCAACAGAGCCAATGCCGTTGCTGGTGAGTCATGTCGCTGCCAAACCACCGGAGCGATGCCTATTCCTCAAAAGATGCCTATTCCTCAAAAAAATGGCCCATACGGCTAACCTTTGTTGTAACGAAAAACATCGGGGCCCTCTAACAAAAAACCTGAATTTCCCCTTAAAATACCCCCCCCCCTTAAGGCCCACCGGCTGCCCGGCGGACTTCTTTTGCCTTTTTTATCTTCAAAGTCTTTACAATGCCTACCGGTTAGTGTAGTTTGAAGGTCGTACTGGGCGGAGTCTCCAACTTTGGGAATGCCATGGCCCGGTTTGTTCCAGTCGCATCGAAGGAGAGAACTCGTGGGGAGTAGAAATCAGTCAACTTCTAAGACTTCTTCGCCCGTTCGTGCGCAAACGTCAGGCCACAGCCTGGCTAGGTTGCAGGTGTCGATGCCAGGAAACTGTACGACACTGGTTCCCGTTTTCTTCCTCGCTGCTTCGGCTGCGCCAGTTAGCTACTTCGGCTATGCCCGTTAAGTGATGGTTTGTTTGACGCATTTATTTTTTTCAATCCGTATGCATTGGAGGAATGAGGGGGATTGTTTCCAGCTTTTTTAGCGTGCCCTACTTCTGGCAACCCGTCGGAAGCAAGGTGCCTTAAGAAAGGTGCCTTTGAGTGCCAGGTTGGCACGAGTTTACAAACCTTTCCGAAACCAAGAGACATTATTTTAAAACCAGTGTTTAAAACGCAGGAAGTGGAGGAGAACCCAATGAGAACGTTTGTTGTTGCAGTTACCTGCCTTTTGTTCGTCGCTGCGTCTGCCAGTGCCGCCGGCATCTTTACTGACGATTTTGAAAATTACATCGGCTACACGGCCAATAATGGCAACGGTTGGTTCAATGCGACCAACGAGCCAAACTACGGCGATTATTCGCCGCTTTACACCTGGGGCGGAGAGCGCGATCCAGGCGAAGTGGTCGCCGCCGGTGGCCCTCATCAAAGCGGCACACCTAGCGGTGTTGGCAACAGCCAAGGCATGGCCAATTTCGATGGCGGTACCCCGCACGGGTCTTCCATGGCACTTCCAGGTGGCGCTGCTGGCCCTGGTGACAAGGTTATCATTCAAGCAGATGTTAACGCTGCAAACGGTGGTTACGGTTATTTGATGATTGGCGACGCCGCCCTCGCAGGTGGTGCTGGTAGTACGGATTACTTGGCAGCGGCGGTCATCATGCCTAACGGCAATCTTGCTGCAACCACCAATGGCCCTGAACCGAAGGGCGCAGTTGACTGGAGCGGCGGTTACGTCCCGGTCAAGCTGGAAGTCACCGTTGGAAGTGATGGCAACGTCGAGTTAGCTCAGGCTTTTGCCGATGAAGGAAGCGGATGGGCACTCAAGGGATCCATTGGAGCTGCTGGCCAGTTCCAAGCAACTCACTTTGCTTTTAGTGTTCCTAAATTTGGCACCATCGACAATCTTTCCGTGACCGTCGTCCCGGAGCCAGCAACCCTTAGCATGCTCGGCATGAGCCTGTTGGGATTGGCCCTGGCTGGTCGTCGGCGAAAGAACGGCTGATTGCCCGGTGGGCATTCAGAGTTTTAAGTAAAAAAACAAAAACCAAGCGGCACCGCACGAAAACGGGCGGTGCCGCTTTTTTACTTTGCTTGTAGGGTCCATGGGCAAAAACCAGGGGCCCAGGTTACCAGTTCACCCCGCTGAAGGTATCCTACAGCTTACGGCGGTTTTTAAAACGGCGCACAGCAGGCCTGTGGGTTAAAACGTAACTGCAGCCTTGCAGCTCACTACCGCTCCCCAAACCCGAACCGTAAAACCCATTCGCAAAAGGGCCCACGATGAAACACCCAGACATTTTCCCTCTCTCTGGCCAGCGTACCTACCTACCGCTAGTGGCCAGTTGCCTGGCGGCGGCAACCATTTTTTGCTGGGCGACCGTCGCCACCGCCGGCGAGAACCTGCTTGCCAACAGCAGCTTCAGCGAAGGGGCGCCGCAGGGCGACAGTTTTGGCTGGACGTTTGACCTGGCCGCGGATCAGCAGAGTGCCTGCTCGGTTGTTGAAGTTTCCATTCCCGAAAAACCCGGTTCCGAAAAGTCCGGCCCCCAAACGGCCACTCCCGCAAGCCCCTGTTTGCGAATCTATAACGACGAGCGTGGAAGGTCGTTTGTGCGGCAGCAGATCGACGTAGAGCCGTGGCGGTGGTACGTGGCAGAAGCCTGGGTCCAAAGCGACCAGATGTACAGCCCCGATGTG
Organism: Lacipirellulaceae bacterium; assembly: GCA_965243695.1. GTDB lineage: Bacteria > Planctomycetota > Planctomycetia > Pirellulales > Lacipirellulaceae > JAKVCB01. The sequence goes on along the minus strand of CBDEWC010000026.1, from coordinate 39,465 downwards.
CGGCTTGGCCTCGAGGGTGGCCGCAAGCGGGGCCAATGGGAATACCACAACGATTACTTTGACCGGCCTGGCTCCGGCTGGCGCCTGATACGCGCCTTTGACCACTCGGGCGATAGCCGCCAGATGACGCTGACGATCGGTGGCGTTGCCTTTAGCGGTGAATTTCTTATCAGCCAGCCAGTGGTCCGCGAGTGCAGCATGGTGGAGGCGACCTCCTACCACGTCAGCCCAACCGGCCGTAGCCCAGGCGTGTACGGTCCGCCGATTGATCCAGCAAAGGGCCTGCCCGGCTATGCCTTCCTCCGCGACAAGATCCGCCGGGTGGCCCCCAACTTTCCCAATGCGCTGCGGATTTCGGCGGATCTGCCCGACCCCGAGCCGGCCGACGGGCGGGTTTCGGTATGGCTCCCCCCGGGTATTCGCTACCTAAAACTGCGTCCGCATGGCGGGGGAAAGACGCCGCCAAAGGTCACTGAGCTTCCCGCCGGCCCGGGCGAACCGGGTGGCACCCACCTGGAGCTGAAGACCGGCCGTGGCGAGACCAATTTGCTGGTCGACTCGGACCTGGCCCCAGGCGAGCAGGCCACCGGGTATGTTTCCTACCAGTGGAACGGCGGCTATCAGCTGCCCCGGCCGTTGGTCTTTGAAGGGGTTGCGTTGCCGAAGGTCACTGCCCCGAAGCGCATCGTCGCCGCGCTTGACGTGTACGGCGCGGCCCACCTGAACTGGCAAGATTTTTCCCCTGAACTCACCGGACAGGAGGCGATGGCCCGCGATTTAAAGCAGATGGGTTTTAACCGCCTGCAGCTATGGGGAGGCAACCCGCAGCCTTACGTAAAACTGGGACTGGAGGCGGGCCGTTCGTACGGCGGCAGTTTTTTGGTCGATATGGAAAAATACCCCGATTCGGCCGCGGTCCTATTGAGTGGCCAACCAACTTCAAAAGTCATGTGCCCTTCGTACCGGGGGCCAGGCCTGATGGACAATCCCTGGGTGGAACAGCTCACCAAGGCCGCAGCCAACAGCTCCTCGGTCAACCTGGACGACGAGGTGTACCTGCAGAGCGGTGTGGGGCCGGAGATCTGCTTTTGCGAACGTTGCGTGGGCCGCTGGAACCATTGGGTCACTGCACACCAACCCCAGCTGGCCGGACCGGCCCCGCAAAAATTTTTCCAGCGGGCGCACAAGTATCCGGCCCACTACGAAGCATGGCTACAGTTCCGCTGTGAGCTGGTCGCCGAACGGTTTGGCATTCTGCGGGACGTTTTCCGTGAGGCGGTCGGGAAATCGGGCGCAAAATCCACCCCCCAGATCGAACTGGGCGCATTTACGGGTGAGGAGAGGTTGATCGCGCTCTCGTCGATTGAGGCCTTAAGCGGTACGCTCGACTTCATTTCACCGATGATCTACGAAGACGCCGATGGCGTGCGGCAACAGGTCGCCAAGATTGCCCCGGTCAGCGCGGGAAAACTCGTGGTCTGCCTGGCGCCTGGCTACTGCATCAGTCCGGCCGGCGATGCCCGCTCGCAGGTGCTGGAAACGGTGATGGGCGGCGCCAAGGGCTTTGTGGCCTGGAACTTTGACATCGGTCCGATCACCACCGGCCACCTGGCCGATATGTCCGAGGCCGTCAAGATGCTGGCGCCGGTGGAGGACATTATTCTCGATGGCCAGAGCGAGGCAGGCACCACAGCAGACCGACCCACGACCCACCTGGTGACAAAAAAACTCGCCAACGAAAGGGTCCTGTTGATCTCGGATTACACGCCTGGCGCTCACCAGGTGAGGGTCACCGCACCTGGTGAGGCGACGCTGGAGGTGGTGGACCTGTTTACCAACGAGGTGATTGCTCGTCTGGACGCGGCAGAACGCAGCTTCGCGGTGACCTTGCGACCCGACTTCCAGGCACGCCTTTACCACCTGCGGCCCGAGCGCGAAAAATAAACCTTCGCTTGAAGTGGAGCGCCGCCGAAAAGTTTACTCACTTAGGGCCTCGCCCCCTTGATAGGTCGAGAGGGCGCGCCAAAACGGACGATCAATCGTGTCCCCAAAGAACCTCACATGACCATCGACAAAGGCAACGTTCACCCCACCTGGGTGGTCACTGCGGGCTGCCGCGTGGTTATCTTTACCTCGCTTCGGCTGATAATCGCAAGGTAGCCCATGCTCAGGCATGTCGACGCACATGACCTGCCACATTGCGTCGCCGCTGCTAGAGTTTGGCGTGAGCCAGTGCGTATAGGAGGCCGTTCCCATCCAAACGTGAACCCACGTGCCGCGCCCGTCACCTCGGTCACCCGGCTGGTATCCTTCCGGAGAGGTAACGACATCGACCTGGCCAGCCAGAATCTCGCTGATCATCGCCGTCTTGGAGGTCCCGTCAGTGATTGTTTTTAGTTTGCGGCCACCGTTACCTTCCTGGACCCGGAACACACCGTCGGTTTCCATGTCGGGAGCATCGTAACTTTCCCAACTGTGGGATGAATCATTATTGAAATGTCGATTTACGGAAAGCGGGGCCTGCGTACTACTCCCAAAACTGGCTGCGTAATTGGATCGTGCAAACCGGTTCCCTCCCCGCGTTCTCCCCTCCGCGTCGTTGCTCGGACAGACATAACTTGCAAACTGCAACCTTGCCAGATCCACATTCCCATAAATTCCACCCTCATTCAAGAAATTGTATTGATCGTAGACCGGGCTTGCCTCAATGAAGGGCAAAATGAGCAGAAACAAGGAGTATTCGGTTCGGGCACTGATTGTGGTTGCGCTGATGGGATTGCCGTAGCGATCGGTACCGCCGCCGCCGGTGGTGGATGTTTTCCTGCCATAAGTGGCCCCGGCGGGGAGCTGTGCAAACGTATCTTCAAAGTTAAGGACCGCCAGTCCGTTTTGCCGGATGTTATTGGCACACTGGGTCCGTCGCGCCGCTTCACGAGCCGCCTGCACCGCCGGCAACAACAGCGCAATGAGAATCCCGATAATGGCGATCACCACCAGCAGTTCTACCAGCGTAAAACCGCGATTCAGGCGTTTCAGAAGGTAACGTCGCATAGGTTGTGTGCCAGGCATTGACGGAAGGTAAGCTGGGTGGAAAACCTGGTACCGACTGGGTGGAAAACCTGGTACCGACTGGGTGGAAAACCTACCGAATGGCCCCTAAACAGCGATTCTACCATAAACTTCCTATCCAAAATACGGATGTCGCTGTGGGTTTGCCCTTCGCCCGATGTCATGCACCGGACGGCGCCTGGCCATTGCATCAGCCTGCTCGCAGGTGCCGGAGACGGTGATGGGCGGCGGCCGGCGAACTGTCTGCGGCTCTAGTACTTCAGAAAAAACCAAAGATGCTTACTCGCTTACGACCTCGCCCCTATTGTAGGTCGAAATTGCACGCCAAAGAATCAGATCGACCGTATCCTGATAGAAGCGCCCATGACCATCGACGAATGCGAGGTTCACTCCCCCTGGATGGTGACTTCGGGCTGCCGCATAATTCCCCCCACTGCCGGGAAGCCCACCCCCTTTGGTAGGCTGAAACTCACAGGGCAGGCCCGCGGCAGGCAAATCCACGCACCAAAGCTCCCAAAGGGCATCACCAGCGCTAGCGTTTGGTGAAAGCCAATGCGTATAAGAAGCCGCGCCCATCCAAACATGGGCCCAGGTACCGCGGAGGTCACCTCGATCACTCCGCCCGGATCCCCCCGGAAAGCTATCGGTCTGCCCCGCGATTATCTCCCCCAGCATGACCGTTTTGGAGGTCCCATCCACAATTTTTTTCAGCCTGCGACCCGCCTTCCCTTCCTGAAGACGGAATGCACCATCGGTTTCAAAACTAGCCCCGTCGTAACCCAAACTACTCGACGAAGGAACTGCTGGTTCAAAGGTCGGCACGGCATTAGGGGCCTGGGAACTGCTGCCAAAATTTGCGGCGTAATTGGACCGGGCAAACCGATCTCCGCCCCACGTTCGCCCCTGCGCATCGTCACTGGGACAAAGAAACGTTTCCAGTTGCAACGAGGTCAAATGTTCATTTCCGTAGACCCCGCTGCCACTCAAAAAATCGTATTGGTCGTAAACCGGGCTGGCCTCGACAAAGGGCAAAACAAGCAGGAACAACGAGTACTCACTTCGAGCGGTGGTTGTGGTTCCGCTGATGGGATTGCCGTAGCGATCGGTACCGCCGCCGCCGGTGGTGGATGTTTTCCACCCATAAGTGGCCCCGGCGGGAAGTTGTCCAAACGTGCCTTCAAAGTTGAGCACTGAAAGTGCATTTTGCCGGATGTTGTTGGCACACTGGGTCCGCCGCGCCGCCTCGCGAGCAGCCTGGACGGCGGGCAACAACAGCGCAATAAGAATGCCGATAATGGCAATCACCACCAGCAGTTCCACCAGCGTAAAACCACGCTTCAGCCGTTTCAGAAGATGATGTTGCATACGATGTGTGCCAGGCATTGACGAGAGGGGACTGGGTAGAAAACCCGGTACCCAATGGCCCCTACCAATGATTCTACCATAAAACGCCTACCCGAAATACAGATATGGCGGTTGGCTTGCCCTTTGCCGCAGGTCGTGCCCAGAGCGGCCGTGGGGCCGTCTAAGCGGATCTTGAAACTGGAGATTACCCCTCGCTTATGTCAGGTCACCCGCCCATCCAGCGACCAAACCGGGTCCACCAACAACCGGTCAGACGTCGCGAATCCATCCAGGTATCTTCAAAAAAAAATTCTCGCTGACCGGACAATTCCCAGATTCATCCTTTACGGACCGGATGGTTGACGGAATCCGAGTTTCAGGTATGCTGGAGGTGTAGGTAAATCCACGTTTTTCGCCTCAGAACGCGAAAAATTAGCCGCGCCCAGCGCGATACTCAAAGGGAGCCATCCTGATGACGTTGACAAAATACGTAGCCTTCCTAGCGACCATCTTTGCGCTATTGATCTTTGTGCCGGCCTCTCAGGCCGACCTGCTCCATGAAGGTGACAACGATCCGGTCGACGAAGGCTGGGCATTAGGCAATTCCACAGCAGGCTACGCCGACAACACCGGCAAACCCAACTGGCGCCACACGTATGGTTCGGGAAGCAACTTTTATCGCCAGATCGGCAGCTGGCCTGCCAGCGGAAACTCCGCCATTGAGCGGTTGTACGAGGACCCGACGGGCTGGACTGCCACGTACGAGATCCACCTGCTCGAAGCAGCGCACCTCAATGAAGCCGCCTTTGTTACCCAGGATGCGACCAACCACTTTTACATTAACCTTTTCGATGGCCTGGGCATTCACCCCAAGGGAGCCTACGCGTCCTGGGGAAAAGCAGCAGGTGAAGGAATTAATGATGGAGTTTTTGCCGACACGGCGGTGCAAATTGGCAATGTCGATCCGACCGATGGATTTCACACCTATCAAATCGTCGTTGATCCGGGTACTGACACGGGTTTCCTCACTGACGAGAGTCAGGGACTAGTTGGCCGCCAGGACGACATTATTTCCTACTATATCGATGGCGTGAAGGAACTTGAGGTGCCTCGCTCGGATTTAAATTCTACAGGGGATCGGGCAGAAATGATCGTTGGCCGTTTTGGGGGGGCGAATAATCCTGGAGGAAATGCCGCGGCGAGTACCGATTTCCTTAACGCTTTAACTCGCCTCCAGCCGGGCATGCATCCCATCGATCCGATAACCCCTCCAGCCGGCGGCGACCTGGTTGGCGATTACAACAATAGCGGCACCGTCGATGCGGCCGACTACACCCTCTACCGAGACAGTCTTGGGCTCGACAGCAGCGCGCTTCAGAACAACGACCTCCCCCCCGGCAACATCGACGTCGCCCACTACGCCCAGTGGGCAGGTAACTTCAACAACACCGCTAGCGCCGGCAGTAGTGGGGCCATTCCTGAGCCTTGCAGCTGCGTCTTAGTGACCCTGGGCCTGCTCGCTTTGCTGGCCCGTCGATCTCGACAGTAGGCCCGGCGGTTTACCCGGCACTCGTGTCGGCCATTTCTTTAAAACCAGACTTTCCGCACCAGCGGAAAACTTGGCTCTGGTCTGGGTAGGCCTGAACCCAACAAGCAACCTCCCGGTCGTACTGAGGGTTTTTACGGATCCGCCTCAGGGGAGAACGGGCTGTTTCTACGGAAGGGATCCTCCTGAAGAGCTCCGACTGGACTGGCCCGCCTTGGCTGGCCCTACTGGACTGGCTCTACTGGGCTGGCTCTACTGGACTGGCTCTACTGGACTGGCTCTACTGGACAGCGCAAACCCTACTGGACAGCGCAAAACTCCATGCCCTAGCATGAGGTGCCAAAAGAGCGGAGGCATTTTGTGGGGAGCCCTACCGGTAAACCCAAACCCAAGATCCAACCTAAAAGAGCCGACCATGACCTTACAGCGACCTGTTGTCACCATGATTCTTCTGGCAATTGGGGCAAGCAGTGGCGCGGCTGACAACTGGACCTCGTGGCGCGGTCCTACCAGCAATGGCATCTCCACCGAAAGGGATCTGCCCACCTCCTGGTCGCCCGATCACAACGTCGCCTGGCGGCTTGGGCTACCGGGGCCGGCCGGTGCCACGCCGGTGGTATGGGAGGACCAGATTTTTCTCACCACGGTCGACGGCGACCAGTTGGTCCTGATCTGCGTCGGGACCGATGGCACCCAACAGTGGAGCCGCCAAATCGATCAAGGCAACCAGGATGTTCGCGGTGACGAAGGAAACTACGCGTCGCCCTCCCCGGTGACCGATGGGCAGCACGTCTGGACCTTGATGGCCACGGGAAAACTGGCCTGCTTCACCATGACCGGAGAACCCGTCTGGCAGCTCGATCTTCAGGAACGTTATGGAAAATTCGACATTGCCTTCGGTATGGCAGCAACCCCCGTGCTGCACGACGGACGCCTGTTCGTCCAATTGATCCATGGTGATGGTGATCCCGAAACCCAGGAAGCAAGTGTCGCCGCCCTCGATGCGGCGACCGGGGCACCCCTCTGGCAGGCTGATCGAGTCACCGCAGCGGCGCATGAAAACGAGCACTCTTATGCGTCGCCCATGTTGTACAATTTTTCGGGCACACCCTACCTGATCACACACGGCGCCGACTACACGATTGCCTATTTCCTCCACGACGGCTCTGAAGCCTGGCGCCTCGGTGGACTCAACCCTCACCATGACTCCGAGCGGACCTATCACCCGACACTCCGGTTTGTCGCTTCCCCGGCCGCTGCCGAAAACATCGTCGTCTGCCCCACGGCCAAGAATGGACCGGTCTTTGCGATTCGGGCTGACCAGCGTGGCGATCTCACCGCCAGCGAAGATGCCATCCGGTGGATACGTGATAAAAACACCCCCGATGTGCCATCGCCTGTGATTGACGAAGAGCTTGTCTATCTGTGCCGCGAAAACGGAATGCTGCTGGTGCTCGACCGCGAAAGCGGCGAGGAGGTTTACATGGAGCGCACCCACAACGACCGGCACCGCGCTTCCCCCGTCCTGGCCGACGGCCACCTCTACCTCACCGCCCGCGACGGACGGGTTACCGTGTTGAAGGCAGGTCGCAACTTTGAAATCGTCGCCCAAAATGACCTTGGCGAAGCAATCTCCGCCTCGCCGGTTGTTTCCAACGGGACGATCTATCTCCGCACGTTTGATGCGCTTTGGGCAATCAGAAATCAGTAACCGCCCCAAGTCGGCCTGCCACGGGCAGGCTCCTGGGCTGCGAGGGCCCAGAAGATGGCGTCATGGGGGCTGTGCGGGTATAGTGGCAGGAGGCCCCAAACCGGCGGTCTCCGCCGGTCGCGCGCTTTTCCCCAAGGGCACAAAGAAGAGGATCCAAACCATGCGGTTCTTCACGATTGTCATTTTTACGGCTATCTTCACCAACGGCGCACGGCTCGATGCGGAACCGGCGGGCAGGCTGACCCTTGCCGTCGATGGCAACACCAGTTACCAGATTGTCATTAGCGGGCAGGCCGATGTGAGTACCAAGGCGGTCGCGGACGACATGGCCGCTATCCTCGAGCAAATCACCGGAGCTGTTTTTCCGGTCGTGGCAGATACAGAGCCACCTTTGCCAAACGAGATCGTTGTCGGACATGACAACCGCCGCTTGAACGACCTCGACCTGGCCGATTTGACCGAAGCGTTCTCCTTGGACGAGTACGAAATACGTACCCTCGGCACGCGGCTTGTGATCGCCGGCACGCCTCCTAGAGGCACCATTAATGGGATGTATGGATTCCTGCAGGACCATTTGGGCTGCAGGTGGTTTACCCCCGCTGCCAGCCGCATCCCCAAAGATCCTCACCTGACGATCGACCCGATTGCCGACCGTCAGAAACCCGATTTTCTGTGGCGTACGGCAGCCTCGGTCAGTTACTGGGATCCCAATTGGACGGCCAGGAACAGGCTTAACCGGTCCCTGGTAGCTGGGGGAACGCCTGCCGTAGGCGATACGGATGCCAGGCTAACCAGCATGCTCGCGCATCACGGCGGACACGGACTCAATTACGTTCCCGCCAGCTTGCACGAAGATCACCCCGAGTATTATGCCGAGCTTGACGGCAATCGACCGCTGCACCCGTCGGTAAGTCAGCGGGCCTACTGCGTCACGAACCCCGGATTTGTTGAATACATCGCGGAGTGGAGCAAGGCCCAATTTCGCGGGCAGGAAGGCCACTACGGATACCCCCCCATCATCAACCTGGGACACACCGACAACCATCTCTCGTGCGAATGTGCCAAGTGCCGAGCCTCGTACGAGCGGATCGGACAAGGCGACAACCGGGTAGGCATCGCCGGAACCTACCACGAATTCTACAACAAGGTCGCCAGAGAGGTCGTGAAGGAGCATCCTGACGCCATCATCGACATCATCGCGTACAGCCACGTCGGGTACCCTTCGTCGGTCAAAATGCACCCGAACATCCAGGTTACCTGGGCCCCCATAGGCGCCTGCCAGGCACACGCGTTCGACGAGTGCGATGCCAATCGGGACAACGATTTAATGGGATGGCTCAACCAGTGGCTGGAGCGGACCGATAGGCTGCAGGTATGGCTTTACCACTACCAGAACTATCCCTGGATGCCGCACATGAAACTCTTTGCGGCCTCCCGAAATCTGAGGGAATTCCACCGCAGGGGTGTGCAGAGCGCATTTGTCCAATCCCCCGAAGTTGCGGAAAGGACCAACCCGGCTCCCGACGGCGATAAACTGATGGGTGGATTCAACCCGCCGCGTAACGATTACTGGACGGTTACGGACAATCTCAGGCACCTGATCTCTTATCTGTGTACGCGACTGCTCTGGGACACAGCCTTCGATGTCCGCGCTGGGATCGGTGAGTTTTGCGAGACCTACTACGGAGCCGCCTCGGCCGAGACCGAACAAATCGTCGTCTTGCTGCAATCGATCACTTCCTACGAACGGACCACGGGAACGACTTTTTCCGCTTATCCCGACGTGCACCAACCCCTCAGCAGCACGCCGCTGTTGAAATGGACCGTTGTCGAACAGATGGATCGATTGTTTGACCGCGCCACAAAGAAAGTTGCTGCCGATCCCGTTTTGCTTCGTCGCGTCGAGATGCTCCGTCTGACCCACCAGTTGAATATCCTTTGCTACGCACCGGCCGACCACCCGCTTCGCCAAAAAGCGTTTACGTCTTTTTTTCCACTGGTGGAAGAACTCGGTATCAAAAGTTTTCAAAACACCCCCCTGGCGGGCGGCGATACTCCTGAGAAGTTCAAAGCACTGGTCAGCAACCCGGAAACCATTGTGATTCCTGGCCAGGAAAAAGTCGGCGACAATCTGTTGAAAAATTCCAGCTTTGAAAGATCGATCTTCGCATACGGAGTCCCGGATGAATGGTCGGCTGAAGGTGTCTACCAGACTGAAGAATACCAACTCGACCCAAGTGGCCTGATTGTCGATACCAGCCGAGCGCATACAGGCAAGTCGAGTGTGCGAATGGTCAAACATCCCTCGCCGGGGCAAACGGTATGCTTGCGGCAACGATTCCCCGCCAAGCCGGGCAGACGTTATCGTATGAGCCTTCGCTACCGGGCCGATGTCAAAACGGGCGGGTTCTATATTGTCTTCAGCGCACTTGACAAGGAAGGGAAGTTTTTACGCCATTACACCGACAACCGCGCCGCGAAAAATACCAGTGACAAGTGGCAGCTTCTCCACGCCGACACCCACATTGGCGACGACACCGCATTCCTCATGGTCGAGGCACTCTTCTACGATGATTACTCCGAGGGGGTGGTTTGGATCGATGACTTCACCTGCACGATGATCGAAGAGTAAACCTGCGCTTGCCACGAAAGGATCGACCGAAACTGGGTCGTGGCGTTAGGGTGCCCTTTGGGTTGCTTGTTCCGCAAAAACTTTGGTCGCTACGGCATGCCGTAGCGATCTGTAAACCGGAAGGCTGGTGACTGAATTTCGTCACTCGGCCAATCCTCTCGATGAACTTTCACCGACACCTTCTTTTCAGCCAGAGGGAACGGTTCTTTTCTCTTTAAGCTCAACTCTGTTCTTGACACGTCCCGCAACCCAACAATAGGCTCTATAGAGGAAATAAGCTGTGGTTTTATGGCCGCAACGGCCGGCCCACAGCGGCCCCAACTCCCCCCGCTCAAGTCAGCGGGCCAATCTTTCAGCCTTCTGGTAAAATGACGTTATTATAGAACTGGTCACCGCAGGCCCGTGGCGCCAGAGTTTTCCACCCTGGGCGTTGGCTCGACAGAGACGGTTCCCCCTTTGGCACTTCCTCAGACGATCGCTCCATCATGACAATTGGCGCCCCCCATCACCCGAGGCAAACCATGCTCCGGGTGGCGTTCTCCCTGGCTGCGATGCTTTCGGTCTCGCTTTCGGGGACGCTTCTCTTGAGTGAACCGCCTCCGGAGGAAACCCCGACGTCCGCCGGAATCGTCCTGTTTGACGAGCAGATCCAGCCGGCCCTGGTCCAACATTGTTACCAATGCCACTCCAGCGAGAGTGAAGAAATTGGTGGTGGACTGGAACTCGATTCACCGATGGGTATCCGCCGCGGCGGCAACTCGGGCCCCATACTCGTTTCGCACGACGTCAACCAAAGTCTTTTGCTGGAGGTCCTCCGCAAAGCCGACACCGACTCGGGCGGATTGCCCCATCATCAACTTGCCGAAGAGGTCCTCTCCGCTTTTGAAGAGTGGATTCGCCTTGGCGCACCCGACTCTCGCCAACCAGCCGAATCAAGCTCTGGCACCTCGTCCCCCAGGCAGGGAGAACCGCACTGGGCATTTCAGCCGCCCAAGGCAGTCGACCCACCGGAGGTCGAGCAGGCCGACTGGCCGCGCAGCGACATCGATTACTTTTTGCTTGCCCGGATTGAGTCCGCAGGCCTCAGACCTACTCGCGATGCAAACCGCCAAACCATGGCGCGCCGAGTCTTTTTCGACCTCATTGGACTCCCCCCATCGCCCGAGCAGATCGACGCCTTCGTCACCGACGATTCTCCCGATGCACTCGCCAACCTGATTGATCAGCTCCTGGATTCAACCCACTTTGGGGAACGTTGGGGCCGGCACTGGCTCGATGTGGTTCGTTATGCCGAATCGACCGGAATGGAATACAACTTCACCTATCCGCATGCATGGCCTTATCGCGACTACGTGATCAACGCACTGAATCAAGACAAGCCGTACGACATTTTTCTTCGCGAGCAGATTGCCGGCGATCTGCTGCCGGCCGGCGAGCCCGAATCGCCTGAAGCGATCGAGGCCCGCCTGATTGCGCCCAGCATTCTGGCCTTTGGACCAAAACGGCTCAACTCGGCGCAAGAGTTTTACATGGACGTCGTTGATGACCAAATCAACACGGTCTTTTCAGCAACCCAGGCGCTGACCGTGTCCTGCGCTCGGTGCCACGATCACAAGTTCGATCCGATTTCAACCCGGGATTATTATGCCTTAGCGGGAATCTTTCTCAGCACCCAGGCGATGTACGGCACGATTGAACAAAACAGCAGCAGCTACCCAACAGAGTTGCTTCCGATCGGGCCTGAGGCCGTATCTCTGCACGCTGCCGCCGAAGAATACGAAAAGAAACAGGTTGAGCCGGTCGACGGCAGACTTACCACCAAGCGCGATGCGTTAAAGAAAGCCACCGAGGCGCAAAAAAATGCGGCAACCCAAAAGGACGACGCCGAAGCGCTGGTGCAACTCACCGAGGCAGTGGCGGGACTCAACCAGGCCGCCCTGACCGCCGGCGATGCGGGTCAGCCCGCCACCCAAGCAGCACTCACACAGGCCATTGCCCAATTGCAGAAGGCGGCCGACCAGGTGGCAACCGCTCTGACCGCCGGTGCCGATCCCCAACCCACCGCAGAAGAGGCGCTCGCGGAAGCCATCTCCCAGTTACGGGAAGCGGACAAGCGGGTAACAGGGCTTGAGTCGGAAATAGGGCCTCTTGAGACCAAGCTGGAAGAGGTCCAAAAGAACCGCCCGCCGCGGCCTCCCTATGCAATGAGTGCTCGCGACCAGTACAAGTTAACCGACAGCAAGATTGCTATCCGCGGTAACGCTTATAACCTGGGGGAAGTTGTACCGCGTGGCTTCTTGAGCCATTTCTCTCTAGAAAACCTACCCGAAATCGATCGTCGCAGCAGTGGCCGCTTGGAGCTGGCCCAATGGATTACGCACTCCCAAAATCCCCTCACTGCACGCGTCATGGTCAATCGTATCTGGCATCACCTTTTTGGACGCGGCTTGGTTGCGAGCGTGGACAATTTTGGAACCATTGGTAACCAGCCCAGCCATCTCCAGTTGCTGGACATGCTTGCCCTAAAATTTGCCCGGGACGGCTGGTCGGTCAAAGGCATGATCCGCACGATCATGCTGAGCCGAGCCTATCAACTCAGTAGCGCCCCTGACGCGGCGAACATGAACATCGATCCTGAGAATCGCCTCCTCTGGCGAGCAACGCCACGGCGTCTTGAAGCCGAAACGATTCGTGATGCCATACTCGCGGTAAGCGGCCAACTCCAGCTGGAAAAACCGGTCCGTTCATCGGTCACGCCGCTTGGCGACAAACTTATTGACAACATACCGGCCGAGGATCTCCAGCCACCAAGTACCCACCGGAGCGTTTACCTGCCGGTCATTCGCGACTACGTGCCGGAGTTGTTCGACTTGTTTGATTTTCCTTCTGCGAGCCTTGTAAGCGGCCGGCGCTCGGTAACAAGTGTGCCAGCACAAGCACTTTACCTTCGCAACTCGGCCTTTATTGCCGAACAGACCCAGCACGCAGCCCGGCGACTACTGGCAGCACCAGAGGCAACCAACAACGCCCAGCGAGCCGACCTGGCAGTCCGCTGGGCATTGGCGCGGGGAATCTCCGAGGATGAGCAGCAAGGAGTGCTCGACCTGGTTGAGCAGGTCCAACAAACTGCTTCACCCGACGACCCTCCTGACGTCGATGCCTGGGCAGCCTGGTTTTATACGTTATTTAACACGGCCGAGTTTCGATATCTGGTCGATATCCAGTAGTGCTACAAGGACTGCCTTTTGATACAATAGTGAAGTCTTGCCCCATCTCTTAACCTCTTGATCGCACCGCAGTGATGGCCAACACGATTGGAAAATCCTCAGGACTGGGTTTGTCGCGTCGCGATTTGCTGACGGTCACCACCAGTGGGCTTGGCGCACTTACGATCACCGGCTTGATGCCCAATCTGGGCGCCACGAACGTTATTGCTCCCAAAACTCCCCACTTCGCTCCCAAGGCAAAACGGGTTATTTTCATATTCCTCAATGGGGGCCCATCGCAGTTCGAATCGTTCGAATACAAGCCGCAGCTGGCAGTCCAAGCAGGAAAAAAAGGCCAGAAGAACGGAACTCTCCTGGGACCACTCTGGAAGTTTGCCCAATATGGCGATAGCGGAATGTGGGTCGCCGATACCTTTCCTCACCTGGCCCAACAAACCAACCGGCTTTGTGTGCTCAACGCCATGCAGACGGGCACCAGCGCCCACCCGTTGGCCGTTCCCATGATGCACACCGGGGGCTTCCAATTTGTGCGACCTTCGCTCGGGTCGTGGATCCTCTACGGTCTGGGATCTGAAAACGAACAGTTGCCGGGATTTTTTACGATCAAGCCAACCCGAACTTTTGGAGGGCCAGCCAATTACGGGAGCGCATTCCTCCCCAGCACCCTTCAGGCAACTCGTGTCGGTTGGGGCGGACAACCTCTCAAGGAGGCATCCATCCGAAACCTCACGCCGAGCCACGGCCTGAGCTCCGAGGCGAGTCGCCGGTCGCTAGAATTGGCCCAGGCAATGAGCAGGCGTCTTCTCCCGCAAACCGACGATGTGCAGGGAGTGATTGGCTCATTGGAGTTGAGCGTCCAGATGCAACAAGCTGTTCCCAACCTATTGGATTTGGGGCGCGAAACGAAAGAGACCCTCGACCTGTATGGCATCGACAACAAACGGACGGATGATTTTGGAAGGCAGTGCCTGTTGGCACGACGCATGGTCGAGTCGGGCGTAAGGTTTGTACAGATCAATACCGAAGGCTGGGATCATCACCGAGGAATCGACGGATTCAAAAAGGCGGCCTCGAAGATCGACCGGCCAATTGCCGCAATGTTAGCCGACCTGGCCGAAAGAGGCTTGCTCGAAGAAACGCTCGTGGTTTGGACCGGTGAGTTTGGTCGCACCCCCGAGGCACAGGAGTTTGGCGGCGAGCCGGTCATCGGGCGTGACCACAACGCCGACGGTTACACCGCCTGGTTAGCCGGCGGCGGGGTTCGTGGCGGACTGACTTATGGCAAAACTGACGAGCTTGGGTACAAAGCCGTCGAAGGGGCTGTCCACCTGCACGATCTCCACGCAACCATTCTTCACTTGCTTGGCCTGGACCATGAGAAACTTGTCTACCGTTACGGTGGACGGGATTTCCGTCTTACCGACGTCCACGGCAATGTTGCCCATGACATCATTGCTTGATCGTCATCGCGCCGCTTGCTGGCGGCAATCACCCGCGCGTATCGCAACACCTTCCAGGCTTTCGGCGTAGCGGCTGCATTTCGCTGCTATCACCGACAGGCCGGTCTTCATGCGGCGAGGAACTTTGCCAGCCGTCCGGTTTGCGTCCCGGGTCAGTCAGCAAGGTATCCGCGCAAACGATGCTGACCATTGGCCCGGCGAGACGCAATCATGCGGGGGACAGCCATTTTTTCTGCAAATTTTGGCAACATTCGTTTATAATGAAAAATATTGCTGGGAGAGGCACTTCTGCTCTAAAACTAGGTAGCCATGGCTGCAGGAATGGAAAATTGGCATACGCCCTGGCGCGTTTTCAAGCGGAGGAGGCCGGCGCGCGCCGCTCGTACCGAAAACCGGCGCGACCGACGGCAGCGACGCCTTGCGGTCGAGCCACTGGAGTCACGCCTGCTGCTCGCCTTGACGGCCCAGTGGGATTTCGATGAAGGCTCCGGGAGTCTGGCCACCGACTCCAGCGGCAACGGCAACACGGGACAACTGTTTGGGCCAAGCTGGGTCCAACAAGGGACCGGTTATGCCCTCAACATGGATGGTCGCGATGACTATGGGGACTTTGGGTCTGCTGCTGCTTTGGGCATTGGCGGGCCGCTCACCCTGGAGGCATGGATCAAGCCCACACGCAAAGCCCACAGTGAAGCGGTCCTTATGGGGGAGTCGCTCTCCACCTACCTGCTGACCTATTACAACACAGAAATCAGTTTGTTTTACATCGGCAGCGGGGGCAACAATGTCAAGGGTGATCTGACCCTGCATGAATGGAATCACCTTGTCGCCACCTTCGACGGGACCGACATGGCCATGTCGATCAATGGGAGGCAGGTTTACCAGCGCGAATCGCTCTACACCGACTATTCGCCGGTGGGGAATTTTATGATGGGCACCAAAGACCGGCCCGACCTGCCGAGTTTCAAAGGGCTGATTGACAAGGTGCGCGTGTACGACCACGCATTGTCGGCCCAGGATGCAGAAGACCATTTTTTGGCCGAGGCAGAGACCTATGGCTACGATCCTTTTTTGTTCACCAATCCTAAGGTCACTCCCTATCTCTACCTCCATGACGATGAACCCTCAATCGTGATTGATGCCGAATACGGCTGGCTCAATGTGGTCGATGGTCAGTTTGAAGTGACCGTTTCTAACGCCCTGGCACCAGGGGACGTTCTTTTGGAGCGAAACCAAATTCCTGTCCCGGACTCCGGTTTTGTGGAAACGACCTTGCCGCTGTCTGGACTCGAAAATGGCGATTACCTGATCGATGTCACCTTTAGCGACTTCTACTACCTGAACTACACCAACCAGTTCTCGTTCTCCTTGCCAGTCGACTCGGGAAACATCCCCTCGCCAGCGGAAAATACCGTCGGCCCACTCCCTTCAGACGACCACCTCACGCCCTTTGGTTTTTCTCTCAATCCAGGTGGCGGCTTTGACGTGACGATCAACGGTACCCCCTACCCATTTCAGAGCCGGATCTCCTGGCCCTGGGGCGACTACAATCTGCTTGGTGAAACCGCTTCTGGTGAGACAGCATGGCAGGTAACCACCCAAAACCTGGGGGCAAACCAGTATCGGGTGACGGCGAGTGGAAATTACTATTCGCTGAACCGGCAGATCGAGGTCTTTCCCACCCATGTCTCCGTCCAGGACACCTATACGAATAATTGGGGCCACGACCTGGGCTTGTTGATCTACAACGAGGTTCCCGTCGTCACCGCGCAGCTGAACCAATCCCTGCTCTCTGGATATGATCGCTATGGACGGCAGATTGAGACGACCGTCCCCGATTACGGGCCCTCGACCTTTTTTACGGATGCCAATACGGGGCTGGCCATTGTTCCTGTAGACGATGTATTTATCGTGCAGGCGCTTCCGTATGTTGACTGGCAGAACGCAGCCGGAGTAGGCACCGAAGAGTTCGCCCTCGCATCAGGGGACTCCTACACGCTTGAGTGGGCCGTTTATCCGACCGGGTCAAAAGACTACTACGATTTCGTCAACAACTTCCGGACAGTTGAAGGCCGCATCGCGCGCATGGAAAAAACACCTGGCTTCGTCACCACGACACCCCACCCGCCCGAGCGGCGCAAGGTGCCCACCCAGGACTTTATCGACAAACGCAGTCTCGAGATTGGTATCTTTCATTCCCTCTCGGAAATCGCGGACGACCCAAACCTCCACATTGACGGAATTGAATTCCGCGACTTTCCGCTAGAGCGGGCACTCCTGGCAGAACAGGTCGCCGCGATCCACGCCATGGACCCCGACTTTGATGTCGCGCTGCATATTGCCCACAGCCTCTACGCAACCAACAATCCCGACCAGTTTGCCGATTCCAAAGTCATTGCATCCAACGGCCTGCAAGCCTCCTGGGGCGATGGCTCGGCGTTTGGTCCGCAAAATCAGGCCGACGGCTGGCGGTGGTGGGGATTTTATCCCACGCCTGGCAACAGTTTTCACGATGCCCTGATCGATAGCGTTGACATCCTGATGGATGAGATGGGCTTTGATGGTGGGTTCATGGATGGGTTCATGGCCGCTTATACGGGCCAGTACACCTACGATGGGACCTGGGACGGGCACACCGCAGACATATACCCCACCACCAAGACCATCGCGCGCAAGAAGAGTTCGGTCCTGCTGCTTTCCCAACCCTCCTTGATTGAATATGCCCGCAAGATCAGGGATAAAGATGGTGTCGTGATCGCCAACAGCGGTGTCCTCACGCGCAGCATGACGGCCGAAGACTACATTATCTTCGACAACGAAATCTCTTCCGGGCCTGAAATGCATTTAGCACCGACGGTCACCGCACTTGCCAACCCGCCGTTTCTGTCAGAAAAACACATCTACTACGACATGCTCGACAAGCTCAGCTGGGGCGAGCTTTTCATTTCCTATAGCGACGGTCACACGCTCACGCACGAGACGTTAGCATCTATGCAGTTTCCGATTACTTTTCGGGAAATTGATTCCGGAATGGTGCGGGGGGATGAAAAAGTCGTCACGATGAATCCAGGCATCTACGGTTGGTCTGGAGATAGTGATCTGCACATGATTTACAAGTTCGATAGCCGGGGCGCACTTTCCCATCACGATTATGTGACCACCGTCGATGGCGACGTCCGCACGGAACTCACCTTTCTGGAAAACGAATCGGCCGTGCTTGAGCAAGTGCCCATCACCGTCGTGGCCAGTTCGCCCGTCAACGCACAGGTCACGGATTACGACACCACCAACATCAAGTTTCATCTCCATGGGACCGGGCCAGTTACGCTCAACGTGCGCGACGGCGCGTTTTCAATACTGCCGGGCGTTTCCTACGCTGTGAGTCTTGGCGGAGCGACCTCGATGGTGACAGCCCAGCCCGACGGCTCGCTCAACCTGCCACTTTCACTGGCTGGCGCAACGACCGTCGTCATTGGAAACAATCAGGTCCAACTCGATGTTTTTTCCATCCCAACCAGTCAGGTATTGATCAACGGAACTGGTGGCCTGACCAACTTTTCAGCCCAAGTCGACGACGATTCTCAAGTCACACTCACCGCGCCTGATCGGGTGAGCGACAGTAGCGCATCCAGTCATCTTGGATTCATCGCAACCCAGGGAAATAATTCGACGCAGATTTATGATTCCAACGGGGTTCTGCTAAAAAGCTTCTACCAGTACGGCAAGGCGATGGAATTTGACGAGGATGCAAACCTTTTCCTTGCCGACCCCACTTTGGTAGCAGGCAAGTACCGGATTTGGCGATTTCCCTACCTGGGAAACAATAACTGGGCGTTCGGACAGGTTTATTGCCAGGTCAACGGTCAACCAAGAGCGTTGGCGGTTGACTCAGGCACACTTTACATCGGCCTGGGAGATGCCTGGAATTCCAATGTTTACACCTGCGCCGGACAGGGCCACACACCCGTGCTTTTTGGTGGTCCGGACGATCCCAGTCGACAACTGCAGGATATCGAGATCGATCCAGATGGAAAACTCTGGACCGCCCGTGTCGCGAGCGGATACCAGCGGTTTCCCTTGACCGGAGGTTTTGAGCCCGAGCTTACGATTTATAACCATGGAAAAGTTGGTGGTTTTGAATTTGGCCCGGACCGAAATGGTGATGGACGGCTGGAACTGTACGGAAATGTTGACGACTCCTACTCGAATATTGGCTACTACGACTACCAGACCGGACAAAAGCTGGGAACGCTGATTTCAGACAACCAGATTGACAACTACTCCCTCACTTTTGGTGCAGACCGCAATGGAGATGGATACTCCGACATTCACGTCCTGAATTACTACGACCGTATCCGCATATACGATGGCGTAACGGGAGACAAGCTGGACGAAATGGCCACCGGTTTGCCCATCATGTACGTCAGCGGCGGTTCGCCCAAACCGTTCCACTTCCTGCGGTGGACACTCAATGGAACCGGACAAACGGTCGATCAGAACACGATCACTTTTAACGTCACCGCAGATACAAGAGCGGTCGCCATCTACAGCACCAACCCCTCGGCCGGCGATGTCCAGGGCGACTACAACCGCGACGGCCAGGTTGACAACGATGATTACGCCGTCTGGTTCAGTACTTTCGGCTCGACCACGGACCTCTCGGCCGACGGAAACACCAATGGAGTTATCGACACCGCTGACTACACCGTGTGGTACGACAACCAGGCTGCAGGCTCGACTGCGGCGATGAACGCGTCCACGAACACCCCGCTTACCGCTGAATTTGCAACGGCTGACATCACTTACGCGATCCCCGAATCGGCTGCGATGGCAACCACTTCGGCAGTGCGCGACGAGCAGAGCCAGCCTGCAACCACCAGAGGTGCGCGGCTGGGACGCAATCACCCAAGGTCGCATGACGATGCCATCGACCGGTTCTTTGAGGCTGCCGACGATCGACGGTTTGCCCGCTATTTCCGCTTGCCAAAAGCGGTACGATCTGGACGGCCAGCCAAACCGCTGCTGCCCGTCAAGCCAGGCCTCCCAACGGACCAGCGGCTGCAGGAAAAATACCGCAGGTTCCAGCCGCTTCAGGCTGCCCTTGAGATTCCACCGGTGCTAGAAAACGACGATCTCTCAACAGAAAACGCCTGGCAAAGGGCCGCACGTCGCGAGCATCATCCAACCCGGGAATCGACTCGGGAATTGGCCCTTGAGTTGGCCATCGACGAGATTCTGCCCTGGTAATCGAGGCCCCCCACCAGAGCCGGTCCTCTTTCGCAGCGCGTGTCGAGGAAGTCGCTGCGACGCCTTCGAACCGATTCAAAACCAAAGCCCAGAGATCTCGATCTCTCTCGTTCGAGGATATCGCCGGCGGCTGATCGTAGGCTTCCTCCGCGAGATGCCCCAAAACAACCATGTTCCCAGGGCTTTGATTTACAGCCCCACGTGCGACAGGCCCTTATTTTCACAACCGGAATGGGTACATTGGTGGCTTCAACAGGAGCACTTTGGATATGCAGCACGACCATCGCCTAGAACAGGAACTTCCCTCGCAGTGGCAAGCCTGGTGCATTTGGGGGGCTGCGACCACCTTTACAATCTACCAATTGGCGATCCAAATCGGCTATGGATCCCTTGAGTCGGGCATCGACAAATCGCTCTCACTGAACCTTGTTCAATCGGCCGTGGTCTCCGGCTCATTTCTTTTCGTCTACAGCTTGATGCAACTTCCGGCGGGCCTGTTGCTCGACCGGTTCAGCCCCCGCCTGCTGCTCGCCAGTTCGGCCACCCTGTGTGGACTGATGGCCTATGGCTTTGCCGTCGCAAACTCGTTTACCACCGCCCTGCTCTTTCGGTCGGCCTTAGGAGGCCTGGCAGCTTTTGGATTCCCAGCAGCAGGCCTGCTGGCCCGCCGCTGGATTCATCCGGCCCGCTTTGGGTTCGCCATGGGACTGATTGATTTCTTCTTTGGCCTGGGAGCAATTGGGGGCGACTCGGGATTTAGCGAGTTACTTACTCATGGTTTTTTATGGCAGGATGTGATGATTCTGCTGACCTTTTTCGGCATCGGGATTGGCATGTTGTGTGGACTGGTTGTCCGCGACCGGCCGGCAAACATGCAAAAAATAAGGTCCCGAATCGATTTGTGGACCGCCCTTGGCGTACTGCTTCGCACCCGCGAAGTTTTATTGTCGCTGATGTTTTATGCCGGCATGGCTGGAGTGCTTTTTGGGTTCGGTGGACTGTGGGACATCCGTCTGCAAATGGCCTTTGGCTTCGACGAAAAAGATGCCGTTAATCTGAATAGCTGGATCTTTGTGGGACTGGCCATCTCGGCGCCGGTGTCCGGACTTTTGGCAGACCACATGAAAAACCGTCAGCCAATTCTTTTGATCGGAGCGATCGGTTCGCTGATCGCCGTCTTGGGCCTGTTATTTATTCCGTTGGTATGGACCTACGCCATGATCGCACTGCACCTTTGCCTGACAGGAATGATGCTTGGTACGTCGGTGGTCATTTTTGGTGTGGCCTGCGACGCGGTCCCCAAAAGGTATTCCGCCACCACGATTGGCCTGATAAACGCGGCAGGATGCTTCCTGGGAGCTGTCCTACAGGTTCTTCCGGCCCTGCTGTTGGGCAGCAGCGAAGATCACCCCCTCCCCGTCTACCAGCAAGTCCTCTCGGTCAACTTGCTCGCGCTCACGGTTTCTGTGATCGCGGCACTGTTGATTGGAAACTCGACACGAAGAACCGTGCCATCCGCCCTGCCTGACGACGAACAGGGGCAGACTTTTGGTTAAAGAAAATACCGGTTCTTCCAGGAAGACTTCCTCAAAGTCTACAGCCATCCGCTTAAGGCACAATTGCAGCCACCGTCACCCGATTTCCATATTTGAAGCCTCTTCTGAGTTGGATGCTTTTGCTACAATCGACTCTTTCGGGACTGAGGCGGTGGCGACGGCCGTGGCTTCCGCTTGGGATAGAACCAGACTGATTTCATCCAGGAAACTACCAGCATGCTCTGTCCAAACTGCAACACGCACTTGTCGACCCTCCACTACGAAGGCATTTCGATCGAAACCTGCAGCAAGTGCCATGGTGAATGGCTCGACGAAGCCGAGCTTGGAAAACTAGTGCGTATTCGCGAGGTCAAATTCAATCCAGATGAAAGACGGGCAATTGCTGAATCGACCACCATCACTGGAGTCGTACTCAAGGATGCCGACCGCGATTTAAAATGTCCAAAGTGCGATGGAACCACCGACCCGGTAAACTATGGAGGGGATACTGGGATTGTTATTGACCGATGCACCTCTTGCCGGGGCATTTGGCTTGACGAAAAAAAACTGGAGAGAATCCAGATGGTCGTCGAAGCGTGGGATGATGCCCTGCCCGAAGATCTCAAAAAGTACGGCCCCATGCTTCGAGATATTGCCATCAAACTCGACGCAGCCGACGATGTAGAGGTCAGCCACTTACCATGGATCGGCGGGTTTATCAATTCCGCCATCAACGGAATCCTGGACGTCACCAGTTGACCTCCAGACGGGTTCTTGACGCAGAGTCGTCCCCCGTGATCGCCAGCCATGCCATCAGACGGCCCGAATGCAGGAGGCCTACTGCTGCGTTGAAGTCGATCCGGGTCGCAAATCGGCTGACCCCGTGAGCAGTCTAAAAAGCTCACTTTCTGTCGACAGGATCAAGCGAGTATCTTCCTGAAGTGAATTTTCAAAGACTTCCAGGCGGCGGAGGAACTCAAAAAACTCGGGCGACTGCCCATAGGCCTGGGCAGTTAACTCGATCACCCTCGCGTCGGCCCCTCCCCGAATCTCAGCTGCTTCCTTCTCCATTTCGCCTTCGATCTGGTCGAGTTCTTTTTGGGTCTGGCCAAATATTTTGTTCTGTTCTTCAATCGCCTCGGAATCATAAAGACGCGCAATCCGCAATCGTTCTGAAATCATGCGTTCGTACACGGTCCGGCGCACCGATTCCACATAGTTGACCCGCTTGATCCGCACCTTGGTCAGAGCCATCCCATATTCGTTGAGGTCGACCCCACTGAGAATCTCTTCTTCCACATCATCCCGTCCCCGTCCCTGAACCAAATCACCCGCTCTGTGCTCGATTTCTTCACTTTC
Organism: Lacipirellulaceae bacterium; assembly: GCA_965243695.1. Lineage (GTDB taxonomy): Bacteria > Planctomycetota > Planctomycetia > Pirellulales > Lacipirellulaceae > JAKVCB01. The sequence continues at coordinate 16,335 of CBDEWC010000026.1, read as the reverse complement.
ATAGACAAGATCGGCATTCGATTTACGCACGACGTCGATCAATTTGTGACGGGCAACAACATCGCGAACTGCCGAATCGACTAAATCGTCAAGGATCTTTTGCCCTCGCTGTTCGGTCCGCACTTTTACGTAAAAAGTCATTGGATCGACGATCTTCCAGCGAGCCCAGACGTCGATATCGATTCGTTTCTTGTCTCGGGTCTGCATACTCTCGGGCGCTCCATCCCAGGGGAGCAACCGCTTTTCCAGGTAGTGTATTTCCTGGATGAAAGGCTTCTTGAAGTTCAATCCCGCCTGATCGACCGTAGCGACCGGCTTGCCGAACTGGGTCACGATGACCTGTTGGCCTTCCTCAACGATATAGGCACTGGCGTACAGCCCCACAGCAACCAGGACAAGCACGACGACGACTGTTGCGGCAATCTTGTTTTTCATGGTCCAACTCCCTGTCCGCCCGAAGGAATGGAATTGCCTGCCTCAAGATTCAGCAGTGGCAACACTCCCGGTACGGTTTCATCGATGATCGTCTTCTGACCCACGTTCGCCAGCACTTCTTCCATTGCTTCCAGGTAGAGTCGCTTGCGAGTGACATCGGGTGCCTTGTTATATTCTTCCAGTTGCGCCAGGAAGGCATTCACTTTTCCCGTCGCGACAAGTTCAACCCGATTCCGATAGCCTTCCGCCTCTGCAATGGCTTTTTCCTTGGCTCCTCGAGCAGCGGGGATCTGGCTGTTTCGCTCACCTTGCGCTTCGTTCACCACTTTTTCTTTTTTCTGGCGGGCCCGATTGACCTCTTGAAACGCTTCCTGAACCGCCGCAGTCGGCGGCGAGGTGGTCTGTAGCTTGACGGTAATGATATCAACGCCGGCTTCAAATCCATCCAGTTCCTTTTGGATCAGTTCCTGGGCCTGCTTGGCAATCTGGTCGCGCCCTATGGTGAGCACATAGTCAATACTTGAATCCCCCACCAGTTTTCGTACGACCGATTCGGAGATGTCGCGAATCGTATCGGGTACCGCCGGGTTGACTTCACTTTCAGTACCATGGATCAATGCCCGCCGATCGATCGACTCGGTGTTTCCAATCTTGAACAAATATTCCACCGGGTCATTCACGCGATACTGGACAATCCATTCGACGTTACCCAGGTTTAAATCGCCGGTGAGCATCTCGGAGACGGCCAAATCTTCCTTGGATTCAGGAGCGTACTGGGTCATGCGACCGGGCCGCTGGGTGGCAAACCCAAATTCCAATGTCTGAATACGTTGCACGGGAACCTTGTACACCGTGTCGATCGGCCAGGGAAGCTTCCAGTGCAGCCCCGGCTGTACGGTTTCGAGCGTTTTTCCAAATCTGAGCACGACCCCCTCTTCGCTGGCTCCGATATCGTAGACCATCGACATGCCCACCGAAGCGACGACGACCACTACCAGACCGACCCAAACCAGCCAAAACCACTTCGCGAGTTCATCCCAGCGGATATTCTCTGGATCAAATCCATGGTCGCGCCAATTACCACTGCCGTCTGAAGACATATTCTGGTCCAATTTTTTGCATTTCTATTGAGGCGCGAAGCCGCCCTGGCCCCACAGTAGCACCGTTCTAACACCACGACTGGTTCTCGGTCAAACCGAATTCCCAACGGGCCTCTGTTTTGCAGGGCACCTTCGAGATCGCGGCCACCGGACAATTCTCAACTGAACCTCCCTCTGACCAACACGAAAAAAGACCGTCGACCAGACTTCTCGGGGCATGACGCGTGTTTGACAGCGCGAAAGCCTGCAAACCCAGGAGGCTTGCGGCTTACCCACGAACGGAAAACGGGCTTCTCACACTTCAGCAGATCTCGCCCGCTGCTAGAGGGTCACCCCACGCCATTCTGCTTGATTGGCCGTCACATCGACGATGTTTCCATCCGGGTCCAACACCTTAAACGAGTCGGGAGGGCAGGTTTGGGCGTTTGCTTCATTACGCTCTTTGATGTTGTCTTTCGAAACCGTCGCACCCCACGCCTTACAACGATCCCAGCAGGCCTGCAGGTCTTCTACAATCACGCCCAAATGAAGGTACTCATTGCCTTCTTCTTGTTCTGGCCGAACCGCATTTGCGGGTTGCTGAATCAAAGTGACGTTGTTGGTACCATCGGAAAGATCCAGACCTTGCCGAGAGGCCCGATAACCAACAAACTTCCAGCCAATGCAGGTGACGTAGAACTCTCGTGTTTTTTCCATGCAGGTGCAACGGATTGCCAGGTGTCGCAAAAGTGCCATTGGTGCCCCCATAGCTTCAAGCCATTCTTGAAAATTTGACAAAACCTGGTTTAGTGCGGAGATGTCTGATCGCGGTAAAAAAGAAGGATTCCTTCGGCCAGGTCTACCGCCTTCTCTTCCCTCGTCCGAAAGAGGTGTATTCCAGTTCAGATTGCGTAACGACGACCGCCTTCAACCGGTTCAATCCCCCTACTGTCTTGTCACCCGCACAGTAAGCCAGAAGTAGTTGGCCCTTATGAAATGTCATGGCGGTATAGCAATACCATCCATCAGGCGCGCCTTCGATAACTCGGGACCGACTCCACGTTTTCCCTTCATCACGGCTGGTTGCCAGGCAGAGGGGAGTTCGCTTGCCGGCTGTAAACGGGTGGCGGCCCGAATGATCATTCCACACGCAAACCAGGTTGCCATCCACCGGATTCCGTTCGATGGTTGCCGGACTTCGTGGCGAGGCCAGGAGCGAAGGCCTTAATTCGGACCAGGTGTCACCCTCGTCGGCCGAGTGGGCCACGTACTGGCTGCCGCCATCGGTCCGACAGAATATCATCAGCCGTCCGTCTTTCAATTCCACCACGCCCGGTTCCTGGACTATTGCCTCTTTGCCCTTGGGGTTATCCCCGACCTCCACCCTCGCACTGCGCCGCCACGTTTTCCCCTGGTCGTCGGAAAGGTAACACAGGATCTTTGCGGCGTAATTCCATTTCGGCTCTTCCACCGTCGCATGCAGCGCCACAGGCAACACAATCCTTCCGCTGGGTAGCTGCACAGCCCGATCGTTGTTTAAGACGTAGTAGCCAATTTCATCAGTGATACAACAGACCGCATCGCTCCACGACGCGCCTTCATCGGTTGAGATCCTCATAATTGGACGGCAGTCCTGCAACGATTCTTTCCGGAGGTAGAACAAAACAAGCTCGCCGGACTGCAGGCGGAGCAGGGAGACCGACATCACGTTCTTGCCAGCCTCGTTGCGGACCACAATTTTATCATCCGTCCAGGTACGTCCCCCATCGTCAGACGTTCGCATGGCAAGATTTGCCGAAGCGTGATCGGAAGTGCCTCCATAGAATTGCGTGTAAACCAGGCACAGGCGGCCATCCTCCAGTTCAACAATATCTCCTTCGGAGTTACGCGGATAGGCCTCCGTAGGCTCAATCGTGAACACCGTTTCGAGCGCATCAGCATTTCGAAGGCCAGGCAATCCGAAAAGCACCATCAACAATAGCCAATGTAGCGTGAGGCGATTGATCAACAGGCCACCAGGTTTTCTATGCACGTCGCTACCCATCCGTTATATTTCCAACGTTTGCAGGCGGCCCATTCTCTAAGAGAGCAACCAATGTGCCGAAGAGATCAAGGCAAGATTTTAGCCGCATTATACCCGCCCCCCCTTGTATCGTTAAGCACCAGCCCACGACGTTCCTGGCCCTTGCTGAGGACGGCCTTCTGATTTCACCATGGAAATGGAGTTTTGCGATGACCGACGGTGACGTCCTAAAGTTATTCGACCATTGGAATACCGCGCTGCAAACTGGAGACCCGGACAACGTCGTTGGCCTTTATGCAATGGATGCTATCCTCGTGCCAACCATGTCCAATCACGTTCGCCACAATCACGCGGAGATCAGAGACTACTTTTCCAGTTTTCTCAAGCAAAATCCAGCAGGCACCATCGACGAAGCGAATGTGCGCCGGTTCGGTGACATCGCTATCAATTCAGGCCACTATACCTTTTCACTGGGAAACGGAGCGTCGCTGCCAGCCAGGTTCACCTTTGTTTATGCACGGCAAGGTGCAACGTGGCTGATCGCTCAGCACCACTCTTCGGTGATGCCTGAGTGACCGACGGCTTGCACAAGCCAGCCCGTTGCCACTGGGCAGCGCCATACTTGCGTTGACCGATTCAGGTTGTGCCAGCCGACAGTTGCGCGAGCGACTCGATGGCAAAGCAGGCGTGAAGTGCCGAGCCAAGCGGCAAAGCGTCCTCGTCAACTTTGAACTTTGGATGGTGAACACCAAACGTGGCCCCCTGGTCTTCGTTACGCACACCGAGGGCAACAAAGCAGCTCGGCACCCTTTCGGCGTAAAAGGCGAAATCTTCCCCCCCCATGATTGGTGACATCTCGTGCACCTGACCATTCCCTACCAAAGGTCCCGCAATGGATCTCACCGATTGCCAGACTTCCGGGTGGTTGACCGTGGGTGGGTAATCAATCCCAGGAAACTCGACTTCTGCCTCGCACTGGTTGGCCTTAGCGACCAGTTCAGCAACAACCTGAACCCGCTCCTTAAGGGTCGCAAACCGTTCGCCGGTAAGGGCCCGGATCGTCCCTCTCAATTGGGCCATGGGTGGAATGACATTGTAGGCGTCGCCTGCTTGAAAACAGGTCACACTGACCACACCCGAGTTAAGCGGATCAAATTCGCGCGAAATAATGGTCTGCAGTTCTACCACGATCTTCGACGCCGTCGTCACCGGATCGATACAGTAGTGTGGCATGGCCGCATGCCCCCCTTTTCCCCGCACTATAATCTGGACCTGGCCCGCCGCCGCGAGCATGGTGCCCGCACATGAGCCAACCGAACCGGTCGGCAGCAGTGGCCAGACGTGCAGGCCAAAGGCTTTTTCCACCGGTGGTTCCTCAAGGACACCCGCGTCGCACATTTGCTTGCCACCACCGCCCCCTTCCTCGGCCGGCTGAAACAACAGCTGTACGGTACCGGGCAGTTGGCCTTCGCGCATCTTAAGGATCTTTGCAGCTCCCAGCAGCATGGCCGTGTGACAATCGTGGCCACAAGCGTGCATTTTTCCCTCAACCTCACTCGGAAAATCAACATCCGCCTCTTCGTGAATTGGCAGCGCATCCATATCCGCCCGCAAGGCGATACACGGTTTTTTGCCGGTCCCAATCGTCGCCAACACTCCCGTCGTGGCAATCGGTGCGCGATAGGGAATTTTCAGTTCGTCGAGCGTCTCCCTGACCAATTGGCTCGTTTTTACTTCCTCGTACATGAGTTCGGGAAAACGATGCAGTTGGCGGCGAAGGCCAACGATCCATGCCTGTATATCTTGCGCCTGATCGTAAATTTCTTGACTTGGCATGGGTCAGAGAGTCCTGGGATTTTGGAGAGTTGGGGTCCAAGGTTGAGGGCTCGGGTTCTGCTTGAGGGAGAGCGCTCATGACGCCTCCAGCCTCAACGCCAGTCGCCCGCGTGGCAGGTTCCTTGGTGGTTTTATTTTTGCGAATTGCCCTCAACTCTAAATGGCCCTGCTAGCGGGTGCAAGACGCGCGGCTCGCGGGATGGCTTTACCGTGACCACCCTCCCTAGCCGGACTCCTGCACCCGTGAGGCAATCTTGAAGTACGAACGAGACCGGTGCAGCCTACCTTCGATGGGATCAGACCGCCAGACATCCGGCCTTGGTCGCTCGCCACCACCCCATTTCGCCACCACCCCATTTCGCCACCACCCCATTTCGCCACCACCCCACCACCCCATTTCCCACCACCCCATTTCACCACCACCCCATTTCACCACCATAGCATCAAACAACCATGGCACCGAACCTGCTAGACGAGCAAGATTTGCAGAGGTAGGATATCGGGCCCTTGGCAGAATTTTTTGATGGCCCTGAATACGACGCACCAGCAAGACACACAAAACGGTTGGACCACTACTTTCGGCCCCTTGTGAGGATCTTCTTATGTTAGCAGGCATCATCACTCTGTGGTTCCTGCTTACGGCCGGATCGCTGTTGTTTGTGATTGGCGATTCGCTCAACAACACGCCGACAAGTTGGGTGCAGAAACTGGCCTGGATTCTCGTGGTCGCATACACGGGGCCAGTCGGCCTGTTTGTCTACATGCTCACCTGCCGAAGTCCCGGGCCAGGAATGCACGACCAATACACCAAGGCGATTTGGAAACAGGGCGTCAACAGCGAGATGCATTGCCTGGCGGGCGACGCAACCGGTATTCTGCTCGCCGCAGCGATTGTGCCGGCTTTTGGTTTTTCCAACGGCGTGGACCTGATCATCGAATATATCACCGCCTATCTCGTAGGCCTGTTTTTGTTCCAGGCGATGATGATGGTGGGCATGTACCAGGGAAACTATTTGCTTGCGGTACGCAAAACGATTTTTGCCGAAACCGTATCGATGAACATGGTCATGCTGGGGATGATCCCCGCGATGGTCCTATTGAATCATCTGCTGCCAGGTGCCGAGGGACCACTACAACCGAAATTTTGGTTTGTGATGAGCATGGCAACGCTGGCAGGTGGCCTTACCGCCTACCCGGTCAATTTTTTCCTGGTCAAGTATCGCCTCAAGCACGGGTGCATGACGATTGGCGAAACGGCCCCCGACCCTCACCTGGGCCATCGCTCGGCTGAGGCTGCGATGCGCATGCCCGACATGCAGGCAGACGATGCAATACCTGCACAAGCTGATGAACACACCTCGCATCCCATCATGCCCCACCACCACATGGATATGCCTGCGGAGCACCATCCCATGCCTGCGATGGACGACCCAACCATGGCAGAAGGAGAACACGCTGGGCATGCCATGGGTACTCTCTCGGCCGGCATGGCGGTGCTGTGGATCGCAGCCAGCTTTGTTTTCATGTTTGCCGCCGCCTGGGCTACAAGCCTGGCAGCACCAATTCAATTCACCTTCTGAGAATGTTTTTTTTGGCAGCACAGGACCTGGCACCTAAAAGAGACCCAACCTGGTCTCTGGGAGCAGACCTCTTTTGTCCGGTCTCTTTTCAGCTCACGGGCCTGCAAAATGCGTTTTCCAGAATCTCGCCAGATCGGGCTTCGTGTCGCCTAGAATCTCGAAAATCGCCTCCCGGTCGCCAGCCGACAAATGGGAAAACCGCTTACTGGGGTCCTTATTTTTTAAGACCTGCCATAAACGACGATAGACGTAATGCTTCACCTGGTCAGGCAGGCCGTCGAAGGAATCGGAATACACAAGATAGCTACAAGGGTACTTCAGCAGGCGAGTTTGCAGGTCGAGTTGTCGTAACGATCGCCCATTTTGGTCGTGCGGACCAACGGCAGAAAATTCTTCTGCAAAACCGGAAGTCCCCTCGATCGGTGAGCGAAGAACCGCCTCGTCAACGAACAACAGGTGCTCAAACAGTTTCTCGCCAACCCTCTTAATACGCCGACAACTTGACTCGCTGACGTAGTTTTCGGGCCTTTCCAAAGCGCGATTCATCGAATCCGTATAATGCTCCACCGTGCGTGCCTCATAATTGGCGCGCGTAATCAAGTTGTGCATGGTGGCCTGGTGCCCCAGAACCATCAGTGCCACGATGTCGCTGTGCGGAGTAAGGTACGCCTCGACTTGGGTTCGTCCTTCGAGGTTTGTCACATTGGCACCCGCCTCAACGTCAAGCACTTCCGGATGGTCCCGATCCTCCGAGACAACATTGCCCATGTGCCGCTCTTGGCCGTGGGTACCCGTGACATGCCAGCCACCCCAGCGTTCTCTCAGCGGACTAGTGTGATCGGTATTAAACGTTCCCGCCCCGAAGTGGGGCAAACCATGGGGGCCGGAAAAAACAGATCGGACCAGGTACCCTGGTACTCCTTGGGTCCTAAACGACGCGTGACACGCCAGACAGTTGCCCTTATCTCGCACAAACTGAGGATACTCCGCAGGCTCTTGACGCAACGTATAGAAGATTGCACCTTGCCGAGAATCAACTGCCGACACCTCAATGACATCGGCCTGTTGCACCCAACCAATATAGGCCTCCTCGTTGAAATAAAGGGCCCGGGGTGTCCACGGTGTAATATGCCGCAACTGGAGACTGGTCTTCGAGAAGACCAACAGTTGCGACGCCTGGGAAATACCAAGTTCCTTCAAGACTGCCCGCAGGTAACCATGTTGCTGGTCGAAACCCAGCTTGAGCTCACCGGCGTCGATCCGTTGCTGCAACCTGGCCACCGGATCATCAACCGGAAGCGACGAATAACTAATGGGCTCACGGTCGAACTCGACCTGCGCGAATACGTGCTGCGCCGCGATTCCCATCGCGCCTCCCACCAGAATCGTCGTGACCAGATTTCCGATCATCGACGTCAATGAAATTCGATTTCGCATCATGGCCTGATGGTTGCCGGGTGAAGTGCCCCTATAATCCCGATTCCCTAATTATCACTCTTGTAGTGCTTCGGTCAAACTTTCCTTTGGCCAACCAGATACGTCTGCGAGCAAACCGTCAATCGAGTTCCGCCCGTGGCGTGCCTACTCCGCCCGAGGTGTCCCCTCAAGCAACTCAAGGTAATTGACCGGAAGACCGGTTCGCATCGATTCATTAGCACAGGCACCAATCATGACAGACGCCGTGGCATCGGCTTCGGAGGCGGCACGATTGAGTGGATCGGCAACCGGGTCGTGCGAAAACAATTGGTCGGCCATACCTGCATCGCCACCGAAGTGGCTACCCTCCGCCTTCGGGACATCCACCTTGTAGGGGTGGCCAAACATTGGAAATACCTCAAGCCTCTCTTGATACTCGTCGCCCTCGGCTTCCTCCGACGCATCCCGACCGTGATCGGCGATGATATGTGAGCCATACTTCACATAAACTTCAAGCCGGCCCTTGTCGCCGGTGATCGCCAGGCGAAACCCCTCCCACGAGCAATAGGTCACCAAGGAATAGTTCAGGACCACGCCGTTGTTGTAGCGAACCATTACCGCCATCGTATCCTCAATCGTAATCCCTTCACCAAACACATTCCGGTCACGAATGTAGCCCGTTTCTGCCTCGGCCTCACGGTAGAGGGACCGCAGCACACTGCCACAGAAACCTCGATGATCTTTGCCATCCAGAGGCATCGAAAAGGGGTCGTTTTGGGCTTTGACCTCATCGGTGTAACGGCTGTACTCATAGTGCTCACCGCGAGACTCGGCGCTCGCCTTGCCGTAGAACTTCAGATCCCCCAGCGCATACACGGTCCGCGGCTGACCCTCGATCCACCAGTTGACCAGGTCGAAGTGGTGCGTTGATTTATGTACCAAAAGGCCACCCGACTTGTCCTTTTCGCGGTGCCATCGCCGGAAATAGTCGGCTCCGTGAGACGTATCGAGCACGTAGGAAAAATCAACCGCCATCGGTTTTCCTATCGCACCTTCGAGGAGAAGTTCGCGGATCTTCATCGCCAACGGCCAATAACGAAGATTAAAAGTCACCCGCAGCGACCTTCCCGTTCGCCGGATTGCGTCACGGATGGCTTGCACCTTTGCGGCATCGACCGTCATCGGCTTTTCCGAAATCACATCACAGCCGGAGTCCATTGCCCGAATGATGTATTCGTGGTGCATCACATCAGTCGTGCAGACAATCACGGTGTCCGGACGGGTCGCCTTGATCATTTCTTCAAAGCGATCCGCCTTGAACGTAGGCACCCCAACATGTTGATGTTTCTCTTGGAGGTGCCGGTTGTAGTAGTCCATCCGCACCTGGCTCCTATCACACATCGACACCAGCTTACAGTCTTCTCGCTGCGTATCCGCCAGGGTATCGACATACAAGCGGGCCCGTCCGCCTGTCCCAACCAGGCTATAGCGTTGTTTCTCGCTCATTGTGGTTTGATTCGCCACTCTCACGGTTGAAGGTGTTGGTCCAGAAAACTGAATGCGTCCGTTTGCATCGGAAGGTCAAACTTATGCAATCCCGGGTAGAACTTGCACACGTAGTTCTTGCGGGCTCCGACCGACCGGTAATGTGAAGCCATTCGCCGATCTGCCGCTCGCATGCCTTCGATCGTGTAGAGCGGATCTCCTACGTCATTTTGCACCATCACCGGCGAGGGCGCACGACAAGCAGCAATGTCGGGCCAGTCACCATACTTTGGCCAGTCTGCTGGAAAGACCATCCACGTGTGGGAAATTACATTGTGGTCGTACAACGACGGGTAGGTTGTCATCGCACCGACAATAACCGCCGCAGCAATATCGTTACTGGTTCCTTGCAATAGCGTGCTCCGCATCCCGCCACCACTGAGGCCAACGCACCCAATGCAATTACTTTTCACATCCTTGCGTCCCTTAAGATACGCCGTGGCGACGCGGTCTTCATAGTTGACCACTCCTGCGAAAGTCGTTCCCAGGAGTGTGCAATATTTTTCGACCAGGTGCTCATGTGGCGCACACAGCTCGTTGTACTGCTTGACTGGGCTGCGCGATCCCGACTTCGGGGTCTGTTGATCAATCCCTGCCGCCAGCAAGGTCGCTTTATCGAATCTGCGACTCCCCCATAGAAAGACATCTGGCACGAGGACGACATAGCCCCGTTTCGCCAACTGGTTGGCAAACGCTCTTTGGGCATAGTATTTGTCACGGTAGGGTCCAAGAATTTCCGGCGTGCGGCCAGGACCATCCGCTATTTTTTCTTTGCCATAAAACTTGAATCCACCGTGATCATGCAGCCCGACGATGGCAGGCAGTGGCCCCTGGGCTCCTGAAGGCTTGAGCACGTATGCCTCGGTGCGTGGTCCATAACCAACCGACCATGTGATCAGTTCGCCATCGACACCGTTGTTGCTCCACCGCCGCTCGGTACGGACCGACTGGGGTTTTGTGGGGCCTGGATTGAAGGAAAGAGTTTCCCGCAGCTTGCGCTGCGTGGCCTTCCCCGGCCTGGCCTTGGGAATCACCTGGTGCGAGCGGCCAGCCGCTCGCACCAGGTCGCTGTATTCCCCCAGATGCTCAAAACGTTTACCACCAGTTCGACTCATAGCGCGTACCCTTTGGAGCGGATGACGGGAGGCGATAACCACAACGATCGGTTCGCGGTGCAACCGTTCAGCCAGAAGGGTTGGGGTAGACCTTCGCGTGGCCAGCTGCCATTTTACCGTCAGGCCGTTTGACCGAAAACCAAAGCACTCGCCTGCTCAGCGAGACGCCGCACGCCCAAGCTGCCGTGCGTGAACGAACTATCACCCAAGAAACGGAATCTTACCCCATCCAGTTCGCCATGCAAGATCCTATTTTCCGAAACCGACAGGCCTACTCGTAACGTTGCAACGATTGTTGATTTCACCGACTCCTCCCATAGCGATCGAAACACCACACAAACAGATCTTCGACTTTTAGACCGGACTCCTCTGCGCCAACAGACTCGCCCCCTGGCGAACAAACTGGGCTTGGGAAAGTCCTGTTCTATGCACGCAAAAATATGGGATGTAGAATCGAACCCAACACACCTTGCCACACCCCAGTCTTCCATTCTCAGCACACCCGGTACCCCAACCAGTCCTGTATCGTCTTGAGGCGAGAAAGTTTTTCTATGAATCGCGCCGACGCCTACGCCCTGGTTTGCGAGTACACACAAAACCCGAGCCTCCGAAAGCATATGCTCGCCGTTGAGGCAGCGATGCGTGCTTACGCGGAAAAATTCGGAGAAGATTCCGAAAAGTGGGCCATTGTGGGGCTGCTTCACGACTTTGACTACGAGCGGTGGCCCGACCCACCCGACCATCCACTCAAGGGCGCAGTGATTCTCGCCGAGCGGGGCTATCCCGAGGAAATTATCTACGCGATCAAATCGCACGCGGACTATTTGAGAGACTGCCCAAGGATTTCGCGACTCGACAAGGCCCTTTATGCGTGCGATGAACTCTCTGGTTTTTGCACGGCTACCGCGATGGTGCGACCGACAGGCATCCATGGCATGAAAGCCAAAAGCGTGCGCAAGAAAATGAAACAAAGGAGTTTTGCCACCAATGTCAATCGTGACGACATCGTGCGGGGCGCAGAGGACCTGGGCGTTGAGTTGAACACGCACATTCAATTCGTGATCGATGCGATGACTAAAATTGCCGACGCGCTTGAGCTCAATGGTGACTCAATCAACACACCGTAAATAGTGATTTCACGAGGCAAACGACCGGTCGCTTTTGTCGGTGATCTCCAGATCGGCAACTCAGCCTGATCGCTTTGGTCAGAAACGGGAAACTAACTGCTCATCACCCATCTTTCCCGGTGCCAATACAAAACAAGTGGTGTTCACTACGAATCCACAGCTGTCCGTTACTGATTGCCGGAGAAGCTATACAATGTTCACCGAGCGGATTTTCTGCCACAACCTCAAGGCTTTCGCCCGGACGCACGATTTTTGTGATACCGTTGTCGGCAAGAAAGTACACCAACCCGTTGGCATGAGCCAAAGAGGCACTGTAGTGCGACCCGAGTCTTTTCTTCCACACCACCTTGCCGTCTTTGGCATCAAAACAGTTGGCCGTACCACGATCGTCGGCCACGAGCAAAAACCCATTCAAGACCACGGGTGAAGGCACATAACATCGGGCCAACGAGTGCCGCCAGGCAACATGGGAATCTGTCACATTACCCTGTCCATCAGGGCGAATCCCCATCACATGGTAGTCGGGGAATCCACACGTCATAAAAAACAACGCCCCGTCGTACACCATCGACGCCACGAACTGTTCGGTGGGCCCATCAATTTCCCAATTTCGCGATCCGTCATGGGGATCGAAACTGGCTACGCATTGACTACCCGAGAGGACCATCTGCATCTGCCCATCAATTTCCCGAAGGATCGGCGTCACGTAACTACGTATCTTGTGGCGCCGCATGGTGCGCCAACGCTCTTTTCCCGTCTTCTTGTCGAGCGCCACCAGATACGAATCTCCGTCGTGATCGCCATTGATGATGACCATATCCTGAAACAACACCGGACAGCTACAGAATCCATGGGCGCTGACAAAGTCACCAACCCGGACAAGCCATTCCTGCTGCCCCTCCATGCCATACGCACCCACGACAATTTTGCCCGGCTTGATCAATCGCTCCGAACCGACGTTGGGCGCAATCACCTGTTTGTCGCCTGTCTCAAGAAAGGTAACATAAACCCGCTCACCATCGGTGGCTGGCGTACCGGAGGCAAAACTGTTTAACGCATGCATGACCTCCAGCCCCGCATGAAGCACCGTTTGCTGCCACAGCAATTCACCCGAATGGCGGCTAAAGCAGCTCAGGATCCGTTCACTCGACTCCGTGAGACAAGAAACCACAAACACACGGTCCTTCCACACGATCGGCGACGCGTGGCCGAGCCCCGCAACGGGCACCTTCCACGTAATATTCTCACCCGTCTCTCCATTCCAGCGTGTCGGTGCGGCCCTATCGAGACTCGACCCATCGCCGCGTGGACCCCGCCAGCCAGGCCAGTTTTCTCCAATGGCTGAGGTGACAACCGCCACGACAATGAACAGAGGAAGGAACCGATTGAAGAAACGCATCAGAGCCTCGACACAAAGTTTAACCAGAGGCAGACACGGCGGATGCCCTATCATTGCCCCTTGCATCTTACCAAAAGATGTGACTGCGGGCCTTCCCAGTTTCTCGAAGGCAATGAGCTGTTTTCGAAGACAGTGCCCCGTAAAAAAAATGGTCCTCCGCAGGTGCAATAGCGGGGCCAACATCAATCCGAACGACACCGCCACCGTAACGCGAGGGCCCACCTCGCGTTCCTCACTTTTGCACAACGACATTCGCGCCACAGGCAGGCGATTCGTTTAGTGCTGCCAGACGCCCTGCGCGAACAACCCGCCAGGCAGATTCACAGAACGGGCCCCTGTGGGTCAAACCTAGACCGTCGGCGTAGAGCCGTCGCTTTGCAGATATCGTCTCCCAGCCAGCGGCACGTGCTGGCTACGGGACTTCACCAGGTCCATGTCCAACTCCACGCCGAGGCCCGGACGACGGGCCAATTCATTCACGTCGATGTATCCATCGACGACGGGCACTTTGAGCGTCTGAACCTCGTCGAACCAGGGCTGGATCGGGCAATGCTCGAGGATGTTGAAGTTTTGGATGGCGGCGGCCAGATGGCCGGCAGCGGCCAGGCCGACCGGGCCATACGGGTTATGCGGCGCCACGGTAATCCCGTAGACCTCGGCGAAATGGGCAATTTTGAGCATCTCGCTGATTCCCCCGGCGTGGCTGATGTCCGCCTGGCAAACATCGATCGCTTGCTGCTCGAACCAGGGGCGACAGTCCCAACGGGTCAGGAGCCGTTCGCCAACAGCAATGGGAACATCGGGAAAATCTCGTTTGAGTCTCAGAGTCGGCTCAACCGTGTCCATGTCGGTTGGTTCTTCCACGAAGTGCATGTTCAGCGGCCGTAGACCTTCTATCAGCCGGTGGGCCGACAGCGGATCGAACAGGCCACCCACATCGATCATCAGTGCCACATCGGGCCCGAGGATCTGGCGAGCTTTAGCAAGGGTTTCGATGGCCACTTCTACCTGTTTGGCCGCATCAAACGGTTGAGTCGGCTCGCCGGGTCCAACCTTGAAGGCATCGAACCCCATCTCCGACACGCAACTGCACGCCTCTTCCAGGGAAACACCGTAAAACTCTGGACCATAGCGAATGTAGCAGCGGACCCGCTCCCGCACTTTACCGCCGAGGAGCTTAAAGACGGGTTGCCCAGCGGCCTTGCCGGCAATATCCCACAAAGCCTGGTCCACTCCGCTCATCGCACTCGTATGCACCACCCCTTGGCGCCACCAGAAATCACGATAGCCAAGTTGCCAAATACGCTCGACATCCGTGGGGTCCATGCCAAGCAGCCGCGGCTTGAGTTCCGATTCGACCTGGGCCTTGACGGCCACTTCGTGGTATTCGGTGGTCGCCTCGCCGATACCCGTAATGCCTTCGTCGGTTTGGATCTCAACGAATATCCAGTTTCGCCGCACCCCTGTACCGTCGGGACGGGGAATGCTCATGATGTGGCATTGGATGTCTGTAATCTTCATCAGGTTTACTCCTGGTTGCTGGGCGGCTTCAGCATGGTCCGCCAGTCATACCGGGCCTGCCAGCCGAGCATTTCGCGAATCTTGCCGGTCGAAAACAGAGTCCCATCGGAAGCTTCGGATTCACGGATCGGCACCGTGCGGTAGTTATATTTGTCCAACAGGATGTTTGACGCGACATCCTGGTGAACATTAGCGGCCGCCAGGTTAAACACCTCTGCCCCCTGGTAATCCGATTCGAGCCACGCCTGGCAAGCGGTCGCGACATCCCGGGCATCGATATAGGACCACAGGCAGTCCCCACCAAGGCCCTCGTCGTCGACAATCCGTTTTAGTTTTGCCCGGCCTGAGGGCGTATTGTAAATGATCCGGGAGAGCCGAAAACCGGCAATGGACATCCCGTACCAGCGGGAATAGTCGAGCGCCAGACGCTCCAGCAGCAATTTGGAACTGCCATAAATGCCTGGCGGGGCAAGCGGACTCTCTTCCGTGACCGGAAGCTGAGGTTGCTTTTCCATATTGCCATAGACTTCGATGCTTGACGCCCAGGCAATCCGTTTGATGCCGACGTTTCGGGCCGCCTGAAAGACGTTAAACCCGGCAACGGCAAGCATACTAAAGGCCTCGGTTGTACCCATGTTGCAGTCCGCAGGCGGACTCCCGAAGTGGATCACCCCATCGGCGCCGGCCAGCGCGTCATTCACACCTGTCGCGTCACGCAAATCGAGCTGAATGTAATCAGACTCGCCATAAGGCTCAGGCGCCAGACGATCGACACCGATCACTTCGTATCCTGCTTTGCCCAGGACGCTCACAATACTTCGGCCCGTTCCCCCCTTGGACCCGGTAACGACAATTCGTTTCATGACTAACTCTTTCTCAGAAAACCGCAAACTCTGTTCCAGGAGAGTGGAAAGGCCTCTTTTGCTTTTGCGTCTCAGCCAATCTCCGGATGATTCAGTCGCAAACCTCGCGCGCCGGTGTTGTCAAACCGATGCACCACCAGGTTGTCGAGCGATGCGGCTAGCATAATAGTGCGATCCGGCCCGGCAAAGGCCACATCGGTCGGGCCGCGCAGGGCTTCTCCTTGCCAGTCCTCGCAGAACAATTCCAGTCGGCGGGCCGTCAGGTCAAAGCAATAAATGGCGTCGGGCCGGTGACAGGCAATCCACAAACGGCCTTCGGTGTCAAACGCGATTCCATCAGGAATGTGTCGCGGCATGTGCACGACCCGTTCGAACTTACCGGCGGACCCATCGTCA
>CBDEWC010000025.1:0-183630 GCA_965243695.1 Lacipirellulaceae bacterium | reverse complement strand
ACTTCCGGCAAGTCCCACCAACGCATCCGCGGCATCCTTGCGGATTTGTGCACGGTCGTCATTGAGTTGATGAACCCGCTTGTTAATCGATCGCTGTAATTTGGGCTCACCCGCAGCCAATTCCGAAATAAACACGACAGATGACAAAACAACCAGCAACAGCCAGACCGGGTGATTCCTACCACACAGTGCGATCGTTTTGAATTTTCCACCTGGCAACCATGGATGATGTGTCTGGGAAGGATCCATACTTTGCATTCTATCGGATGAGATGGCGCACGTCTGTGGATTGTGAGGATAAGGAATGTGCTAGGGTTCAATGGGATGCGGGCTCGGCTCTGTGTCAAAAACCCTCATGTCGCCTGCGATTGCACTCCGAACAACATCGGCTTTCGCCGATACCCAGGGTCTCAAACAGAAATGCGCCACCTCCCACTCGTGCACCATAGGCGAAATGCTTTGCAAATCAGCCTTGCGATTGCCCTGGTAACTCCCTGGGTCAGTCACAGCGAGGGTGCTGAATTTATGTTTCGTGCACGCGTCGACGGAAAACTGGTCGAAGGGAAGCCACTCTACTGGACTGACACACAAATGTTTTTGCTGGGACGTAATGGGGCCCTTTATCAATTCAATCCTCAAAACGCGACCGAGAGCAAAAAAACATCCCCTCATTTTTTCGGTTACGAGATGCGATTCATGAAACGATCTCTGCGGGAAGAGTTTGGTGGTCACTTCGAGTTAACAACCACACAACATTACATCGTGGTTCACCCGGGTGGTCAAAAAACTCTCTGGGCTCAGCGATTTGAAGAACTCTATCGGTCCTTCCAACACTGCTTTCGCGTACGTGGATTTTTGACTCAGGAACCACAATATCCATTAGTAGCAATCGTATTTCGCAATCAGGCTGAATATTATCGGCACGCCGCAATCCAAAGAACGCCCCTGCAACCTGGCTACCTCGGTCATTACGATCCCCAATCCAATCGGGTGTACCTCTTTGACAGTTCAACAACGGACCAGGGCGATTGGTCCGAGAACGCCCGCACCATCATTCACGAAGCAACACATCAAGCTGCCTACAATGTGGGTATTCACACAAGATTTACAACAACACCACGCTGGCTATCCGAAGGATTGGCAACCCTATTCGAGTCGTCTGGTGCGTGGGGTTCCAATCCAAATCAGTCGCAACAAGCCCGTCTGAACCAAAGACGATTCAACGACTTTCGGCGTCACGTCCGACCGAAATGGCATGAAGGAGCTTTACGGATGCTGGTCGCATCAGACTCGGCGTTTCAACATGACGCGACAGGGGCTTATGCAACTGCCTGGGCCTTATCCTTCTACCTGTACGAAACGCAACCACGGCAGTACTGCCAGTACCTGGAAAAATCAGCAGCTCGCCCCATGTTTAGCGCCTACCCGGCAGCCGACCGAATTGCCGACTTCGAACTATTTTTCGGAGACGAATGGAAGATGTTAGAAGTGAAGTTTTTGCGTTACCTGAAACAATCGGAGAATCAGGTGAGACTCGGTGCCCACCGGTCCACTCAGAAATCTGCAGTGTGATCCGGTACTGTTAAGGCAGAGCCAGGCACAGAGGTTTGGTCGCCAGCGTCGGGCTTGGCACCAGACTTCTCTTCCTCCGGAGGTTCAATTGGTTTGTTCTCGCGCCAGGGCTTTCCCGCTTTATACCCAGCAAGTTCCTCAGTCAACTGTTGCTGACTAGGATCGCCCTGACCTAGTTCGACAGCTTGCGTTGACCACTTGACTGCAGATTCAAAGTCCCCTGCCTCGGCATGTGCTGCAGCAAGCGTACTAAGGATGTGTGGCATTTGAAACGCGGTGAGCTCACACGCCTTGGTGGCAAGTTCAATGGCTCGTTCTCCGTTACGGAATTCATCGAACGGAGAGGTGGCCAAGACCCACGCCAAATTATTCAAGAGGCCCTGATCTTCATCATCGATGGCAAGCGCAGACTCAAAATCTGCGATCGCTTCCTCATGCTTTCCAAGATTGAGGTAAGCATCTCCACGCCCGCGCAATGCACTGGCATTGTCAGCATTCCACTTAAGAACTTTTGTAAATGTCTCAATCGCCAGTTCCGACCGAGACTGAATCAGATAATACGTGGCAAGCTGGTACTGGAGTTCCCTAAGTTCCGGTCGGTCAGGAGCCACCTGGAGGATCTGATTGAGACCCGTGATGGCTTCCTCCCACCGTTGTTCGGTTGCCAGAATCTCGGCCTTCATCTGATACGCTTTGACCAAACCAGGACTCAACTTGATCACCTTGTTAATATCGACCAGCGACTGCTTGGAATTGCCAGACTGGAAGAGAAGTCCAGACCGAATCAGCAGGGTGGCTACATCGTCGGGCTTAATTTCCAGAGCCTTGTTCAACTGTTCGATTGCATTCTTCAAATCTCCCTGCCGTCGGTACATTTCACCTCGGTGCTGGTAAGGCAGGATCGCCTCGGGGGCCAACTCACTTGCTTGATCAAAACTTTGCTTTGCTTCTTCGTACTTTTCCTGCCCCAACAAGACCATGCCGCGAAGCTCGTGTGTCGAGGCATGTTCACTTTCAAGTTCCAACGCTTTTTCAATGTCGGCCAGGGCCTCGTCATAGCGTTTTGCACGGTACATCGCCTCAGCACGAACACGAATGTAATCTGGTTTTCCCGGTGACAGTTCCACCGCCTTGGTAAAATCTTGTAGCTGCTTTTGAAGTTCATTAGGTCGAGTTGCTCCCCGAAGGGCATACGCATCGGCAAGTTCTCTATTAGGAACACTCTTAATATTAATTACCCGGGTGAACGCTCGGCGCGCTGCCCGAATATCACCCAGGGGTAACGACTGTAACTTCCCGATGTAAAGATGCGCCTCCCACTGGTTACTCTCAATCTCTAAAGCCCGATGCAGGTCGGTCAGCGCAAATTGACGAATCTGAATCCAGCGTGGATCTTGACGCGGATTCGGGAGAGGTCGGTTAAGAATCGCAGCAGACAACGCACGGGCACGTTGAATAAGAGTCGACATCAGCATCTGTTCGGCGAAGTCCAGGTTATCGGGATCAAGACCCTTATCAATGGATGAATCCAACAGATCGACTACCCGGTTGACATCGCTCAGTCCTGAGGTGGTAACCTTTAAAGTGGTTGCTTCGTCCAAATCTTCCAAACCTGCATTTTCAGCTGGCTTGTCATCGACCGGGGAATCCTCCGACTCAGACGCTTTGGGCGGCGAATTCTCTGACGCGTCCGAACTCGTTCCGTCTTCAGGCACCTGGTCGTTCTCGGTCACCGGTTCAGCGGTGGCAATCGACTTGTCTTCAGGTACCTCTTGGGCAAGAAGCGGCATCCCCAAACCGACCGCCAAAAGCAGACCAAGCAGTAGCACAAAAATGTTCATGCGCGGAAGCATATCTGGTAAGCTCCATGTTGAGAATCAAGCCAACAATACCCGAACAGCCATACAAGGGGGGCAAACAGGCTCCCCGGTTAGTATTATTGCGTTTAGGGTACCTGGTGACCATGTTGGTTTTTGACGCAAATGTCTTGTTTCAGGCGGGTCCTGACCGCAATGGTTTGCCTTCATGCAGCCCAGTCAATACCCTTACACCATTGCGCTGGTATCCACCCGTGCAAGCTGTGAGCAAAGAGGTAAACCGTGACAACCAACGCGGGCTCTCCATCCCGTTGCTCAAATCGACCAACCGAATCGGCTAAAATGGCGGGATTTAGGGACCCCAAATGGCTGAACGGACAGGTCACTTCCTGCGCGTGCCCTGAATGCGGTGCCCCGATGGCCATCCGCCTGTGGCTCTCGACGGCCGACTGCTGGCGATGCCAAATCAGTCTTTCGCTGGCGCATCTTGTCGACGAGCAAGCGAACACAGCAGGCAGTTTTTCTCACACTGCCCCAGACTTCCCAGCTGCGGATCACCAAGCAGACAGAAGGCTTGAAAGTATCCCAGCGCCTAGTATCCCAGCGCCTAGTATCCCGGCGCCTAGAAAATCGCCATCACGTCCCCAAAAGGAGAAACCTGGGCGAGCAACCGGGCGACCCACTACCCGGAATACAACTCCGCCGCGGTGGGCAAATCCAGTTCCTCCCCAGTTTGTTCTCCGAGGGCCTGTGAATTGGACCACTCGACTGCACGATATCGTAGCGTGGCTACTCAGTACGGCTGCCCATTTGATGCTCCTGATTCTGTTGGCATTGTTCACCCTCAGTGGTCCTGAAAAATCAGAGCAAATCCAATTGAGCCTTCACACCGATCCAATTCGAATTGAAGGTGAACTCGAAAAACAAAAACCGGTTGTCCGGCATGTTGGGTTCAAGATCCCGGTGAATGAAGTGCCACCATTGCCACCCGATCCAGAGGCGCTGGAAGCCCAAATGTGGGCCGACCAACTCGTGGTCGGCGCCGAAGACCCGGCTCCTAACCTTCCTGAGTTGAACCGCGTCATCGAGGCAGTCGAGTCGGAAGATCAATATTGGCGAATGCTGTCCTCCCGCGACCCAAGGATCCGCAAAGAACTGATTGACCAGGAAGGAGGGACCTCCCGTACCGAAGCCGCCGTTGCCCGTGCATTGCGATGGATTACGCTCCATCAGCACCCCAACGGAAGCTGGCCACTGGACGCCTTTCACGAAGCGCCTGCCTGCGATGGCCAGTGCCGGGATGCAGGCCGCATTCAAACCGGACCGGGAGGAACCGCCTTGGCGCTGCAAGCCTTGCTGGGAGCCGGCCAAACCCACACTCACGGTATCTACCGCGAGGCGGTCTCTGACGGATTGCGGTATCTCCTCGAGATCCAAACAGAAAGCGGAGATCTGCGCGGAAACACTCGCTCGAACGCAGGAATGTATGTGCAGGCACTTGCTGCAATTGCCCTGGCCGATGCTTTGGCAATGACCGGCGACAAGCGACTCGTTGTCCCTGCCCAAAATGCGATCAA
This sequence comes from Lacipirellulaceae bacterium, assembly GCA_965243695.1. Taxonomy (GTDB): domain Bacteria; phylum Planctomycetota; class Planctomycetia; order Pirellulales; family Lacipirellulaceae; genus JAKVCB01. Next base: position 178,664 of record CBDEWC010000025.1, on the reverse strand, counting down.
TTTCATTGCCGCATCACAAAACGATGCCGGAGGGTGGCGATACCGACCGGGTGAGAGCGGCGACACCAGCGTGATTGGCTGGCAACTCATGGCCATGCACAGCGGAAGAGCCGCCGGGCTGGAAGTTTCGGACCTGGCTATGATTGGTGCTAGCTTCTATCTCGACAGCGCGCAGGTTGACCAGGACGGAGCATTTTACAGCTACCAACCTGGCAGTGGTTTTTCTGAGGTCATGACAGCCGAAGGGCTCTTGAGTCGAATGTACCTGGGCTGGCAGAGGCAAAATCGAGGCCTCCGCCGAGGGGTTTTGCAGCTTGCAGAAGATTTTCCGCCAATTCGAAGCGAGCCCAATATTTACTACTGGTATTACGCAACCCAGGTCATGCACCATTGGGGAGGACCTGTCTGGACACGCTGGAACCAGCAAATGCGGGATGTCCTGGTGGAAAGCCAGTCGACCCAAGGTCACGAAGCAGGCAGTTGGTGGTACCCGGGAACTCCACACGGGGGCCGGGGAGGTCGGCTTTATATGACGGCCCTGGCCTGTTGCACGCTGGAGGTCTACTACCGGCACGCGCCCCTCTTTCGCAAGATTAAACTGAATTAAACTCCGCAAACGACGAACAAGGGTGGTTGCAGGGACTTGGGTCCGCTGTGTAAAATAGAGAGCCAGCTTGGTTGTTTGGCTAGGCTGGTTTAGTTTTTTGGCTGGGGTAGCAGCTGGTTGTTTGGCAAGGTCCATAGCAGCGAGTGACGCTGCCTCGCCAGTTAGCATGCAGTCATCCAAGGAGTTCAATTTGGGCACGAAGAAATCTGGCAAGGGTCGGCGGAAGCTCGGCCGCAAAAAGCGGCGCATGCGTTCCAAAATCCGCCACCGCAAGAAATAGTTCTATCTGGCCGCTCGCGCAGTTCGGCACTTGGTCTCACGTATGCTTTGAGTCGCGTAGACTTTGGCTGTGCGCATCGTGACACGATGTGTAGTCGAACCGTCATGGGTCAAGCATCCGTTTGGCAAACGCATGTCTCAGGAAGTCGCGGTCGCAGTGAAAAGTGGCTCAGCTCTCCCGGTCAACGCCAAAACTCGCGAACGAACCATCGCAAAAGATTTCTCGCAAGCGGCAAACACCGTTCATCACGGTTTGGCTATTTAATGAATCCTGCCGTTTCATGAGTCCTGCCGTTTCATGAGTCCTTAAGCCCAGTCGTGACAATTCCTCGCAAGAAAGTCCTCTGGGTAAGCAAGAAGATCGCTATGACCGGAAGGGTGAACAACAAAGCCGCGGCCATCAGTAAGTTGGTTTCACTCGAATGACTACTTACGAACTGCTCCAATCCGTAGGCTAGAGGAAATTTCTGCGGATCACTCAGGTAAAGCAGCGGCCCTCCGTAATCGTTCCACACCGCAACGAATTGCAACAAGGCAACCGTTGCCAACGCGGGTGTGCTCAAGGGCAACACAATTCGCCAAAAGATAGTCCATTCACCACATCCATCCGCACGAGCCGCATCAATCAGCTCTTGGGGAATATTGCGGAAGAACTGCCTGAACAGGAAGATGTAGAAAGCGTCACACAAAAATGTGGGCACAATGAGTGCTGCCAGCGAGTTATAAAGCCCTAGCTCGCGGATCAGCAGGAAGCGGGGAATCATCGTCGCCTGCCAGGGCAACAACATGGTTGCGATAACCATCCCAAAGACAAGATCACGTCCGGGCCACCGCAACCGGGAAAAACCATAGGCAACGACAGAACAGCTTGCAACTGTTCCCAGCACACTTCCCACGCAAAGCACGATCGAATTGGTCAGACAACGGCCTACAGAAATTGTGGCAACCGCATCAGGATAATTCTCCAGACGCAACCGTTCCGGTAACAGCTTGTAGGGAGCAGTCGTAATTTCAGCCGCTGGCTTGAACGATGTGGTCACCATCCATAGGAAGGGACCTGCCATCACCATGACGGCCATCGCAAGCAGCAAATACACAGATAGAGGGGTCTGACGACTCATGTTTTCAAATCGACGGATTTTAATTCGAACCTGTCCCTGGTGATGACCTATTGGAGAACGGGAGTTGCTTCCATTGTTCTTTGCAGTTGCTTTCGGACACGGTCGGCCGCCTGACGCAATCGCGACTCGGGTTCGACCCCACGGTACATGACATCTTGGGCTGCTCCCACTACTTCCCGGTAAAAGAAAGGAGCGACAGGCAATGCGGGCGTTGGCAGTTGCTTGTCGCTACGAGCAAGTTCCACAAACGTGTTCATCAGCGGCACCCGTTTCAAATACGCCTGATAAAGAGGCTGATCCACCACACTTTGGCTGACTGGAATCCACCCACCCGCTGCACAAGCCTGGGCAGCCTCCGCCTCGTTACCTCCAAAACCACTCCAGAATTTCATAAATTCCCACGCGCCGTCCGGGTTGTGCGCACCGCGGGGAACCACAAAGAAATTGCCATTCACCCAACCTGCCTGATGGCACCCCCCCGGAGGTGGCGGCAAAGGGACGACACCATACTCATCGATCGGTTGGCCGTTGGACGCAGCCAGTTGGCGGGCCTCACCAATGTCGCGGACGCGCCATTGGCCATCCATGATGACCGCATAGCGACGGTCAGCGAGCAACGGAAACAAAGTACCGGTTAACGCCTGGTCCCCCGATCGGAATGCGGTAACACGCCCAGTACCGTAACGGTCTCTATAGCTGGCCATCCACTCCAAGGCACGAAGGATCGCCGGCTCGTCAGCGGTAATGGTGGCCTCCGGGTGAGAAGCTGTCAAATTGGCAAACTTGCCACCAAACACTGCCCCCCAAGCCCAGAGACGCCGCGGGTCGGGAAGATAGCCAACCTGGTCAAGTCGCTGCGATTTCTGGGGCGGAGCGATGGCAACCGCAATCGCGTCAAGGTCAGCCAACGTCCTGGGGGGCGACAATCCATATTCTTCCAAGAGGGTTTTGTTGTAGTACAACGCGCGAATATCGAGACCATTAGGCATTGCGTAAAGGCAACCTTGATAACTGGCCAACCGCAAGGCTGCGGGAAACAACCAACTTCGCAGTTCGACAAGCTCCTCGGGAGTCGCCAAATCCGCAAGCGGCAGCAGCGCCCCGCGATGGGCCCAATCGGCAACAATCGGATCATCCTGGTTCACCAAGTCAGGGGGATCTCCACCAGCCACGCTTAAAAAAAACTTGAGGTCGAGATTATTTCCCGGCATCGCAATCGGACGAACGAAATAGTGTGGTTGGCTGGCGTTGAACTGGTCTACGATCTGCTGCACGACGGGACGGTCACGACCGCCCCAAAAGTGCCAGAAAATGACCTCGGCACGGTCGTCTTCGATTTGCGGGGGCGCGCAGCCCAGCACACTAATCAGCAATCCAATAGCAGCCGCACCACCGCGACCTACGCCCTGGTAATACACCCAATGGCGTGCGGAGCGGAACAGGCCTAGCGTCACCAACAAAACCAGGACGAATAAGATCCAAGCCATCGCCGACGCATACCCGATATCGAGATCGCGAAAGGCGGCCAAAAACATGTAAAGCGAAAGAAGCAGGGTCGACCCGGCTGGATCACCCTGTCCGTCACTTACCAAATAAACCTGGGTAAATGCCTGGGCAGCCTGAATCGTCCCCAACACGAGATTAAAGAATATCACCGGTGTAAGCAGGGGAAGCGTAACATGGAAAAATCGGCGCAAGGGGCCAGCGCCGTCGAGCCGAGCGGCCTCGTAAAGTGTTGTGGGAATATCCCCCAACGCGGCAAGATAGATAATCATAAAGTTGCCAACTCCCCACAAGCTCATCAGTACGAGTCCGTCTTTCGAACCGAAGATCTGGACCGGATCGCTGCCAATCCAGGACGGAGGCCAAAAAGCTTCGCTGGTACTCTGAAACCATGCCTGCGGCGGCAACCCCAGCCAATCGCTGAGCAAATGGTTAAGAATTCCGTGCGCCGGATCGAGAATCCACATCCATAAAATGGCGGCTGCCACCACCGGCACAACCGATGGCAAAAACAGCAGAGTCCTGTAAATGGCAATCCCGCGGACCTTGCAGGAGAGTATCACAGCCAACCCAACGCCCAACGCAATCGAAAGTGGAACACTCACAAGCACGTAGTACGCCGTATTCCAAAGTGCCAACCCGAATGGCCCACCTTGCCACAAATCATGAGCCAGCCTGCTATAATTTTCGCCGCCAACCCACTGCGGATCCGAAAGTAAATCGTAGCGGCAAAAACTCCAGTAGAGGGAAGCCAGAAACGGATAAATGGTCAGTAGCGCAAAGCCGATCAGCCAGGGGCCGATAAAAGGAAGGGCCGAAAACACTCTGCGGGTGGAAGAAGGTTTCGTCAATCGCACTGGAATTCAACCTATCAAATGACCGATAAAACCGAAGTGAGGTGAATGCGGCTCTCTTCTACGGTACTCAACCGGGCGTGGCATTTCTATTTGAGTTTTTGCATTCCGCTAGGGAAAGGCTCCCATTAAACTCTTGGTTATGGAGGCTATCACCCCCAAATCAGCTCGTTTTCCCTTCGCTGCCCATCGCGATGATGCCGGCGTTCCACACATCACGGCATCGTCATGGCAAGAGGCAATCTACGCACTTGGCTATATGCATGCTACCGATCGCCCCACACAGCTCTATTTTGCCCGCGCCGTTGCAAGCGGACAGGCTACAGAACGGATTGCTGACAAGCCAGAACTTCTGGAAATGGACTTGTTCTTGCGGCGGGCTGGACTGGAACGCCACCTGAAAAATGAAGTTGCCCTGTTACCGGATGACCTGCTGCAACAACTCCAATGGTATAGCGATGGAGTTAATGATGGTTTTCTGGACGCCGGCCGTACACTTCCGATGTGGGCCACTGGTTTTCAGCCACTCCCCTGGGATCCCTGTGCGGTATTGCTGATTGGTAACCTGCTAAGTTTTGCTGGCCTCTCGGTCACCGAACAAACCAACAAACGCGAACTCCTGGAACTGATCCAACTCGGAATAAGTGATGAGAGGCTTCGAGAACTGTTTCACCCTTACCTCGACGGCATCGACCTGGCTCCGCTACGAAAAATCAACAACACGAAACGGCTCTCCGACGATGCGCTGGAACTGCTGGCAGATCTACCACGCCTGGCAGGGAGTAACGCCTGGGCAGTTAGCGGAGCACGAAGTGCCACCGGGCACGCCCTGCTGGCCGGTGACCCTCACCTGGAGGTCAATCGGCTGCCCGCCATTTGGTATGAGATTGTACTGAAGTGGGATGATGGCCAGTACGCGATGGGGGCAACGCTGCCAGGTTGTCCACTTATGGCTGTGGGACGTACACCCAAGCTCGCCTGGAGCGTAACTTACCTGCATGCAAACACCAGCGACTTTTTTATCGAAGACTGTCGTCCTGGTGGCTCCACAGGATGGCAATATCGACGAGGAAGTGACTGGCACGATTTTGAACGTCGACAGGAACTCGTGCGGCGTAAAGGAAGTAAAGACGTTGTACTTGATGTGCTTGAAAACGAAGTCGGTACACTCACACGGACACCCGACGAAGATGCACCCGGCATGTACCTTTCATCGGCCTGGATAGGTGGACAGGTCGGTGGTGGTCGTGCCATCGGAAACTGGTTAAAAGTTATCCATTCTCAAAGTGTGTTGGAAGCCATGCAGTCGGTGCGCCCCTGCCCACACCCTGCCCTCGTATGGGTGTTTGCCGACAGCGAAGATCACATTGGAAGCCAGGCCAACGGCTGGTTACCTGTGCGGGGTGCTGACCAGTCGGGGATCGTACCGATCCCTGCCTGGGATGAAAAAAATCACTGGCAAGGAACTGTCCCAGAGGAACTGTTGCCTCACGAATATGATCCTGCAATCGGTTTCGTGGCAACCGCAAATGAAGAGCTTTATCGAACAGATGGACCACCACTTCACGCACATGGTTTTCCCGACTACCGCAAAAGGCGAATCGTGGAACGGCTGACGGAACTTCCTCAAGCCACAGTCAAAGACATGCAAGAATTGCAGTACGACGTATCGAGTATGCAAGCCCGAGATTTGCTCCCCATTTTCCTAGCCCACGTCGAGGAGGGGCCATTCAAAGAGACACTCGCCAATTGGGACCACCGCTACGACACCGATTGTACCGAAGCAGCCCTGTTTCAGAATTTTTACCACCAGGTTCTGTTAGAAGTTTTTGGCCATGAAGAAGGTATCGGGTGGCGAAGAATGCTCTATCTCTGTACCCGCATGGGCTATTCTACGCTGGTTCTCTGTGCCGCTGACCGACTGCTGCGCAAGGTAACCTCTTCGTGGTGGAAAGTCCGAGACAAAGGGGAAATGATTCGCCAGGCTGCCAAACGCGTTGAGAACCGGCCTCCCCAAACCTGGTCGTCGATCAATTGGTTTCACTTTGCCAATCGCTTCTTTTCAGCCGGCAGCGTCGGACGCTTACTCGGTTTGCGTTCGCGGGCAATCCCCATGCGAGGCTGCCACGCGACTATATTTCAGGGGCACCTGCTGACGACGGCAACCCGCGAATCGACGTTTGCTCCCAGCTACCATATGGTTACCGAACTGGGCACGGACCAGGCATGGACGAATCTTCCCGGCGGACCAAGTGAAAATCGCTTCTCGAAGTGGTACAACACGGATATCCCCCTTTGGCTCAATGCCGAATATAAAAAAATCACACCATGATTCTAAATCGGACAGCAGCATTTTTTCTGAATTTCTCGGTCACCGCACGTTGAACTGCAGTTATGAGGGATGACCACGAAGTCGGGAATCCGAAAGGCGATCAACTCGCCACCGCTCGTGCACGGATCGCTGCGGTGTATGATCCGAACAAGCTTGCTGAGGTTGGCAAACAGGTCGTGGGTCTTCTCGCTGCTCACCAGCAGAAAATCCAGGCTGGCAATGGCAAAGTCCTCAACTGGAAAACGCCAGTAGAACTTGTCGATCAAGCCAGCGAATCTCTCCGCACGTCCCCTGCCAAGGGTGACTTGATGGAACAAGTAACGAACCTCGTTGAAAAATCGCTCGAACGTGGCACCAATCTACACCACCCCCGGTACGTCGGTCATCAGGTACCCGCTTCCATTCCACTGGCAGCGTTGTTTGAACTGATTGGGTCGGTGACGAACCAGGTCATGGCCATCTATGAGATGGGCCCCTGGGCGACGGCAGTCGAACATTCAATCATCCAATCGGTTGGCGGGCAACTCGGATTTGATCCAGGCACCTTTTCCGGGCTTATAACTTCCGGTGGGTCGCTGGCAAATCTTACCGCCTTGCTGACAGCCCGCAATATTGCTCTGGACGATGTATGGAGTAAAGGCCTGGCAAGCCAGAATCCGCCACCGGTGATCGTGACACATGCCGAGTCCCATTACTCGGTATCGCGGGCCGCAGGAATGTTGGGGCTTGGTACGGACCAAATTGTCCACGTCGATCTTGATGCGCAACGGCGCATGGACCCCAGGCACCTGAGGGACGTACTAAATTATTTGCGCAGTCGAGACGTGCCTGTGATCGCTGTGTCGGCAGCAGCCTGCGCCACACCAACTGGGGCATTCGATCCACTTGATGCGATCGCCGAAATCTGCCGCCAATACGGTGTGTGGCTACACGTCGACGCAGCCCATGGCGGTGCGACCTGCTTTAGCGAGCGGCATCGCCACCTGATAGCTGGTATTGAAAAGGCAGATAGTGTTGTTTGCGATGCCCACAAAATGATGTTCATGCCCGCATTGTGTGCAATGATCTTCTACCGTGATCGTCAACACCGTTATGCAACCTTCCACCAGGATGCAACTTACCTGTTCGATCCCTCGGCACCCGAATTCGCAGACTATGACAGCGGACTGGTCAATCTGGAATGCACCAAGCGGGCTGCAGGGCTAGGACTTTGGGGCATATGGTCCCTATTTGGCTCGCAATTGTTCGCCGATCTGGTCAACGTCACCTTTGAGATGGCCGCTCAATTTTTTGAGATGTTAACTGAGGCTGAGGATTTCGAGGTTTTTTGCCAACCACAGTGCAACATCGTTGTCTTCCGCTATATGCCACTTCAGATGCAGGCTGCAAGTGACGACCAAGGCAACGCGTTTCAGCTGAAGTTGCGCCGTCGGGTTATTGAATCGGGTGAGGCTTACCTGGCGGCAAACCAAATCGAAGGCTGCAACTACCTGCGCACCACGGTTATAAACCCACTTACGAGGAGCCAGGACCTGGCTGATTTAATCGCTATTTTGCGAAAACATGCACAAGAGTTATTAAAGACTTAATGCGTTAATTCTCGCAAGTACGCGATTGCATTTCCAACTTCGGCAATTGGATCTACCGAGTCACGACGCTCAATGGTAACCCAATCGCGGTATCCAAATTCTTCCAACTGGCCCAACAATGATGGAAATTCTGCCATGCCTCGGCCCAGTTCGACCTCCGCACCCTGCCCGCCGGAGAGATTGCGAACCGCATCACAAGCATGTACATGAACAACCCAAGGCCCCAAGTCGACAATGGCTTCTTGTGGTGAGTGGCCTTGTAGAAGCAACCCATTCGGGTGGAAATCAACACCGATCGCTTGTTCCGGAAGTGCCTCGATCAACTGCTTGAGCCGATCTCCACTTTCACTACCAGTTTGAGCAGCGATCCGGGCACCGACCCGCTCGCCATGCGTGCCAAGCGCCGTTAGTGACGCAGTTAACAATCCAAATCGAGGATCCTCGGTATCTGGTGGGACACTGCCCACACGATTCACTACAACGCTTGCCCCAAGCTGATAGGCCAGCGTCATCGCCTGCTGGGTCGCCAGAACTCTGCGGTCCAAAGCTTCCGGGACGTCATAACCGCGCCTGGTGGGAAATGCAACAGCTGACAAGCGGAGGTTTAAATCCTCTAACTGTTTACGAAATTGGCGAATACTAGTTTGTGACAATTCCGCCATGGGAAGTTCGGTCCGCAGATCAACCTCAACACCGTCGGCTCCTAACCGGGCTGCAGTCTGCAAGGCTTTCTTGAGCGGTTGGCGAAGGCTACGAGTTTGAATTCCAATTCTCAGGTTCGATACCATGATAACGCGACTCGGGTATTTGATGATCGTGGTGCAGTTCTCGATTGTAGCCGCGTCTGCGGCTACGACCAATGACCGTTATCATACACGTGTCGACGGAACCTTCTCAGTGCACATTTGCGCGGTTATATAGGACATTAACACCGCCCTCTGTCCGAGCAGTCAACCGCGACCGGACTTTTACGCTGGGAATTGGAAATCCTGAACGTGGTGGTCACCTGTCCTTATCCTCCTCTGATACTTCTGAGTTTTATCGACAAACGCGAGGCGCCTTGTCAGGCTGCTGAAATAGATGGAAACCGTATTCTCCTTACACTTGAAGGTCGCAATTCCGCTGGCCTACAGGTCGAACGGTTGATCTGCAAACGGCCTCTTTAGACACCGGTCTTGACACGGTACGACAGTGTGTCGACGCTCAAGACCTTCTCGACCTGTTTGAACTGGCCACCAAACCCCCAAATCGAACCAACCATGCCCACGATTCATGAAATCACTGAGCTTCTCAAAAAGTTCGCCCCACTGGAACTCGCTGCAGAATGGGACAACGTAGGACTGTTGGTCGGCCAGAGAAACCGGGCCGTGAATCGCATCATGACCTGCCTGACCGTTACACCTCTTAGCACCCAGGAAGCTATTGCTGAACAAGCCGACCTGATCATTACCCACCACCCTCTACCTTTCCGTCCAATCACCCGTCTCACCGACGAGACTCCCGAGGGCCGCTTGTTGTTGAGTTTGATCGAGGCGAAGGTCGCTATATACAGTCCGCACACGGCATTCGACTCGGCTCGCTCTGGCATCAACCAAAATCTGGCCGAAGGGCTCGGGCTGACCGGGATTCAACCACTCACGACCCATGAAATCGACGCTTGTTCCGGTGATGGGCGGTATGGAGGGGTGAGTGGCCCCATGGAACTTGTGGAACTTGCCAGGCGCGTCAAAACGTTCTTGGCACTACCCCAGGTTCGTGTGGTTGGCGAACTCTCTCAACCAGTCACCAGAATTGGTGTCTCCTGCGGTAGTGGAGGTGGTTTGCTTGCGACCGCCAGGGAGCAAGAGTGTGATGGCTTCGTGACAGGCGAAACGAACTTTCACACCTGTTTGGAAGCGATGGCCACGGGGGTTGGCTGCGTGATTACAGGCCATTTTTCCAGCGAGAGGTTTGGCGTCGAACAATTAGCCGACCATTTAGCGGCACGGTTACCCAGCACCAAAGTCTGGGCAAGCCACCAGGAAGCAGATCCCGTATGCACCGTTTAGTTTTAAGAACTACCCGATCCCGCCAAACCGATGACAACTGTGTGATACGAAAACGGGGCCTCAACTGCAACTTTGTGACGACTGGGCAATGATTTTCAGCAACCCTCTCCGCAACCGCATCTGTTGCTGCAAGGCACTTCCACTTCCTTAGCAACCATTTTGCAAACCTTCACCTGAACCTCCTCCTCGTAGGTGTGTGGCACGCAAACGGAATACTCACACGTGCGCTCTTCCGGCTCACAACGGTATTTAGTCACCCGAACCGTCTTGGACCGTTGTTCTGGCACGCAAACCGTGTACTGCACCTCTTTTTGGTGCTGTTCCGCCACGTACCTACAAACCTTGTAATCCCCTGTCCGCTGTTCGTAGCGCATTTTGCACACGGTTACGGTACGCCTCTGCTGCCGTGGAACCATCTTGCAAACTTTGACCCTGCAATGGCGCTCCTCGGTACGGTATTTACAAACCTTCACGGTTTGTTGGCGCTCTTCACAACGCACTTTGCAAACTTTGATCGTTCGCTGGTGTTCTTCAGAACGGCACTTCCGGACCTTCACCGTACAGGTGCGTTGTTCCGGCACGCAAACATTAACGCAGTAAGAATAAGGAACTTCCTCCGACACACACTTGTACGTGGTGCAGGGAACCTCCTTCGTCTCGCAGGTAGGAACCCAAACTCGCCGGGTACATCCACGACCACAGTTTCCACAACCAGACTCACCACAGTCGCAGTCATTATCCACCGCACACGTTTCCCAATGACCACCACGAACCGTTACCGTTCTGGTGGTGGTCTCGGGCACGCGCTTTGTCACGGCATGCGTCCCTTGCCGTTGCTCTTGCTTGTAGGTGTTGACGGTGTAGGTTTTTTCAACCTCCTCGTAGTAGGGAACTTGCACGGTACACGTCTGCACTTGTTCTTCGGTGTAGGGAACATTAACCTTGCAAGTCACAACCCTCTCTTCGGTATAGGGAACCTGTACCAACCGCCGCACTGACTTCTCTTCCCACTGGGGAACCATCACGGTGCAAGTCTGCTCTACCTGTTCGGTGTATGGAACACAAACGGTGTAGGTGCAGGTCTTGGTTTCCCAAACTGGCTTCATCTCGCAATACTGGACCGTCTTATTACGAACCTCTGGAACCATGACCGTGTAATTGCAAATTTTTTCTTCCGCGTAGGGTACCTGTTTGTTTACGGTATACGTACGCGTGCGCTGTTCGTTCTTGTAAGCAGTCCTTGTAACCGTACGGGTTTGCGTCTCATAAGTTGGCACGTTCACGATCTTTTTAACCGTGCCAGCACAGTCACTCGATCCGCAATCACACCTGCAGCTGCAGTTACTGACACAACCACAATTGCCACATTTCTTTGCGGCCCCTCGCAGCAACTGCGGAGTAACCATCGTGAAGGCCACGATCGACATCAATACTAAAAGTCCACGCCTCATGAGGAAAATCCTCCGTTAAACAAAGGTACTTTTAAAAAAACCTGCTTGGACCTCTGCAAGTCGCATCCGCTCCATTCTGAAGTTGACACGACCGCCGACGGCCACAACATGAGTTGGCCCGGGTAACAAGCCAGACCCTCGGATCAAACGTGCGGTGACGTATGGAACACAACTCCGATAGGGTCCTGCTTGAGCTGGGGCAAACGCGACGAACAGGAACCCAACGTCATGCGGAACTCCCAGACGGGAGTTTCCTCATCCAACCCGTGTTAATTTGCGGACTCCATGCCGGATAATTAAACCAGGATAGCTGAATAAATTGGGGGCGAAAACCCATTCTGCGGAATTTTTGGGGTTTTTACGAATTCCCCAACAGGGCCGATTTCAAGAGCGATAGCCGCATAGGGAATCGTGGGTCAACGGACCCAGCTTGCTGGAAATGATTTCCGGCACGAATGTCAACTCGCGCCAGGCCAGGGACGACCCAAAAACACCCTTGGCTCCGGAGATGGGCGTTTAGCGAGGTTGATTCCACGTGCGATTGAAGCAAGCCGTATCGATACCAGGCAGGCGATCGCGACTAAGGGCCGATTCCCAGCAGTTCGATTTCAAAAACGAGCAAGCTGTTGGGTTCAATGGTCGCGCCTGGCGGATTGCTACCGTAAGCCAATTCTGGTGGAATGAAAAGCTGCCATTTGTCGCCAACCCGCATTTTTTGCAAGGCCTCGGTCCAGCCTGGGATCACGCCACTCACAGGAAATTTTGCCGGTTTTCCACGTCGATAGGAACTGTCGAACTCGGTGCCGTCCAGTAGGGTACCGACATAATGAGTACGAACCTCGTCAGAAAGGGTTGGCGATGGCCCCTCCCCTGTCTTGAGTACTTTGTACTGCAAGCCACTGGCTGTCTCAACGACACCAGGACGTCCTCGATTATCCTTTAAAAACGCCGTGGCTTTCTGCTTGTTGCGGCCAGCTGCCTCCCCCATTTTACGGCGTGCACGATTTTGCAATTGCTGCTGAAAACGTTCTATCGCAGCAGTAAGCACTTCCTCGGATAAACGAGGGTCGTTTCCGCGCACGCCATCCTCCAACCCGGCAAACATGTTCTCAAAATCAACCTCGTTGACTTCCATGCCGCTGGCGCGCAAATCACGGCCAATCGTCAAACCAAGCGTATAACTTATCTGCTGTTGCAATACGTCATCGCCAGCGGTGGGCTTGGAACCATCACCCCCAACTTGGGCCTGCTGTACTTGGGCCTGCTGTACTTGGACCTGCTGTGGAACTTCGCCCTGGCCAAACACAGAAGGACTGAGAAACAACACAACAGCCACGAAAATCAAAAACGTCGATGGAGAAAAATGGTAGTTCATTGGAATTCTCTGTATTGCAAGGACTTAAACCGGAAAAAGTGTCCGACAGGCGGACTTGTACAAAATCTGCATCCTGCATTTAAGGGTTTTGGGAAACTGTGTCCACCGCGTCGGGGTAAAACTCGCCATCGCCAGGGAGAGGAGTTAGAAGCAAAAAATGCTGTGACATTCTCATCTCCGCAAAGACCACGACGGGCACCTTTTGGTAAAAAGTTGCGATTCTCCTTAGACTTGGAAAAAACCTTTATTTTCAGTTATTCTGGAAGGCCATGGTACGCAACATGGTGGCGATTGCTATAATGGGGGAACAAAGGAAGCAGGAACCGCCCAGAGCGAGGCCAGAGCAAGGGCAGTTCACCCGAAATTGTTTGTGGCGTTGTCCCACAACCTGCTGTGATTCTCCTCTCCTCAGCCAGACTCGTGTCTGAGGCAGAGTACTCGCCAGACTGACGACATGCAACCTCGTATCACCACCTCCCTGCTCATGGCTTCCCGGTCACCAGGATCAGTTTTCAGGAGGGGTTTTACGCTTATCGAGCTCTTGGTCGTTATCGCGATTATTGGTGTATTGATTCACCTTCTGCTTCCTGCCGTGCAAATGGCTCGCGAATCGGCGCGGCGGATCCAGTGTGCCAATCGTCTCAAGCAATTGAGCCTGGCCGCGCTGAACTACGAACAAACCCACCGCGTCCTTCCAGCCTGCGGTATCGTGGACCCGGTTCAGCAGACTACGCGCGGACAAAATTACTGGGTCTACGACCAACTGCAGGGAAAAATGTTCAGCTGGGCTGTGCTTTTACTGCCTTACCTGGAAGCACAAAATGTGTACGAGCAATTTGATTTCGACGTTTCGATTTTACAGCAAGCCAACAACCCACAAGAGACATTTGTCAAAGCCTATCTTTGCCCCAGCGAAGACAAATCGGGTATTTATTACCAAGACAGCGAATTTACGAAAGACAAACGCTTCGCCAAGGGCAACTACGCGGCCTACGTGAGCCCATTTCACTCTGATCTACAGTATGTCTATCCGGGTGCCCTGATTGGCACTGGGCAACGTCTCAAGCGTGTGACCGATGGTCTTAGTGATACGATTGTGTTTAGCGAGGTGCGAACATTCGACCACCCACACGATGAGCGGGGAGCCTGGGCCCTGGGTTGGAATGGTGCCAGCCTGTTGTCCTTTGATATGCACCACAACATGAAATATGGTTTTTTTGGCAAATGGGTCGCTTTTGACCTGTTTGCCTTTCAAACACAACGACCAAATACCCTCGGTCCCAATGCAGATGTTCTGGTCAAATGCCCCGAAGAATCGCAGCAAGACGCTCAACTTCAAGGGCTACCTTGTTTGCAGAACGAAGATGAGCTGGGTATGGCCGGGTATGTTTCTGCCGCACCGCGTAGCATGCACCCTGTGGGTGTGAATGCCGCCTACCTCGATGGTCATGTCAAATTTATGGTCGATGACATTGATCCCTTCGTCATGGCGTTCAAAATCAGTATTCATGATGAAAAATTTATCGACATCACTACATTTGATAACATCATAGTAGGTGGACCTCCTGCCATGCCTATTATCCAAAATGAAAAATTCTAAGGTTCAACAACGGGGAATTCCTAGAGGTCCGTTCTTTGAGAAAGATTGTATTTCGTGAAGATCCCTCATCAACAACTTGGTCACATTGTGGTCCTAGTCATTGGGTGCGGGATGGTGCTGCTCGTAATTTCCTGGGTCTGGCCATTTCACGCCTTCTCCAAAACAGCGTGGTCTGACGAGCAGGCAAAATCGTATGCAAACGCCTCCCACAAATTTCACCAGCTTTCACATCAAAACATCCATTCAAAAAAGCAGAGAAACCGCCCAACTCCGCTGCAAATGGAATTGGCCGAAGCAAAAATCAAATACCAACAGTTACGCCAGCAACTCGATCGTGCCCGAAGTCGCCCAAAATATTTCAGCTGGTTCGCGAGTGGACTGGGGATACTTTTAGTCGCCGGTGGCTGCCTGCTCTGGATGGTCACTCGGAATACTGCGTGATCTTTTCGCTCAGCCAACATGCAAAAACATGCAACCGCGTATCACCACCTCTCTGTCCATGTTTTCCCGGTCACCAGGACCAGTTTTAAGAAAGGGGTTTACACTCGTCGAGCTCTTGGTGGTTATCGCAATTATTGGCGTATTGATCCACCTTCTGCTTCCTGCCGTACAAACGGCTCGAGAATCGGCGCGGCGGATCCAGTGTACCAACCGGCTCAAGCAATTGAGTTTGGCCGCGCTAAACTACGAGCAAACCCACCGCGTTCTTCCGGCCTGCGGTATCGTGGGAGAAGCGAAGATCACGATTCAGGATGACGATTCTCAAATCATCAAAGACCAGCACCCCATTTACCTTCAAAACTATGGGAAAATGTTTAGCTGGGCTGTTCTTCTGCTACCCTACCTCGAAGAACAGTCGCTGCACGACCAATTTAATTTTGATGTTTCAATTCTGGCACAAACAAAAAACCCGCAAGAGACCTTTGTCAAAACCTACCTTTGCCCCAGTGAACAACATGCGGCGATTTATTATCAAGACGACGATTTTACCTCTGGCAAACGATTTGCCAAAGGCAATTATGCGGCATATGTGAGCCCCTACCACTCTGATCTGCAGTATCTCTTTCCAGGTGCCCTGATTGGCACCGGACAACCTCTCAAGCGCGTGACCGATGGTCTTAGTAAAACTGTGGTCTTTAGCGAGGTGCGAACATTCGACCACCCACACGATGAGCGCGGCGCGTGGGCATTACCCTGGAATGGTGCCAGCCTGCTATCCTTCGACATGCACCACTACGAAGACAAATATGACAATCACCATGGCTGGGTGGCACAGCCCGACTGGCCCGATTCTCAACTTCCAAATTTACTGGGGCCGAATTCAGACACTCTGGTCAAATGCCCGGAAGAAATGCGACAGCAAGCGCAAATAGAAGGAATGCCTTGTATACGGTACGAACGCAATTTTCCCATCGGGTACGTCTCTGCCGCGCCACGCAGCATGCACCCTTTGGGCGTGAATGCCGCCTACCTTGACGGTCGGGTCGATTTTCTTTCCAACGACATCGATAGTTTAGTCATGGGATTTAAAATCAGCATCAACGACGGCAATTTTGTGGATCCGGACTTCATCAACCAATAGCACACCACGAGAAACCATTCCTGACAAAATCACCAACCAAGCATCGCGAGTATCTGGTGTTCAAAGCAATGGTCGTTTGCAAATTTCGCAGACAAACACCGAAGCCTGGTTGTGATCCCGATGATTGTTTGCGGAATGGTGCTGCTTCTTCTTTGCTGGACATGGCTGTCCATCACACTCTCCAAAAGCCTGGGGCCTGAAGCCTGGGGCCTGACGAGCAAGCCAAAGCCTCCCGGAAATTTCACGAACTTGCGCGTCAACACCTCCATCTGCAAACGCAAGAGGACCGTTCGGTTCCCTTTTTTTGCAATGGAGTTGATCAACGTGAAAGGCCAATCCCAAGAGTTGCGCCAGCAATTCGACCACGCCCGGAATCGGCGGCCAAACCTAAGATAGTCCGCAAGTGGCCCAAGCAAACTTTGGTCGCCGGTGGCTGTTTGCTTTGGGTGATCACTCCGAACACCGCGTGATCTTTCCGATGTGCCAACGGGAAACGAGGCACCAGGTTTTCAAAGCGTGCGGTGCCCAGGCAGCCTACCCGATAATTTCACGTCCCTGGAGATAGTCCAGTACCTGGATGACGCAGTCATCCAGCGAACTTACACCCGTATCGACAATGAGTTCGGCATTTTCTGGTTCCTCGTAGGGTGCCGAAATTCCTGTGAATTCCGGGATCTCACCAGCCCGCGCTTTTTTGTACAACCCCTTCGGATCCCGCTCTTCGCAGATGTCTAAAGCGCATTTGGCGTAAATCTCGATAAACGAATCGCCTGAAATTTCACGGGCTTCGTCCCGATCCTGTCGATAGGGTGAAATAAAGGCGGTCAATGCCATAACACCCGCATCGTTGAACAGTTTTGCCACTTCACCGATCCGACGAATGTTCTCGGTGCGGTCTTCGGGGGAGAAGCCAAGATTCTTGTTCAATCCGTGGCGAATATTGTCTCCGTCCAAAACGTAAGTACGGCAGCCACGATCAAACAACGCGTTTTCAACTGCGTGTGCCAAAGTTGACTTCCCTGACCCACTTAAACCGGTAAACCACAGCACCGCCGCTTTGTGACCATTCAGCTTTTCCCGGTCATCCCGCGTCACATCGGCGTGGTGCCAGGTAATATTCGTACTCTTGATTTCTTCAGCCATGCTGTTTTCTCCTGATTCCGCTGGCAGTGGCACCCCATCCTTCTGCATTGGCCAGAAAGAGCGGTGCTACCTTGTCACGTGATTGCTATGAATGATCTCCGAACACCGCAGTTGAACTGTTGAAATATGTCCGCAATCAAGATGGTACGTTATGAATCTGACATTGCGGCAGCAAGGATTTTCGAAGTGGTCTCACGCATGATGCGAGGGTCCACCATGTCACCTTCCTGGAGGGTGGCGCGTACTTGCTTGCCAGAAAATAAAAACCGGCTTTTCATCCGGATGACTCTCCATCAAATCAACTCGGCCGATTGATTCATAGTACGCAGCAAAACCGACATTCACCGGAGTGACCTTCAAGTCGCCGCCAAGCGCACCGAAAATTTCCTGGGCATCAAAATCTCCCCAGATGGGATCGCCATCGTGGTAAGGCGCATCGGCGTGCTTGCGACCAATGACGATATGGGTGTATCCCATATTCTGCCGATAGATGCCGTGCATGACCGCTTCCTTCGGCCCTCCATAAAACATTTTGATGTCCAGCCCCAACAGCAGTACACGATCAGGAACCTTGTCGCCACGACTGCCCCAAAGTTTTGGGTCGCTGTCTCCGTCACCCATCGCGCGATCGCCAATCAATTTCTCATAGGTTTCCATGCGAACCTCTGCGCTGACGTCATCTCCCTTGGTTTCACCTACGAGCGGGTTCAAGACCGCGGCGGCGTTTCGACCTTCCCGCAACAGTTTTTCTAACGCATACACCAAAGCATATTCATGCGCGCGATGCAGCGGGTTTCGGGTTTGAAAGGCGACGACGGCATCCCATCCCTTGTCCGCCAGAACACCACGAACTTCTCGCGGAGTGAGTACATATTTTCCGAAGTTTGGATTTTTAGGCTGGCGAAGCGCGCGTAGCGATCCACCGACAAGATGCGTTTTATCTTCGTCATTCTTAAGCACCATATCGCCGCCCGGATGGTCAGTCCTGGTCGTCTGATAGACCGATTCAAGATATCGGCGTTTATCCCACGGAAAAACGTCACTGACATCCAGATTTCCGATAATGTCGCCGTTTGGTCCAGTCAACGCTACTTTTGTGCCAACCGTCAGTGAACTGGCCAATTGCCCCGTTACTGGCAACGAGATGGGAATCGTCCAGGCGTACAAGTTTCCGTCAGATTCAATAACACTTTCGTCGAGTACGCGATTGAAAGTGTGGCTATCCATCGGCCCAGTCAAGGGGCTCAAAGTACCGTCTGCAATTCTATAGACGCTCGATACGTCCGCCGCCGAAACTGGAAGTTGCGGCAAACGTTCAGCCTCACTTTTAAAATCTTTGACTTCGTCTTCCGGAACGGTGCAACACACCACTTCGGAGAGCCCACCATGTGGAGCAATCAGATCTGACATCGTTATTTCCATCGGTCCTATCGCTAAAAATGTAAAAAACAGCCTGCGGGACAAGCCCTGTGGGACAAGCTAGGTGAAGGGCAACGTTACGTCAAGACACGCCCGACCCGATGCCAGCATGACGCCATCTACTTGCACATTCCCGTACATTTTCTTGACAGGTGGGAGGCCAGATAAGGCCTGGATTTACAAAAACTCAAACCAGGGCCAAGCCCTCTCAAGCAACTAAAATTACAGGTAATTCAGCATTCTTGGGCCGATCGGTATGCAAGCAGCCTGATTCACGACTCGCCAGGCAACCAACATGCGATGAAAACTGCATGTTGCCGTATCCCCACGTTGACCTTGCCTGGCCCCTTGTGGACGGGACTGCATTTCATCAACCCTCTTCGAGATCTCGAGATTTACTCCAACCGCTGCCTGGCACTCGAAGAGGGGGAGCCGACAGCCGAAACAAGCATCGGTTGACCGTGAATGTCATCTCAACCGATGGTTCGTTCACGGTGAGCCGGACATGGGCAAGAGCTTTTTCATGGCCAAGTGGAATAAATATCACAAGTTGGCTGTGAAAACTGAACCGCGCCTCTTTGTGACGTTGAACTGGGAGGCCCCACGGTGTTTACGAGCAGCGCCGCTGCCCAACACTTATACTTCAATCGCTAGCAAAAAGTAAATTTCAAGCAGTCGATCATCCAGAGGCCAGGCAGGCAGTCGCCAACAGCATGGTTCTGCCTGCCACCTCTTCTAGTCGGCTGTCCGGGAATGGTCACAGGCTATGCAGGTTTGTCAAATTTAACCGACATGACCCGCAAGATCGGCACCAACGGCAATAGTCCTTTGATGAAACCTTTTCGTAGTTGACGTAGTTCCGAATACGCCTTGGTTGCCAATTTTCACCTGCCAACCAACCCACACCAATTGGCAGACAGTCCTGAAATTACGGGCTACACTGACAGTAGAGTGAGACAAAACCGGCGGCAAGAAAAATACAGCAAATTTCTCTTTTGGCCTTCCCGGTTAAACTTCCCCACAAGATCGTTTGACGACGTTGCATGACCAATCTTGACGAAACACTCTACGTACTCAGCGCCATGCTAGCAATCAGTTGCCTCGGCATTGTGATTGTGGGGTACTTCCTTGGCCGGCGCGACTTGTTCCTGCCCTCGAACTTCTACTTAGGTGGCACCGCTCTTTTCATTGGTGTTTCAGGGATGCGCGCCGCTAGCCACACACACTTCGTCACTTACCCTCCAAGTGTGTACCACAAGCTTTACGCAGGTTTTGCGGTCTTTTTCACAGCAATCCTGCTGACCTATCTACTGTGGCGTTTTCCTCGGCGAATGGCAGGCAGGCTCTTTCGCAAGTGGCCACCAATAAATACTGGAACGATGTTGCTCTTATCGTTGTTCACGATTGGTTTGGCAACGATTCCACTTTTTCCAATTCCGATCCCCGTGATCAGTCAACTTATCGGTAAGATCTTTATCCACTTCGGGGCCTTTGCTTTTATCTTCGCACTGGCGGCATGGCATCTCGACAGATCAAATCCCCTATGTATTTTGAACTTGCTGTTTGTGGCTGGATGGGCAGCCCTCCTCGCCCTCTCATTTGGCGGTGGCCGTCGACAGCTTGTGGGAATCTTGTTGGCAGCGACAATTTACGGCTATTGGGTTTGGCTACGTTATAAACCGCGTATGGTCGCACTGTGCTTACTGGGAACTGGTTTCGTGGGAGCCTGGATCTTTTTGCAAGGATACGGTTATGTACGCTTTCGCAAAGGAAATGAAGGAGGACTGGAACGTGCCATACAATCTGTCCAGTTGATGGCGAGCGGATCCGAAGGTGCTGCAAAATCAAGTCTATTCACAGCTGCGCAACCCTCGGTGGAATTCACCCTCCTGGCCATTCACATGTTTACTGGGGTCGACCGGGTAAGAGATGGAGTACCCTTTTACGCAGCTTACAACATTTTCGCCAATCCGATTCCCCGCCAATTTTGGCCGCTACAAAAACCTGAATCGCTCGGAAAGACACTCCCTGAAATGGGTAAAGAACATTACCAATTTGGCGGATATGGAGATGTGATGTGGTCCATCAATCCGGTTGCTTATGGTTATCATGATGGTGGGCTTTTCCCAATTCTCGTTTACGGTTTTGTCGTCGGAGGATTACTTCGTTTCTTCGATGATCTCATGATCCGCCAATCAACCAACCCATTTTTTATCGGGCTACTGGCGGCAAGCAGCGGCCACATCACTGGATTTGCGCGTGGCTCAATGGATGCTATGACGTGGATGCTCATTGGGTGCGTGCTTGGGCTGTTTTTGCTCAAATTTCTCAGCCAACTTTTGTTTGGGACTGGCACCGAATACCCTCGCACCGACCACGTGGTCAACTATCCGCGATTTGGTCAAATTAGCAATGTGGTCCGCCGCGCGCAATCAGGACGGTAGTCGTTCCTGTTGTGATCCATCATTCGGCGCCCTGTTAGATTTGCCGCAATCCTGAAATGGTCGTCAAAATGGAAAAAAGCTGTCGAAGATCGGTGGGGAATCTTACCCCAGATAAGTTTCCACCCGATTTCAGACGGAGAAAGTCCAATTCTTGGACAACGGAAACGTGGCATGATGCCAGGCCGGGCTTTTGAACGACGAGGTAAATCGACCTCTCTCTCATAAAACTGCTATCGTCGTTTGCAGTATTTTATTATGTGTTCGTAGTGGCTCAGCATAAAAAAGACCACCACGGTTGCTGTACAGTGGTTTGCCACATTGTTGTATAACCCCCGCTTGCACTGTGGGAAAAGGGTCTTGCAGGACTCCCAAAACGCTTTCACCCAAAAGGGGCCCCTTCAGCGGACTGCTGCTACAACGCATGTCTTTATCTAACACAAACCCTGCTCTGTCCCATCGTATCCTGATTGTTCGTCTCACTGCTTTGGGCGATGTCATTCATGGCCTGCCTGTGCTCTGTGCACTTCGGGAAAATTATCCCCGTGCATTTATCGGATGGGCTGTCGAAGGTCCAGCAGGAGATCTATTGGAAGGACACCACGCCCTGGATGCATTGATTCGCTTACCGAGGCACTGGCTAAAATCTCCTGGTGAAGTGATCAAATTTCGACGACGGCTACGCCGACTCCACTTCGACACAACGCTTGACCTGCAATGCCTGACCAAAAGTGGTTTGGCCGCTCGCCTGTCGGGGGCACGAAGGAGGATTGGAAAAGCAGGTTCCGATGGTCGTGAGCTAAGCAAGTGGTTCAACAATGAATTGGTCGAGCCAGGTGGAGAACATGTCATTGACCATTATTTGGGCATGCTTAGGCCATTTGGAATCGAATCGCCTAAGGTAAATTTTGATGTGCCTGAGCAAGAACAGGACATCCAATCCATCGCGAATTTCCTCCGTTCTGCGAAGTTCGCCAACCAGCAGTTCGCCCTTGTCAATCCAGGCGCAGGGTGGCCCTCGAAATTGTGGCCTGCCGAGAGGTACGGGCAGGTTGCCAGACATCTGATGCGCAAACATCAGCTACCAAGCGTTGTTGTTTGGGCTGGAGATGGGGAACAGGAATTGGCCAAAACGATTGCTGCCGAAAGTGCCGGCACCGCAATTGTAGCACCGGCGACCTCCATCACCGAACTTGCTTCCCTGACGCGCAGGGGAAGACTTTTTGTTGGTTCCGATACTGGCCCAATGCATCTGGCAGTTGCAGTAGGGACACCCGCAATTAGCTTGCACGGTCCCAGTCGCGCCAAATGGTGTGGTGCCTACGGGCCCCACAATGCCTGTCTTCAAGTTCGCTTCGACAAAGGTCCCTCACAACACCAGCGGAATACAAACAATTCGGCCATGCGGGAAATTTCCGTTGCGATGGTCTCTGAAGCTTGTGACCGTTTGCTCACAGCAGATACATTTCGACGCTGTGGTTGAAACGAACGGCTACCACTTCAACGGGGGCGTTACAGGTTCAACCGGGGCGTTACAGGCGAGACGCACTCCCGACAACGTTGTCACCCTATTCTCTTTACCGTTGACAATTGCTACTCGTCAAAACGTGCATAAACCTTTTCGAGTTGGTCTAAATACCCAGCCCACGAATAATCAGTACGGGCTCGCTCTCGCCCTCGTCGCCCCAGGGCCTCCGCATCTCCACGATTGTCCAGTAGTGTCATCATCGCGGTAGCCAGAGCCTGTGGAGCTTTTGGCGGCACGAGCAAGCCATTTCCGTTGTGCTCAACGACCTCTGGGGCTCCGCCGGTGTTGCAGCCAATCACTGGACGGCCAAGCAAGCCTGCCTCAATATAGACGAGCCCCAAGGGCTCCCGATGCGAAGGCAAGGCCACAACATCAACTGCTCGCATCAAATCGGCTACATCGCGTCGAAAACCGGTCATCCGTAGCTGGCGTATAAATCCCTCCCGGTCCGCTTCGGCCAGCAGTGCCTCTCGAAGCGGTCCCTCGCCAACACACCAGAATTGCGTTTGTGGGAACGAGCGAAGCACCATTGGAATCGCACGGAAAAGGTCTGCCCAACCTTTCTTGGGAGACAAGTGCGCAAAACAGCCAATCACTGGAGTCTTCGGCCCGGCGCCCAGTTCCTCACGTACTCGCAGAGGTAACCGCCGGGGTTGGATATCGTCAGGGTCAACTGCGTTGTGGATCACCGTGACACGATCCTCCTGGATCCCCTGCTCAACAAGATGCATTTTCACCGCCTCCGAAACGGCTACCAGGTGTTTCTGCGACCGGTGCCAGATCGCCGATGTAAATCCATGGACATGCCCGAGCGAGGGAATCCCACCGAATTTTTCCAACCAACCTGCCCACCAACTCGCTGATGACAAGTGCGTGTGAAAAAAATCGGCTCGATATCGTTGAGCGACTCTCTGCAAGACCTGGGGAGCCAACAAGTTGGCCTTCCCACCTATTGCGACAGGCTCAATCGCAAGCCCCGCAGCGCGAAATTCAGCAATTGCAGGACTGAGGCGGTTGCAAACCGAATGCAACGCATGACCACGGGCTTCCAGTTGTGGTACCAGGCGAGCCAGAACGCGTTCGGCACCCGAATAACGGGATGGTGTAATCACCTGCACGATGCGATGCTGAGTCACCGCATCCGAAGGCGTTGGGGCGAATAGTGAAAAACTGTGGGCAGGATGACCCATAATGACTGAAACCGTTGCAATCCGTGAATCCACTTTGCAACGTATTGCGTGAGGTGGTGACCAACTTTTCCAACGGGTGCTTACCCAGCAAGACGCTTCGATTTGTAGAGATATGGATTTAAGGTGGGATCGTTGTACATTTTCATTTGTCGGTACACCTTTAGCAGCTTTCTACCTGAAAAGATGTCTTCCAAAAGTTCTGCAAGTGATTCTGACAAGTCTTTCGTCTGAAGTTCACAGCGGCTAATTCGCTCCCTGACTTTGTCACAATGTTCTTGGTCTACATTGCGACGGTTAAGTTGTTCTTTCAGATGATAAATCCGCAGTGACATAATCGAGAGTCGATCGATAGCACTTCCAGGAGTTTCCGTATTTAGCCGGGCATCCGTCTGCGGGCGAACCTCATGAGCCACCAAGTCCTGAATAAGTGATTCGTCGATTCGTTCGATCCAATTGTTGCGATGCTGGTTATAGCCATCAATCGCTCTTTTAACCTCGGCCACGCGAAAATCCCCGACGTCACCACTGCGGGCAATATCTTCTTCATGCCACAGCAGAAAGTTGTATTGGTGCTGTCGGCAGATGACCCACAGTAACCCATCGTAGGAATTGTCCAACTCGCAGTGGTGCCAACGCTCCACCGTGTCACGCTGCAAGGTGATTATTTGCTGAACACGCTGGTAAGGATCGTGGAGCATCGTTTTCCTCCCCCGCAAAAACGCCGCAATTCCGCTGGGGAAAGCAGCCAAGTGGAACTTAAACCGGGCAAGTGGAACTTAAACCGGGCAAGTGGAACTTAAACCGTAGAACTTGAAACAACGGTGGGATTCTAAGAAATAAGCCGAAACCCCAACAGATTAATCGGGGCTTAATAACCACAGCGGGAAGAACCCACTCGCTCGCCGCTCTCGCTAACCGTAGAATACCACCAGCACTATCAATTTCGCCAACCCGCGTGAACCGATGGGAAACAATACGCTACCGATGACAGGCCGACCAACGCTGGATTCTGAAAGCCCCCGACCACTACCAGTGCTAGCATCACTGGCAGCGGTACTGCTATCCCTCGGGCTTACCTGGCCTGCTGTTGCTGAGGACTCCTTCCAAAACCCACTCAACTCCGTGCGAGTCGCTGGCTACCTGGAGAAAATTTGTGATCTTGGTCCGCGGTATAGCGGGTCACCAGGAATGGCTCAACAACAGCAACTGTTGGTGAACCATTTTGAACAACTTGGAGGGCAAGTAACTCGTCAACGATTTCGTGCCAAAAATCCACAAACGGGCGGCCCGGTCTCGATGGCTAATCTGATCGTGCGCTGGCACCCCCAACGAGAGCGCCGGATTCTACTCTGCGCACACTACGACACTCGCCCACTCCCAGATCAAGATCCCAATCCGACTCGCCGTAAAACTGGGAAATTCGTGGGGGCCAACGATGGTGGTAGTGGCACGGCGGTGCTGATGGAACTCGCCCACCTGATGTCCGAATTGGACGGAAATTACGGTGTTGATTTCGTACTGTTCGATGGCGAAGAGTTTGTCTTTAATGATCGTCGGGGTGATCGTTATTTCCTGGGAAGTGAATGGTTCGCCCGGCAATATGTCGCTAACCCGCCTGCACATCCCTATCAATGGGGCGTCCTGTTGGACATGGTGGGAGATGCCGAACTACAAATTTATCAGGAGCGCAATAGTGTCCAATGGCGTGACACCCGCCCACTGGTTGCGCAAATTTGGGCAACCGCCAGGCGTTTGGGTGTCAAAGAATTCATTGCCAAGCCAAAGCACCTAATTCGGGATGATCATTTGCCACTACATAACTATGCGAAAATTCCAACCTGCGATATCATCGATTTTGACTATCCGTATTGGCACACTGAAGATGACACACCACGACATTGCTCGGGCGCCTCGCTGGCAAAAGTGGGCTGGGTTGTGTATGAATGGTTAAATAGCCTCAACTAGTTTTGCGATCCCCTCGGTCACGCGGTGCAACCCACAAACTCTCGGTGCCCCAACGTGCTCGCTACCAACATCTTTGCGTTATTGCTTCTGGGATTATCGGGGTTACTGATAAATTCCCATCGCCGCGCCAGGGAACGGGTGAAATTTGCAAGTGGACTGGAAGATCACGCCCGCCGGTTTGCCAACTCGCAGTACTATCGCCGGATGATGGCAAGTGGATTGATTGGGCTTCTCGGGATAGCAATTGCGATTCACCCTCTTGTCCCAATCCGGCCGGTGCCGTTTACGATCTACCTGTGCACCCTCTTTTTGGCGTGTGCCTTGATTATCTTCCTTGCAGTGTTCGACGCCTTTGCAACCCGATTGTATTACCAACGGTTACGGAGTAACCAACAGACAGCCCAGATTAAAATCGCCCGAGAGCTGAAAGATTTTCGAGACCACCTGAAATAATCGATATTACGTTCCCCTAAGAATGAACTGGAATCACGCTTGGACCCCCTACGCCTCACCATTGCAGCAGTTCCTCTGGCCGCATACCTGTTGTTACTTGGCTTGTTGAATCTGCGCCGACAACCACTAATGACCTCCGGGAGCAGCGATCTGGCAACTTTGGGATTGGCGCTGTCAGGAGTCATGCTTGTTGGACCGCTGGAACTCTTTCGCCCCGAAGCGGCCGTGGTAGAAATGGGCAATTACGTATGGTTGCTACTCCTCTCGTTCTATTGGCTCTGGGTTTGGCTCTTTGGTTTGCTGGCGCGGCCACGCCTGGTGATCTACAACATTAGTGCTGAAGAATTGCACCCTGTATTGGCTGAGGTCGCAGCAGAGTTGGATTCCAACGCGCGCTGGGCTGGTGACAGCCTGACGATGCCAAAGCTTGGGATCCAATTACACCTCGATAGTTTTTCTATCATGCGGAATGTTTCGCTGGCGAGCAGCGGTGGCCGTCAGAGTCTCGATGGATGGCGTTGTTTGGCAACCCTGATGGCAAAAAAGCTGTCAGTAATTCGCGTACAATCGAACCCCCGCGCCATTAGTTTTTTTGTGGCTGCGGCTGTGCTAATTGCCCTGAGCTTCACCCAGTTGCTAAGCCATCCTTTGGAACTGGCTGAAGCGATCCGCGAGGTCTGGAAGTACTAGCGCGCATGACACAAGCGATTTCCTACCCATCCGAAGATGCTTCCAAAAACGCAGGTCGCATGTCTCGATCGCCAGGGCCGTTGCCACAAGGCCAGCCCAAGTAACCACCATCCCTGCCAGCCACTCCCCAAGTGTCAGCAACCCGAGAGCCTTAAAATGGGCAAACACGTTAAGGAGCCTGATTCTCCGTCGCGAGATATCGATGAAGCGCACCCGTCAAACGGGGGGCTGCCGCCGGTGCCCGGTCAAGGGTTGCAAGGCCCGCGGCAATTGTCCCGGCAGCTTTCTCTCGATAATCCGAGCGGTTGAGCGCCTCTGCTAAAAGCAGCAGATTTTCAGCCGAGATGGAATTACCCGCCGGCAAAGCCCCATCCACCTGCTTTCTCCCCCGCGCAAAGAGTGCTTCATGGTCATGAGATGTGAAGAAGAAGCCACCTTGCTGATCATCCCAAAAAAGCTCAATCTGCTTGCGCGTGAGTTGGTCAGCTCGATCAAGCCACTTTGGATCCCCGGTTGCCTTGTAGAGTGCCAGGAGACCATTCACAAAGAAAGCGTAATCATCAAGATAGCCATTTAGCTTGGCCTCTCCCCCTCCATAAGTTCTCAGCAACCGTCCGTCTGATTGCCGCAGCTTCGCCCACAATAAATTGGCTGCGCGGGTAGCGGCAACAAGATATTTTGGTTCGTTGAGAATCCGGCCAGCATCGGCAAAACCGCTGATCATGATCCCATTCCAGGCAGTCAAGATTTTGGTATCGGTCAGTGGTCGTTCGCGCTGGTTGCGTGTTGCCAGGAGTTTCGACCTGATTGGCTCCCACTGGGCAAGCAAATCAGAGACACTTTTGCCTTGCTGAGTCGCGTGTGTAGTGAGCGGCTCACGAAGTAACAGGACATGATTGCCTTCGAAGACCGGCTCTCCGCTAGTGCCATAAACTTCACCCAGCCAGGCCAGTTGCGCGTCGGAAAGTAGGTCTCTCATCTCTGCCGTGGTCCAAACGTAGAATCTACCTTCTTCCTCATCTGTTTCGGCATCGAGCGCCGCATAAAAACCACCTTCATCGCTGGTCATCTCTGCCAGCACGAAATTCAGGATAGCATGAACCACTCTTGCAAAATCTTCCCGCTGCGTGAGTTGGTAGGCCTCGCTGTAAACAGTCGCCAGCTGACCGTTGTCGTACAACATTTTTTCAAAATGAGGAACCAACCAGTAACGATCGGTACTGTAGCGGTGAAACCCACCACCGAGATGGTCGTAAATACCACCTTGTGCCATCTTCTCAAGCGAAAGGCACAACATGCGTTGCGCCTCGTTGGCTTGCTCAGGGTTGTCGGATCGAGCAATTTGAAGCAAGAACAGCAGGTTGGATGGTTCAGGAAACTTGGGTCGCTGTGGATTGCGGGCCACATAGCCAAACCCCCCATGTTCTGGATCGAATTGCTCGCTGAGGCTCCGTAACGCGTCTTCGATTGGCTTGCGGGTCCAGCGCGATGGCTGATCCAGAGCAGCCGATCCCACCTGTTCAAAATTCTGGCGAACAACTTTCACAAGCGCTTGGCTATCGTGTCGCAATTTGTCCGGACTGTTTTCCCAGGTCTTCTGAATAAACTTGAGTACCTCTAGAAATCCTGGGCGCCCCCCCTGACTCCGGGGAGGAAAATAGGTGCCACCGAAGACTGGATCACCACCTGGTAAGAGAAACATAGAGAGTGGCCACCCCCCACCCTGTGGCGAACCAACCAGCTGGAAATAGATCTGCAATGCAGTCATGTAGAGATCATCGACATCCGGCCTTTCCTCGCGGTCAACCTTGATGCAAATAAAATGTTCGTTGAGATATTTTGCGATATCGTCATTCATGAAGGATTCACGCTCCATGACATGACACCAATAACAACTGGAATAGCCAATCGACAGGAAAACAAGCTTTTTCTCCTGGCGTGCCTTTGCAAATGCTTCCTCACCCCAGGGAAACCAATCCACCGGGTTGTGCGCGTGCATCAACAAATAAGGACTGGTCTCGCTGGCTAGACGATTGGTCGGCCGCGGAGCAACCGTCTCCGCAAATAGGCCGGAAGTCGCAAAACTACAAACAGCAAGTGTCGAAGCGACCCAATGGGAACCGAGCATGTTGATGGTCCATAAGTTCAGCGGTATATCAAGGAAATAACAACTTCCACCTTAACATAATACGCATTTGCCCTTGAATGGGTGTACCTCGGGCTTATAATCCGTCATTTGGCAGCGAGGGTCTTTGTTGATCCAGATCGTGGCCTTATAATTGGGATTCTGGAGATCAGGGTGCTGGAAATCAGGAAACCCGGCGATGCTGTCAACCCTTCATTCGAGGTAGTGTTCAGATAAGAAGCTATGCGGGTGTAGCTCAGTTGGCAGAGCACAACGTTGCCAACGTTGTTGTCGTGGGTTCGAATCCCATCACCCGCTCTTGGATAGAATAAAGGCCCGCGAATCTTGGCACGGGAGGGCGCAGGCCGTTTTTTTAATTCTGGTGCCCACATCCGTGAATGCGGATAGAAAGTTTCGTCGATGTCCACAGACCAAATCGAAGGCGATCAACTCGACGATGTCGAGTCCGGAAAAGGTCTCGCCGATGACAGCGGTTCCGGTGATGAATCCCCCGAAAAACTTGATTTAGCGGTGGAAATCCAGAGCCCGTCGGCCTGCGAACGACATATTACCGTAACCATTTCGCGGGGCGACATTGACCGCTATTTGGACGACGCATTCAGTGAAATGATGGCAACCTCCGCAGTACCGGGCTTCCGCACCGGGCGAGCTCCCCGCAAGGTGGTCGAGGGGCGTTTTCGTCAAGACGTCACCGAGCAGATCAAAGGCTCGTTGCTCATGGACAGCTTGAGCCAGATTAGCGAAGAGCAAAAGTTGGCGGCGATTGGTGAACCAGATTTAGACCTTAGCGCGGTGGAAGTCCCCCAAGAAGGTCCAATGACGTTCGAGTTCCGCCTCGAAGTTCGACCTGACTTTGACGTACCCAACTGGAAGGGGATGGAACTTCGACGTCCGTCCCATGATTTTAGCGAGAAGGATATCGACGAACAACTGGAGCAGATGCTTGCCCGCTTTGGACAGTTAGTTCCTTACGACGGCGAAGTCGGCGAGGGTGATTATCTAACGGTTAACATCACATCAACTTCGGCAGGTAAACAGGTCGCCTCCGAGCAGGAACAAATCGTTCGCGTACGTCCCATACTTAGTTTTATCGATGGCAAACTGGAAGGATTCGCGGACCTCGTTGCCGGTGTGAAGGCCAAAGAAAAGCGGTCTGCTGAAATCACTCTCACCGAAGACGCACCGAATGAAGCGCTGCGTGGCGAGAAGGTCTCTGTAGAATTTGAAGTCCTCGAAACAAAAAGTCTCAAACTACCTGAGCTCACCGCAGAGTTCTTACAGGAAATCGGTAACTACCCATCAGAAGAAGATCTTCGTACCGCGGTGCAAGAAAACCTCCAACGCCAGCTCGAGTACCGTCAGCAACAAATCGCCCGCGAGCAAATCACCGCGTCACTGACCAAAAGCGCCGACTGGGAATTGCCGCCAGGTCTGTTGCAACGCCAAAGCAGTCGCGAATTGGAACGGGCGACGATGGAATTGCAGCGCAGCGGATTCAGCGAGGCTGAAATCCGTGCTCGGGAAAATCAATTAAAACAGAACAGCACTGCCTCAACCGCAACGGCGCTTAAAGAACATTTCATTCTTGAAAAGATCGCGGAAGAGGAAAAAATTGAAGTTGAACAGGGCGACTACGAGAAGGAAGTGGGCCTAATGGCATTGCAAAGCGGAGAATCTCCCCGCCGAGTACGAGCCCAGCTTGAAAAGCGGGGCATGATGGACGTACTGCGAAATCAAATTATCGAGCGAAAGGTTCTTGAACTTGTTCAGGCCGCAGCCAAATTCAAGGACGAAGACTATGTGCCCACCAAAGCAACTGACGAAGCCATTCAGATGGCAGCCGGGGGGGGTGGGACTGCGATCCCCGATGTCACAGAAGCATCGGTGGACGAAACCAAGGAATCTGAATAGCATTTGGTCAAACTGAGCTCTGTAGGTCGACGTTACGAGACGGGGCGCGTTTTGTTGCAAGTTCTCGGCAACACGACTTACTTTGAGTTCATTTCGAAAAATATATATCAAGTATGTTACCCACCCTTTCTCGCACCGAGCGGCCACTTCGAAGTGGCCGGGGCTGTGTGAGAGTGAGTGAAATGAAGGAAGGATCGAACGATGAGTGACTTCTCCGCACCAGGATCGAGTGTCGCTTTTCCCGTAAAACACCAGGCAGCTCAAGCCATGCGGGACTATCAACGCCAGCGGCAAATGACCTTGGGTGATTTGCTACTTGAAAACCGTATTATTTTTCTGCAAGGAGAACTCTACGACGGTAATGCCAACGAACTGGTGATGAAACTGCTTTACCTGCAGAGTGAAAACCGCCGGAAAGATATCCACTTCTACATCAACTCACCGGGCGGGAGTGTTACCGCAACCCTTGCCATTTACGATACGATGCAGATGATCTCTTGTCCTGTTGCTACCTATTGTGTCGGGCTGGCAGCGAGCGGAGGCGCCATCCTCCTGGCTGGGGGTGAGAAAGATAAACGATTCTCACTTCAGCATGCCAAGATCATGATTCATCAACCCCATGGTGGTGTCGGTGGACAGGTTTCCGATATCGAGATTCAAGCCGATGAAATCCTAAAAACCCGTAGCGCGCTCAATGAGATCCTCGCCCACCATACAGGCAAGGATGTGGACGAAATTGCCAAAGCGTGTGACCGCGATTTTTATATGAACGCCGAAGAAGCCCAGAAATTTGGCGTTGTCGACGACATCCTGACCAAGCAATCCGTTGAAAAGGATGAAGAAGAGTAGGCAACGACAAGCTTTTACCAGCCAGGACCACTGCGAATAACTCTCCCCTGAGTTTTCTCCCCGTATTCACTCGTTGAGCCAATCGGACCATGCCCCTAATTCCCTACGTCATTGAAAAAAGCGGCCGCGAAGAGCGGGCGATGGATATCTACAGTCGTCTCCTTGCCGACCGTATCGTCATGCTCGGCTCGGGCATCCACGACGAAGTTGCCAATAGCCTTGTGGCCCAGCTGTTATTTTTGCAATCTGACGATCCCAAAGCCGACATCCACCTCTACATCAATTCTCCGGGTGGTAGCGTGACGGCTGGCATGGCAATTTACGACACGATGCAGTTCGTCACTTGCGATGTTGCCACCTACTGCATGGGACAGTGCGCTTCGATGGGTGCCGTTCTTCTTTCAGCCGGTGCCGAAGGCAAGCGGCACGCACTGCCCAATAGCCGCATCATGATTCATCAGCCATCAGCCGGAATGGAAGGAACGGCCGAAGATATCATGATCCACGCCAATGAGTACAAGAAAACCAAGGAAAAACTGAACCGTATCTTGTTCAACCACACCGGCAAATCGCTGGAACAAATCGATCGTGATACCGACAGAGATCACTTCATGTCGGCTGAGGAAGCACTCGCATACAACATTATCGACAAAGTTGTCAGTAGTATGCCTGCAGCAGGCTAATAGCCCTTTAGCCATTCAATCTATCACGCCACAAATGGTCGCTCCGTCACCTATTGGTCTTCTTGAGCGTTGGTCTCCTTGAGCGTTGGTCTCCTTGAACGATTGCCCGTCGTGGCATCAACGCTGGCGGTGCTGTCATTCGACCTGCAGTTGACGTATCGCGGTTGATCTTCTAGTTACGGCCCGTTCGACGCCAAGTCGAAGTGCTACTTGTCTTAGAATCTTTTTCGTCCACCCTCTTACTGTGATGACACGTCGTGCGGAACCTGTACTCCCTACGTCAATCGATTTGTATTTTCACTCCTCTGATATGTGGCCTGCTCTCGGGCTGTCACGGTGGCCCAAAGACCGACGTGATTGAACGCGAACTCCGCTGGCAGGAAGACCAGATCTATGCCCTGGAAGACTATTTGATGGAATATCAGGCGAAAGTTCGCCGACTTCGTTGTGAAAATGAAACACTCCGTCAATCTTTGGCCAAAGCCAAGACCCTAAAAATCCAGGGAGTGAGGGAAACGTTGGAACTCCCTTCACCGGTTCAGCCTGACGAGACGATTCGCCCCGAACGATCGCTCTTAAACAATCCAAAACCTGCCAATTCGCAGCGTGATACTCTCGATTCGGTCGATCTGGAAATACAAGAACTTGAAATACAAGATGTTGAAGTCCCCGTGGTCCCACAACTTGGTGTGCCAGATACACCCGACCTACCAGAGAACACCTCTTCGCGGTCACCCGATCTCCAAAGTGCAAACTCAGCCTCGATGGAGGCAGCAACCGAATCGACAGAAAAACCCATGCCGGACCGGCAACTGTTAAACAATCACCTAGTCGCTTCATCGGTAGAACCAGACTTTCCTCCCTGGATCACCGTTGTACCAAGCCCGACCATCGCAGAGGTGAGTCAAACCCCTGAATTCTCCAGTCCGCTATCGAAAGAACCCGTTGACAGGCAACTAGAGATTCCCTGGCATAAAGCCTCAAAAGAAGGGAAACAAACAGATTCAAAGCACACCGAGACGAATTTAAACAACAACGCTATCCGGGGAACTTTCGAAGCAGCCTGGAATGGTGAAAAACTCGAGCTACTACGAACACCACAACCTGTTGTTCCTATCGCGGCCCCAGAGGTTGCCTACACCTCATTTCAGCCAACCAATATGCTGCTAGAAGTTGACCTGGATGCCAATCGAGAGCAACTGAACATCACCATCACACCGCTAGCTGCGAATCAACAGTCTACAGACTTTACGGGAACCGTTTCATTGATGTTACGTGACCCGCAAGAGCCAACTGGATCGCTGCACGACCTGCAGTGGGATTTCAATAGCGATCAGGTGCAAAACGCTTGGATACCTTCATCACGAAAACAGGCGCTACACTTTCGCTTACCACTCCCCGAAACATTGCCGACCAGCCGGCCAGTTGAGTTCTGGGTCCGTTTGATGGCCACGTCGCTTGAGGGTCCCACGAAAATCCTCAACCATATTGTACTGCAACCGGCAAGCTTTCCAAAATCAACGCCTGTCAGAATGGAAAATGACTGGGCAATCGCCAGGCCGGGCGAACCAAGTTTGCTTGAGCCCGAGATATCCAAACAAATCAAGTCTGATTGGCAGGCAACGGATGCTCAGGCAATTCTCCGCTGAGCAGCCGGACAAGAAGGAAAGCCTTGCCCACTCAACAGCTCGCTCGCACCGTGTTCAAACTAGAACTGACCAATTCGTGCGATCAAATCAGCTGTTCGACAGCTGTATCCCCACTCATTGTCGTACCAGCTCACCACTTTGACCATGTTGCCGGACATCACTTGCGTGAAATCTGCGGCAAAAATCGAACTGTGTGAATCGCCAATGATATCGCTCGATACGATTGGATCTTCCGTGTAACAAAGAACACCCTTTAGCGGCCCATCTGCAGCTCGCTTCATGGCCGTGTTAATTTCGTCCTCACTAACATTGTTTTTCTTGACCAACGCAGTCAGATCAACAACACTCCCTGTCAAAACGGGAACGCGTAGAGAAATGCCGCTCAACTTTCCCTGCAATTCAGGTATCACCAACCCCACCGCTTCGGCAGCACCAGTTGTTGTTGGAATGATGTTTTGCGCCGCAGCTCGAGCCCGATAGGGATCCTTGTGCGGTTGGTCTTGAGTTGGTTGATCATTGGTATAGGCATGAACGGTCGTCATCAGACCTTTTTCCAGCCCAAATGATTCATGAAGAACCTTGGCCACCGGTGCCAGGCAATTGGTCGTACAGCTGGCATTGCTAATGCATTTCAAGTCGGGATTGAGTTGGTCATCGTTAACACCCAAGACACAGGTCAGGTCAGCACCATCTTTAGCCGGAGCACTGAGAACAACCCGTTTGGCCCCTGCTTTAAGATGGGTATCGTATCCCGGCTTTCCACCACCTGAACGATTTATGAAGATACCTGTGCTCTCAACAACCACATCAATGCCAAGATCTCCCCAAGGCAACTCGGCGGGATTGCGAACTGACATGGCCCGAATCTGCTTTCCATCGACGATTAGATGTTTTGGATCGTAATCGACGGTCCCTGGAAAACGGCGGTGAGTGCTGTCGTACTTCAGTAGCGTTGAGAGCATTTGATTATCGGTCAGATCATTGATCGCTACGACCTCAAACTCACTGGAACGGGCGTGTAAATTGCGGAATGTCAAACGCCCAATTCGACCAAAACCGTTAATCGCAACTCGAATAGACAAATCTTTACCCTCCGTATGCTCTGTTATAATCGTTCCACCACTAGACAGGCAAAGTTTACTCTTGTCACCGCCTGCTTCTTCTCACGTTTACACGTTGAAAAAATCTAGCCGTTTATTATAGGGCTGGTGAAAATCCAGAGCAACCAGGGGCCTCCCGTCACTAACGGCGCCTGTCCGATCGGTTTTTCTTATCGCGTCCCTCGGGCAATGGTTGATCTTTAGTTGGGTCGGCTAGCGTGATAGAAATCTTCCTTGCCGCACCTTGTTGCGGCTGGCCCGATGGTCGCCGCTGGCCGCCAGCTTCTCCATAGTCGGTATAACCAATATCTGCCAGAATGTGATCCCCTGGCCGTGCAAACTGGTGAGAAGTGAAATCGACTTCGACAACCACATCAGCAGCTACGCTTCCTCGAATCGCTCCCGCCTGCCCGACGTCAACGACAAAACGGCCTTTTTTCGGCTGGAAACTTTTTAGGATGCCAGCAATGTAGTAACGTGTGCCAGGTTTTTTCACTTTTGCTCGGGAACGATCACGACGACGACGTTCAGCAGATGTGGGTTTGTTTGTCTGATCATCACCCTGAATTTCCGTCTCCTGGGTTGATTCCCCTTGGCTCTGAGCCGCAGCAGAACTTGTACCCTGATCGCGTGACTGTTCGGTTTCACTCGATTGGGTTGTTTTACCCTGGTCCGTAGACTCTTCTATCCTTGGCTGAAAAAACTTGCGTGGTGAAAAAATGGTCATCTTCTTGACCGGCACAACGGTCATGGCGCGATCATTGACTTCGGCGTAGAAACGTACGGCTACCTGCAGCTGTGGCTGCAACAATGCCGCACTTGCTTTACCTTTCACCTCAACAACCGTGCCTTCCGTAAGTTCGACTTGCCAGGCCTGTTGGTCCTCGGTAAGCACGTTGATCCGTTTGGCATCGAAAGAATGGATTCGCCCCTTGATATTCCTATACTTCGTTTGAGGTGCGTTATTCACCTCGACGGGCTGAGCCAAAGCAACAGAGAAGCAGGTTATCACACACCACCAGATCGCCACCGGGGAACCCAAGCCCAAGCCAGTTGCAAGATGGGACCGCAGTACCTCACTGGGCAAAAGAAGGGCTTGTTGCCAATATTGACCCAACGAAAAATTGAAATATCGCAACATGGGTCTGGATACCTCGCTCTACACCGATTTTCCAAAAAAATGGCCCCTCAAGCCCTAGGACCCAAGCTGGGCCAGCTCGAATGGCTCCGCTTAACCTAACCCGAACCGGACTCAGAAACCAGCAGGAGTTGCCAGCCAGGCCACTACGGTAGACAATCCAGAGAGGAAAACCCCTGAATTCCCTCGTGCACACTATTTTCTATGTCTTCAAGCCGTCGCATCACCGTCCCGCAATTCTCGTCGATGAAAGTCGAGGGACACCGTATTTCGATGCTAACCGCTTATGATTACACGATGGCCCAACTGGTCGACAGTTCAGGAATCGAGGGGATTCTTGTCGGAGACAGCATGTCGATGGTCGTCCAGGGGCACGAAACGACTTTGCCAGTCACGCTCGACGAAATAATTTACCACGCTGAGATGGTCGGACGCGCTGTGGAACATGCCCTGGTTATTGTCGACATGCCATTTCCGAGCTACCACCTTGGTAATCACAAAGCTATCGAGAATGCGGGACGGATTCTCAAACAAACGCGATGCCAGGCTGTAAAGCTCGAAGGGGGGACCGACCAGGCTGAAACCATTGCAGCCCTTGTCGCAGCTGGTATTCCAGTGATGGCCCATTGCGGCCTGCGTCCCCAAAACGTCCACCAACTTGGAGGGTACCGCGTACAGCGTGATCGCGAACAACTTATTGCCGACGCAACGGCAGCCGAGCAAGCTGGTGCCTTTGCCATGGTACTGGAGTGCATCCCAAACGAAGTGGCTCGAGTCATTACCGAACAGGTTTCGATCCCAACGATCGGGATTGGCGCTGGTCCACATTGCGACGGGCAAGTACTTGTTCTTAATGACCTGCTGGGAATCACCAGCGGCTATATACCCAAGTTTGTGAAGGCGTACGCTGACCTGAAGAGTGATATTTCTCGAGCAGTCACTCAATATCGGGATGAAGTACGGGAAGGGCAATTCCCTGAGAAGTCGGATGGATACCAGTAGGTAGCCTCGAAAAGTTGCTTTCACGCAAGATCTTCAACCCACGGGTGCCGTTTTTCTTGGTTGGTGTTGTGTTATCAGTCGGTCACGACTGGCCAAGAACCCAGGTCAAGCTGCTGCCGTTAACGGTGCAATGTACAAGCAGCATCGGCGCATTCCGCTGTGCCGGAGAACCTATAGCGGTTACGTGCTACCCAGCGGTAGAGGTGCCGCCACAACAACATGCTGCCAGGAATGTGCAGCAAAGGCATGGCCCACCAAAGTGAGGGTAAGCGGCGGGTGAAATAACGAATCGCTGCGGGTCCCCAAAACTGGTGGCCGCTGTGAGTCATCACGGCTATTTCTTGCATGAGTCGCTCGTGAGGCAAATTGGGCCAGCGCTGGCCCACTTCGAGTGCATGAAGCGAAATAAACGCGAGCCGGTCATGACGATCCCACCGGTGTAACCGCCGCATTTGTCCCTGGCACATCCGGCACGCACCATCATAAATCACCACATCCACCCCAGGCCGATCAACGGGTGAAGGCAAAGTGTACGAATTGTCTTGATCTGGAACCATACTTTTTTATGCCTGATGCTACGAACAGCGACTATGCAAATCGTGTAATTCAAGAGTATTTTTGTCAAGGCAACTGCAGGGGAAACTTCATGTCCGCCTGGATGGTGGCGGCACCTGGGCTGCCGTACCAAAGGCTGGGGCTGCCGTACCAAAGGCTGGGGCTGCCGTGCCAGAAGTGCCTTCTAAGAGTATAATCCATAGGACCTTCGGCATCCCTTCTGGTTCGAAACCAGACGTTCAACCACTTGCGGAGAAGGAACAGGGAATGAATCTACTCGAAAAACAAGTCGCTCAGGCGCGCCGCCGGTTAGTCTGTGAGCAGTTTGTCCATCGATTGATCGGATGTCTGTTTTTCAGTTTTCTTGCCGCCACTGGGGCGATTGCACTACCGAAATTCCTGGTGATCGAACCGCTACCCACGTCTTGGGCAGCTAGCTGGCTAGCCGCAGCTGGAATTACAGGAGTCGTTACCGCACTCGGATGGACCTTTTTTTCTCGGCACAGCACGCTGGAGACTGCCATCGAGATCGACCAACGGTACAACCTCCGAGAACGTGTTGCGAGCAGCCTGTTACTGTCAGCAGTGGAACAAGAAACGGAAGCTGGCCAAGCTGTGATGAACGATGCGATTCGCGCCGCCAGTCGCATCGATATTAACCAGAGATTTCGTTTGCAGGTCACCCGCCGTGCCTGGCTTCCCTTGGTACCCATACTGCTCGCATTTTGTCTTGCGATCTTTGTGGGTAATCGTGAAGCAACCAGCAAGACCAGTTCTCTCGATCCGCAAGAGACGGCACAACAGGTCAAACAATCGGTTGAATCGCTCCGCAAGAAAATTGCGGCGAAACGCAAATTGTTAGAAAACCGGGGGCTCAAAGATGCCGAAGGAATCCTTAAAGAAATTGAAAAACGTTCCCTGGAAATTAGCAAGCAAAAAGAAACCAACCGTGCAAAAGCAGTCGTGAAATTAAACGATCTTGGAAAAATGCTCGAGAAACGTCGGCAACAAGTCGGCGGGAAAGATGCCTTGAAACGACAGTTCAACAAACTTAAAAATCTGAGCCAAGGACCCCTCAACAAAATTGCAGATGCCATCAAACACGGCAACTTTAAGGAAGCAGTCCAACAGGCTAAAGAACTCCAAAAACAACTTGCCGAAGGCAAGCTGACCAAGGAACAAAAAGAGCAATTGCAAAAGCAACTGGCACAGATGCAGGAAAATTTGACCGCCTCCGCAAATGCCCATCAACAGGCCATGGAAAATCTTCAGAAACAAATCGATGAGCAACGTCGCCTGGGCAACCTGTCAAAGTTGGGGGCGCTACAACAAAAACTCGACCAGCTTGCTTCCCAGCAACCACAGACACAATGTATGCAAAAAATGTCTGAACTCATGGCCAAAGTGCAACAATCGATGAAACAAGGTGACCATGACCAGGCAGCCGAAGCCATGCAAAAAATGGCAGGACAACTCGCCCAGATGCAACAGGACTTGGACGAGTTGGAAATGCTCGATGCGGCGATGAACGAGCTCGAAATGGCAAAATCGGCTATGGGATGCAAGCAATGCCAGGGTTCGGGCTGTAAAGCATGCCAGAAAGCAGGTACCAAAGCGGGCACCAAAGCAGGCACTATCGTAGGCACCAAGGCAGGCGCGGGAACGGGCACCGGCAAGGGGACAGGAACGGGCACCGGAACGGGCCAAGGTCCAAGAGCAGATGCAGAAGATGTGACCAATCTCCGCGATACGCAGGTGCGTCAAAAACCGGGGCGTGGTGCCGCCGTTTTTGGCGGGTTCACCGAGGGTGGCAACGTGCGAGGAACCGTACTGGAAGAACTCAAGGCAGAAATGGTCAGCCTGGGTGCCGAGCCAGCCGACCCGCTTACCAACGAGCGACTTCCTCGCTCCCGCCGCGAACATGCTGAGCAGTACTTTCGCTCGTTGCGCGAGGGTCCTTAGCCCCACATGTCTACAAGACAGGGGCCATCCAAATACGCGTAAGAGGGTGCCTTACGCCAGCAGTTTTTCCATCACGTTTCCGTACACATCGGTAAGCCGAAAATCACGTCCCTGGAAGCGGTACGTCAACTGCTTGTGATCCAAACCCAGGAGGTGCAGGATCGTGGCATGCAAGTCGTGAACGTGTACGGGGTCTTGGGTCGCATAGACCCCCAGTTCATCTGTCTGGCCCAACGTATAACCTGGGCGAACACCCCCACCAGCCAGCCACACAGGAAAAGCCTCGATATGATGGTCACGACCAATCTGGCCTGTTTGTTGCTTCTGGGCCACAGAAGTACGGCCAAATTCACCGGCAAAAAGCACCAGCGTTTCGTCGAGCAGCCCTCGTTCCTTGAGGTCCAAAATTAATGCCGCACATCCCTGGTCAATTTGTCTGCAAATCCCTGGCAAACTGCCTGCCAAATTCGCGTGGTGATCCCAGTCACCATGGAAAAGCTGCACAAATCGAACACCACGTTCGACCAGGCGGCGAGCGAGCAAACAGTTGCGGGCAAAAGATGGCTGTGCGGGATCTGCACCGTAACGGGAAAGTGTAGTCGCTGACTCATCCGTCAAACTCATCAACTCAGGTGTTGCATGCTGCATCCGAAATGCCAGTTCGTAGGCGCTGGTACGGGCAGCAATTTGAGGATCTCCGATTTGTTGGTCACGAATCTTGTTAAGCTGGCCAATCGTGTGAACCACATCCCGCTGATGAGCCTCAGAAATACCTGCCGGAGTAGAAAGATTTAATACCGGGTCGGCCGCATCACGAAAAGGCACTCCCTGGTAGGTCGGTGGCAAAAATCCATTGGTGAAATTTGCACCTTTGGCGCGCAAACGTGAACCACTTTGCAAAACGATATAGGCTGGAAACTCCTGCGACTCGCTTCCCAGGCCATAAGTGACCCAAGCCCCAATCGATGGCTTGCCATATTCCCGATACCCGGTGTTAAACAACATTTCAGCAAAAGGGTGTACCGTTTCTTCTGTCTTAACGGTCTGAACCATTGCCACTTCATCGACGATCGAACGAAAGTGGGGTATCAACTCTGAAACGTAACGTCCTGTCTCGCCACACTGCGCGAATTTCCACGGTGTTGGCAGGATTTTGGGCTGCTTTTCCTTGATCTGGGCAAATTTCTGAAACCGCTGCAGTGATGCTGGTAATGGCTGCCCTTCATACCGGGCCAGCGCTGGTTTGTAATCGTACATATCCAGATTGCTAGGCCCACCAACCATGAACAGGTAAATGACGTTCTTGGCTCGTGCCGGAAAATGAACCACCCGTGGGCCCGTAGGAGCGGCCTGCAAATTATCCTGCCCCATGAGAGTTGACAGGGCCATTCCACCAAGCCCCTGGCCAACCCGGTAAAAAAATTTCCGGCGTGCCGACAGGTCGTTATTTTTTGATTGCGATTTCATTTCATACAACTTTAATCGTCGACCAGCAACAAGATTTATGGTCGTGTAATAAATTCATCCAGGTTCAGCACGGCCCGGCAAACAGTTACCCAGGCCGCCCGCTGAAAACTATCGACAGGAGGATCCTGTGAGGCAGCAGCCTGCCCAAGCAACTCGGTCGCCCGCTCAGGAAACTGCCGAAACTCCTGCAGGCGGTTTTGTCTCAAATCCTCCAGCAGCGAAAATTCCTCGGACGTTGGCTCACGGCTGACACCAATCATAAACGCGTAGTTCAGTCGTGCTACGTCGTCATCAGGCGCCTCACGAATCACGCAGTCTGCCATTCCAATTGCAGCTTCGACAAAACTTGGGTCATTCAGCAGCGTCAGTGCCTGTAGTGGTGTATTGCTGCGATACCTTCGGGTACACGACGCAAGCGCTTCAGGAGCATCGAATGTCCGGAAAAACGGATGCGGCGTGAGTCGCCAGTGGTAAGTATACATACCACGGCGATAACGATCCTGCCCCGGACTGAGGGTCCACTCAACTGGATTTGCCCGACTCTCTAGCACCCCGTCTGCCTGGTGCGGAAAGACACCTGGACCGCCAACCTTCATGCACAATAGGCCACCTGCCGCCAGCGACGTATCTCGCACAATCTCGGCCTCCAACCTTAAACGAACCTGCCTCGCCAGCAGGATATTTTCCGGGTCTCGCTCTACCAGGTCGCTCCGCAAATCTGAAGACTGACGATACGTTGCCGAAAGCACAATGAGACGATGCAGTTCCTTGACATTCCAGCCACTCTCGACAAACTCACGGGCAAGCCAATCCAGCAATTGCGGATGCGAAGGTGCTGATCCCTGCCTGCCAAAATCGTTTTCAGTACTGACAATCCCCTTGCCAAAGTAGCGCTGCCATATTCGGTTTACGGTTACACGAGCTGTAAGGGGATGATCCGGATCAACCAGCCAACGAGCCAGGTCAAGACGATTGGCCAGTGGCCTGGACTGCCCCTCCCCTGTCGGTAACGACAACACACTGGGAATACCTGGGACAACCGACTTGCCTGGACTATGAAAATCTCCCCTCCCATAGACGAAGGTGTCCCGTGAGTCCTTGCGTTGATGCATCACAGGCGTAAGTACTCTCTCAGGAAAATCGTGTTGAAGTTTGCCAGTGACTTTTAACCGTTGCTGACATCCCGGGTCTTGCAAAAAAAACTGGGCGTTTA
The DNA here is from genome assembly GCA_965243695.1 of Lacipirellulaceae bacterium. GTDB lineage: Bacteria > Planctomycetota > Planctomycetia > Pirellulales > Lacipirellulaceae > JAKVCB01. The sequence goes on along the minus strand of CBDEWC010000025.1, from coordinate 135,819 downwards.
CCAACTTGGTATGCTCGGCCGATCGCACTTCAACCGCTGTTTGGAGCGCAATCTGGACCGCCGGAGGCAATCCCTTACGGTCCTGGTCCGTTAAATTGAGCTCCCACCGCCTGATCTTGCCCTTTACTTTCTCCTTGTATTCAGCGAGTTCTTTCTCCAATACCTGAAACTGGGCGCGAGCCGCCTCGTAAGAAGCCAGGTCGGCTTTGGATGGAAGTCCCTGAAATATGTCATCCACGTCGTTAAAGAAAGCAAACAACTGATAGTACTCTTTTGTCGATATGGGATCAAATTTATGGGAATGGCATTGGGCGCAACCAACCGTGAGGCCCAAAAACACCGAACCGGTCGTGTTGACGCGATCAATGACCGTTTCCAGACGGGCAATTTCATCCGAGCCGTTTCCGGCCAGCCGGTCATAAACTCCGCAACGATAAAAACCGGTCGCGATTTGCTGAGCTTCGGTCCGGTCAGGCAACAAATCGCCTGCAAGTTGCCAAATTAGAAACTCGTCAAACGGCATGTTCCGATTGAGCGCATCGATCACCCAGTCACGATATCGCCACATGTTGCGCGGCTCATCCATCTCGCCGCCGGTGCTGTCTGCATACCGTGCCAGATCCAGCCAGTGACGTCCCCACCGCTCGCCAAAATGCGGTGACTTGAGCAGTCGCTCAACCACCCGCTGATAAGCCCCCGGGTCTGTGTCCCGTAAAAAACTGTTCACCTCATTCACGCTAGGAGGAAGGCCTGTCAAATCAAGCGTTACTCTTCGTAGCAGAGTCGCCCTGTCCGCCTCGGGTGAAGGGTCAACCTGCTCGGCTTCGAGTCGTGCCAAAACAAAGCGGTCCAATGGAGATTTGGGCCAAGCATTGTTGGCCACCTCAGGCACAACAGGACGGACGACCGGACGGAACGACCACCAAGCTGCATCGTCGCCGGCTGTTGCGCCACCGGCTGCAGAAACCAGCAAGAGATCCACCAACAAAAACACCGCCAGGGGTTTAGTTCTCGCAAGCGAAAAAGTCATCAATCGGTCAATGGGAACCATATCCAGCCTGGATTGAATGCAAATTCAGAAAAAGGCCCATTTAAAACCCTGAACAACACGCGGCCATCCTGTAATTATGGATGCGATGCATCAATTCATCAACCAACCTCCTCCGCGAAAAACCGTCCGCTTTGCCCGCCAAACAGCCTGAAATTCCCGGATAAATTGCCTTGCTTCCAATTCGTTTTTTTCAGCTAAAATAAGGGATTCTTGTTAAAATGGCCTCTAGTGCCTTGTACTCTGGATGCTGTAAAAAAGCTGCTGTCCTGGCAAAGGGGTTGGGCTGAGGCCAATGAACTGGAACTGCGGAATGGCAACCAAGAAGGTCAAGCGAAAACAAAGTAGCGACTGGCTGTTGCGCTTTGAGAAACTTGAAGAGCGGGCCCTTCTTTCTGCCCAATCGTGGGATCTGGCTGCCGAGTTTGCGGCCGACTTCTCCGGGAACCTTCCCCAAAACAATCCCAATGGTGCATGGAGCTATTACGGGACTGACAATTCCACCAGTTCCCTGGAAAAAACCAACGGGAGTTCCAGCTCTCCGGGACCGCATACGCATGGAGTTGGATCGGGTTGGGCCAATGTTGCTACCGGAATTCCCTCTTACGCGCGCGGTGGGGCTTTCGCTTTTCCGACAGACGCGATGGCTGGCCATGGGCCAAACCGAATTGTGTGGTCCGGCGGCCCCGACATGGACATGGGGGCTGTGGAGGTTACTGGATTTCTGACCCAGTCCACTCACGAATCGGCGCGCCAAATGCGGCTGCAAATTTTTAAAAATGACAATGGCGCACCGCTCGTTGATATCTCCGCTGATTTTTCACAACAAGACAACATTGTGTCCTTGCCAGCAACAAAGATTGCCGTAAAAGAAACCGACACCTTACGGATTGTGGTTGACGGATCTGGCCCCCAGGGCAATGGAATTCCTACTTTTGCAGCATTCAATGTCCATATTGAAGAATTCGAATTTGTCGGCGACTACAACGGGGACCTTCAAATCGACAATACTGACTATAGCGTGTGGAGTTCGACCTTTGGCCAAACCGTTGCGCAAGGGACCGGGGCTGACGGAAGCGGTAACGGCATCGTTGATGCAGCAGACTATGCATTGTGGCAGGACCATTTTGGTGAAGCTGTTCTCAATAACGGTCCACCGCCAAGCTTCACCCCAGCGGCAATTGTCGTCCAGACTACAGGAGTTAACCTGCCAGACGGCTCGCAACTTGACACCGCAACCTCCCAAACCAGCGGGTTGCAGGAAGCCTTTGACCTCTCAGCCGAACAAGGTTGGACCGTGTTTGTCATGCCGGGAACTTATACGCTTGATTCCCATCTTGATATCGAAGAAATCCAGTTGCGGACCTATCGCTTTCAGGACGTAACGATGAATTTCACATCAAGCGTCACCGATTTCGGCATCCGATTCGATAGTACCATGCTGACCGACTGGTATTGGGATGGCGGTTCGATCAACGCACCGTATGCAACACACGGAGTACTCTTTCAACCGCGCACGCCTCATCCCCTGGATGGCCCCAAATACAACACCATCGGTGTCGTCGACAGCCGGTTTCATTGGAATGTTGACATCCAGGCGGCTAGCCACAGGGTGACGATGAATTCACTGCTGGCCACCATTAACGACTTAAGCCTGCATTTCCAGAACGTACCACGTGAAGAGATCCACTATGTAGGCAACGGATTTGCGTATTATAACATTTTCCCCGGTGCCCGTACGGATGATGCCATCAGCTTCAATCCTTTGAGCCCTGCAGGCCAGGTGACGGTCAACCCGCCCTCCTCAGACTTGTCCACTGGAACTCCAGGCACGGTTTACAAGCCTGATGGCTCACTCCTGAATATAACTGGAACCGCAACTTATGGCCTGCAGGAGGCCTTTGACTACGCTGCCACTCACAACCTGGATGTCGTCGTCCATGGACGAGGTGTTCGCAACATCAGCCCATTTACCAACCTTGGCCTCTACGGGATCAGCGCTGACCTACAAGTTGCCGATCTCAACGGTCGGACCTATCACATCTATGCCGTCACGTTCAACGACCCACGTTCAGGTGGCACAACCTTATCTCTTGGAGACATGACCAATTCGACTTTTGAACTGACAGGACAAATCGTCTCTACTCAAGCTGTCAATTCTCTGCTGATCCGTCCTGATGACACTGGCGTACACAATAGCGTTATCCGCGTTCAAGCTGCCGTAGGTAGTAACACGACATCACATACGGCTGTACGAATTGATCCCAGTCTTAAAGACATTGAAGACAACCTCTTCGTTCTGCACGAAGTCAACATGGGCTACTACGGAATTAAGGTGGTCAATCCTTCTGTGAACACGAGCTTTACCAACAATACCATTCGGTCCTTGCATACGCACGGTACCGCCCATATCGGCGTCCAACTGGGAGAGAACTCCCCCAACGCCTCCCAAATTCATTCAAATCGCGTTGAGATCCGAGAAAATACGGATCTCATCCCCTCAGAAGCTGCCATGCAAGTGTGGGGTCATAATAACATCATCGATCTGGTGTGCGGCAATAGTGGCTATTCGTATGGGATAAAATTCGAATCAAGTTCCAACGGAAATTTATTGTTCAACTCTGGGATTTATGCAAACACACCGATTGTAGATTTTGGTACGAACAACGTTGTTTTGAACACAGGAACCGGCTCTGCCACTGGATCTTCCGTTCTCCCAGGCGATTCCCCAGAGGCCAACCAGTCACCCAATGACACCGCACTCATGGTCCTGGCAACCGAGAGCGAGATGGAAGAGGATCCACTTCTTCTGGCAGTCTCTACCGAAGTGGTCCGTAGCGACAAATCGGCAACCTCTCCACTCGAGGGCACCTCCACAAATAGGTGGCCAACCGCCCTGAATCTCGCCCTCTCTGAACTGGACTCGCAGACGAGAATCCCGGTCAGCATCCCGGTCAGCATCCCGGTCAGCATCCCGGTCAGCATCGACGTGCGATAGTCTTTTACCCGTGTACCCAGCTGCACACTTCACCCATTACGGGAGACCGGCGACAATCTGGCCTGGAGTTTTGTCTGCTGAGTCACCCCAAACGGCTGGCACCTCGGAAACAATCTAGGTAGACTGAGCCGAGTTTACATGCTGCCGCAGGCCAGATTTGGGAATGGCGCAGCCCGCTTGATTCCCACCCAGGTCTGCTTTGGGCCTTAACCAGCAAAAAACCTCCCCAAAGACCTATCCACCACGTTGTGGAATCTCCGCGCATAAGGACAACTGGAAATGAACAACCCGATTTTTGCCAGAGCCACTGTTCTCGGGCAACACCTGGGCCTGGCACTCGCTTGTATTCTCTGGTCTTGTGTGATCGATGGGACGCAACCAAGTTTGGCCCAACAGCCCGATTTGGTAGAACGTGCGCATGCGGCCGAAAACGACTATCACCCCATCACTGCCGAACAAGTATCTGCAGCCCGTCAGACCGCTTTGGAGAGTGTCCATGAACTCCAACAATGGCTGGCAACCAACCATGATGGGGGTACAAAGTGGAAACAGTACCTGCACTGGGAAGACTTACCGGAAGAATTGAAAACAGATTCCAAATCCAACCTGGCAAAGCTGTCGCTTGTCTACCGGCAACTCAACACAGACGAACCTGGACTGGAACGTGTTCCTTTTCGTCGGCTCGCAACAAGTTTGCGACGTTACATTGATCTGGCATCCGCTGCTGGGAAAAAAAATCTGAAGAATCAATACACGAAAGTCACACAAGGACTCGCAAGTGACTTGTCCGCATACGCTGAACATCCGACACCGCGACTTGAGTATTCGATTGGCAGGCGTTTAGGATTTATCCATGGACTTGGTTTCTCGCCAGAATTACATGCGGCCGTACGAGATCGACATGGCCTTCCTAACGCCATCATCGACGTCTCAGAAAAATTCCTTTCAGCTGCAGTGTCTGGAAATATCGACGAGGTTGGTGAGGTGCGTGACACAATTCTGGGAACTGCGATTCGAGGTACCTCTCAGACAAACGGTTCCGTCAAATTGCAACTCATTCCGGCAACAGATCGGGCCATCATGGAGGTCGCGTCGACCGGGGAGATCGTTTCGAAAAACCTTGGATACAACGGTCCCATTGTGATCCGAAGTACCGGGTTCACTGACTTTACCGCCAGCAAACGGGTTGAGTTCGCCGATCGGGCATTCCGCATCATGCCATCGGTTGCCGACGCGACAACCCGTACGGAAATTCACAACGTGCGGGCTAAAAACAACGGGCCCTTCAGCCGACTTATTTCGCAGGTCGGCGGACAACGGGTGCAAGAAAGCAAACGTCGGGCGGAAGCAATTGCCTCACAACATGCCGAACGTAATATTCGGGTTGAGTTCGACAAAGAACTGACCGAGGAGGTCAAGGGCTTGCGGCGCCAGTATCGGGATGTTTTTCGCTACCCCTTGCTTCGCAAGGGAGCTTTTCCTGAACATGTCCGCTTCAGTTCAACAACCGACGTTGCATCGATCGAAGTCATACAAGCTAAAAATGACGAACTTGGAGCCTCGGGTCCCCCACCACCCATGAACGGAAAGAACGACCTCGGTGCACGGATTCAACAAACAGCTGCAAGCAACTATGTAACAACCCTATTAAGCGGTGCAACCTTAAGTGAATCTACCGCCGGGGGGGGTGGCCAACTCGACAGGAAAATCCCGCAATGGTTGGAGGATCTGCTTGGGGACTTGGACGTTCCAGACGACGAGCAAGACAGAGAAGCAGGTACTGATGCAACAACCTCTGCGAAACCGAGTGATCGTCCCTGGTCCATTACGTTCCGTCGCAAAAGACCTGTATCTGTTGAGTTTTCCGATGGGCAAATCAAGCTGGCAGTGCACACGGCACGAATTGTATCAGCCGGTGATCGTTTCGATGGCTGGGATTTACTCGTCAAATACAAAATGGATCCCCAAAATGGTGGTCTGTTGTTAACTCGCTCTGGAGATGTTGACGTCCTCCCCACAAATTTTGATCCTGCCACCGGACGGGGGCTTTCCACGCGTCAGGTTGGTCTCCGTAGCAATCTCATTAAAGTCATTAACGATTTGACCAATCAAGGTGACGGCTTTCCAAAAACCCTTGAAATGCCGATGATCAAACTCGCGGGAGAATTGGCCGATGTCGGTACGCTAGCACTAGAGGGGTCCAAGAGTGAAAATGGCTGGTTGACTCTAACCTGGAATTTGCCCTAACCTGCAAGTGCCGCTTGGCAAAACCTCTCAGGAAAAAATACCGTCACCTATCCTTGGCTTTATGAACCCGGTCGTTGATATTGTCTTTGACTGTTTGCCCCTGCGGCTGGTGGGGCGGTTCGATGTGCCGCTCGATGCGTCGGATGCCTACTCCCAGCGATGCAGGCGGCTAAAACAAGCCATCGATCGTCATGCCGGAAAAAATGCCTATTTTCTCTACAATGCGCGCTGCGTGTACCGGTTGGCAAACTCTGAAGTGGACGGAATGTTGCGATTCGAGTTCGAAGGGACAGTCATCGCCACTTCCGGAGACGACAAAGCAGAGACAACCGACTTGGAGATTCAGCTAACAGCAGCCACCTGTAGCGACCTGCCAGGCCCCGTGAAGGCATGGTTCATCCAAGCTGTCGAAGCTGCTGTCTTGATTGAGTTCGATCGCTTCGTCGCTGAGGGAAATCTGGCCAGAGCAGTCGCTGCGGCCAGCCAGGTCCGCCACATTGAAGATTTAGCCAGCTTTGCTGGCATGCATCTATAAAAACACCGAATTTCCCCACGGTAGTGGATGGTTCGGGTATCTGTTTTTGACCGGCGGACCCCTGGGGATTTAGCCAAAGTTTATTGTCTGGGCGGACGATAACTACTATGCCGGTTGTTCCAGTTGCGCGGATGGCGCGTCAAATCGCTGCTATCGTCAAACTGTGGGCACCTGCCTGGGGGGAACCAGGTCGCGAAAAGTAATGGCCATGTCGTTAGAGTGGTCGTTGATTTTCTGATCGCATGGACTTTAGGCAGTCGCTCACACACGGGCCACTTGTTAAACGTGGTCACGTCGCACCTAGGAACCGTAAATCGATGAGTCGGCGTCTCCGTACCTTCTGGAGTCTACTTATTTGCGGATCGGTTCTGTCAACCGGCTGCCAGCCGGTTCAGCCGTTCTTCTTTATGGAAGACGGCGACCTCTCGCACTACCAGGGTATGGCGACAGCCATTGACTATCCGGATGTGGAAGAACCATGCCTGTGTGAAACTTCTTGTGCAGCGCCACCACTGACACTCCGAAATCCAGATAACTGTGAAACCTGGAGTATAACTCTACAAGAAGTCACACGGATCACGCTAAACAACAGCAAGGTCATGCGGCAATTAGGTGGGCGTGTGGCCTCAACAGCACCAGAGACCATCTCGCGAACGATTACGAGCCCGGTAGCCGTCGCAACCGTTTACGATCCAGCACTTACGGAGTCGGCAACCGGTACATCCGTTGCCTCAGCGTTTGGAGGAACCGGTGTAGAAGCAGCTCTTTCGGAATTTGATGCACAACTTGATGCAAGTATCTTCTGGAACAAAAACCGGACTCCGCAAAACCGCGACACATCCAGCTTTGGCCAGGATTTTTCTCCTGCAATCCTTGCGCAAGAACTCGGAACCTTCACGTCTGGCATCACGAAGGTGACAGCCCCTGGCACACAATTCAGCATCCGTAATAACACACGTTACGAAGGCAATAACATCTCGTCAGGAACTTCGATAAACGCATTCCAGGCGTTCCCGAGTGCCTGGACCACAAATTTTGAGGCCTCATTCAGCCACCCGTTTTTTCAAGGGAGTGGTACCAAATACAACCGCATTGCGGGGCCTTTTTCCTTCAACCAGTATGCGTCTGGGGCCGTCAATCCGATCGACGGTGTAATGATTGCACGAATTCGCACGGACCTTTCGTTGGCTGACTTCGAGGGAGGCGTGCGAAACCTGATGTGCGATGTGGAAAATGTGTACTGGGATTTGTATTTTGCCTACCGCGATTTACAAGCACGCAAGTTGGGACGCGACAGCTCTCTGGAAACCTGGAAGAATGTCCATGCCAAGTTCCTCACCGGTTCACGTGATGGCAGTGCCGATCGTGAAGCCCAGGCCCGCTCGCAATACTTCCTGTTCCGATCGCAAGTCGAGCAAGCCCAGACCGAACTGTTTCGCACAGAATCACGTTTACGATACATCATGGGCCTGCCACCGTCGGATGGCAAACTTATTCGCCCTTCCGATGATCCAACCACAGCCAGCATTCACTTCGATTGGGCTGAAGTCCACACCGAGGCCCTGGTTCGTCGTGTTGAAATTCGCAAACAAAAATGGGAAGTCAAGCGTCGGGAATTAGGACTCATCGCTGCCCGGAATCACCTCCTACCAAGATTGGACGCGGTGGGAACCTATCGCTGGCTAGGACTAGGAAATGAACTGATCGGACAGAATGGCAGTGTCCCGTTCACTTCGCCAGGCTCCAACGCCTTTGATGTGATGACCGGTGGCGATTTTCAGGAGTGGCAACTTGGACTACAACTCAGTGTACCTATTGGGTACCGACAACAAATTTCTACGGTACGCCACAATGAACTGCTGCTAGCACGGGAGCGGGCCGTACTCAATAACCTCGAACTCGAAATTTGCCACCAAATAGCCGACGCCATTCGCGATCTCGACCTCAATTACGGACAAACCCAAACCTTGTTCAATCGGGCACTGGCTGCTGAACGTGAAGTGCAAACGGTCCACGAAATCTACGACGCTGGCAGAACGACTCTTGATCAATTATTGGATGCCCAGCGGCGCCGTGCCGAGGCTGAATCGTCCTACTACCGGGCACTTGTTGACTACAACAAAGCCATTTCCCTTGTGCACTGCCGCAAGGGGTCAGCGCTGGACTACAACGGTGTTTATCTGTCTGAAGGCCCCTGGCCAGGCAAGGCCTATTTCGATGCAATGCGCCGTGCGCGCCAACGTGACGCAAGCATGTACCTCGATTACGGATTCACCATGCCAGGCATCGTAAGCCGTGGCCCCTATCAAAACAGCCGCGCCAACTGTTACAATGCCGAAGAGACACCTGAATTTAACGAGGTGCCTGAATTGATCCAGGGAGAAATCAGCACAGATGAACTGCCTGAACTTCCTGAACCGACCAAGGCCGACACCATCCAGTTCATCCCTTTCCCTGACGAATTATCACCACTGGGTTCCTCTCAGGAGAAGCTTTTGAACAAAGTTGGAATCGACCCGTCAGAGATCGACTCGACCCTTGAAATAACCTCAGAGCAAATTGCAGAAATAGGAAACCACCTACGCAGTAATGCGACTAGCGAATCTTCCGAATTCGGACCGTCCAACCAGTGGCAGCCATATCATCCCCTTATACTGAAAAATCCAACAAGTAAGCTAACCACGCCTACTGACTTTTAGACAAAACAAGTACTCCAATTACAAAACAGAAGCCCTCTTTGGACCCAAGACCTCACTTTCCGCTAGACGGTAATCTCTGAGAAGCCAGAATGGTCACCCAGGGGAGGTCTGCTCTGCTGCACCCGTTCAAACAAACCGCATGTTCTTCTCATTTGATGGCATCGATGGCGTTGGAAAAACAACTCAACTGCATCTATTCTGCCAGTGGCTTCGCTCTCTCGGCCATCCTGTGGTAACGTGCCGCGATCCAGGTAGCACGCCATTAGGTGAACGAATTCGCGATATTCTGCTACACGGTGGCGATGAACTTCCAATCACGCTTCGGGCTGAGATGCTTCTTTATATGGCAGCCCGCGCACAGTTGGTTGAAGAAATTATTCAGCCGGCACTGAAAAATGGACAAATTGTTGTTTCCGACCGCTTCTTGCTGGCGAATATCGCCTACCAGGCGTTCGCAGGAGGACTCGATGCCAAGGTTGTACGCGATGTTGGTTGTGTAGCGACTGCCGGACTCATGCCCGATTGTGTTTTCCTACTTGATATGTCGGAAACAACTGCCCAAAAGCGACTTACCCGAGAACTCGATCGAATGGAACAACAATCCGAAGATTATCGCCTCCGTCTACGAGAAGGTTTTCTTGCCGAAGCCCGGCGCGATGCCCAGCATATTCATATCGTCAATGCGGCCCAATCGATTGATCAAGTCCAAGAGCAAATTCAACAACTGGCCCAAACAGCGCTCAATTCCATCGGATAGGAATACCCTTTCAAGCCGCATACCTGCCGAAAAAAAATGTTGTCGTTGACGACAATTCGCACATCTTTGTCGGTTGAAGAATACCCGCCTCGATTGACGCCAGACGACCTCAATGAAAAGGGCTCCGCGGGTCCATCCGGTTTCTCGCATGTCTCGCAGTCGATCCAACTGCAACCCTCCTGCTGGTCACAACTAGATCGAACCGCTTCTTCAATAGCTTACCGTTTGTGACTCGTGCTGATTTTTCCGTTGAGCAAACCGGTTAATAACCAGGACAACGACGATTGCTGAAATAGCAATCGCCAGGCAGATGACAACTTCGCTGTTTATTTCAGATGGCCAAACCGGCTGAAACCGCTTGAATTGGATTTTCTCGACTTCCGGAGTCAAGTCGCGCTGAAACGGCCAAATTCGGTACAGCGATCCAATCATAAATCCACAAAGTAGAGAAATTGTCTCTGCATTCCAGCGGGCCAGTAACCAACGAAGGACTTTGCTGAATAACACCAGTCCAACTCCACACCCGAGAGCAAATACGCCCAACGTAACCAGCCCCTCGGAAGTGATGTCCAAGTGCACTACGTCTTTGATGATTCCCGTGATATCGCTGTACTTCCCCAGTAAGACGAGAATATAGGCGCCACTAATGCCCGGCAAAATCATTGCGCAAATTGCAATGGCCCCGCATCCAAACGTATAAATATTTCCCGGCTGAGATCCCAGGCTGTGTTGAGTCGCAATCGTCAATGCAATCGACGCTCCGACGATGCCTATGACCACTGCCCCCAAGTACGACCAAACATTTTCTCGTCGAACCATACCGGCGACAAGCCAACTGGAACCAAGAATCAAGCCGAAAAATGCAGCCATCGTGTAGGAAAGATAATGCTCCAGTAAATGGCTCATCAAAGTGGCAAAAATTGCGATCCCAGTCATAATCCCCAGTCCAAGTGCAATCAGAAATCGCAGATCAACCTGTAGGGCTGCTTCGTGAAATTTCCCCCTGGCAACCAATCCAACCAGCCTTGTGTCGAAACGGCTGATGGCTCCCACAAGTCGCGCGTAGATCCCCAGGATCAGAGCAACGGTACCTCCCGAAACACCTGGGACAATATCTGCACTCCCCATCAACAGGCCGCAGGCTGCATAGCGAAGGTCTTTTTTAAAAGACATAATTATTAATTCTCACAGACGGACTGTGTTCAGGTAATTATTTCTGAGAAATAAACCAAGAGGGGAGGGCGGCCCCACACCTGGAGAAGATTAGCAACAAAATCGTCCAGTTCGCACGTCACGAATCTGCCATATACTCCCCCCGGACTCGTATTTCTCCCTGTTTTAACCGGGAAATCTATGATTGTATCGGCCAAATCTACCCCGGTTGTCGATTCCTAATCCGACCTCAGTGGGGGAACCGGCCCCAGAAAATAGTGGCTCGATCGCAAGACCATCACGTTGACCTCTTCTGGCAACCGCCATAGAATCGGCCGTGGTTACCTTGGGTAAAAACTAGTTTTATAAGTGGCTTTCATAGCTTGGTTTTTACAATTGTACAAGATATCAGCGGTCTGTTTCGGTAGTGAACAGAAAGAGCGTTGAGGCGCAAGCGTTTGAGGGACGCCCTAGGGTTCCCTCGATTTAGCGTTTGTACCCTTGGTAATCTGAGCCGCAACCAGCGCCCTGAGAGCTTGTTCGACACCCCGTGACGAAACGGTACAGGGAATGTACCTCCACAGGAAAGACTCCGTCTGGCTCGCCTTGGCACCAGCCAAGGTTAATCTCTACCTCAATGTTCTCGGCCAGCGTTTTGATGGATTTCACGAGTTGGAGACGCTGATGGTCCCCCTCGGTATCTACGATACACTTTGTTTGACTCCCTTTCGAACTGATGGTCCAACTCAAGCAGGGCCGATTAAACTTACCGTACGGTCTTCCAGGAGTGTCGCTTCGGTCATTGACCCGATACCGACAGATGATCGCAATCTTGTTATCAGTGCGCTGCAATTGCTCCAGCGACGCAGCGGCTGCAAAATGGGTGCCCAGGTTCAATTGTACAAGCGCATCCCGACCGGTGCCGGCTTGGGCGGTGGGTCTAGTGATGCAGCTGCAGCACTCGCCTTGGCAAATCGCGCCTGGGGGCTTCACTGGAATCGCCAACAGCTGGCCGAGGTCGCACAAAACATTGGTAGTGACGTCGCCTTTTTCCTGGCGAACCAGCCCGCTGTTTGCCGAGGCCGGGGAGAACAAGTGGAACCCATCCAGGGAATCCCACCACTTTTCTGGGTCGTGGTCAAACCACCTACGGCCCTCCAGACGTCGGTCGTCTACGCAGAAAATGCTGAGTGCTCAGATATCGGTCTCCCGAAAGTCGCGTCTAACGGTCTGGAACCGCTGCTGCAAGCGTTGCGGCGCGGGAGGATTGGCAATCTTCAACCGCTGATCGTTAATCACCTGCAATCGGCGGCTGCAAGAATTTCTCCGTGGATTAATCGCCTCGCCACCGCGTTCGGACGGCTCGATTTTTCCGCCCATCAGATGACTGGAAGCGGAAGCGCCTATTTCGGAGTGTGTCGGAACGCTCGCCAGGCAACTCAACTGGCAGCAGTGTTACATAATTTGGACCTTGGAGTTGTCTATACCACTAGAAGTTGTCGTTAATCCGAGGTGGTTCGTAAGGAGGACAACCATGGAAGTCACCGAAGTACGTATTAAACTGATGGATGAACCTGGGGATCGGCTCAAAGCCTTTTGTTCGGTAACCTTTGACAACTGTTTTGTCATTCGTGATCTAAAGATCATTGAAGGTTCCACAGGACCCTTTGTCGCGATGCCTAGTCGAAAACTGACATCGCATTGCCACAAGTGCGGCACGAAGAATCACCTTCGTGCACTTTACTGCAACCAATGTGGAATACGGCAACAAGATGGACGGTCCCTGACAGACGCTGATGGTCGCGCAAAACTTTACGCCGATATCGCCCATCCGATCAACACGCGATGTCGAGAAATGATCCAGGAATATGTGATTCGTGAATTTCATGCAGAGGAACAGCGATCCCAAAATCCCGACTATATTTCACGCTATGATGATTACGAGTTTGACGATATCGATCCCATGCCAGCCCCATCCCGAATCGATCAACCTCATTCAGAATCCTTAACCGGAAAACCCCACATCAAGAATCCGAGTGTGAATCCGCCATCGCAACCACACCAGGCACCACACTACCAACCGAACTCGGAACCAGACCAAGCTCTAACTGCTGATGAAACTGAATCCAATCAGGATTCTTTTGGGACTGGGATATTTCCGGACCGGTAAAATTGCGACTTGCTTGAACCATCCGTTCGCGAGACCTCCGTCGCATAATTTCTCACTATCGCGGTGATGCCCCTTCAATGGGCACGGCGTTGTCCGACTGTTATAAGGGGACCGCGCTGATATCGACCCACTTGTTTGCAGTCTCCTTATTAGAACGCAGTCCGCGGTAGACACCAATTCGATTTGCATGGCAAAGACCAATCACCAACGTTAACTCCCTATTTATCCGATTGGCACCAAAGTCCGCCAACTCACAAACCGATACACTTTATGTAAATGGTCTGCTGCACCGTTAACCCTCATTCGTACTCTCCGTATTGGTAGCTGCAGCGGACTAGTAATTAACTTTCAACTGAAATCATCGATGAGGTTATCCATCCAAATGGTGTGCAACACTTTTTGCTGCCAGGAAATCGACGAAATTCGCCAATACATTAACGAAACCCTGTGTGAACAAGACCAATTGATGACAGACTATTTTCCTTTGACAGAGCAACTCCTACTTCGCGAAGGTAAACCGTGTGGAATCTTTTTTTGTTTGCACGGTCCTCGGTCTTTGCAACTGACGGCTGTCTGGGATGTTCTGGGAGGACATGTGCTGTTTTATGGTTCGCGCGGCGAGCGTTTCCGCACAACTCGCCTTACCGGAACCGCAATCAAGAGAGGCCTTCCGTTTGAAAACCACATGGCAACTGGTGTTACGAATAATCTTTAAGGCCCGCAATCACAGGATTTTTATGGAAGCAACTAATTTCACAAGGCTTGAGTTCACTTCCGCGCCAGCGCGAATTTGGCCTTTACAAAGGCGATGCAAATTAGTATACATATATTCACCAATCCGCAATGGCATCCATGGAGGTACCTCATGCTAGTTCTTTCTCGAAAGGAATCCGAGCGAATTCGCCTGGGTAACTCGATCGTCGTGACCATTGTGAAAATTGCTGGCGATCGGGTGCGGGTTGGTATCGAAGCTCCTGATGACGTCTTGGTGTTGAGAGATGAATTGGAACCACATGCGTTGGGACATAACGCCGAAGTGGCGGTGCAAAGTGAATCGCCAACAACCACGGTAAAACAACAGCCGTTTGCGACTCCCACCAGCGGAGTTTACCAGCCGATAGAGGACGTAGTTTGAAGGCCACTTTGTCGATGAATCAAAGACTTGGCGCCTGAAGGCCTTATCCTAACTCTTCTTGCTGGAAAGATTGTCGAATTGGCAACACTTCTGAGGAAATCCAAAAGCGCCCCCCATTTCAGCCCGCCTGAAACCAACAAGAGTGTAACACCCGTGCGAAAGATGTAGGATTTTCCCCTAAAAACACTCTACAACACCAAGAATGCAACAACGGCAATGCTGGTATTTCGCCTTCCTCTGCTGCTTGGACACAGCACTTATCGGAAACCAACCTTCTTGTAAAAAATAAAAGGCCGCAGCAACGGGACTCGTCACTGCGGCCAATTTTTGTTGGTCTCTAGCAACCTGGATCAAACCATCTGCTGGGGCCTGAAATTCTGCGGAGCCCCCACCTGTGAACTGGCCCCACACTTGTGTCTTGGCCAACCCCACACTTGTGTCTTAGCCAACCCCACACTTGTGTCTTAGCCAACCCCACACTTGTGTCTTAGCCAACTTAGTCTCGCGGACGAACAGCTCCGGTGAGACCGCTGTAATCACCACGATCTTTTCCATGCCACAGGGGTTGTCCGCGTCGGGCCCGTTCGGCAAGGACTTCGAGCTTTTCCCGAGAACCAGCTGGTGCCTGCGTCGATCCAAACTGGTCATCCGATTTGGGTGCAAAGTCCTCATCGTGGCCATATTTGAGAATAGCCTCGAACACATTTTTGAGGGTGGGATCCGGCATAATGAAAAATCTCCGTGTTAAGCGTAAGCATTAGGGCACAAACTGCCCGCCATTCTTATGGGAATCAAGCTGCGACAATGTTGGATCTCATCCCGGGATTGCCACAGCCCGCAAAGTTTCCATCGTGACTGGTTCATCAAGGTAGGATTCACAAAAATCAAAAAACCAGCCGTTCCAGGCGCTTTTCAGCACACCGAAGCACTTTATTATGCCCAGTTTATTGGCAATGTCAAGTTTTTAGACCCCTGAAATACAAGCTAAAACAAGACCGCAAGCGGTAGTCGCAAAACCTTAACGTTTGGGTCAACTCGTCGGCCCAAAGCGGGTCTTTGTAATCCGTGGACGCTGGAAACAACCCACCCGGTCCGTTACCGTTGAGTGCACCACCTATGGTTCTGCGAACATCTTCTCGAAAAAACGGAACCTCTTATACACCCTGACTTTGTGTGAGACTGATCGGATGAAATGGCTGCAAAAAACCGTGCAATTGACACCCCGCCGTCGGGGCTTCCACCTGGTTACCGAAGAGATTTTAGGCGCACTACCAGAGTTAGCCGGCTTGAGAATTGGTCTGCTGCAGGTGTTCATCCAGCACACCTCAGCCTCGCTCACGATCAATGAAAATGCCGATCCAGACGTACCGAAAGACCTGGAAAGTTCGTTTTCTTCTCTGGCTCCGGAGGACTTTCCGTACCAGCATACGTGCGAAGGTCCCGACGACATGCCCGCGCACGTCAAAGCTTCGATGTTGGGTAGCAGCCTCACGATCCCAATCAGGGATGGGAACCTGGCACTGGGCACCTGGCAGGGAATCTATCTCTGCGAGCACCGCAACCATGGTTCCCACCGAAATTTAGTACTTACAGTTTGCGGTTCGCCGTAACGGCTTGCTCTAGGGCCTGCATAACGGCCAGGACGCGGTCTTCACGCCATGGTGCGGCCAAAACTTGCACGCCAACGGGCAAGCCGGTGCTCGTCTTTTCAACTCGAAAAGCGGCTCGGATCGCACGATCTCTGCCGGCTTGGCGATCACTTTGCTCATCAGGCTGGACCTGGGTCAAGGGCACCACACCAGCAGGCCAACCCAGCAAATTGGGTAAAAAACAGTAGCTGGCCGCAGGCAATAGATCAAGGGCCGTGCCGTGCCGCAGCGCAGGTAGAGCGTGGGGAGGCATGAGAATTACGTCAAGACGATTGTCGGCACAGGCGCTGCTGAACTTTTGTCGGTACTGGTCAGCTGCAAGGGTCAAATTCCAATATTGCTCCACCGTCCGACGTCCTGTCCAGCCGAACAGTTCTTTGGTATAGTTCTCCCCCATAATTCTCAAAAGCGCCTGGACTATGGGGCGAACCGTACGGGGCAATCCACCGAGACGCAATTGTCTTGCCACCTGTGGTTCGTACGGTCCTCCCTGAAGCAATTTGGCCAAGGTCCCCAATCCATCGGCTGAAACTAATCCGAAGTAGATCCGCATCATTTCACGAATGTTGGGTGGCTGAAAGAGCTGAAGTGTGGCGCCCCGGTCAACGAGCCATTTGGCCGCCTGACGCACAGCCCGACGAACCGCCGGTGCCGGACAAAAATAACCATCGTCTTCGAACATGCCGATACGAAGTTCCTCGACGGAGATCGCCTGCAGATTGGGCCAGGAATCAGCTGACTCATCAGGCTGTCGGCCAATACTTGATTTGTCGAGCCACACGCGCATTGCAAGATCGATATCCTCGACGGTTCGTGCCAAAGGACCAGGCTGCAATGCTATGGCCTCCATCCCTGGCATTGCACGATAGGTCCGCAAGTTGGAGAGTCGTCCGGTTGTAGGTTTCAAACCACACAATCCACAGGCATGGGCTGGCTGGCGGATACTTCCACCCAGGTCACTGGCCAAACCGAGAGGCGAACCACCAGCTGCAATAATGGCTGCTTCGCCACCACTACTACCACCAGGAGTGCGCTGCTTGTCGAGTGGATGTCGAGTCAACCCGAAAACAGGGTTATTGGCTTCGTGCATCAACATACCTTGGTGTACATTGGTCTTACCAAGCACAATGGCCCCCGCTCGTTGCATTCGAGAAACTAAAGGCGCATTTTTTTTGGACGGGTGCCCCACCCGCGATTTGATTCCAAGCGTGCAATCGGTACCGCGCACATCAAAGCAATCCTTGACCGTTACTGGAACACCATGAAGTGGTGGTAAATCGCGACTTTGGCGTCGTGCTCGCACTGCTACTTCATCAGCCAACATGGCGGTAGCACGCGCTTTTTTGAAGAGCGGTTGGACCACCGCATTGATTTGCGGATTCACTTCTTCAATCCGGGCGATGTGGGCGTCGACGACTTCAACGGCCGAAACCACTCCGGCGGCAATCTGCCGGGCCATTTCTGAAGCTGAAAGTCCAATAATTCCCGTTAAGTCGTTTGTTGTCTGCTCACTGTTCATCAGGAAAAATTCTCGTGATGGCTCTGGTTGGCCTCAACAACGGTACCACTTACTAACGAATCGCTTCGCGAAACGCGAGGAGACCTGGCGTGCAGGGAAATTCCGCAGGCCGCTCAGCCGAGGCAACCTCAAGAACCTCCAAGTCCGGCCAACACAACGATAGCGGCCCGGGCAACTCCTTCCGTGACACTCCGGTCAACAACAGCCACTTGTCCAACTGCGGACAGTCGGTTCTTTAGCGCGACTCGACGCACCAAATCCAATTGAATCTGCCAGACTTCTCTCGGCAAGACTTTCCAAGGATGGGCAGTTTCGATTACCATCAGGGATTCCCGTTTCACAAGCTATTGAACAAACGGTATGTTTTAGTAGCCGTATCTTGACAGGGGCCTGTTAGAACAACAAGGTGAACGATCATGATTGCCATCCCTCCCAATCGAGTTGTTAAAAAAACACACGCGAAGAACGTGCTGGGAGGAAAACTCCAAAACTGTTCGACGGAGCCACTTACTGGTTTTTTTCGCGATGGCTGTTGCAACACCAGCCCTGAAGATGTGGGCTCACACTCCGTATGTTGCCTGGTCACTGAGGAATTCCTAGCGTTTTCACGAGCGGCCGGTAACGACCTGAGTACGCCAATGCCCCAATACGGGTTCCCCGGGCTTCAGCCTGGCGACCGCTGGTGTCTCTGTGCTCCACGCTGGCAAGAAGCTCTACAAGCAGGCCAAGCGCCTCAAGTGGTCCTTGAAGCTACGCATGAAAGAGCCCTGGATTACATCTCACTGGAAGATTTAAAAGCCCACGCCGTCAAACCGTGACTTCTTATCTCACCACGGATCAATGGACCCGCTGTCCAGGTAGGGCCCCATCGTCAGGCGCAAGCAGAAAAACATCCTCACCGCCTGGACCACTAGCAGCCACCATTGCTTCACTCGTACCAAATTTCATCTTGCGGGGCGCCAAATTGGCAACACAAACCACAAGACGACCAATCAGTGTCTCTGGCTTATAGGCTGCTTTGATACCCGCAAAGACGGTTCGCAATTCACCACCGCCAAGACTTAGTGTCAGTTTCAAGAGTTTACGGGCTTCGGGAACGTCCTCGGCAGCGATGACCCGAGCCACGCGGAGATCAACCTTCACGAAATCATCAATTGAGCACTCATCTGCTAGCGGCTCTGCAGCAATCGAATCCCCCGAATCTTTCCAACGGTCTTCAATTTCCGGCGAACAGGTTGGGACCGGATCAACTTCTTTGCTTTCATCAATCATGGCTTGTATATCCTTTTCTTCTACGCGACGAAGCATGTGCTTGAATTTCGCGACAGGGGTACCGGTAAGCGGTGTCTTCGATTCATCCCAATGCTGAATTGGCTTTGCCAACAGTTCACCAGTCTGCTGGGCAAGTCGTGGCAAGACAGGCGCAAGGTAGATTACTAACTGCCGGAACAAGTTGAGGGATACCGTACAAACATCTTGCAGTTTTTGGCTCTGGGCAGGATCTTTGCGAAGTTCCCAGGGCTTGTTGTTCTCAACGTAAGGATTGGCCTGGTCGGCCAGAGACATCACGAGCCGCATGGCCCGATTGAAATCACATTTCTCGTAGGCCGCTTTAATTTCATCACCGATCCTGGCAGCTTCAGCAAAGAGACCTCCATCCTCAGGGTATGCATCCGATAAACCGACAGTCGCGACAAACTTGGCTGAGCGGCTTGCCAGATTTACCACTTTGCCGATCAAATCCGTGTTAACCTTTGCCATAAACTCGTCAAACGACAGATCAATGTCATCCACTCGATGGGAAAGCTTCGATGCGTAAAAATATCGCAGAAAACTTGGGTCGAGATGTTTAAGATAGGTTCTCCCTGCAACGAAGGTTCCGTTGCTCTTGGACATTTTCTGACCGTTTACGGTCAGAAAACCATGTATGTGCACCTTGTGAGGCAGGGTAAATCCTGCCGTTTTCAGCATGCCTGGCCAAAACAACGTATGGAAATAGGTGATGTCTTTGCCAATAAAATGGTGAATCTCGCAATCGGTTGATCGCCACCAATCATCGAAATTCTCGCCGACACGATCGCACCACTGGCGGGTTGACGCGATGTAACCAATCGGCGCATCAAACCATACGTACCAGTAATTGCCGGGGCTGTCGGGAATTTCAAAACCAAAATAGGGTGCCGGCCTGGAAATGTCCCAATTACGAAGGGGCTTTCCCAGGAAATGGCCTTTTAAATAATTGGCGGTTTCTGGTTGGAGAGTCTGACCGGATTGCGTCCATTTCTCAAGAAAACCGTGTAGTTGTTCGAGTTCGATAAACAAGTGCGATGCCGAACGCACCTCGGGTGTTGCGCCACTGAGAGTACTACGCGGACGAACAAGTTCTACGGGGCTATAAGTGGCAGCGCACATCGCGCAATTATCACCTGGCTGGTCCTCAGCTCCACATTTGGGACAGCTTCCACGAACGAATCGATCTGCAAGAAATGTGCCTGCTTCGGGATCAAAGAGCTGTTCCACTTCGTTTTCTTTGATGAGCCCGGCTTCACCAATCGCCTGCCAGACCTCTCCGCAGAGGGCCTTATTCTCAGGACTGTGCGTACTGCCGTAGTTGTCAAATTCAATGTCGAAATCGAAGAAGTCGCGCTCATGGGCTTGCTGCATTTCAGCAATTAAAGCTTCCTCGCTCCGGTTTTCTTGTCGTGCGCGAATCATGATCGCTGTGCCATGGGTGTCATCGGCACACATGTACACGCAGTGATTACCAAGGAGTTTCTGGAACCGAACCCAAATGTCGGTCTGTAAATACTCCACCAAATGGCCAATATGAATGTGACCATTGGCGTAGGGCAGGGCGGATGTCACCAAAATACGACGTGTCATAAAACTAAAATTGGTTTATTTGCGGTGATAGCTGATAGCTTGACGGGTGAGCCTATTGTAACCTCAGTCGGAACTTTCGGAAAAGCCGCTGATCTAAAGCTTTTGTATCGCATGGGCTCTCACTTGTTCCCTGCTGCAAGCGGCGCCAAAAACAGAAAAATGGCCCATCCGCGTGTCAGCTGGTCTTGTAGGAATTACGAACTTTCGCGACTATCCCCCTCCCTGAAAAAAGCCTACCTAAAAAAAGCCTACCAACACTGTTATGAATCGTTGCTTCTCACAGGATGTGAGGGCAACGACTACCGTTCGCCTCCTATCGGGGTAAGCAACGGTAGTCGCAACCGGTTAAAACCGGGAAATGGACTCCCCTTTGACCGCGCTTCCAAGGAGGGAACGAATGGTCAAGCTTTCGATGACGGCAGCTGCCACCTTGCTCACATTGTGCGGTACCATACCCGCACAAGAAATAGTGCTTTACGATTTTTACTCTCCTAGTTGCGCCCCGTGTCGGAGAATGGAGCCGACCGTAGCACAATTGGTGACGGCTGGCTATCCAGTTCGCAAAGTAAACATTATGGGGTCCGCTGAGGAACAGGCAATTGCGTCACAATTCCAGGTAACGAAGGTTCCCAGCTTCGTCATGGTTGTGGATGGGCGGGAAACCGAGCGGGTAACCGGCGCAACGAGCTATGCCTGCTTGGAGCAAATTGTCCAACGTGCGGCGAAGACCAACCAACCCCAAAAACCACCTCAAACACCAGCACCATTCGGGACAACGACTGCTTCAAGCCCGCCTGGGAAAGCAGTCAATCCATGGGCCGATCCCCGCTCGACACCAGTTCGTAGTGGCCCGCAAACACAACTCTGGCCTCCCGGAAAACTCGCTTCTCAATCATCGGTCAAATCGGCCAGCCAGAACGGGACTCGCTCCAGTATTTACGCGGGCTCACCATTGGCTGCGGGTACACCGACGACACCGACACACAAATTTTTTGAATCCGCAACCTTGATCAACTCGACGGTGAGGCTTCGCGTACAAGATGATACAGGCCACTCGTGGGGGACGGGAACCTTAATCGACGCCCGTGGAGGCGAAGCACTCATTATTACCTGCGGCCATATTTTCCGTGATTCCTCCGGGCAAGGTCCGGTAAATGTCGAATTGTTTCGCATGACGCCAGCCGGCCCGAAAGTTCTTGAACAGTTAGCAGGTCAAGTCATCCATTACGACCTGGATCATGACATTGGTTTGATAAGTGTAAAACCAACTCAAGACATTTGCGTTGCGAAGATAGCCAACCCAGGAACACGAATCAGCAAAAACGATTTTGTTCAAAGTGTTGGGTGTAATCACGGTGCAAATCCGACCGTCGCACAAACTCACATCACAGACATCAACCGTTATCTGGGGACGCCAAATATCGAAGCTGCAGGCTCTCCAGTTGAAGGTCGCAGTGGTGGTGGGCTGTTCAACGATCAAGGCCAACTCATTGGGATCTGCTATGCGGCCGACCCCAAAGACAACGAAGGGCTCTATGCCGGGCTTGAGTCTGTCCACGAACAACTCGCTCATATCGGGCTCAGCGAAATCTATGCGACTGTTGCAACTTCACCGACTATTCAAAGGTCTGCTCCCCAGGCTGCAAGGCACTCTGATCCAGTTTCTCCCTCGCGAGAGTCGCCGCTCGGCTCATCGAGGGCCCCACTGCAAACCGTGCAACCAGCAGTTGCCCTGAGTCGTAATGACCAAGTAGGAGATGTTTCATTACCGCCGGGGGCACAATTAGATTCCCCATCGCTAAGCGTTGTCGAACAAGCTGCCTGGCACGAAATTATGAGTCGCGCTACTGAGGCCGAGGTCATTTGTATTGTGCGTCCGAAATCCCCACAGGGGAAAAGTGAAGTCTTCACCCTGAGTCATGTTTCCCGCGAATTTGTCCGACGTCTGGTTGCAAGCCGTCAGGAAGACCGTCCGGACAATCTACCCCTGCCAACTTCATACAGCCCGAAACCTTCACCATGACACATACAAGCATTGTGCGACTCTTGTAGTAGAAGACTACTCTACTGTGAAGCTGGGTACTGCTACCGAGTCACTTCTCTGAACATGCAGGACAACCCGCGGTGAGGGTGTTGCAAAGCGCCCCAGGCAGACATGGCCCCTGAGGTCTCACGACCACGGAGCAAACCGTCTACTTGGGCCACCCCATTGAAGGCACACCACGCAACAAGGTTACTCTTTCCCGTAAACCTCTTTTGGATCAAAGACGCGCTGACCCACTAGCTGGAGTCCCGCCGACTCTACCTTGCGAAAAAAACAACTCCGGTAACCTTCGTGACAGGCGGCACCACCAATTTGCTCCACCTTTAAAAGAACGGCGTCAGCATCACAATCGATGAAGACCTCGCAAAGCTGCTGTACGTTGCCACTCTCCTCACCTTTGCGCCACAGGCGGCTGCGACTGCGACTGTAGTACACAACTCGATTGGTGGCGAGGGTCTCTTCAAAGGCCTCACGGTTCATGTAGGCAACCATCAGCACCTCACCGCTCTTGGCATCCTGGGTCACCGCCGTGATCAGTCCACCTGATTTGGAGAAATCAGGAACATCGCTGGGAAAATTGGTCACAGTTTCTTACTCCAAGGGTTTTAATGTTGGCTAGATCCGACGGGTGAGAAATATTTTACGCCCAATGGCTACCCCTGCATGAGGCATGAGATACGCGCAGCCGTGGCCCCCAGATTTTAGCATAAACCGTGTGGCGTGAACCGCCCAACCGTCGCGGTACTTACCACCGTACTAACGTCTCTTGCGAGTTGGCAAGATGTAGCCATATCAGCACCTCGACGACACGATACCACTGACTCGATCGAAGCCAACTTATCCCTACGCGTCGTTTCAAAGGCCCCCACGCGTCGTTTCACAGGACAGAGACACCGAGAGTCCAAGAGGCCATAAAATTACTGGTGTTCGCTCTCTTTTTTCCACGATGACGACTTGCTGTTATGACGGAATGTTCGCCACGGACTTCCTACAAATTCCAGCAGGACAATATTGCCTTCAACGGGGACTCCCCTTCGTAACCACATACGTTTGTCACCAAGCAAAACCATCACACAAGACAGGCAACGTGGAAACGGCCAGGCCAGATGCGTGTGTCAATCGCAACAGGATGCGTGTGTCACTCACAACAAAAGTGCAACCACGTAGCGAATCGGACTTATTGTATTACATTTCACTTCCATTCGTCACACGATTCCAACAACCACTACGACAAAGTCTTTTCGGTGCAATTCCAACGCACTATGTTTCGTGTTTTTTAACACTTCCATCAAAGTACGTCGCCATTCACCAATGACAAACTGGACCACTGTCTCGCTGGCTCAGTCCGTTAGTTTGAAAAAAAATTTTCACAACCTGCTTGGGTAGCTCTTGTCGCGCCAGCATCTGTGCGCTAATATACTGGAGTTGGTAGGAATTATACCGGCGTCCTACCTTATGGGCTTTACAGCCAACTCGTCTCGTCTGGTACCTGGGCAAGGTTCGATTCGCATCCAAGGGAGCGAAGCGACGGTACCGGTAAAGTTGGTGGCATGGAAGAACTCGTGCAAGTATGCATGTGTTAGCTACCTTTTTTGGTTTGTCCGTTGTGGACTTCAGCTCGTGCAGGGAGAGAAGTCCTGACCAGGTACCTTTGCGCAACAAGCAAGACCTTTTGTTCGTGGACACTCAAAGTACTGCTTGATCATGCGCACTCCCAACAGGAGGACGTGTTATGAGTATCGCCGACGATTTAAACACTGGAACCGGATTCCTGGGAATGCCATCTGCGGTCGTTCCGCCCACAGATGCCGCTCGCCCGCTGCACCGAGTTGCAGACATTCGGCGTCAACAGGGTATTTCATTACGAAGTGCTGCACGTCGCATGGGCGCGTCGATGGATCAAGTTCGACAACAAGAGCAAGAACAATGCGATATGACTCTGTCGGAATTGTATCGCTGGCAACAAGCCTTGGACGTACCGATCATCGATCTGCTACTCGATATCGACACGCCATTGGCAAATCCAGTCATGACACGAGCCCGCTTGCTACGAGTGATGAAAACGGCCCGTTCCATCAAAGAAGCAGCCTCTACAGAAGGCGCCGAGTCGCTGGAGAGACTTGGCACAATGCTTGAACAACAGCTCGTCGAATTGATGCCAGAGCTTAAAGATGTGGCTGCTTGGCACTCCGTTGGCCAGCGGCGCACCCAGGACGAACTGGGTCGGGCAGCCGACCGAATTCTTCCTGACACATTTTTCTCTGACAACTTGGGATAAATAACCCGGACCTGTTGGCTCTTGAATTGGGTTTGGGCAATACCACCCAATCAGGCCAACGGTAGCAGTACAGAGAGAAGTTCGTGCATTGCAGGTGCACGAACCAGGCTCGAGTTGCAGTTGCGCTCAGTATTTTTGCTGTTTGGCAGAAACCTCTGAGTGCCAATCCGCGGCAAGACCCTGCTTTGTCCCAACCTTACCACAAAAGAGCACGAATCCGAGCAGTACGATCACTAGCCCAATCAGACTGAAAGTCAAAAAGAACACCCCTACCAAGCCCATGATTCCAAGTGGTCGTGGTCGTTACTGTAACAACCAGCCCATAACCGCTGGAATTTGCACCAGCCAAATGGCACCAATGGTCAGAAGTAGGACTCCAAACGCGGCCAAAGGATTTCCGATGCGGGTAAGTAACGAAGGCATTTCCGGGCAAATTGGCAGCAATTGCGGACCTCCCTTTGCAATGAAGTAGGTTGTTTTCGCTTGCCCATCCGAAATGCGTGAAAAAGCCAAAAGCGATTCGGAAGAGATATTCGAAACACCTGTTAATTTATCCGGCAATCGGACCTGGTCTCGCCAGACATCAATACGTTTGGCCTGATCATCCAACAAGTCGGATGGCGACACCTCTGTGGGAACTTGACTACGAATTCCCACGTTGTTCAGATTGTCAATTGCTTGTCGGGCCTGCGCGTGGGCCACACCCAAAACATGCGACCAGGCTTCTGCCCAACCCATCACTTCCTGGCGGGGCAAGTTCTGCATCTGAGATGTGGATGCTTCAACGGTACGTAAATAGTGGGATAACTGCAGCAGAGAAAAGTTAATCGGGTCGCTGACAGAAGCTGTCGTGTCCACGGGTTCCACTGGAACACTTAAAGTCGCGAGTGACCAGAGTGTAAGCTCAATGGGAATTTCGTCGCCCTCGGCTATAAGGATCGGTCGGGCCAAGTCACCATGGCGTTTGCCTGCGGGGGGACGGCGGGCAACAATCTCGAGCATTTGCGGAAGGTCTCCCGACGCCAACGGGAGGATCCATCGATTCCGTGCTACTGCATCAAGCGGTGGAGGCATGAATGCAAGCCGCGTTTCGACCAGTGTCTGATCCTCCGGCAACACAAGTTCGACTTCTGACACACCATGCGGTTGAATGACAAAACGAGAATAGATCAGTTGCCCGCCTTGCTGATTCTCCACCACGCGAACATCTGCCAGGGATACGCTGGTTTGTGCGTTGTTGAATGCTGGTGGCTGCAGGCAAACCTGGTAGGTATCGTCTACAATCTGAAACACTTGCAACGACTTTTCTATCGACTGGAGAGGTCGCATTGCCTTGGGGAGTTTGCCTGCCAAATCAACACCAGCATGCGTCCATTTTATGGGTTGATTGTTGGCCTCGCCAGGTACAGCTACATAGCGATCTGTGAGATGTACCCCAGGCAAGTCGATTGTGGGAACCTCAATGCCGTGACCGGGCAGCTCGACCAAAGGCCCGCGTAGTTCAACCGTAACAGAATCACCCGACTCGACTTGCTCGGCCAACTGCAGCTGCACTTTTCGTAAGGAATTGTCATCACTTTGCTGTTTACTTTGATCACTTTCCTGTTTGCTTAAAATCATCAGACTGTCGGTCTGGCTCTGTACAGTTTCAAGCCAGTGGTGTGGAACTTTCACCTGAAAGGAACTGAGGCGTCCTTGGTTAACCTGGAGGCGACATTTCCAACGAGCGGACCACCCTCCGTTATCCACATCGTGATACAAAGTGACCAGGGATTGCCCTGTTATATCTGGGGCATTGGTGCTGACGCGCAATGGAACCGTTCCATCAAATCCATTGTCGACCCAGAAGGTACCTGCCAGGTGGGCATCGGCAATTTCTGACGCTGTGTTTGCGAGCTCACTTTCCTCAGTCACACCCTTGATAAGATCATAACTCAATTCCGTGCCCTCTCGACAATAAAGAAACACCGATTGCCGTTGCGATGATTGCCGACTCACATGAATTCGCGGCATTGCAAAGGGGCGATGCTCCGGCACTGCAACACGACCGTTTACAGCAAGCTGAAATCCGCGACTGAGGGAGTGGCTAAAAAATACTACGAGTGTTTGCTCATCACGGCGCACCCACTGAACCGGCACCATTGCGCCCTGACAGTTCGCATTGACCTCATCGACTTCCATATTTTCTGGGATTCGCAGGCGTTGAAAATACTGACCTTCCCGACCAGGCGTGATACTTGCTTGATAGCGCAACTGCGTTTCCTTCGTATCAATAATCATTGACACCATCTCTTCAACCACCGGTTCACTCCAACGTGGCAGCAAGGTCAACTGCCAAGGAGAATCACTTACAGATGCCTCATAAACCGTCTGTGGCTTCGCAGCAGCGGCTCCCCAATCAGTCAGGAATCTTTCAATTTCCATGGTTGCTGCTCCGGACTCGACCTCTACACGACACTCGATCAACGGATCGCAACTGATCGCTAACCGTCGTCGGCCAAGGGGGTGTACCGAGTGAAACGTCGGTAGATAGTACCTGCCATATGTTTTGGAATCTGTCAGATCAAACACAAGTATTGACTGTTCAGCCTGTGCGTTCTGCAAATTAAAAGGAAAGTGCAGGCCCAACTCGGCACCTGATGATTCACCATTCGTGACCACATTTCCTGCGGGTGCCGGAGTCAACTGTTGTAGCACAGGACCGGAATTCAACTGCAAATCGGCTGCCGGCATTCGCTCCCCTTGTGCAATGTACCGGATCAAGAGTTTGGCTCCTTGCTGGGTCGCATGTAACCACAACATCTCATCCATGATCTGCTGTGCATCGTGAACGACGTCAGCCCGGGCAACCTGGCGTAACCGAATCCGGTCTGTACTCCCCAGTGCGACACGACACGATTCTGTGACCCGGGCTACAGGGACTGAAGCATCTCCAGACAATATTTCGACGACCGGTGAATCCTCTGGCAGTGACAACTCAAATTGAGCGTTAGGGACACGAATGATATTAAACACCCACTCAACCCGATTTTCAGTGATGTGCTCTTTTGGAAGAAACGGGATTCTCACTTGATAGGATCCCGGCTCAGCAACGAAGACCGCACAACTAAGACCGTCGTCAGCCCATTGGAGCGCACTGGGCATACCGTCAACCAAGGCTGACTTTTCCCAAATTGCTTGATTCCGATGAAACGGAAAACGAACTTCTACGTCACGACCCAGCACTTCTATGTCGAGCGACACCCACCACGGCGTCGGCTTGATTTGCCTGTCATCGGCTGGACGATCGAATCCACCCAGGTAATGTGCATCTTCAACCCGCCAGGCAGCCGTTTGTACTCCCACACGCTGTGAGCGTCGGCTCAATTCGCGTAGCAACGACTCGCTGACAAAATGTTTCGTCCCTACCGGCTGGTGTTGGTCATCGTTGGGTACGAGGATCTGGAAAACAGGGAAATTGTGGCCTGTTTCAACCGCCACAGTTTGGTTTTTTACTGCTTCGTCTGCCCAACCTAAAGCAGGCCAATTGATCAAGAATATCCCAATCGCCACCAGCGGCCCACCGACCTCCGAAGATACCGACACACCTCGAGCTGTCCGATTCCAGCCACCAAATTCAAGTGACGCAAAACCAAACACAAACCCAATTACAATTCCTCCGGCAAGAGCTATGACAATCAAGCGGTACGAATCAGGCAAGAGAAAATAGATCGCAATACAACACCCGATGGTTGCAATCAGTAGTGGAACGTGCTTTTTCTGGGTGGAAAAACCAACAACAATTCCGCAGAGCAGGACAGCCAGTGCGACCGCATACTTTTGCTCAGACTGCACCAAGGCAACAACTGGAGGTCCCTCTGGTCCAAAAGATAGGTGCGAGACATGACAGTCCAAAGGTGGCCCAAGGCTCTTTCGCCCCCCAGAAACAGTAAACCTATCCTCGGTCACTTGGCCAAAGAAGGAATAGGTTTGGGCACTCTGAAAAACGTCTTGCCTGGCTCCAGAATTGGCGGTGGGACGCGGGTTACCATTTGCCCGGAAGGCATCTCCTGCAGAAAAGGTCGACGACGGCCTCCGGTGGAGAGGATCCAAAACGACCTCGCGATTAAGGCTTGTGAGCAAGCCGCCAGAAATGGCAGTTTGTGATTGTGAAACAAAACCTTTAGGGAAATTGTCGCCCGACAGTGTAAAGTTCGAGGGAAACCAAATCGTCCAATGCCCGGCAAGTAACGAAAAGTCACCCGTCGGTAACGGGGGTTGTAGACTGGCATGGCCACCCGAGTAAACAACGGGTACCGCATAGCGCAGCGTAACTTGGCAAGACAAAGGGGGAACGAGGACCTCACTGCTCCCGTCCAGATCATGCTTTGATGGCTTATCTATGGCAACCGCCATATCGTCGATCGAAGCGGAATTTAACTTGGCCCCCTTGGGTAATTGCAATACGAATTGTTTTTGCCTCGTTTTCCCCATCTCAAGTTTCACGAGGTGTACAGCCAGATCACCACCACTGTAAATCGTGGTAACATCAACCCAGGGGAACAACGATCGACTCAAACTTGGCGGCGTTTTCTGTGGAACAATCGATAAAAAGGGTTTGCCTTCTAGCCTGGCAATCGTGGCCGGATCGTAACGAAAGACCGTCACAGAAGGCGGCGCACCTGCATTCGAGTAGGGCGGAGGTGTCGCCACCTGAAGCCCTTCATGCTCAAAGGTAACTTGCTGGCCACTGTGCGTCTGTAAAACAGCTTTGCCAATTTGCTGGGATACACCTAGAACTCCCGCGAGCGGGATTTGGAAGTCAGCCCGGGATGGAATGGTGAGAGTTGCCTCAAACTGGAACGGCTCTCTTTTATTGGGAAGGTTATACAACTCCCAAACCTGGCTCCCCAAGTTGCCCACGGGAAAGTCGGGCGTGTCGATCGACGCCGGCTTTGCCACAAGTTGATGACCTGTTTCGGAATCGCGCCACCGCAGTTTTCCCGGCAATGGTGTACTAAAGACCAACCGTAACGGATTAGAAGATCCACCGTGTGGCTGATAGCCAAACCGATAGTGCACCACAGTGGGATGCTGATCGAGGTTAATGGCTACCTCCACTTCAGCCGTTGACTGCGTTTGCATGGGGCTGATCAAAACGACTCCATCTGGAGAACTGGTTAACAAGTCAATGGTAAGCCCATTATGGGGATCGGCTCCCTCCATTGCGGGAACTCTGGCCAACTCGGTTGGCTTCACCCGGGATATGCTGCCTTGAATCCGTACACCCTTGTCCGAATCGGTACTCAACCGCATCCATTCCTGTTCAAGAATTGAGTTGCGGGGCACCAACATTTGCAACTGTCGCAGTTGGACTCGTTGGGGCACATCACCGCGTGACCGTTGTCCTCGGACAATCAACTGCAACGGCCGGGAAGGTGAAAGTCCTGACATGAGGTGAATGTTCAGGACCTGCTGTTCTCCGCGGCGTTCAATATACCAGTCGCGAATCGACTCGAGAGGTTTACTGGTTACACTCTTAATCGACCAGAGAGGAGGCACGTCGGCTTCGATTAAATGTTGATCTGAACCGTTCCGGCGAAACTCAGCAATTACCTCCGCCAAAATTTCGCGTTCTTGCAATTCTACGAGAGTCAACATTTTCGCAATGCTACGCTCTGGCCGCGGTCGTACGTGAACTTGCATGGTGGCTGACGGCAATAGTTGGGCAAAGGTTGCCTTGGCACGTCCTGTAGCATCTTCCGCAAATACCACCCTCGTCTGAATGGCACCCTCCTTGTCACTTGGCACCACCTCGACTAACTCAAGTGCATCATCGACCGTGATGTCAAACTTTCCGTTCGACCAAAACAACCCAACCGGCCTGAGTATTGGAAGGGTTGAGTCCTGACCCAAGGTTATTGGAGCCCATGCCTCCAACAGGAGGGTCCGTTCACCCTGACTTCCGTCCTGGACCAGCCCAATCACAACTTCCGCCCTCTGTGAGGAATTCCCCGCTCGCAATTGCCACTTCAATTCGATATCTCCCTCATGGACACTCGTCAACTGAAGTTGCCGATCAAGCAAGATGACAAGTTCGTCGGGTAGTTTGTCACCTGAATCGAAGGTCAAGGCAGCTGACACATTGATGCCTCGCATGCCCAAGCGGTACTGAAGATGATGATGGTAGGTCACACTGGTGCTGATAACAGAGCTGTCTCTGCTCACATCTTCGATGTCGAGCAGCACCGGCCCGGCCCCAGGAAGGGCAATGGTCCAACGGGTACGAGTCGCTTCCTCTACAACCTCATGAACCGCTTGCACATCGGAGGAATCGGGAAACACCTGTGACGAATTCGCACCAGACTCAGAAACAATTTCGACCCTGTCGACGACTACTCCCCCAGGGACCAGAGGACGTTGGTTGGAAGGCATATCGAGTACTAGAGTCCGCGCAGGAGAATCGGGTAACCGTAAAGTCATCGGACCAGTACGGGAAAACTTGGCCGGTACCGGGCGCCAACCAAAAGCCAACTGGCCTGAACCAGGCACGGTGAACCCGAAACGATCGCTTGCCATCCCCACAGCCCCCCACGTGCCAATATCAACAGACCAAGAGGAGTCGTTCAGCCAGCGTGGTTGGTCAATTGCAATCGCACGCGTATCGAGGGTGAGCAGTGCTGGAGTGTCTGCACCTGCATGGATATCCAATATCGCCTGTCCATCTATCAACTCTCCATCATCCCACCGAATCCGATATTCGGCCTGCGTGATACTCGCGTCATGGCTGGAATTCTCGACAGCCGCATTTGCGTCACGTATCAAGGCTGCTAGTTCGGTAACTTCAATCGGAAGATAGGTTTCGCCGTCCCGAGGCCAGACACGTACATCCTGGGCAGGTACGTGGACATGCCTAAATAGCAGCGGCACCTCCTTCGAATGAATACCAGTCGGGAGCCACACGCCGAAAATGAAAAATACCACGATTGCATTCAAGCAACCACGTGCGCTGTCACATCTGTTCCCACGCTGTTGAATCATGAATGCGAGTCGGAGACCTGCCCCGATACCGAGGAACCTCCTGTCGACGTCCCAACCATCATTGGCGTCGAGAAGGTATCTGAAGTTGTAGCCGGCCTCATCATGGCAGCCGTGCTGACGTTTCCTCCAATGTACCGCTGGCGAGGTGTATAAAGAGCCCAGCGCAACGTCGCTGCCAAGGCAAGTCCTGCGATTCCCAGCAGAGTTATCTGTGCAATTTGCAAGGCCACACTGGGAAAGGAAAACGCCAGGATGCCAATCGCAACGGCCACGACTACCAGAATCCGGGTGTTCCGAATTTTCGGCACGTAGATAAAAGGTAATCCAACAATCAAGACCAGAAGGGATCCAAATAATACCAAAGTCGAACGTTTGACTAAGGGTAAATCCAGGCTTGCCACCGACTCTAATCCGTAAAACAGATACTGCTTTTCCAGGCTAGTTGGTGTCAACTTCGACACACTGCCAATCCAATTCTCAATCTCGGCTTGCCCCTGGACTGGGGGTTGGAACCAAAGACTTTCCCACCACACGTGACGACGTGCTGGCATCAAGTTTTCCGGATTGGCCATAAGGCAGGTATTACCAGGCAAGACAAAATGCCAAACCACCTGATTGGTGGCCTGACCACCAACCAAAACGGGTGGTGCAATACGGAAACGTTCAATAATCCCAATTGGGGCCGGCTTGCGGCAAGTAATCTCCAGGGTATGAAGCGATTCGCCGGCGATCGCAGGAACGGGGACCGAAATGGGACCCGACGGCGCTGGACTCAACTGAATCGGTTGGCCATCTAGCAACACGTCTGGGTTGGTTGAGGCAACTCCCGCGGGAAATTCCAGAAGAATATTTGGCTCCTGCGTGCGGAATTGATAAACCGTACGGTCTTGTCGCAAATCGCCGGCAAACCAGGTTTGGAACCATGATTTTTTCGACGATGGTAGAAAGCCGAGCAAACTGTTCGGCCTGCTTCGACACAAGGACAACCCTGGACACTGATTCGCCCGTTACGGCACGCAGTTCGTTCCACGTGCCGTTTCGCTGTTGCGACTCGGCACGCCAAGGCGCGGACTCTTCCGGTTTTCCAAGCAGCAGTTTGAGTGAGGAGGGTGTGTTGACCAGCAAGCGATGATTTTCCAGTTCTCCGTCAAGTGGTTTTATCAGTGGAACAACTCTCCGTACAGCACTGTCATCAGCAACTGTCAAACCATCAACACAAAAACTGCTGCGAACTTCGAATTGACCTAACTGCGGTTGCGGAAGAAGGAGCTGAATCTGTCGGTTTTGTTGATTTAACTGTGCATCATTCTCTTCGACCACATCGGTGAACTCAAGTAGAACAGACTCGGTCAGTGTTGTCTGATTCGATTTTTGCAACAACTCAAATTGTGGCTCAATAGGATCTCCGTTCCTATCGGTTGGAAGCTCCAGAATTAAACGTTGCATTGGTTGGTATCGTGAGCGGTAGTGGAAAAGTTGCTCAACACTGCAAGATGCAATCCCGGCCTCGATCGCGGTATGAACATCAAGTTGAAGCTCGCGCGCGCGAATCGTGCGATCAGCCACAAACGTAGCCTCAGGCAGAAATACGCGAAAAACACGTCGTTCGTTTCCTGGTAATTTTTCTGGCATTGGCTGTGACACCGGAACAAATTCCGGAGCCAATCCGGTCATTTCTGTAGCACGTGGGGACAACGCGATGGCCGGAACTGAATTGATGACTAGTTGACCTGGAATCACCACATCGGCAACAGGGATGGGCAAGGGGAGCTGCAAGCAATCTTCATGAACAGGCAAGTCCTTGCGCAATTGCAAAACCACCTGCAACGATCGCGGCGACGACTCGCGCAGCTGTAAAAATAAGTTCCCCGTCCTCCGTTTGAAGGACATTCGAGAAAAACGCATCCGGCTCCACGGGAGCCGCCATCTCCTGCCATTCCCGAAGCTTGGTCCGGAATTCGAAAATACGGGCCCCCGGAATGTGATAATTGAATTCAGCACGCAGACGAGCCTCGTCAGAACCAATTGATAGTTGGTATTGGGGCGTGACGTAAACTTGTGAATCACGTGGTAACACGCGGGTTTCCAACGACCATGGCTGACGATCATATTGAAACGTAGCCGTGAGATCTTGGGCTGCAACTGCATTAAAAACATCACTCACATCCACCTGCCGAATATGTACACCTTGCTCCCAACGCAACTGCCAGTCATCGTCCACGCTGATTCCAACATCGCCATACTGCCGAAAAGCGCCTAAAACCTCAAATCCACCAATTGCAACCGTTAAATCACTACCCGACAACCTTAAGGACTGCTCTGTCTCCAAGGTTACCGTCACTGGTCCCTTCTGAGGCTCCTTGAGTTTTACAAGGACCTGAGCAGCTTCTCCGTGTGGTGCCCCTGCTGGCAAGGCCGCAGCATCGATAGGTATCACCGCGTATGCAGTCACAGCATCCAAAACCTCTTGCTCAAGGGCACCGACTAGCGCAGCTCCAGGAGGTAAACGTACTTGAAAGCGGTCGAACTTGCCGCCAAAGCTCTCCACAACAAGCTTTGCAGAAGTTCTCACGCTACGGCTGTCCACATGGATGTGAATCACGCCACCCGCCTGGAGCACACTTGCCAACTCGCGAGGTTCTGCTTCGGCACCCCGCCAACGGAGCTCGAACTCATTTCCAAACCCCAATGCTTTGAGAAGTGTGTTTCCATTATCAAGTTTTTGTTTCGATACAATCGCCTGACCTGTCGTCGCCTCTGCAACCACTGAATCCACAATCTCGATCCCAATTTCCGAAGCGACCGCACGCGGACAATTGAAACGTAAAATAGTTTCGCTCCCGACAATCTCCAAAGGTGCGATGACCTGAAGGGTGACCTCGCGTTGATCTCCCGGCTGACCCTGCATCCAGGCAACAAGCCCACCTTGATGCTCGTTGCTGGAGATTTGTATTCCAGCTCTTGTCTGCTTAGCCAGTGACTCAGGTCGGACAATCGCCCCGGCCATCGAAAGCGGAACAGCAATGCGCTGTTCGGTTAGCAGAGTCACGCGAACCGTCACCTGAAGTTTTGCATAAGAACCTGATGCAGAACCATTCATCTCCAGTGCTTCGATAATAAATCGTGGCTTGCGGATGGTGTTGCCCTGCTGCAACTCTGATTTTTGCCAGGCCCGCATAAACACTTCGTAAGGAAACCCAAGAAAAGGCTGTGGATTGCCCTCCTTATCGAGCAAAATGAATGTGTCGGGCCCTACGTGGCGGACCGGAAGCTCTCCTGTGGGCATGGCTAGTCCAGCGCGTTGTCCCGTTGGGGTTCCGTCACCTGTCGCCTTGACCGATGGGTCGCTCGCTACAACAGCGGCAGGCGGATTCTCCGCCAAAGGCTGGGAGTCCGCAGGGGACTCTCCCAGGGCCGGCAAACCGAGAGCCACCGCCAAAATTGCCAATAGCAACCCTCGAAGTCCGAGATTGCTAATTGGTGGCAAGGGCATCTCCATGCAAGGGTAATGTGATGGTAACAACACGTTGGCCCTGGTAGGGATCCAGAGTAAGTAGGGGTCCAGAGTAATAAGAGGGGCTCGCAGGTCACGACTTACCTGGACACCGATTTCTCCGGTGCCGCAGGTGGCAACAAAAGATCAGCTCGAGTGGCAAGCCCACGTGCCTCAACCTAAACTCGCACGAACTGGCTGTCTCGATGCAATGATCCTTTAAATCAATTCCTTGGTCACACGTCACCGTCTTCAACCTTGTCCTGCGTTGTTATCTCGAGGCACCTTACACTCGATGTCCGGCGACCTTCAACTTGCCAACTCCATGGGCAACTTGTGTCTCCATGGGAACCAAAGGGCTCCATTGAATTGGGCCCATTCTACCTTGCCCCATTGCCGCAGGGAAAGCACCCCGAAAAATTGGTAAGCCAGGGTATCAAGGGCTGACCAGGGAAAGGAATTCACTGTGGAGTTTCGGCCGAGCGGCAGCCGTAAAACGAGCCTTCCAAAGATCGAATTCTTGACCGTCCACGCCGGTCACAATCCCCCCAGCCTCACAGACCAATAAGACCCCCGCAGCGACGTCCCAGGGGTGTATGTGGTGCGCCCAGAACGCGTCAATGGCTCCGCTGGCGAGATGGGCAAGGTTCAAGGCACAAGAACCTGTCCGCCGAACTCCCTGGCACCGTTGGGCAACTTTCGAAAAGTTGACCAAATCGGGAGATGTATCGGTGATTTTCGGAGGGAAGCTGACTGCAACTAAACTGCGGTCTAAAGATTCGATGTCGCTGACGTGCAGCAACACGTTTCCTTGCCATGCCCCCCCACCTTTCCAGGCCCGATAGAGAATGTTGGCAAGAGGATCGAAAATTGCACCTGCAAGGAGTTCTGTGCCACGTGTGACCGCCACCGATACCGCAAAATTCGGGTAATTGTGGACATAATTGGTCGTCCCATCGAGTGGGTCGACAACCCAGCCATATTCTCCATCCGGGACTGGCTTGTAGGTGTCGTCTTCTTCTCCAATGAAGTGATGATCTGGATACCGCAGCAGGACAAATTCTCGAATGACCCGTTGCGAGGCCAAATCGGCGTCGGTCACATAGTCAACGGGACTTTTTTCCCGGGCTTGGAAGCGGCCGCGCCAGGCTAAAAGCTCCTTCCCACCAGCGCGGGCGGCCTGTTCACAGTCGTCTGCAAGGGCCTTTAAATCCGGTGAAAGTGTCATGTTTCTACCTTCTCGTACCGTGTTGCATTGTGACTTCCAGCAAAGACTGTGACTTCCAGCAAAGATTGTGACTTCCAGCAAAGACTGTGACTTCCAGCAAAGGGCGTATGATGACCAAAGCACAAATCGACTTGGATCGATTACCACAATATTTCGACAGCGCCCCATGTTCCAACATAATCGTCTCTAGGTCGACCCATAAAAATTAATCGCAAACTCTTTCCCTATAAAGATTAACGGCAATTCCTCTTGGCTTGTGGATTATTCGCGCAAAGAAATTCTCACCAAACTATGGACACCCAAATTGGAATTGGTATGATCAATTAAACAGGTGGAGTTGATTGTTGATTTTTTCGGGAGTTTACGACCCCACGGTTTGTGGGAGGCCATTGCCTAATAAGTATTATCCCCTCTCCCCGAAAACATCGGCCTCTTCTCTGTTCCGGCCCCGCCGACTCGCCCTTGGGTGTTCGGCGGGGTTTTTTATTGCTGGAAACCCAATATACGTCGACTAACATTCCCCACCTTCGAATCGATGGTAAACGATCCTTGGTACCTGAAGAACGGACTGGGTAAACTCTCGCTTGGCTCTTTGCAGGGCTGTCTTGAAGTTGCGCAGCTGGGCAACGGGTTGAATCAGTTGATTCTCGACAACAAACCGCTCACTGGTTCACTCTGGAAGATTGCTTTAGGGGACGAAGACGAGAAACCCATTGCAGGTGCTGGAGAACTCCGCGAAACTTTTCAACGCGGACAAGATCTATTTGTTTCGTGTACCGGACCTGGGGATAAACCTTATCGGACATCCATTTACTGGCGGGCTGAGGTTTCGTCATCAAAGGCTGCCTATGCTATTTTATCGCTCATCGTATCGGTAGAAACCGATACGCTTGGATCGCAACCACAAATCGAGGTCCGGTCAAACCTGGCAGCAAACGAAGCGATTTATTTGAAAACCGTGGGGGTAATCTCGCCCCGTGCAGAAACACTTGCCGACGGGGGGCTTGAGGTTGTCGGAAATGGTGAGCCATGCATGCTGGGAGGAATTCTCTACCGGCTCCCAGGCGGACAATTCAGTCTCTTAGAACTAACACACCCGACTGATTTTCACAGTCTACATGTCCAACGGGAAACGAGGGGGACATGGTCAACAGAATGGCAACTACTGGGACAGTTCCTTGAAAAAGGCGTCATCCGCCGGGCTCGCATGCAGGCAGTCATCCTGCCTCGGCACAACGACATCAACCTTGCCGTT
Organism: Lacipirellulaceae bacterium; assembly: GCA_965243695.1. Classification (GTDB taxonomy): domain Bacteria; phylum Planctomycetota; class Planctomycetia; order Pirellulales; family Lacipirellulaceae; genus JAKVCB01. The sequence goes on along the minus strand of CBDEWC010000025.1, from coordinate 97,709 downwards.
GATTGCTGTTCCGCATTTACCAACAGTGATATCCCGCTAAGCACGTAATGGCATGAAGAAGCCTATACGGGATGCTAGTTCGCTGTGGAAGTCTGCGCCGAACTGCGATTTCCAGTTTCGTCGGTTCTTCCGTTTGTCCCGACTGCATTGGAGGCTCCACGGCCCGAAAGCATGGCTTTGACCGGGCTGAGCTGAACCATGGTAGCCAATCCTGCTTGTGCGAGTTCACAGCCGGAAACATACCGCCCCGGATTAATCCATTCGCTCATGAACTCCCACGACACACCGAACAGTTCTGCCAACAGCTCATCCATACCGTGCTCTAGTTCGTTGAAGTGGCGAGCCCACTCGGCAGCCTCCGCGAGACCCACATTCTCTTCGCTCTGCCAACGCATCGGGTGAAAAAGTAAAACGCTAAACGGAGTTACAATCCGGTTCTGACAGGCGGCAAACGGCCAAAGTGCTGCCGAAGAACATTCCCCTGTCACAATTCCAGTTGCCTTTAGTTCGCGATACCGAATCAACGTCATCAAGGACATCGCACAGTAGGGACTGCCACCCGGGGAGTCAAAATAGATGGTGCATTCTCCACCAACCTCAACACCAAGTAGACGATCTGTCAATTCAGACTCGCAATCGGTCAAATCTCCAACCATTGCAATTTCAACGGGACTGTCACTGTTTTGCTCGCATTCCATCGTGATTGGTCATCCTTTTAGTGGCTGGATGTGTCCTGATGAGCCGGTAACCTGAGCTGCTATCGCCAAGGAGAATTGTGGCAACGGCCCTCGCAATTGGAAAATTCGGAGCATCTTATTCCTCTCTATTCTAAGATAAATATCGAGGCTTGTGCCAGTTTTCAACTGGCCATTCCGAGAGATTTGAGCAAGTTTTACCAGCGAAATTAGTGCAATCGGCGCGACTTGGCCCCTGGGCCTGCCCAATACGCGGAGGAAGTCATCTTGGTTGCCGGTGGCTAGAAACATCTATAATGTTTGCTGATAGCAGCCACCAAATATGCAAACCTTCGTTTTCTGAGCAAATCCGACTTCCGAAGGGCAGCATAACGGATAAGCAGGTTGAGGGAGGCCAAGATAACCATCCGTTATCGGCCATTTCGACTGCAAAAATTCCGGCCGGAAAGTACACCTTATGGGAATCCGTTTTCTTTGTCCGAATGGCCATCGGCTCAACGTCAAGGCACATCTGGCCGGACACCGAGGAATCTGCCCCGAATGCGGGGTCAGCATGTGGATCCCTCAAACTAGCACCACAGAAAACTCCAGCCGTGTCAAAACTGCCTCTGAAGACAACAAGGCAACACCAGCATCCGTTACCGAAGCGGTGGCAGAACCCACCAATTTGAATCGCACGGGCAACACGCGCGAGACAACCAGCCGGCCTTCAGGCAATCTCCTCAAAGGTGCCGCTCCACCATTGGACACGGCTTGTTCCGCCAATCTCTCAGCCCCCAGCATACCGAATGCGCCAACCAAGCCACCGAAGGCCCAGCAAACATCCTCAGTATCAACTGTGTGGTTCGTACGTCCACCCGCTGGCGGACAATTTGGGCCCGCCGATGAAACAACACTCACTCGCTGGATCCACGAAAAAAGGATCGTCGCGGATACCTATCTCTGGCGTGAAGGCTGGCCCAAATGGCAGCGTGCAGGTGATGTGAGTTCATCGTTACCAGAGCCGTTGTCGCTACCTGTGGCAACACCCGTTCCACCGGTCGCCATTGGCATTGATCATGAACTTGCTTCTGTTAAGCTGGCTCCCGGCGAAAACCCGGATCCTTTGCCCATGGAGAGCCTGGGAACGAAACAGAAAAAGACCCGCCAACACACCCTTCGTGTCCAGATGTTGCCCGCCCTTGGATTGTTGCTGCTGGTTGTGGTCCTATTGGGCATCCTGGTGTGGGTCATAAACCGCAATCCACTCGCTCAAGCCTATGCCCCACCTTTACTCGATGGCCATCCCATTCACAACTGGCTCCTGACTTGAGGGGAAATTGGTCCCGCGGAGAACACTTGAATGAAGCGCCCTGAAAAAGCAATCACGTCACTCGGTTTGGATAAAACATTCGTGTTCGCCGGTCTCCTGGTCTTGGCTGTTATTCATGGCCTCGGGCAGGCAGCAGACTCACAAGCTCCCACACCTTCAACGCAAACGGTGAACCTTGCCAGTGAACAATTGCGACTTCAGGTGCCGGCTCGTTGGAAAAAGGGAAAGCCTCGTAGTCGAATCATTGATCACGAGTTCTCCATTCCAGCACCCAAAGGGAAAACACAACCTGGGAGAATGACCATCACAAGTGCAGGTGGCAGCATTGCAGCCAACCTGAAAAGATGGAAAGGTCAATTTACTCCACCACCGGACACACCTGCAAAAGAGGCTGCAAAGACCAGCCAGCTTTCCATTGCTGGGCTTGACGTTCACGTGATTGATCTCAAGGGGACATTTCATGATCGTCGTGGCCCGTTTGCTCCCGCCACAGACCGCCCACGGTATCGCATGCTTGGCGCTGTCATCAAAACCCCAGGGGCAGGGCTCTTTTTCGTCAAGTTTTACGGCCCACAACCAACCGTTGACCAAAGTGCCAAGGCGTTTTACGAAATGCTCGACAGTCTCCAATGGGATAAACGGTAGTGGATCAACAGCGACTTTGGGCACCATGGCGTTACGACTACGTCGCAGGCAAAGTTCCAGGCGACCCACCTGGCGATCGTCTCGAACCTTCCGGGTGGCACCCTGGGGCAGAACACACCTGTTTCCTTTGCCGAGCAGCTGCAAACTATGTCGATCCTAAGAAGTCCGATCGTCAAAACCTGGTTGTCTGGCGGGGCAATCACATTTTCGTCATTCTGAATCGATTCCCTTACAATAACGGACACATACTCCTGGCACCGTACCGCCACATTGGGGCGTTGGACGAACTGACTGCCCACGAACATCTGGAAACCATGAACAAACTGGGGCAGCTGACAAATCTGTTGCAAGCGTGCATCCAGGCCGAAGGTTTTAACATCGGTCTGAATCTCGGGCGTGTGGCAGGAGCCGGTGTACCAGGACACTTGCACTGGCACCTGGTTCCTCGCTGGCAGGGTGACCATAACTTTATGCCTGTTACAGGAAGTACCTCCGTCATTCCTCAGGCGATCGACTCGCTGTGGGAACTTCTGACAGCAAGGTTGACTCAGGATGTTGGCAATTCATGATTGAAACCCTAATGACTCCCCCTGTTGGCCTGTCTGAAGTGGACCGTGAGCACCACCTCCTGGCAACCTATGCCATGCGGAGTGCCGACTCATTGGGGCGAAAACACACCGAGCCAGAACATCCCTACCGAGGACCTTACCAACGGGACCGCGACCGGATCATTCACAGCTCGGCTTATCGACGGTTAGCCTACAAGACGCAAGTCTTTACTGGCGAAATGGGAGACTATCATCGCACGCGATTGACACACACCTTGGAAGTTGCCTCTATCGCCCGTACGCTGGCCCGTGCATTGCGGCTCAACGAAGATTTAGTCGAGGCGTTGGCACTTGCTCACGACATCGGACATCCACCGTTTGGCCACGCGGGCGAGCAAGTGCTGAACGAATGCCTCGTGGATGAAGGAGGCTTCAACCACAATGCACACGCAATCCGGATTATGGAACTTTTGGAAATACGTTACCCATTGTTTCCCGGGTTGAATCTTACGCACGAAGTTCGAGAAGGGCAGGCAAGTCGCGCAAAGAGATCCGCCTCACCAGCCAACTCCCAGCTGTTGGAAGTGCAGGTTGTCGATGCCGCTGACAGCATCACCTACAACGCTCACGATGCCGACGATGCGCTACAGATCGGCTTGCTTGAAGCGGAAGATCTAGCAAAAGTTCCCTTATGGAAAGCGGCTGCGCAATCTGTCAAGAATAATTTTGGCGCGTTAACAAAGGAAACATTCCGGCGTGCCACCATCCATCAGCTCATCGAGTGTCAAGTCAGTGACTTGGTTGCAGCGACCAGGGCACGGATCCAATCAGAGCAGATCAAAAGCGTTGGCGATGTACGATCAGCCGGAACGCTTGTTGCGCCATCTACCGATTTAGCAGTGCAAAAGGCAGACCTGGGGGCTTTTCTGTTCGAGCATGTCTACCGTCATCCAGACATTCTCTCCAAGCGGGAAATATCTCAACAGGCTCTCCGCGACCTGTTCTTCCGCTATCGCGAGGATCCCACAGGGCTGCCAGCGGAATTTGAGAGCCTGCTCAAAAAGGCCAGCCCAGCTCGAACCGCAGCCGACTACCTGGCAAGCCTGACCGACCGTATGGTCTGGGAAATGCAGGCCACGCCTGAGGTTTGATTCAGGGCAAGATGTCCGGTGGGTGCAAAGCTCCGTTGACCGGTTGCAGCGGCCATATCAACCCCCACCTAAAACATTCCCAGGGGTGACAACTGACAAATATTCATTCGCAGATGCACTAGAAGGCTACCCGTCAGATGTTAAAATGGGCTCCGTACAACCCACATGGTGCTGCATATGGGATAGTCGTCCTCGGCTCCCCAAAAAACCAACCAGATCGGATTCGTTTTGTGATTCGAACGATCCGTATCTAACTCATCCATTCAACATGCGGCCGCTCAAAGACGGGAGCCATTTATGGCACTAATCATTTTACGCTGTGTTTTCTTGATGGTTGCCATTGCGTTAGGTTTTCAACTTTCACAATCAGAACTTCTTACCGGTGAACAGGCATTTCTACCTTGGTTCGGTTTTTTGGGCGTCCTGTTCATCGCGTTTGGTGTTCTGCTAACCGACACCATAATTCAACGCAAGCGGCTAGATACCATCACGGCCCTTTATTTTGGCCTGATTATCGGCCTTTTTCTGGCCTACGTTTTGAAACTTGGCCTTTCTCCCGTCCTTTCCCAAGTCGATCCCTGGATCGCAAATTGGACTCAGCTTGCGCTGGGTACAATAGTTTGCTACAGCTGCATTAGCGTTCTCCTGCAAACCAAAGACGACTTTCGCTTCATCATTCCATACGTCGAATTTGCCAAAGAGGTTAAAGGTCTGAAGCCTTACATACTCGACACAAGTGTTGTGATTGATGGCCGCATCGCCGACATCTTGCAAACTCGTGTCATTGACAATCAATTGATCATGCCTCAATTCGTGATTGCCGAATTACAAGGGATTGCTGATAGTAGCGACAAACTCCGCCGCAACCGGGGGAGGCGAGGACTCGACATTCTCAACAAGCTCCGCAGCGATACCAATGTCGACTTACAGATCTTCGATCGCGATCTACCTGAGTTCACTGGACAGCCGGTTGACCAAAAACTGGTATTGCTGGCCCAGCATCTGGAAGGAAAGGTAGTTACCAACGACTACAACCTCAACAAAGTGGCTAAGCTGCACAATGTTGGAGTCATTAATCTCAACGATATCGCCAACTCCTTGAAACCTGTCTTTCTGCCAGGAGAAAATTTAGTAGTCAGAATCGTCAAACCGGGAGAAGAAATGGGGCAGGGTGTTGGTTACCTTGAAGATGGAACCATGGTTGTCATCGAGGGAGGCCGCGATCACATCGGTGAGAACGTCCATGCCAACGTCACGAGCGTACTACAAACCAGCGCTGGCCGAATGGTGTTCGGCCACTACGAGGATGTGATTCCCGGCGAGCCGGAGACACCCTTCAAAAAAGAGCAGAGCAGGGACGAGCATCTGGCCTAGGCAAGCCAGATCGGGACATCTTTTGGTGGCTCACATTCCAGATCGAAAACTCTGCTCCGTGCTAATCTTTGTCACACCCGCTACATTCGCTCGACGATGTCGATTCCAAGCAAGGTCAACCCCATCTTGATGGTACGTGCGGTCAAATCACAGAGTAGCAACCGACTCACTCGCAACAAATCGTTTTCCGCTTTCAACACGGGGCAATTCTCAAAAAACTCCGAATAACAGCTCGCCAGTTCAAACAGATACGTGGTTAAGTGATTCGGCCTGTAATCAGAGACCACGCGATCGACTGCTTCGGAAAATTGAAGCAAGGCCATACCAAGCGCACGTTCTGACGGAGTTCCCAGCAAAATTGTGCCTCCTGACTTGCGCAGCTGATTGATGTCAACTTCTCCTTTTTCAAAAATGCTTCGTACGCGGGCATAGCTATATTGCATATAGGCCGCTGTATTACCGTTCATAGCAAGCATCTTGTCGAAGCTGAAGACATAATCACTTGTGCGATTGTGCGACAAGTCAGCATATTTAACCGCGCCGATGCCAATGCGTGCAGCCACCTCTTTGCGGTCCTCTTCTTCCAAGAGCCGTTCGGGACGCTGATCATCATTTTGACTCACGACTTCTAAGGCTCTCTCGACAGCTTCTTCTAACAAGCCTGTTAATCCGATTGCCGTACCACTTCGAGTTTTGTACGGCTTACCATCTTCCCCAAGCACCGTCCCAAATTGAACGTGCTTCAATTCAATCTGGTCGTAGCCCCATTGCCTGGAAGTTGCAAACAACTGCTCAAAATGCTGGGACTGACGGTGATCGACGACGTACAAAACGGTATCTGGATTCCATCTTTCCACACGATATTGCAGTGTCGCCAAATCGGTTGTTGCATAGAGAAACGCGCCATCTTGTTTCTGCACAATCAGTGGTGCAGATTGACCCTCCAAGAACACACATTGCGCGCCATCGCTTTCTTTGCAAATTTCTGCCCGACGCAAATCGTCTACCACCCCTTGCAGTCGATCATGATAAAAACTTTCGCCCAGCATGTGGTTGAATGTGACGCCCAGTTGTTGATAAGTCGCATCAATCTCTTCCAGGCATGGTGGCAAAATATCCCTCCACAACGAGAGGCTGCTCGGGTTGCCCGCGTGCAGTTGGGCTGTTTCTGCCAGTACAGCTTTCCCAATTTCAGGATGCGCTTTCGCAAAGTCCACACAAGTTGGGTCAGACTCAAAATCGACCGCCTTTTTGCTTAATTCCGCTAGCGTCTCCTTGCGTTGGGTCAACGCCCGCGTTGCCAGTTTTAACTGCTTGTTTAGTTGGCGGGCTGCTTTCTTATCCGCAGGTTGTTCCACGGCTTCCAAATTGGCCTGGCGTTCTTCAGCCGTTGCAATCTCGGCTCTCGCGGCAGGTATTTTTTCACGAACCGCCCCCTGATATTCAACCAAATTGTTCACAAGTTTATAGAGCCGACTTAACTCGCCAACGGGACTCTCGCGAAGAGCCTCCACGTCAAGGAAGTTCTTGTAGCCATAAATGATCATCCCAAACTGGGTGCCCCAGTCACCAATGTGATTGTCGCTAATGACACAGTGCCCAAGAAAACGAAGGGAACGATAGAGCGCATCGCCAATGACGGTCGAGCGAATGTGGCCCACATGCATCGGCTTGGCAACATTGGGTGAGGAATAGTCCAGAATGATCGTGCGGGGGCTGTCCGTTTTGGCAATTGACAAACGAGTGACATCTGCCGATGCGGCAACCAACTGCTCCACAAGCCAACTCTCACGAAGACGGAGATTAATAAAACCTGGTCCGGCAATTTCGGGCGGTTCACAGATATCATCCACGTCGAGTTGCCTGACAAGCAGCGCTGCCACTTCGCGTGGTGGCTTCCCAAGTTGCTTGCCGAGTGGCATTGCACAGTTAGCTTGGTAGTCGCCAAATCGTGCGTCCTGGCTTGGCAGCACCATTTCAACCAGGCTGGAGAGATCGGTTGACTCCTCAACCAACTCCGCTAATGCGTCGCCAAAGCGATCACGGAGAAGCGTTAGCACATTCACGAATCACCCTGCTCTGCTTCTTGCCCCGGCAAGGGAACCCGTTGGGCCGTGCCCCAAAGGTCTTCTAACGCGTAGAATTTCCGTGTTTCGGCGTCAAAAAGATGAATCACCACCGACCCGTAATCAAGCAAGATCCAGCGGCTTTCATTGTAGCCCTCAATCCCCATGCGCTGGTCACCCAAATCATCTTCCAGCGCGTGATCAATTTCCTCACTGATCGCGTGAAGCTGCCGACGGCTACTACCGCTGACCAGTACAAAATAGTCAAACACGGGTGTCAATGGGCGCATATCAAGCACCGTGATATCCTGGCCCCGGTTATCCGCAGCCGCCCCGGCCGCAGCGAGTGCTAGTTGCAGGCTACGCTCACCTCGAAGTTCGGTGGTATTACCGATAGAAGATGTCATATGGTTTCACTAAAATGAAAAAATGGTACGAGTGAACTACGATTCTAACCGCTCGCCAAGGGATCAGGGAATCCCCATGCGAGGTGAAAATCATTTGTATACCATTTGGAACTCTGGTGCAGATTTTTTATAAATGGTCTATCCAGACCTTGATGCCCAGGACACACCGTCCCAACAGCCAACTAACTTTCAACCACAGGATTTCAGCATGAGCGATTGGATTGAGGCCGGAACACGTGCTCCGGCATTCACATTGACAGCCGACGATGGCGCCAAGGTTCGCCTTTCCGCACTAAAAGGCAACCCAGTTGTACTTTATTTTTACCCCAAAGATGATACACCTGGCTGTACCCGGGAGGCATGCGCTTTTCGCGATGCGCAAAACGAGTTGAAACGTCTAGGTGTCCAATTGTATGGTCTTAGCCCCGACGATGTTGAGAGTCACGCCAGATTTCGAGACAAGTTTCATTTGAATTTCCCCTTGCTGGCTGATCCAGGCCATAAAGTGGCAGAAAAATATGGAGCTTGGCGCGAGAAAAACATGTATGGCAAAAAAACCATGGGAATCCAACGGAGCACGTTCCTGATCGACACAACTGGAAAAGTGGTAAAATCATGGAAACAGGTGCGGGTCGACGGGCATGACCAAAAAGTTCTTGAGGCGGTTGAATCACTCGTATCGGAATAAAAACGATGACCCCCTGACAGGGCTGAGTGAGGTTGCAAACAGGCCGAGAACGCATCTTCATGCACCTCCACCCCTGCGCAAAGTACAGCAACTCAAAAGGCGGGACCCCTGCCTCGATGGGTGTCTTTTCTGACGGGTTGAGGACTTACCTTCAATTCGCTGGGTCGCAACCCTGCAACCGACCGGTTTCAAGAAGCCGTTTCTCCGGTTGAAACCCGCGTTCGCCCCGGAGAGTGGCAAGACACGCAGCCGGCAAGTAAACGGCTCACCGAAAGGTGCTGGTGGGACAAACACTATCGTGCTGACGATGGCAGTCGTTCTGGACTCGAAAAAAGCAGCGCGGGCCAAAATACTTTTTCCTCTCTTTTGCAACCTGCTGTCAATCGTCAAGATTTACAGTGAACCTTGATGACGTAATGGCCAACATCATCTAGCTGGTTGGACTGGGGTAACCAGTCTCCTGATTAGCGACTGCGCAAATTGTGGCCCCATGGTAAACTCTGCGGAACATTCCCATCCTCACGATGTTGTGGCAATAAAAACCTTACCGTTTTGTACGCTATATGTTTGCACGTGGGCGTCCAGCGAGGTAACTTTCATTGGCGGACATTGGCTTCGCCCTGGTTGACACTTTTTAAGTCACGCCCATCTTTTCTTTGGATTCTTCGGCACGTCGACCTACGCATTTTTTGTCGGGAAGTCCTCAGTTGATGCAATTCCCCTGGTCCCCCTACTGCTCGGAGGCCCCGCATGGAAACTGCTGTCGTTCGTTCGCGCGCTAAAGATGTACATGAACCTCGACCATGTAAAGTAGACACACTTACCAATTTTTTTGAACAAATCGCTTCTGACTTTCAAGAGACTTCCCGCGGGAAAACAACAAACATGAGTCGGCGGCAAACAGACCGCACAGCCCTGCCCTACCTCTTACAGCTAACCCCTCTGGATGACTACGGGCTTCCCTTGACTGAGGAAGAATCTGTGGTCGTTGGTCGCGAGTTTTCAACTTGTGGGCTCTCCTTCTTTCACACCCGACCGATACCCAATCGGCGAGCTCAAATCTCACTCAATCACCCCCAGTCGGGTCGATTTACGGTCGAAATTCAAATTCAGCGCTGTCGGTTCCACCGACTAGGCTGGTATGAAAGCAATGCCCGACTCGTCCGTGCCGTGGAATTCATGCTGCCGGCCAATGGTTACCCGAGCAATTAGGAGACCCTTTCAGACCGGACGCGATAAACTTTGCTCTTCAACCCTCAGGCCTGTCTATGTGACCGTCCTGTTCAATCTGCACTTTCCGCCAGGTGTCGTCACACCGGCTGTTTGGTGTCACACGGAACACAGGCCAATGGTCCGAAAACCACGGTGACAGTAGCACTGCCGGGACCCTTGGGGGGCAAACGAGAATGCTTGAAAAACCGGAGACTCTGTCGACGCCTCACCAATGGCACACCATCTGCGTTGAACTCCCCACACTATGATCGCAGCACAACTGGGATATGGGTCGTTCATCTGTCTCATTTTTCCAACTGGGAAAACGGGGACAGTCCCAGGATTTTCTGACCCGTTGCACTAATGATAGATAGAACCAGAGCTTCAGGCCTGTTAAACTGTCAGAAGGTTTTTCATCTTCCTGAACAACAACAAGCTCAACTATGCAGATCGGCCAGACAACTATCCTCGACACCTTTGCCGAGGCCTTCGACATGCGGTACACCCGTCTGGTGGTAACTGCCAGTGAAGATTACTGGCTGGACATCGCACTCCGGGAAGCAACTGGCTACAGTACTTCGGTCATTGCATGCGATGCTGAGACAGGTATCTCACAGTCCATAAAACCGGAGTCAACACCAGACGGTCGGTGTGGCGCAGCACTCTTAATGTTTGGATTTTCGACTGCAGCCATCATGAAGGCAGTCGTTGGACGCGTTGGGCAATGCATTATGACTTGTCCCACCACTGCCTGTTTTAATGGGTTATCGGACGCAGCTGAGACAATCCCGCTGGGCAAACATCTCCGCTTTTTTGGCGATGGCTACCAAAAGAGCAAAAAGTTTTCCGCCGATCGCTATTGGCGTATCCCGGTCATGGATGGAGAGTTTCTTGTCGAAGATCGGGCTGGTGTCGCCAAAGGAGTCGCGGGAGGGAATATTATCCTCCAAGCCGAATCACAAGCTACGGGCCTTGCGGCAGCTCGCCGGGCTGCCGAAGCAATCCGTGAAACACCCGGGGTCATCACCCCATTTCCCGGCGGAGTTGTACGAAGCGGCAGCAAGGTAGGATCCCGTTACAAAGGCCTCAAAGCCTCAACGGCCGATGCCTACTGTCCCACATTGCGCGGCCGCGTGGAATCACAACTGCTCACCGACGCCCACTGTGCTTATGAAATTGTGATCGATGGAACGGATGAACCCACTGTTGGTCAGGCAATGCGGATCGCTATAGAGGCAGCAGCCGGCGAAGGAGTGCTGGCCATTGGCGCCGGTAACTACGGTGGCAAGCTCGGAAAACATCACTTCCATCTTCGTGAACTCCTGCGATGAACAAGTTTGTCGGTTTTTTGATTTTGCTCGGTCTTTGGAATAGTGACTCCACGGCGGAGGAAACCATGACGTGGGATGGCAGCAATGGCCGTCCTCTGGCACTGGAGCAATTCCACCCCAAATCACAGCTAATAACCCCCAACCATCAACCCGACCGGGCTAAATTTCCGGTGGTTGATGTCCACATCCATCCACGACTCCGGTTTCGTAATGTCCCAGAGCGACTTGACGAATTTGTTCAGATCATGGATGAGCAGAATATCGCCCTTTGTGTCAGCCTGGATGGGCAGTTGGATGACCAATTAGAAGAACACAAAGATTATCTTTGGAAAAAATATCGTGATCGTTTTTTGATTTTTTCGAACGTCAACTGGCAAGGGAATGGTCATAAAGACGATCCGGCAACTTGGGATTGCCACCGACCTGGCTTTGCAAGGCGGATTGCCGCACAACTGAAAGCTGCCAAACAGCAAGGTGCTGTAGGGCTAAAAGTCTTTAAGCAACTTGGGCTTGGTTATAAGAATCCAGATGGGTCGCTGATTGCGATAGACGATCCCCGTTGGGACCCGATCTGGAAAACGTGCGGGCAGTTGGGAATGCCGGTCATTATTCATACAGCTGACCCTGTTGCCTTCTTTGAGCCCATTGATCAGTTTAACGAACGGTGGGAAGAGCTTTCACGACACCCTGAATGGAGCTTTTACGGGGATCAATTCCCCAGCCATACTGAACTGCTGGCGGCCCGCAATCGTGTCATGGCCCGACATCCCAAGACAACATTCATTGGTGCACATGTTGCCAACCATCCGGAAAATTTATCGCAAGTTGCCCTGTGGCTTGATACCTATCCAAACCTGGTCCTCGAGATTTCATCCCGTATCGCCGAGTTAGGACGCCAACCCTTCACCGCTCGTCCTTTCTTTATCAAGTACGCCGATCGAATCATGTTTGGTAGTGATGGACCACGTCCTACCGCAAGGCTGCTTCCGCACTGGCGATTCTTCGAAACTTCCGACGAATACTTCCTCTACGCGGAAAATCCTTTCCCACCTCAGGGATTCTGGAGGATCTACGGTCTTGATCTTCCGGACAATGTATTACGCAAGATCTATCATGAAAATGCAGCACGGATCATCCCTGGAGTTCAAGAAAAGCTCGACCTATACCTGGCCCGACAGAAGCCACACGTTGATTCCCCCGGGTAACCGTTGCTACACTAAATGGACTACATTGGATAGACTTCCCAAAATGGATCAAGTCAAATGAACGACGCACCCTCTTCAGATCCCGCCGAAACCACTGCCGAAGCAAGTGCCAATTCAGTGAGTTTAAATCCCAAGACATCTGAACCGCAAAAACGCCCCAGCGAACGGCTCCAGATCGGGTCTCAACGTCGCGACAGCGCACCTCCCGCTGAGCGCTCCCAAGGCGTTGGTCCTTCAGCTGACCCCGGACAAGAAAAGGATTCCACTGCCTCCTCTCCAACCTCCTCTCCTAGCAAGACTGATCCAGTCGATTCGCAAACTCCCGATGAGGTTGCTCCCACGGCGAAACCGCAGTCGACCATGTCGCCAGGAAAAACCGCTGGAGAAAAAGGGCCTGAACGCTCCACGAAAAATTTCCCCCTACCGAACGTGCGGGATGCTCTTAGCCCCGAACTTGAGGCCGAGTACCTAGCGGCGCTGGGTGACCAGTCGCTCAACGACTTGATGGAGGGGAGTCATGACGCGATGACATCGGAACTGGCACCAGAGACGCGCGTCACAGGGCGGGTCTCCAAATTGTATCGAGAAGATATTTTTGTGAATCTTGGTGGCCAAAACCAGGGTATCGTTTCAACCCGCCAATTCGATGAGCCACCTCAAGTGGGAACGGAATTAGAGCTGGTGGTTTCCCGCCATAACGCAGACGAGGGATATTATGAACTGTCGCGCCCCTCGGCTGCGATTCATGTGGGTGACTGGAGTGAAGTCGAGGAAGGACAAATCCTTGAGGTTGTGATCACTGGAAGTAATAAGGGTGGCCTCGAATGCCAAGTGGCCGGCATTCGCGGATTCATCCCGATGGGCCAGATTTCAATGTACCGTGTCGAGACACCTGAGGACTTTGTCGGCCAGAAACTACCCTGCGTAGTTACCGAAGCAAATCCAGAACGACGCAATCTTGTCCTCAGCCACCGAGCCATGATGGAACGTGAACGGGCTGAAAACCGAGAGAAACTGCTCGCTGAATTGGCGCCCGGTCAACTCCATGAGGGAACTGTTCGCAGCTTGCGCGATTTTGGTGCCTTCGTCGACATCGGTGGCATCGACGGCCTGGTTCACATCAGTCAGCTGAGTTGGGACCGTGTAAATCACCCCAGCGAAATCCTCAAGGAAGGTCAGGCTATCAAAGTTCGCGTTGAAAAAGTTGATCGCGAAAGCGGAAAGATCGGCCTTTCCTACCGGGATGCGGGAGCCAACCCATGGGACGATGTCGAATCAAAGTACCCGATCGGAAAACGCGTGCTGGGCAAAGTTTCGAAAATCATGGACTTTGGGGCATTTGTAAAACTGGAACCTGGAATCGAAGGACTTGTACACATATCGGAACTTTCCCATGGCCGTGTGCATCGAACCAGCGACATCGTCAGTGAAGGCCAGGAGATGGAAGTCAAGGTGCTCTCGCTTGATCCGGAACAACAACGAATCTCACTGTCGCTGCGGGCACTTATGGAAGCCCCCAGGAAAAAAGGCTCGGAGCAAACCGCAGACGAAGATTTAGGCCCACCACCCGACCCGAAACTGGCAAAGAAGCACGTCGGTCAACTTAAAGGAGGCCTGGGAGCTCCTTCCGGAGGCGCACAGTTTGGGCTGAAATGGTAGCCTGGGCTTGAAATGGCACGATTGCTGCACGCAGCCCCCATGCTGTGGGAGCCACACCTGCTGGCAATCGCAGGTCCAGAAATTTGCCCGCATTCACCTGCCTGCGTCAACTCATTATGGTCCGCTTTCGGTCAACTCTACTGGACCAAATTCAAGCGCGGTCTACCAACTCAAGTGTCGCCCAGCAGCTGGGATCTTCCTGAAAAGGAAAGAGGGAACCGCTTGCAAAAGTCTGCACACCCAACTCGCGGTCCTGTACGGCATAGGTAAAACCAAGCTTCGGTTGCTGTTCGGGATCATAACCACCCAATGCAATCGCTGGCAAAAACGCGGAAAGCTGATAACCAGTCTTGGTAATTCTACTGACAACCTGGAGTTCTCGTGCCCGAATCGGTCGAGCATTCTCGCGGGCACGATTGATCAAAAGCTGATCGGCCAGTGGCCCTTCTGACTGGCGCCCTCCTCCCAGCGGCAGCAAGGTAAAACGGTGGCAGAATTTGGTAGCACGGTGAACGTTGTGGGTTGCCCTCGTATCAATCCAAACCTGAATGCCGTCACTATCCTCGAGCCTTGACTCGCGACACCAGGGGAGTTGTTCCTTCCCCGTAACCACAACGTGAAATGCCAACCCGGCGCTACTCCAAGCCATCCGTACGTCGGCAAACCGTGACTCCTGGTATTGAGTCTCTGCATCGAGCTGCGCGAGGTCCATCAAACGGTAGGACTCGTCAAGTTCCAGTTGGGTCGTCCCAACTAATTCGTTACGGAAAACAGGAACGGAAAATCGAAACAGATACCGTGGTGCCAGCAATGTATTTGTGGTTGGATTCATCACAAATTCCTAGGTCGACTGTGGTACGACTGCTCCCCGCACAATTTCCAAATGTTCTTTCAGAAAATCTGCCATATCACCCGCATCAAGATCTTCTGCAGTAATGAAGCGGAACTTGATCCTGTCAAGCTGGTCGCCGTTGTTCAGCAGCGATCGTTCACTCCCGATCTCCGCGATGCGTCCCAAGGCAAATGCGTTCTGAGGGCCATTCAACATGAGATCAACTGCGGCTAAGCGTTTTGTGTAGATGCTTGCCCAAGGTTCTCGTTGTTCGGGGACCATCAAGTGGACTACTTCCTGGTTGTTCCAAAGGAACTGACCTGCCGGGGCTTCTTCCGACAAAATCTCCAGAAGGTCTTCAAGAACTTCGATCCCCCAGGCAGGCTTTTTCCCGGGAGGAAAACCTTTGCGCGCAAGATGCCATTTTTGCCCCAATACTTTCCAAGGCATGACATCTTCAGGACTTTGCTTTACGCGACCCGTAAACTTTTCAAAACCTGCAATGGCCCGCTGGAGAAATGACCAGAATTGTGGGGTGTTGATCTCTTCCCACGAGTGGGCATCGACCTGTACTTCTTGCCATGGGCCACGAAGATTTTTACATTTGATGCGAGGACCATTCCCGTAAGCTTCCACCTCGTGCAGATCGTTGAGCGGGACCAGGCCAAGATCGGCTACTAGTTCTTCGCGTTGAAAGGTCTTCTTCGCGGTTCGAAACTTGAGCTTTAACAACCACGGTTCCCCCGTAATCGCGTGGAAAAACCATCCATCACTTTTCTTGGGAGCGGTGATTTCCACGATGGTCCTTGAATTCCAATTTGTGGCTCTAAATTCACCCAATTGGTGAACACGAGATTCGATCTCTGCCAGGATTCGGCCATCCCAATGGCACGGCTGCCCGTCCCGGGCAACGCGATCTCGGGTATGCCAGCGGTGGCCATCGATCTCCCAGGGCATCTTAATGTCACGTCCAAGTTCCGTAATCTCAAGTTCTCCCGGTTGCGGCCTTCCAGACGATCCAGAGAATGGTTTTCGCTCCTGGTAAGGTCCTGCAGCCAGTATTGGTGCCAATGCGGCTGCGGTGTGCGAACTCGATAGATCGTTGCCGTTCCCCCTGGTTTTGGCCGACTTCGCTTTGCGGTTTTTCCGCGACGCAGGTCGCTGCTGTGACTGGGTAATGTCTTCTGGAGTCCCGACTGCCACAAGCGAGCCTCCCTCAGCACCAGCCTCGGGACCAAGGTCGATCACCCAATCTGCCGATTTGATGACATCGAGATTGTGTTCGATGACAATCACCGTGTTGCCTTGATCGACCAACCGGTTGAGCACGTCCAACAGTTTGACGAGATCTTCGAAATGAAGGCCTGTCGTGGGTTCATCCAGAATATAGAGTGTTCGCCCTGTATCGGGGCGGGCTAGTTCTGCTGCCAGTTTTACCCGTTGCGCTTCGCCTCCTGACAGGGTCGGCGCGCTTTGTCCAAGTGTCAGATAACCCAAGCCAACGTCGCACAGTGTCTGCAGAATATGCCGAATCCTGGAAAAGTCGTCAAATAACCCAACCGCTTCACAACAAGGCATTGCCAGCACATCCGCAATACTCTGGCCGTGATAGCGAACCGCGAGTGTGTCGGGATTGTACCGCTGACCTTTGCAGGTTTCACATTGAACCCATACATCAGGCAGGAAATGCATTTCAATGCATACTTCGCCAGCTCCCTGACAGTCGTCACACCGCCCTCCGGCAACGTTAAAACTAAACCGCCGGGCCGTAAAACCGCGCAGCTTGGCCTCGGGAAGTTGTGCAAACAGTTGCCGAATATGCTCGAAGACACCGGTGTAGGTCGCCGGATTCGACGTGGGTGTATTGCCAAGTGGCTGCTGGTCAACTCGAATAACTTTGTTGATATTTTTAATTCCACGGATCTTGGCATGGGCACCCGGTGAAGTACTAGCCCGGTGCAAAACGCGGGCAAGCTGATTGTAAAGAATATTGTTGATCAGGGAACTTTTACCACTTCCACTTACACCGGTGACAGCCGTCAGGGTACCCAATGGAATCTCAACGTCGATGTTCTTGAGATTATGTTGCGTCGCTCCCATAATTTCTATCGAGGCTTGATTACGAGGCCGACGGTTTTGAGGAATAGGAATCGATTTTTTCCCGGTGAGATACTGGCCTGTCAAGCTCTTGCGACGCTGCCCAACCTCCTCAGGTGTACCGCGCGCCACAATGTGCCCACCCAGACGCCCCGCGCCCGGGCCAAAATCGAACAACTGGTCGGCGCTGGCAACGACGTCCCGGTCATGCTCCACCACAAGCAAAGTATTGCCCAAGTCACGAAGTTTACCGAGTGCTGCAACAAGTCGTCCGTTATCCCTGGGGTGGAGTCCAATGGTTGGTTCGTCAAGCACATACAGTACTCCGCACAACCCGCTGCCGACCTGGCTTGCGAGGCGGATTCGTTGCAATTCGCCACCCGAAAGCGTTGGCGCTGACCTGCCGACCGTGAGATAATCCAAACCAACATCGACGAGGAACGTCAGGCGATTCTTGATTTCCCGAATCAGTTCGCCAGCGACTTTACGTTCGTTTGGCTTAAGCCGCCATTTACTGACCACGTCGAGCAATTCACCAAGCGGAACCTGGCAATAATCATTCATGGTCTGCTTGCGGAAACGAACCGCAGCCGCATCATCTCGCAAGCGGCTCCCCCCACATTCACTGCAATCGACTTCATCGACAAGGTGTTCCAGTTGGCTTCGAAATCGCGGAGATAACCGCGAGGCTTCTTCCAAGGCCGGATACAGCCCCTTGAATTGAAACCGAAAGGGGGGAAATAGGGGCGATTCCTGCTGACTCGAAGCATTCCTCTTGGCGCCACCTCGCTTGCCACTGCCACTCGTTGTTGGAGGCCGAACTTCAATCCACTCTTCATTGGTACCATGTAGAACCATTCTTCGTTGCCGAGCCGAAAGCCGTGCGTACGGCGTCTCTATGGGAATGCCCGCGTGCGCCGACAAAGCAGCTAGCATCGCACGCGATATCTCGCGATTGATATTCGGCCAGGCATAAATTGCTCCGTCAGCCAGTGTCATATTGGGATCACGAATCAGCGCGGCCGGGTTCGCTCCCCTTTGTGTGCCAAGTCCGTCACACGCCTCACACCAACCAAGAGAACTGTTGAAAGAAAAATTGTGTGGCGTGAGTGGTTCAAAACTTCTCGCACACTGCTCACAGACAAGGTGTTGACTGTGTGTACGAACTCGCCAGCGGGGCTCTGGGATCTCATCGTCCAAATAGGCAACCCGCAAAACCCCTTTGCCAAACGCCAGGGTATTTTCAACGCTATCGGCAATTCTCCCGGAAACACTTTTACGGACCACGATACGGTCAACCACCAATTCCACACTATGATTTCGCTTTCGGTCAATGCTTGGTATTTCGTCAAGCGAATAGGTGTGACCATCGATTCGCACCCGCAAATACCCACTTGTGCGTAACGAGTCCCAAAGTGTTTCATACTGCTGACCCACTTGCACATCGATGGGTGCCATCACATAAAGCTTGGTACCCGTCGGCTCGGCAAGAATCTTGTCGACAATTTGATCGGCTGTTTGGGTACCAATTGGCAAATCGCAGTCGGGACAGTGTGGCTGTCCAAGGCGGGCCATCAGAATGCGAAAGTAATCGTAAATCTCCGTGACGGTACCAACCGTCGACCGAGGCGAGTGCCCGGCGCTGCGCTGCTCAATAGCAATCGCCGGCGACAATCCGTCGATGTGTTCAAGCTTGGGTTTTTGCATCTGGCCGACAAATTGGCGAGCGTAAGCGCTAAGGCTTTCGACATACCGTCGCTGGCCTTCTGCATAAATGGTATCCATGGCAAGCGAGGTCTTCCCCGAGCCGCTGGGACCACAAAAAACCGTCATTTGGTCGCGTGGCAGTTTTACATTGACGTTTTGTAAATTGTGTTGCTGAGCACCTTGAACGGTAATGTGAGTCGCCTGGCGAACTTTTGGTACCAATTTCCGTTTGGCCTTACTTCGGCTCACTTCCTGCACCGCCGGCAAATCGAGTTTTAGTACCGACCTCAACGACCGTCCCGTATAGGATTTTTCGTTTCGTGCCACGTCTTCCGGTGTCCCGGCAACGACTAGCCATCCACCTTCACGACCACCCTCAGGCCCCATGTCGATGACCCAATCAGCTGTCTTGATGACGTCGAGATTGTGCTCGACAACCAAAACTGTATTTCCTGCTTTGACAAAATCATGCAACACATTTAACAGCAACTCAATATCTGCAAAGTGCAAGCCGGTGGTTGGTTCGTCGAGCAAGTAGAGTGTTTTACGAGTCGACTTTTTGACCAACTCCCGCGCCAGCTTGATTCGCTGAGCTTCACCACCCGAGAGAGTTGGAGAGGGTTGACCGAGCTTCACATAGTCCATGCCCACGGATTGCAGTGTGCTGAGCTTGTGGTGTATCGACGGAATATTCTCAAAATGCTCCAGGGCTTGCTGAACACCCATTTCCAGGACATCGGCGATATTTCGATCACGATACAAAACCTGAAGCGTTTCGCGATTAAATCGGCGCCCCTGGCAAATTGGGCAGGCAACCCAAACATCGGCGAGAAAATCCATCTCGATCTTGTTCGCACCATTACCGTCACAGGCTTCGCAGCGACCCCCTTTAACATTGAAGCTGAACCGGCCAGGCTTGTACCCGCGTCGTTTGGATTCTGGCAGTTGAGCATAGAGGTTGCGGATATCGTCAAAGACCTTGATGTAGGTCGCTGGATTCGATCGCGGAGTACGTCCAATGGGCGACTGGTCAATTGCAATCAACTTGTCAAGGTGCTCAACTCCATCAATCCGTTCATGCTCTCCTGGATCACTTTTGCCATTCATTAAATCGCGCCGCAGTGCGTCGGAGAGAATATCTTGGACAAGAGAACTTTTTCCCGACCCCGACACACCTGTTACACAGACAAACGCGCCGAGCGGAATCTCCACATCGACATTCTTCAAATTGTTGTGGCGAGCACCAACGATTCGAAGTGCAGCGCTGCCAGGTGCCTTAGAACTGTCGGCCTGATCCTCAGTTGTCGCCACAGCCGTTTTCTGAAACGATTCCCCATCACTTCTCAGCCGCCGTTGCTGGGGAACAGCAATGCACTTGTGTCCGCTTAGGTAAGCGCCCGTCACGCTCTTTTTCTGCTGTGCGATCTCGGTAGCCGTTCCCATCGCCACGACTTCTCCACCCCGAATTCCTGGTCCAGGTCCAAAATCAATGAGATGGTCAGCTGCCCTCATCGTCTCTTCATCGTGCTCCACAACCACGACCGTATTGCCCAAATCCCGTAATTGTTGCAGGGTTGCTAGTAGTCGAGCATTGTCACGCGGATGTAAACCAATGGAGGGTTCATCGAGAATGTACAGTACTCCCACCAAACCACAGCCGATTTGTCCGGCTAAACGAATTCGCTGGCTCTCTCCACCTGACAAAGTCGGTGCCGTACGGCTAAGTGAAAGGTAGTTGAGTCCTACATTGACCAGAAAACCAAACCGTCCCCGAATCTCTTTCAGTGCTTCTGTGGCAATAAACTGTCGATTTTTATCGAGAACAAGTTCACCAAAGAAAGCGACAGCATCAGCAACCGGTAGCCCGCAAATCTCTGGAAGTGTTCTCTCTGGACAATCCGAAAATTCGGGGCTGGCTGAGGTAATGGTGACAGACCGCGCCTGCGGATTAAGCCGCTGGCCACAACAGTCAGGGCACTCGATTACACTCATATATTTTTCGAGCTGGCGGATTTTTGCCGTGTTGTTGCTCGACCGGTAACGATCCAACAATTCTGGAATAATACCCTCGAAGATGCCGCCATGTTTCTCCGAGGAACGACCAGACCGCCAGGTGAAAGTGATATGTTCATCACTCGTACCCCACAACCAAACATTACTTTGTTCTTCGGTGAGCTCACACCAAGGCTTTTCCAGTAAGGTCCCCTCCTCCCATTCGCGTTTGCGTTCGATCGTTTCGGCAACTCCCCGATAGATATGCCGCTTCCAGCGGCCTAAATCTTTCCACTTTCCAACCAGTTCAATACAACCTTGTGAAAAAGAAAGATCTGGATCGGCTACAAGTCGATCGGGATCAAAGCTGTAAAATTCTCCCAGACCATCACATTCCAAACACATTCCTTGCGGACTGTTAAAACTGAAAAGTTGAGGTGAAGGAGGCTCAAAGCTGATCTCACAATGCGTGCAGGCAAACTGCGACGAGAGTGGAATATCGCCCGGCTGAAGTCCGGTCCGCCGTGCCGCGGCACCACCTCCGGTTCCACTGGACGAGGCTGCCTCCTGTTCAACGGCAATGATCAGATTGCCATCTCCCGCCTTGAGAGCTGCATCGACAGCCTCGGCCAACCGACCGCGAATAGTCGAAGAACCAATCACCAGACGATCGGTCACCACCTCAATGTAATGCCTCATTTGACGATCAAGCCCCAAATCGTCACTCAGCTGTACAATGGTTCCATCAACCCGGGCACGAACAAATCCCCGCTTCAAAAGGTCTTCAAAGAGGTCCTGGTACCTTCCCTTTTGGCCACGAATGATCGGCGCAAGTACCGCAAATCGCGTTTTGGAGGGCAGCGTCAGGATGCGGGCAATGATTTGTTCGCGCGTCTGTGCCGTGATCAGCCGTTTGCACTGCGGGCAATGCCCTTGCCCAACACGAGCAAACAACACACGAAGAAAATCATAGATCTCCGTGATCGTGCCAACGGTTGAACGAGGATTATTTCCTGAAGACTTCTGCGAAATCGAAATCGAAGGACTGAGCCCACCGATGTAATCAACGTCAGGCTTGGGCATCTGCCCCAGAAACTGCCGGGCAAAGGTTGATAAACTCTCGACATAACGCCGCTGCCCCTCGGCGAACAACGTGTCGAAAGCAAGCGAACTCTTGCCTGACCCGGAAACACCTGTCAGACAAATCAATTGATTACGGGGCAATACAAGGTCGACGTCGCGCAGGTTGTGCTCGCGAGCCCCTTTGATCACGATATCGGAGGCGGGCATGGTTTTGGTGGGAATATCCGTCAAATGGCATTCATAGTACAAAACAGAAAGAAGCCACGTATTCTACGCCACTTTCCAAAACGCGGAAAGTGACGGATTGGCCGTAAATGGCTTCTCGTTGGTCGACCGTAATGGATATGCTTGAAACTATGTTTCCTGCCGATTTCGACCTCCGCTCGGCAACCCTGGATGATGGACCCAAGACATCGCATTTCCCCCAAACCCGCTGAACCATGCGTGATATGTCGCTTACCTATGAACTCCTTGATTTCGGCCAACAACGAAAGTTGGAGCGATTTGGAAAAATCGTGATCGACCGCCCGTCGCCGGCGGCACAAGGTCCAACACAAGTCGACCTACAAACCTGGCGAGATGCGGTTGCCCGTTACAAACGGACCGCAGGTACAAACGGAAAATGGTCACCAGCGGATGCACTACCGAAAACATGGAAAATGGAATTTGCGTTACCCAACCACAACCTTGAGCCACCCTATCCAGAAATCTGCTTTGAACTACGCCCTTCCCCTTTTGGGCATGTGGGAGTTTTCCCCGAACAAGCCACCCATTGGAAATGGCTTGCTGGCAAAGTTGCCGCTGCCCGAAAGCCGCTAAAAATCCTAAATCTGTTTGCCTACACCGGAGGAAGCACGCTGGCCGCTGCGTTGGCTGGAGCCAATGTCACCCATGTCGATGCAGCAGCGAATATCGTGCGTCGGGCTCGCCGCAATGCCGTGATCTCCAATTTGGAGGATTGCTCGATTCGCTGGGTCGTTGAGGATGCTATGAAATATTGTCGCCGAGAACTTAAGCGAGGCGAACAGTATGACGGTGTCATTCTCGACCCCCCCACCTATGGCCACGGTCCCAAAGGTGAGATCTGGAAAATTACCCAGCACCTCCCCACCTTGCTTGACCTTTGTGGCAAGCTCACCTCAAGGCAACCAACCCTGGTACTGGCAACCTGCCACTCGCCCAGCATCGGTCCGGCTGAACTGGCCGCCTATACGGCGGACGGAATTTTTGGTCATTGTGGGCAACCACCGGCGACTGGCACGCTTTCGCTAACGAGTCGGGATGGAAGACAACTGCAGAGTGGCGTGTACGCTCGTTGGCCAGATTAATCCTCGGAGGAGGGTTCGCCGGGCGGCCCTGGCTGGTCTCGTTCTGGAAAGGTATCCAGCAGTTGGGCCATGGGTAAATCGTCCGTTTGCAGGCGATCGAACATCGTGCGCAACTCAAGCGGGTCGGATGGGTCCATCGTGAGCAAGGATTCAATAATCTCGCTGGCCATATGTGACTTGTCCAACTGGTGGAGGCACCAGGCAAGCCCTTGGCCCGCCAGAAAGAAGGGTCGGTTTGCCGGATGCAAACAGAGTAAGGGGGCAACCTGCCCAGCCCGCTTGATGGCCCACCATCCCAACTGGTATCCGTAACCAAAGTGGCCGCGAGCCAGCGGCAAGTCGCCACCCATCTCCAGGGCCAGTTGACCCAAAAGTGTGTGTGCCTCGACAAATTCGCTGCAACCTGACAGCAACCACCGCAATTCGTCGACGGCAATTTCCAATTCGCCTGCCTCAATCATGGCTCGCACTTCAAGAATATCTTCTGCACGATCCCGCACACAACGAGGGTACACCAACTTCCAGCCAACCCCGTTGCTGGTACGTCGGACCGACAAACCGGTGGATGGGCGTGCGGGGCGGGATGGCGGGACACCCGCCTGATGATTAACTTTGCGTCTGGCCATGATCTAGATGGTAACAGCCTGGTGTTGAATAATGGAGATGAACCTTCCCTGAAAATTACCCTAATTCCATCATCACGCATCCAGAACCTAACCGCCAGCTATGAACCTAGCCCAACTAGCTTGCCCCCTCTGCGACGGTGCGTTTCAAGTCGAACTCGCCTGGCAGGGTCATCAAGTAACCTGCCCGCATTGTGAACAGGTGGTGACGGTCCCGAATCTGGACCCTTTAGCACCACCTGGCTTTGTTGCTCCCCTGCCACCAGGGGAGCCGAAGAACTCGAACCTGGACGCTTTGGCCCCAGCCGACTTTGTTGCTCCCCCGCCTCCGGTGGAACGGGCGACCCCGAATCTAGACCCTTCAGCCCCAGCCGACTTTGTTGCCCCCTCGCCTCCGGTAGAACAAACAGGCCGGACTGCGGATAAACACTCCGTAGAACGGCCACCACAAATCAGAGAAGACCAGGTGCCGCCCGCAGGCACACCAAAATCAAGCCAGTCCGAAACCACGGCAGCGGTCGACAACTACATTTTGTCACGTCGCAGGCCGGCGAAAAATGCTGGCGAATCCCCTTTTGCAATCCACGAAACTCCCAAGCAGGTTGTCGATCATCAAGGGCACACGGTTGAGCTCAAGAGCCGCACACCCGATCAAAAAGCCCGCTTTCGACGACGACTCCACGCCACCGTCGCGATTGCCAGCGCTGTGGTGCTTGCCATCCTCTTAGGATCGCTGCTTCTGCTATGACCCTACCCACGGTTCAAATCTGCTTGCCAATTGCATAGATTTCTTCGGCATCCAAAACCAAATCATTACTTTCAAACAAACGCTCGATAGCGGCCTTGTGAATTTTCATCTTGGTCCCACCAACTCCAATCGCTCCATAACAAACGTGGTTGTCACGGCGGACTGCCTTGTCCTGCGGATCGATTCCGCCAATGCCGGCTGGCGGAACGGCACTCAGGTCGATCGCAACGGCAAGCTGTCCACATTGCCGGCGAGTCTGGTCAGCGAGCAATTCCACCGCAGGCGCTCCGGCCGCCACAACGACCTGGGCGCTATCCACCGCAATGGCGGTCTCGGCTTCATTGCTGGTTTGGCAAGGCTGCAGACTGGCTTCTGGAACGGCCTGACGGATTTCGGCGCAAACCTCTTCGGCCCGTTGTCGGCGGCGGGAAGCAACTCGCACGTGCATGTTTTCACGCGCCAATAACCGCACGACACGACGTCCAACCGGTCCGGTCGCGGCCAGCACCGTAGCCACTGCCCCTTCCAAGGCCACATGTTTTCGGGCTGCCAGAACCGCAGCGGCCGCCGTGGTATTGGCACCGTTGGGGTCCAGCATGACTGAAACCCGCATGGGGCCAAAAAAGCAAGCCGTGGTTTGTTGAAGGATTTCCTCGCCAGCCGCCACGTCTTGGCCACCAATAAAAACGGCTGTTTTCTTGAGGTCCTCCGGTGCACGGGTAAACATCGCACCGTAAACCAAATCGCGCACCTCGGCCGGCTGGACACCTCCGTGTCGAAACAAATGATCAACACCCGCATCAGCAGCCACAACCGCGTCGAACACACTCGGCTGTAGGTCCGTATCAAAACAGATCAAGATCGTGGGAAGCGACATCTCAACCGACGGTTAAAATCCGCGGAACGGATGCGCCGCTTCTTCCTTACCCGAGAGCATCTCGGCCGCTGTTGGCTTACCTTCCATCGCATTTTTTATTGCCATCTTGGTGGCTTCGTGATTGAATTCATAGATCTTTTTGTCGTCGGCAGCCTCAGGATGAATGAACACGCCACAGACGCAAACCAAATCTTCAGCCTGATCTTGCGGAATAACACCGTCAGCAACCGAGTCGGCAATCGCCTTTGCAACGGCTGCCTGGGCAGGGCCAAACATTTGCACCGCTTGGCGCATCCCCTTGATGGTGACTTTGGTAATCATCACCGTCGACGGCTTCACCGCCAAATTTGGGGTCAGCACGGCCAGCAAATTCGAGTGCCCATCGCTTTGCCTCGCTAGTGCATTGGCAAAGGCAGTCCCGACAGGGCCATCTTTGTCGCCAATCAACAGATCAATGTGAGCAATTTCATTTCCCTCGCCGGTCAGGGCTTCTCCGATAAACATCGACATGGATTAAATCTCCTTAAAATTTGCGTGGTTTGACACGGAAACAGTCGGATAGAGTGGCCCCGGTAGACGACCCCGGAAATCACTGCCCCTGGGGGGGCATTTACACCATCCCAACTGCAATAGAATGTCCATTTGTAAACGAAGAATATCACAGCCCCTGTGGATTTCCAACCGCCTGGGACTTTATATCTCCGGTGCTTCGGTTTTGGGCTGCTTTCCCCAGCTCTACCGCTCAAACAGGGGGCCTGGTGGGTCTCCCTGAAAGGGGTCGTGTCTCTGGACAACCGATTCACTTTTTGCGACAATAAAGTAGGGGAATTTATTGGTCGTTACCCCTATCCGACGGCCAGCGGATGCGGTTCGTATCACAGCCGCTGAAAACATGCACGACCTAAAAAAACTCGCCGAGAAACACTCATTTTTATAGCCAACCGGCCAGAATCACCAGGCATGGTTCTGTAGCCCGCTGGATCCCACGAAGCATTTCTTGTACTGACCTTCTCGGCAGAGATAACCGGACACAGAGCACGCTACAGAGCACGCTGCGGAAACAGAGCACGCTGCGGAAATCGCATTTCCCAAGGAGCTATCCAGATGAGGCAACGTCAAACAGCTGGTTTCACATTGGTCGAACTTTTGGTCGTGATCTCGATCATCGGCACGCTGGTCGCCTTGCTGCTGCCGGCAGTTCAATCGGCCCGCGAAAGTGCACGTAACAATACCTGTAAAAACAACATCAAGCAGTTGTCACTTGCCTTAATCAACATGGACAGCAGTCAACGGAAACTGCCCGGCTATATCAACGCATTGTACGATGGCAATGATCATTCGTTGGGGCGGCGGGCAAGCTGGGTCGTAATGGCGTTCCCTTACACGGAACAAAATGCTCTGTGGGATGCCTGGAACAACGATTTTTCATCGACCATTCTCACAAAAAAGCCCTGGTCCGAAATTGAGTTTTTGCTATGTCCCAGCGATCCACCTGAAATCCCAGGGGAGCCCTCACTGAGTTATGTAGCCAACGCGGGCAGAGCCTTCAGCGACACAAGCCGCGGCAGTGACACCTCCGAAAGCACCGCGAACGGTGTTTTCTTTGACAACGCCAAAGAAACTGCATTTTTTGGCTCTAGTTCCCAGGCTGACGGACGGGAAAACCATCCTAAGATCACCTCGAGTACTTCATATGTGCAAGCGAATGATGGCACGAGCAATACCCTCATGCTTTCTGAAAGCGTGCATCCCTGGTTTTACACGTACGACGGCAACTCAATGACCGAAATGTTTGAACCGGGAACCAACGGTCCGAGAGATATCGCAAGCATCAAAGATGCAAAACACATCTATGGTTTCGTCTGGAGCAACACGGCCAGCGGAATTCAACAAATCAATGGCGACAATAACTTGGATAAAATCTCCAGTGCGCCAGGTACCATGGCAGAATTCTCTAGTCCCATCAATGAACAACTCGGTTACCCGTCCAGCAGGCACCCGGGAGGCGTGAACGTGGCCTTTGTCGACGGCCACATCATCTTCATGAACGATTCGGTTGAACCGGTGGTGTACGGCCAGCTGATGACCAGTAACCGGAAACGGTCCAAGCTCATAAACGACAAAATCCTGCCCCAACCGTCTGGTGACGATTTCTAACCGGCCTGGTCTGCCCGCTTGTAACAACCGCACCGCTGCCCCGTTTCGAGGCCAGGTGGGCGGGTTCCATCGTTCCGGCGAAGTCAACGGCATCCCAACAGGCTGCCGATCCGCCGGCTAAGAACTTGCTGCAGCCTGATCGCTTGGCTCCGCATCTTGTCCCAGTAGGGCATTTTCAATCCGCGGCAGGAACAATTGGGCAAACTCAATGCAATCGCTTTTGTCAGCCGTTTGCTTCGGGCTAGGCATTGAACTTGCAAAGTACATTTTGTAGAGCGCCCTGGCGTTTCCGAAGACCCAACGCTGATGTTCTGGAGCAATCCATTTCACCTCACCTTTTTCGTTCGGTTTATACCACGACCAGAAGACTCGCTCGAGCGCGCGACCATTGCGATCTTCACGAATGAAACTGTTGGTCCAAAAGTGGGACGGTTGCAGTTCGTCAAAAGCCATCGTGTAAGGGACATTCTCGTTGCTCTGCTTGTGGAATCCTGACGAGGGGTAACAGATGTCTGGTGTATGTCGGCAAATATCACGCGAGTGGCCTACAATCAGCCAAAGGGTCACGACTTTTCCGGTTTTGGTGTTCTTGTAGGCTCGCGACACATACCCGACTGCCCCGGCCGTGTCGCGGACTTCCTCCTTAACCTCCAGGTCCTTCAGACTCCCAGTCTCCAATCACCTTGGGAACATTGTTGAAGCACTCAACAAATTCTTCCGACGTGATATTGGCTGACGCCCAACGATCCGAATACTTAGCCTGAACAAACGTCAAACCGATCAGAAAAATGCCGGCAGTCGCACAGACCAATGCAAGGTTCCGCCCCATGCTTATAGAAAAGGCGATTGCTCCCACAATAATTGCGATTAAAAGTCCACCTGTAATGAACATCCACATTAAAAAGCACCTCACAAAACGGGGCAAAAAGGTACAGAACTCGTCTGCTGAAGTTGCAACGGTGACGAACTGGATAGGAAGTTCACAACCTCCTCGGAACCAGCGTAAGAGTCAACCTTGGGTGGGGTCGAATCGCCCAGCCGCATCGCAGTCTGGCATAACGGCCCTTGAATCCCACCTTGAATCTCATGAGGAGCGATTCCATTGGGTGCTGCTCACCCAAACCACCCTATGGTTACCGTATGCCCATATGCCGGAACTGTCAAGAAAATGAACCGTGGCAAGCGACAGCCAGACGTCATAATTGATACATGCGGAATAGTTGTTTTCCGCAGAATTCAACGGGCTGCCATTCATCGAACTGTCGCCACCCCGCACTTGTGGCGGCTAGCAAACCGCAAGACAAATGCGTGGCCATCCGCCTGCTAACGGCTACTGGAACGGAAACCCATACACGGTCGTGGCTATGTTCGCATCGCGTCCAGCGGAGGACCTCGACTTCGTCAAGGAGACCGGAACCACCGCAGCATCAGCCCATATGCCAACGTCCCGTGGCTTGGACACCACCGGCAGTCGTCGTATGCTCGCAGACGGTAAGCTTGTCACTTGCTGGTCGGCAGATGCTGGCCGACCTTGGTAAGTCAATCCCTTAGGGAGCGGTGGTGGCAAGTCGAGATCATTTTCGGGCCTTCGAATCGGCTGAATTCGTTGAAGTTTGAAGTCCAATTTCGGCTTGCCCCCAGGCTTGTCTGTCGGCACATCCAAGGGCAAAGCTGGAGGAGGATCTAAGCCCGCATCACCTGCTGGGGGTTTACCAGGTGCCAATCCGCCCCCAGGTTTTGGCAGCCCCACATCGGCAGGTATTGTTGGCAATGTTGGTTTGAGAGGGGCTCCGGGCAATGCCGGTATCGCCGGCAATAATGGCAACCTTGGTCCCGTCTCTCCCTCAGCAGGAACCGTGTCCTCCGCGTCAGCCTCCGTTTTTTTGGTAGGAGCGGGGGCTTGAAGGTCTTCATCCTTAGAGTCGGGCAAAATCACCGAAGGCAACTCATCTGGCAAATCTGGTTTGGAAGGCAAATCGGAGCGACCGGGAACCTCTGGCCGCAGATCATTGGGCCATTGTCGCCAACGGGTTCCATAGAAACCCCAAGTCTCGCGTTTCGGATAGCAAACACCATCGATACAGCATGGCCCAGGAGTGGGATTGGCAATGGGTGCGGCCGTCAGCCATCCACCGGAAAGGACGAAGAAGACAGCCAATACGATGGCAACTAAAAAATTCTTCCTCATCTCTTGTTCCTTCATACTTGGTCGTAGTTCGTACCAGTCGAGAACCCAGCAATTGGGTGTGATCCCATTAGAGAAAGCCCAACAACTCTGAAGCTTTCTACAGGTTTCCAATGATTCAAATAGCCCTTAGTTAAACTGACCTTTACCAAACCGGGTAATCCTATTCGCCGTGGCCGTTCCCAGTGACACAAAGCCAAGCATTCGCTCAAATGGTCGAGTTATTTTTGATACGAAGGAATCGAATGCTACCAGATTGTCCTGAGCAATGAACAGACGATCGCCGGGCATCAGTTGGTAATTTGTGGCCGTTGACGCCCCACGGCTGATGTTGACCCAATTGACCGGTAAGATCTGCTCACAGCCAACACCATTGGGTGCGGGACGGGCAATCCAGATCTTGCTCGATGACAATTGCGAAATACCACCAATTCTGGCAATCGCGTCGAGTACAGTTTCATTACCCGTGATGGGAGCTTCCTGCACGTTGTCTCCGAATCCGGCCCCTTGCGTTACGACATAGTACTTCTTGCTGTTGTACGCCAGGACATCAACAACCACCTTCGGATCTTCCAGGTAATTGGATAGTTGCATCTCGATCTCCTTACGGGCTTGATCAATCGTCTTACCAGAAACGTAGACCGACCCGTAAGTCCCCAAGTTCACGCGCCCATCCGGTCCTACAAGGTGTTCACCCACGACCTGCTGAGCGCCAGCTGAGAAACCCAAGGAAATGGAGACTTCGACATGGTGAAACAGCTGAGTCAAGTGGTCTTGAACAGCCGCATCTGCTTCACTGACGGTTAGCCCAACCACTTTGACTTTGCCATAGGACGGTCCCAAATCGACATCTCCCTCGGGAGTGACTGAAAAAATATCTGCGATTGGCTGGTCAGGTAGGACCCCGATAGCACGTATCAGCAGACCATCAAAGGGCTCAATCTTATGGGGGGGTTTGGGAACCACTTTGACGGCATTGATCATCAAGATATCGGGCGGCTCGATGGTGTACGGAGGTAGCGAAACCATGTCCAGCTCACGGGGTACATTGCTGCACTGGGGAGGGTCGGCTACCGTCGCTGGAAAAGGATCTCTTGGAGCGAGAAAGGCCGTGCAACCAGCGTTCGTGATGAATATGAATACAAAACAGGCTGCGCTGAGTTGTCGAAAGCTGCTCGTCATCGCAACCTCGCTCCCGGACTAGGGGATTTAATGCCGTGGTCAAATTGCTACAAGCTATCGTTGCCAGAGTCAGGCCGCTGCGGCAATCCCTCTATAACCGTCAACAGTCGTACACTCGTAGTAATCGGAAAAGCTTGCCCATAACTTTGCTCCAGCCCAAAATTTTTGGACTCGCACGCTAGCATAAGGAGGCAACAAAACTGGTTTTGTCGCTTGATTAGGCAACAAACAGAGTTTTCCAAGCATCCGTCAAAATGGCCCCGCGATGGGAAATGTTGCCCCGCAACGGACAGTTCATACCATTTGTAAGGAGAAAACGATTTTTTTGGGCTGTAAGGCCAGATGGTGCAATTCCCCCAAATGGGGGGTCGCTATGAACCATCGCAATTCGGATTACGTACAACGGCTACCGCTAGCGTGTAAATCCACTTGGCAAAAATGGGCGCGGCGCAGCAAAAATGGGGGTGGCGCAAAAATGGGTGCGGCGCAGGAGCCCATACCTGACGACTTGCTAATCGGAACAACCGCCAGATTTGGTTGGTGTTGCAAAATCACTCGATAATTTGCCGCCCAAAAGGTGGCAGCAACATAAGCTTTAACAATTTGACAGTTGTTGAACGTCGGCTTATCCTCGTGGTAGCTGAGATACTACAAGCAGGTTGCAGGTGACCCTCATACGTGTTGCAGGTGACCGGCATACGTATTGTCCAGTGCGGCCCAAGGTTAAACCAAGTTAAGCCTAGGAAGGCTTGCTAAGGGAATTTCAACCGCCGCGAAAGGATTCGGGCATACTCAATTGTCCGTTCAGCGCCGTCCGGTAGACTTCGCTGTACTAGTTGCAGGAGAAGAAGTTACAGGAGTCTTTGATTGAGGTACCAAACTGTTACCCGTTGCAGTCTGAGTACCTTATCCCACATAAATTGGCGCATTTTTATCAGCGCGCACTTTTGCAGCCTTAACAAGAGAAGTGATCACCGGCACACGCTGGGTGAAACCACCCACCTGCGATAAATACCCGTCCGAGAATCACCTCGTAAAGGCCAGCGTAGTGCGAACTGCCTTGGTTTGGTTTCGGTCCATGGTCAAACCAGTTGACCGGACACATCCAGTCCATCACAAAATCAAGCAGTCCATCACAAAATCAAGTTCGTTAATGAAATAATTCCGCCTTCGACACCTGATACGAGACCGGCATGAGCCAGCCCATCAACCCATCGATCCGCCCTACCCAAACCAATTCTCCTCGTGTAGCCACCAAGTTTTCCTGGTCGGACCCTGACCAGAGAAACCCGGCAATCCTTTTGGGGATTCTCTGTCTGGCATTGGTGATCGCTTACTGGAACATGTTCTCGCTAACGAGCGCTGCCTGGGCAAATCCGCTCTATTCTCACGGTTATCTGCTTCCCGCATTTGCCTTGGGAATCTTTTGGCTTCGCCGGCAACCGTTTCAATGGACACCTCCAAGCGAACGTTGGATAGGGGTTGGTATTTTGGTGGGGGCTTTGGTCGTACGAATTTTTGCCGCCATCTTTGACATGGCACCAGTGGACCGCTTGAGTTTCATTGTCGCAATGTTTGGCATATTCCTCTTGGTTGGAGGTCTTCAATGTGTTCGCTGGGCCTGGCCAGGAATATGCTTTTTGGTCTTTATGTTTCCATTACCTTCAGTGCTGGAAAACTCGTTGCTGATGCACCTACAGCGGGTTGCGACGGTTTGCAGTACTCTCATCCTGCAAACATTGGGAATTGCCGCTTATCGCGCCGGAAATGTGATCACACTCCCAGGGGTCGTAGAGAACTTAACCGTTGCTGAAGAGTGCAGTGGGCTACGAATGCTTACAATCTTTGGGGCCATGTCGGTAGCGATGATTTTTCTGATCGACCGCCCCTGGTGGGACAAATTCATCGTTCTGTTGAGTGCCATTCCGATTGCAGTGCTGTCGAATGTTGTACGGATTGTGCTGACTGCCCTGCTCTACCTGATCACGACTGATGAACATGCTCGGCAACTGGCACATGACGTTAGTGGGCTGCTCATGATGGTTTGGGGCCTTGGCTTCCTCTGGATTGAATTCCAAATACTTTCCCGTCTAACGGTTCCCGAAGAAGTGGCCCATGTGAAACTAGCGACTACGAAGCGTCAGGCACCGATACCGATCCGGTAAACACAATTTGACAAGCTAGCCAAAGACAAAAACCAATGGTATTGACCAGCGGTTAAACGAATAGCCCATGTTGCTCCCAGTAAACAGGAGGTTGCTTTATCACAACAACCATCGACTGCCGAACATTTCAGCATTTGACGCAAGTGCTTAAGGAGAAATGGGATCGGCATCATAGTTTGTCGCCAGTAAGGAATTGGCTCACTAATTGCGGCGGTTGAACCGCGAAACAGGTCGGTCGCAAGCCGACAGATTTGCCTTACTCGACTTGAAAGACAAGTCACCTGCACGGCCAACTACGAAAAGAGAGATTGCCTGATGAGCCACTCCAACGATGATCATCCCCACGTCCCTAGTACTCCTCCGGTCACGGTTGGCGGCCCTAATCCGGGCGACGCCTTAATCCCAGGAGGAACGAGCTTTCCTCCCAGCACGGCGGTCGTTTCTACACCTGGAGGACCTCGTTCACCAGAGGTTGTCAGCGGCGGCATGGATCGCAGCTGGTTCTACCATTCCCTGCGCCGCCGCTGGCTGTTGGTGCTTGGCATGGGGTTAGTTCTCAGCCTTGGTACTGCCGGTCTGTTGTGGTGGCTGTTTCCAGAGTCTGCTTCGGCTGTTGCTTTGTTCCAGGTCTCCAGTGAAGAACAGTCGCTGGCGTTTTCTGGCATGTCCAATGAAACGCGACAGTTCGAGATTCTGCAAAAAACGCAGCTTGCCCTTCTGAAAAGTTACTTTGTCTTGCAAGATGCTGTCCGCAACCCTGATGTTTCAAGCTTGGCCACCATTGCTAACGAAGACGATCCTATCCAATGGCTTGATGATAATCTCCATGTCACATTCCCCCAGGAAAGTGAAATTTTGAAGATCTCAATCAGCGGTAGTGAGAATCCAATCGAGTTACAGAAAATTGTCGACGCGGTTGCCAAAGCCTATGAAGACCGAGTGATCTATGCAGCCCGCACGAAGAAATTGAGCACACGCGAAGTACTATCGCGAAGCCTGGGTGATCTCCAAAGTGAAATTCGCCGGAAAATGGAAGACTTCGAAGATCTGGCCAAAGAACTCGGCACCTCGGTAGGTGAATTGGGAACCGACGCTGAGTCGAGAATCTTGTTCAGCGAAATGAGAGCCCAAACCGAATCGTTAACTGCGATGCGGCAGGAACTCCTACAAGCACAAACGGAATTTGAGATCCTACAGCGTCAGCTTAAGGATCCGAGCGTGCTGGAATCCCAGATCGACGCAAATCTCGCGGCGGACCCACAGGTTGCCATGATGCAAAATCAAATGATGTATATCGATATGCAACTTCAGGATTTGCAATCAAGGTCGCGGCGGTCTTCACCAGCGCTTCAGCGACTGATGCGGGAAAAACGGAGCATCCAGCAGCGGATCGCCCAGTACCGGTCGCAGGCAAAACAGCAAGCTGCAGCTTCTGAGCAAAACAGTCCAAATGCTATGTTGCGTCAGGTGACTGGCGACTACCGCATTCGTTCGGCGATGCTCCTTCGAGAGATGGAAAACGTCCAGCGTCAACTGGAATCCAGCAAAGAAGTCTTGCTCTCTAAAGGTGAGAAATCGCTCGAACTAACGGTTCGTGACGCCGAACTGGAACAGCTGAAGGAAATTGCCCACGAAATGTCGTTGAAGATCGAAAGCTGGATATCGAAATGAATGCTCCCCAGCGAATTCTCCAAATCCAAGAGGCTCAAATCACACCAGGTATTAACACCGTACAACGGTATCTGATTGCTAGTTTTGGCGGCATCGCGGCCTTTGCCCTGACCTGCCTCGGGATCGCCTATATTGAGTTTCGCAATCGCCGCCTGAACGGCCCAGGACAAGTCGATGAAGGACTCGGGATTCGCGTTGTCGGCACCCTGCCAGCACTCTCGTCACGACGGCTACTCGATCCGAACCACCCGCTGGTCGCCCAACTGACTGAGTCGATCGACGGCGTTCGGACCCTGTTGATACACGATGCAACTTCCAAACAGCGCCAAGTCGTCCTGGTTACCAGTGCCATGACCCTCGAAGGACGAACTACTGTCGCCAGTCAACTCGCGGCAAGCCTCGCCCGAGCTGGGCGAAGAACTCTCCTCGTCGATGGCGACCTGCGCCGACCTGCCTTACACGCCTTGTTCGACGTTCCACTTGAGGATGGTTTGTGTGAAGTTTTACGTGCGGAGGCCAATGTGGCCGACGTGATCAGGCCATCCCATGCCGAAGGCCTCTGGCTTCTTACAGCCGGCTATTGTGATGTCGACTCAATTCAAGCATTGGCGACAGTACAATTAAAACCTGTCTTCGAGAAACTCCGTTCTGATTACGACTTCATTGTCATTGATGGTCCGCCTATACTCGGCCTAAGCGACTCGCTTCTATTCGGTCAGTATTGCGATGGTGCACTCTTGTCGGTTCTCCGCGATCACAGCGAAGTGCCCAAGATTTACCAGGCAGCGGAACTGCTTCGGGGCGTTGGCATCCGCCTGCTAGGTGCTGTCGTAAATGGGGTCTCTACCAGTGCAGATCGTCGAGTCACGCAATTGCGATTGTCTGCCCCCAAAGCAGAACGCGAGCAATTGCAAGCAACCTGATCGGAACCCTCGTTATCAATCACTCTAGCGGCCTGCTGGCAGTTTGCCACCAGGTCGCTTTTTTACAAGCCCTGCAGTTGCCTCTACCACTGTTGAAGGCAGGCCCAGGTTACTCCAATCACCACAGCTGCCAAAACACACCATAAGACCCACATCCGAGGGTTTGTTTGCGAAGGCTGCGAAGGGACCTGGGCAGGAAGCGATTGGGCAATGATATCCTGGGTGGTTCCCCCAAATTCGTCCCACATGTGCTGCCTGAGGGTTCCCTGCACGGCCCGCGCACTGAAAGGCCGATCACCGGAGTTCTTGGAGAGCATGCTGAGAATCAAGTCTTCAAGCCACCCAGGGCATTCGACTGCCTCTGCCCGCAACCCAAGCGGCTCCGCGTGCAAATGCTGATCCCATATTTGAGCAAAATTGGCACCATCAAACGGCCGGTTCCCTGCCAGCATTTCGTACATCACACAACCGAGTGAATAGAGATCGGACTGGTTGGAAACCTTACTGTCCGCCCGAATCTGCTCCGGCGACATGTAGGCATAAGTCCCGACGGTCATTCCCTGGTCGGTAATGTCTGTATCGTCGATATCCAAAGCAATTCCAAAATCCCCAAGGACCAAGCTACCCTCTTTCGCAAAAAACAGGTTGCTCGGCTTCAAATCGCGATGAATGATTCCGTGATTATGGGCATGCTGTAGCGCTCCGGCAATCTGAGCCGACAAAACCACAACTTGCTTCCAAGGCAACCGACCCTGCTGAACCAAATAGTCCTTAAGGGTTCCATCGTCCAATAGTTGCATTGCGTAGTAATATTGGCCATCAAGAATTCCACCACCGTAATGCTTTACGATATTAGGGTGGTTGAGCCGCTCTACGATGTGGACTTCGCGTTCAAATCGTTCGACAATCTTTGCGTCACCCGAGACAGAAGGATGCAGCAGCTTGACCGCCACGGGCTCATCCAGATCGGGGCTTTCGGCGCGGTAGACCACACCCACCCGACCCATGCCCAGGGGATCGCCTAACCGAAAGGTAGCCTTGCTCGGCAAAAAGCGGAGCTTACGAGATACCATCGATAGTCCACGAAGAGATACTTGGGAACTGCATCTTCCTGCGCGCGATCTTCCTGCGCGCGATGCGCAAATCCAACACCCAGGTATCTTGATGCAATCACTCAGCCACCGCAAGTGACCACCAAGGCTGAATAGCTCGGCCGCCTCTAGATGGGCCCTATCCAAATGGACCTCAAGACGGCTTTCCTGCAACCAGAGTTTTTGCCACAAATGGCGTTTGGGTCGTTTTCAACCCGCCTTGATTCGACTAGGATTGCGTGTTCTAAGACGGTCACCAGGGCAGGCTCAGCTTACTGTGGATGGCCGTTTTCCGTCCCTACGCTTGGTTGTACCTCCCCGCGCCAGGGGAGTTTTAAAACCCGCCTCGCGTTTTGGGGCCGGGCCCGCCTCGTGTTTTGGGGCCGGGTAGGTTGAGCTGTGTCTATTGAGCAATGACGTCTAACAAGCAAAGATGCTAACAAGCAATGATGACCGGTCTACCTAGCGTTTCCGCGTAGACACTGGTCCGTCACTTTTTTCCTATTTGGTTTCGAAAGGTCAAGTGAAATGGCATCGACTCCTCAAGAAGTCCTGGCCCTCTGTCGCGAAAAAGATATTAAGGCCGTGGACATTCGTTTCATGGACTTCCTGGGGCATTTGGCAGCACTTTACTATCCCAGTCAGTCAACTTGACGAAGACGTTTTTGAAGCCGGGCTCGGTTTCGACGGATCCAGTATTCGAGGATGGCAAGCCATCAATGAAAGCGACATGATTCTCCTGCCGGTACCAGAAACGGCTTTCATCGATCCATTTACCAAACTGTCAACGCTGGCCATTATCGCGAACATTCAGGATCCCATCACGCGGGAAGATTACACGCGAGACCCACGCAATGTTGCCCGTAAGGCGGTCAATTATCTGAAAAGCACTGGGGTTGCCGATACGGTTTATATTGGCCCCGAAGCCGAATTCTTTATCTTTGATGACATTCGCTTCGATCAAACACCCAATGAAGCCTTCTTCCATATCGACAGTATCGAAGGCCAGTGGAACCGCGGTACTGATTCGAGAGCCAAGGGAGAAGGACCGAACCTCGGTTACAAACTCCGTCACAAAGAAGGCTACTTCCCAGTACCACCAGCCGACCAAATGATGGACATCCGCAACGAGATGATGCAAACGATGATTGATATCGGGTTGAATGTCGAATGTCAGCATCACGAGGTCGGCACAGCCGGGCAGTCTGAAATTGATCTTAAGTTTGATGATCTTGTCCGGATGGGTGACGCGCTTTGTATGTACAAGTACGTCATCAAAAATGTTGCCGCCCGTCACGGAAAAACCGTGACGTTCATGCCAAAACCAATCTTCAGTGACAATGGATCTGGCATGCACACTCATATTTCCCTCTGGAAAGATGGGAATCCAATCTTTGCCGGCAGTGGATATGCCGGCCTTAGCGACGAGGCACTGTTTGCCATTGGCGGCATTCTCAAGCATGCACCCGCCCTGCTTGCCTTCACCAATCCAACAACCAATAGCTACAAGCGATTGGTGCCAGGCTATGAAGCGCCCGTCAATTTGGCTTACTCGCAGCGAAACCGATCGGCCTCCTGTCGAATTCCGATGTACAGCCCCAGCCCCAAGGCCAAGCGGATCGAATTCCGCTGTCCCGATCCCAGTTGCAACCCCTACCTGGCGTTCTCAGCCTTGATGATGGCTGCTCTGGATGGCATCCAAAACAAGATTCATCCGGGAGAACCACTGGACAAGGATATCTACGATCTGGCTCCCGAGGAATTGGCCGAGGTACCCACAACTCCCGGCTCCCTTGACGACTCGCTCGCCGCGTTGGCCAAGGACCACGAGTTCCTGTTGCGTGGTGACGTGTTTTACCGGAGATGTGATTAATACCTGGATTTCCTACAAAACGGAAAATGAAGTCGAAGCCCTGGCTCTGCGACCCCATCCTTACGAATTCTGTATGTATTACGACATTTAAAAAGGGACGCGGTATTCAAAGCCTTAGGTTCTGCCACCCTAGGGTCGTTTTCTAAACCGCCTGTGAGCAGGCGGTTCGTATTGCATGGTGGTTGGAATCAAGATCGCAAAACCTGTGGGCCGCTGCTTGGGTGACACCAGGTATTCACCGGATGATCGGGTCCACGACGTGGCCATACACATCTGTGAGGTGGAAATGTCGGCAGGTTCACCAAAGATATTTCCCTGCTCGCTCCGGGGCGAATCCGTTTTCAACAGACTGGTTCAGCTATACTGCCCCTAATTGCGGTTATGGGAGTTGCTTTAACCTGGGGCAGATGCTCTCACGCACAAAAACGGCTAGCTGCCTGGGCACACCTGACGATCCCTGATAAAAAGTCTCGGTTGGATGATTTCGTGATTGGACGAAAACGATACGACTGGCGGGCGTAATGCCCAAAGTTGAGGCTTCCTTCCCAGTGAGACCTTTTTGTCCAAGTCCTTTCACCTTTTCGGGAGCGCACCCCAGTCCCATGCTAGAATACTGGCAAGGGCCACATGGGCTTAGAATGCGTGAGTTCGTTGGCAATGGTGATACCATATATAGGTGTGCCGTTCATGGTATACCCAGTAGCGTAAGATCGGCCCATCAAAAAGAAACTTGCACGATTCTGACTATTGCACAGGTGGACTTGCTACGTAGGCGATCGGTCTGCCCTATTACACCAGCCTATTTCCCGTTTTGGAAAATAGACATTAGTTTCGGAAAATAGACATTATGGGATTCATCCACAAAGAGGTTGTCAATCGAAGAACCTTTGTCGCGAACATGGCGTTGGTGGCACCCTCTGTTGCGGGAGGCCTGACCCTGGTCTCCCAGAAGCATGCCGTCGCACAACCGCTCGAGCAAGAATCCGCCGCGAACCGGCAAACCGTGCAGGCGGCTAAAAGCCAAAATGTCATTGTCTACCGCGATCCGTTCGCTTATTGCTCACATGCATCGATGGCTCGGCTTTCCAATGGGGATTGGATCGTCGCCTTCAATGAGTGTCAGAGGCGGAACCCTTATACACACCCGCCTCAAGATCCTCACTTCCATAATCTACTCATAAGATCCACCGACAACGGAAAGACTTGGAGTCCACCCCAGGCAATTCCTGGCTGGGAATGGTACGGAGTCGAGTGCCCTGGTGTGGCAGAGCTTCGTGACGGTACGGTCGTTCTCAACCAGTGGCAGTTTCTCTGGTATCCGATCGACGTTGGCCGCAAATTAGCTGCCGAAGGAAAGGAGATTATGGTCAACACGGGTAACGGCTTCAGGGTTGCCGGCCCAGATACAAACTGGTCTGAAAGTCGCTATCCCTGGGCGAGGGCGAACGGTGGATGTTACGTGCACATGAGCGCTGACCACGGTCATACGTGGGACCGGACAGTTAAGATCGATACGGCGCCGTATGTAGGGGGTTACACGCCACGTGGCGTCGTGCAACTTGAAGATGGAACGCTGCTTATGTGTACCGCCGACCATCCCCTCAACCAAAATGCCTTCGCCGTGCACTCAAGGGATGGTGGCAAAAGCTGGGAAAAGCCAGTTTCCATCGGTCACAAAGGGGGTGAAGACTTTTCCGAGCCCACGGCAGTCGTCCTGCCTGGCAACAAGGTCTACACGCTAATACGGAACGACGATACGGATTACTTGCATAAGGTGGAGTCGAGCGACGGTGGCCAAACCTGGGGACCCGTATACCCAACACCAATCTGGGGCTGCCCAGCCCACCTTTTGCGCCTTTCTGACGGTCGGCTCCTGGCCACCTACGGACACCGTCGACCACCCTTCAGTATTCGTGCCTGCGTGAGCGACGATATGGGAAAGACCTGGAAGTACGATCGCGAGATTGTGATCCGCGACGTACCGACTGGCAACCTTGGTTACCCGGTGACGATCGAGTACGGCCCTGCCAAGCTGTTCACAATTTTCTATGCTGAGGACGGATCGTCGGTAACCTGTATCCAGGGCTCGTACTGGCAAGCCCCAAGCTAATGGGACCACCTGCTCTTGTCCAAAGACTGGCCGCCGACTGAAGCCACCAGCGGTGAGACTTGGGAACACGGGATCCTGCGAGGAACAAGGCAAACTCTCCTCTATCGGCCGATCTCCCCCAGGCCTGGTCGTTTCAAGAGTGGAGCGGAAGGGAGTCGAACCCTCGACCTCTGCATTGCGAACGCAGCGCTCTCCCAACTGAGCTACCGCCCCAAAATAGATGGGCAACCAACAAAACTCACGCGTTTGCCGATTCTACGACTCACTCCAACAACTGTCTAGCGGTGTTGCAGTAAGCCCAGGCAAAGCACCATTGTCAACAAGCACACTCGCCTGGCAAAGTTTGCAAATCCCAAAACCGGTCCTATCTGGGAGACCGCCACTTTTCATCAAGCATCGGTCTCAGTTCTTCGAAAAAGTCGTGGACGTCATTAAATTGTCGGTAAACACTTGCAAACCGGACAAAGGCAACCTCATCCAGATCACGCAAGTGCTCCAGAACCAATTTCCCCAGCTGACTACTTTCGACCTCGGTGTCAAAACTCCGATAAACATCATTCTCGATTGCCACAGTTGCCCTCTCGATCTGGCGACTGTTGATCGACCTTTTCCAGCAGGCACGCTCTAAACCACGGCGAATCTTGTCACGATCAAACGGCACACGAGAACCATCTTTTTTGACCACGCGAATGGTGGTCTCTTCAGGCCGCTCATACGTGGTAAAACGGCGGGCACAACCCAAACACTCGCGCCGCCGGCGAATTGCCAACCCATCCTGGCTCGAACGCGAATCAATAACGCGGTCATTATCCACGCGACAAAAAGGACATTTCATAGTTGCGTACTATACACGGAATTCCAGCTACGAAAAGCACTCACACGGGGTTCGAAGAAAACTTGTCGGAACTTATCACCGGCAGCCTACGTCAAAATGGCCTTTTTCAGAGGTTGTTTTGGTTGGAGTCTCCAGCATCAACCGGCCAAGTGATTTGCATTCCACTGCTCAGAAACACAGACTTCGCAAACGATCTCCTCCCTGAAGGGCTCTTGTGGCCAGCTAAAGCGTACCGAATTGGATCGAGGTGGCTTCGTGATGTCGCCACAGCAGAGTAACGATCACACCCCAGATTCCTGAGACCGTTTGCTGCACTAGGAACCTCTCCCAGAAAAGGGAGGATCGCTCAATCAGGTAGGGCTATGGACTGACAATTGGTAAGAGAACCAACGACTTTGGCTGATTTTTCTTGGGCGAACTACCGCTTCTTCTCCTTGGACCAGTCACGTCGCTGCCTACTACTGGGAATGTTCATCGCCTTGCGGTACTTGGTGACTGTTCTTCGAGCGACCGTGATGCCGTGATTGGCAAGTTCATCAACGAGTGCGTCGTCACTCAGCGGTTTTGTCTTATTTTCCTCGTCGATAATTTCCTGCAGCTTGAGTCGAACACGATCCCAGGCAACTTCTTCACCGTCTGCACTTGTGGTTCCTCCTACAAAGAAGCGGCGTAACGGAAAAATACCGCGAGGACTTTGTATCCATTTATCGTCAACTGCACGACTTACGGTGGTCACATGTACCTTCACCTTGTCGGCAATCTGCTGCATTTTAAGCGGTTCTATATGCTCCGGACCATCTTCCAGAAATTGTGTCTGGTGCTCAACAATCGCCTGACTTACAC
Source organism: Lacipirellulaceae bacterium (assembly GCA_965243695.1). Classification (GTDB taxonomy): domain Bacteria; phylum Planctomycetota; class Planctomycetia; order Pirellulales; family Lacipirellulaceae; genus JAKVCB01. The sequence continues at coordinate 55,094 of CBDEWC010000025.1, read as the reverse complement.
GCGTTAACGTATTTCGTCGCTGTTCAATAGATTCAATCAGCCATTGGGCCGAATTAACCTTTCGCTTGATATATTCGCGGGTCTCGTTATTCGTATTGGCTTGTTGGAGAAGTTTCCGATAGTAGGGATTGATGTAAAGGGATGGCAACTGCGTATCTTCCAGTCGCACCTGGTATTGCCCGCTTTCGTCTTTTTCGACAAAAACATCGGGCGTAACGGTAGGTACCATCGATTCGCTAAACTCGCCCCCGGGCTTCGGCTTGAGTTTGCGAAGTTCGTCCCAAGCTTCCTGGATCCTCTCTATTGAAAGTGCCGTCTTCTTGGAAATTGCAGGAAGCCTGTTGTTCTCCAAATCTTCCAGATGATCAACGATTAGGGTGCGCAAATCTTCGTAACAAGGCACTCCTGGAGCAAGTTGGAGCAATAAGCACTCTTTCAAATCTCGTGCTCCAACTCCGGGTGGATCAAGGCCTTGAACAACGCTCAATGCCTGCTCGGCCAGACGGCAGTGGTCCACACGATGAGCCGCAGGGTCGCCATTTTGTTCAGAAAGCACCGGTGGCAACAACTCCTCGAGCGGGGTCATCAAATAACCATTCGAGTCGAGGCTGTAAATGATTCGCTCAGTCATTCGGCGAACGTCGTCGGACAAATCAAACCAGCTCAACTGATGTAGCAAATAATCTACCAGCGACTCCGGCCGAGCCTCCATATTGGCCATCACATCGTGCCGACGGTCGCCTTCTTCATCAACACGGTTTCGCGACGGCCGACTTCGCTCTTCGTAGTCATCGGGTAGATTGTCGGCCATGTTCAACAGCCGCTCGAAATCATCTGCATTGTTGGTGTCTTCTTTGACGACAAGCTCTTTTTCGCGATCGGTCAGACTATCCGGGTTTTGCTTCTCATCAACCGTGGTTGGTTCATCGGATAGTTCTTCAACCTGATCAAGGACTGGATTATCCTCCATCTCCTGTTCGATCCGCTCCTGCAACGCAAGAATCGGCAGTTGCAGAATCTCCATGGACTGGATCATGCGCGGTGCAAGCACCTGCTTCTGAGCCAGTTGCATTTGTTGTCCGAGAGAGAGTCGCATGGGACCGTTGTGGAGGAAAAAATGGGGGAGGGATCACGCCTTTCCAGTAACGTTCGGCAGCTTACCGCTACTGAACAAGCGAGATCCAACCTTTGATTAGTCCATAAGTTTTCGTCGGGCTGCGTGATGCTTTTAGCATGCCAGCCCAGGCTTCTGGTTTAGTGTACCTTTCGATTCCGATTTAGGGTATCGAAGCACTGGTGACGGAAGAAAATACGTGGGATTTCCCCCCGCGCCGGGGAGAAATCCATGTGTTTTAACCCTATATTCAGGGCAATCCGAACTCCCGACCAGGCACCACTCCGGCACTTTCAATCCAAGCAGGGAATGCAGAACTTACTCTGTTGGAGGAGTCCCAGGCGAAGCTTCACCTGTCATCTGTGCGAGTGCATCTTGCAACCCGGGAAGGTTGGCGCCGCCGGTAATTTTTTGCATCGCCTCGGCATGGTGCTCTTTGGCCTTCTTTTGCGCAGCGTTGCACGCGGTGGGCAGTAAATCTTCAATCATCTCTCGATCGCGTTTCTCAATGAGTGTCGGATCAATGCGCACCGAGAGCACCTCTGCCAAACCATTGACCTCAACTTCAATCAGTCCGCCCCCACTAATACCGGTAGCACGTTTCGTCTTTAATTCCTCGCCCAAGGCTTGCATCTTCGCGCCCATTTCCTGAACCTGCTTCATCGCCGATCCTATATTTGCAAGGTCTCCAAGTCCTTTGAACATCGTTAATTCACCTATGATTCTGGATTGGGAGGGACGTATCGAAACTGGCCTGGTTGCACATCAAAAAGATTCAAAGCTTTCTTCACAAAAGGTTGCTCTGCGGCCTCTGCCTGTAATTGGCGGCGATTGGCACGCGAAGAATTCGTTCCATTTTTTTTGGCGGTCTGTGGTGCGTGGGCTAATTCAAACTTCAGTGTGATATCAGATCCACAGAAACGGGAGGCAACCCGCTCCAATTGCCGGTGCGTTTCGGGTTGCTCACACTGATCTTTGGCGATGGCTGCACTCGATTCAAATTGAACCACCAGACCGACATCACCAGCGACCTCGATCCCATGGGTCATCGCAGAAAAACCGGCTGCCAAACCACCAACCTCTGCGGTAACTTTGTCCCACAGTTCGCGTCTATCGACCGTGGTCATCTCGGCAAGAAATGCGCCTTCTTGCGGCAAATCACCTGATTGAAGTTGTGTTCCTGACGATACCGTCGCAGTGATCTCGCTGGTCGCTGGGGTAAGTGGCGTATTGTCAGAAGCCTCTTCCGCCATCTTCGCCACAACCTGTTCGGCAAGCGAGGACGTGACCTCTTCGACCGGTTCGGCATTTTGTTCAATGACCGCGTTGGCCGATTGGCCCACTGATCGAGTGGAAACGTTTGCTTCCCCAACCTCAGCTTTGTCAGGCTGTCGCTGACGCGCAGACGAAGTTGATCCCGGCATCGATTTCCCAGACGGTGGACTTCCTTGCTGCAAATTCGATAAAAGTGCCGCTAAATCGTCAAGATCCTCTAAATTGCAAATCCGGACTAAGGCCATCTCCATGAGGGTTCGACCATGGACACTCAAACGTAACCGAGCCGCGGTTTGATCAAGAATCTGCAAAATTGCCAGGACCGTGTGAATCCCTAATTCCTGGCCAAGCTTGGCCAGTTCGTCCGCTTGAGTCGGCAATGCATACAACACCTGATTGGAAGAGCAACCCACACAGGTCATCATCACGTCGCGAAAATAGCCAACCAGTTGATCCAGGAACTGACCAACTTCGACTCCGCTGTCCTGCACCGCATCAAATTCTTCGAGTGCCGCTGCCGCATCGCGAGCTACTAGATGATTGACCAGTTGGCTTAACCGGTCCGCTGGAGCAAGTCCAAGTAACGAGTTTACGTCCTCTGCCGCAATGACTCCGTCGGCGACCGCCAGCAGCTGCTCCAGCAACGACTGGCTATCACGCATCGAACCTGCCGCTCGACTTGCCAAAATCTGAACTGCCTCAGGTTTAATCTCAACTCCTTCGGCAACGGCAATCTGAGTAAGCCGAGTTTGAATCGACTTGGGGTCGATTCCGGCAAAGTCAAATCGTTGGCAACGCGACAAAATAGTGATCGGTATCTTGTTAGGCTCGGTCGTCGCAAAGAAGAATTTCACGTGCTCCGGTGGTTCCTCCAACGTCTTGAGCAGCGCATTGAACGCTTCTTTTGTCAGCATATGAACTTCGTCGATGATGTAAATTTTGAAGCGGGCTCGACTTGGACGAACGGCAACGTTCTGACGAAGCTGCCGGATTTCATCGATACCGCGATTACTCGCACCGTCGATCTCTAATACATCAACATCGTCACCGGCAGCGATGCTCTCACAAATATCACATACGTTGCAGGGCGTGGTGGCGGGACCTTTCACGCAATCAAGTGCCTTGGCAAACACTCGTGCGGCAGAAGTCTTCCCCACGCCACGGGCACCCGTGAACAAGTAGGCGTGGCCTACACGATCGGTTGAAATTGCCTGCTTGAGTGCCCCTGCAATGTGCTGCTGCCCGATAAGCTCATCGAATGTTTGTGGACGATATCGCCGGGCAACCACGGTGTAGGAACCGCTCGCCTCAGCTGCCGCCTTGGTGGTAAGATCAAAATCTGCCATAGAACCAAAAAAGCGGGCGAGCTTCGCCCCCCTGGGACACCTCACCCCGCAGGCTCATACCTGCTCGCCACCTACTGGACCGTGGGACGGGACCCCCACACAAAGGAACACACGCTTATGGCTGCTGCGTTTCCACCCTGACCAGGTTCACACGGCTCCCATTGCAGGGGCCCCGCACCACGGTCCAATGAGATCATTACTAACATCCACTGTGCTTATTGTGCGCGTTTTTAGCCCAATCGTCAAAGGGCAGCTACCCGTTGTGCAGCCAACCCAGCGGAAAAAACCAGGGCCTGGATTGGCAGCCTTTGTCGGTTGGCTCACTAGACAATTCCTTTTTCTGTATGGCTGTGGCCAACGACAAGTGGATTTTCCAGGGACTTCTGGGAGATAATCGCCCGGTAGCAGAAGGTTCTCCTTGAATGTTGACCACCACCGCCGCTGGCGGGAAGATAGTCTTTTTCCCAAAAGAACTGCCAACCATGTCACGATCCTCACCTATGACTGGCCAAACTTCACCGTCTCGAGATTGCCTGGCCCAATATCCCTTCCAGTCGCGCTGGATGGACATCGATGGCCGGCGGATGCATTACGTCGATGAAGGCCCTGTCTTGGATGAACTGCCCTCCGTTGAAACCTTGCTATTTGTCCATGGGAACCCCACCTGGTCTTACCATTGGCGAAACCTGATTTTGAACTTCCGGAACCGGTATCGTTGTGTCGCAATGGATCATCTTGGCTGTGGATTAAGTGACAAGGGAGGGCCATCCCTCAGCCTTGAAGACCACATCAACCATTTAAGCCAATGTATCGATCAACTCGATGCAGGTGCAATCACACTCGTTGCTCAAGACTGGGGAGGTGCCATCGGGCTGGGAACCATGCTCCGTCGCCCAGACCAACTGAAGCGGATTGTACTTTTCAACACGGGTGCATATCCACCACCGTCCATTCCCTGGCGAATCCAGATCTGTCGCACGCCACTGATTGGACGCTGGGCAGTACAAGGAATGAATCTGTTTTCGAGAACTGCTCTACGTATGGCCCTCTCCTGCCGAACAGACCTGGAAGACGAAGTCGCTAAAGCCTATCTGGCACCCTACCATTCATGGAAAACGCGGCAGGCCATTTACGACTTTATCGCCGACATTCCCGGTTCACCCAATCATCCAACCTGGTCCACCTTGGCTGAAATCGAAGCTGGCCTTCCATCTCTAGCGATTCGGCCAGCTTGCCTCATCTGGGGTATGCAGGACTGGTGTTTCACACCATCCTGCCTCGACCGCTTTGTCAATATCTGGCCAGAAGCAGTCGTGCACCGACTGGATGACGTAGGACATTGGGTAGTCGAAGACGCACCGGAGCGTGCATTGCAATTCACCCAGGCATTTCTCGACAACGACTTGTCGGCAGGAAACCTGCCCACAAAACCGACACCAGCTTCAACATCAACATCGGATTCCACAACGCCCACTTCGCGTTGACACTTGGACAATGACCAACTTGCCCCAAACTGCATTGGCGAAACCACCCCAACCAGTCTATCCAGTCGGTACTTGTGCAACGCTCTCGATCCTGTGGGAGGTCACTGCACCAAAACCAGGAAACGTGACTCGTACTGCCGATTTTGAAGATGCCACGTATGTCGACTTTATTACCGGGGCAGCGGTTGTGGGACCCATTCTTGGACAAACCCGATCCAATGGAGTTGGTGCTACGGTTCTGTCTGCCGTGCGGGCAACGCGGCAAGCCGTCGGCACGAACACCAATCTTGGCACACTCCTGCTGTTGGCACCACTCGCCGCTGCAGACCCGGAAGAGCCTCTGGTCGATGGTCTTGGAAACGTGCTTAGCCAGCTTAATGAACACGACACCCATTTTGTGTACCAAGCTATCGGAGACGCACACCCTGGTGGATTGGGGCAGGTCGACGAGGCCGATGTCCATACCACACCCTCCTTTGATGGCTCCCTGCTCGATGCGATGCGGCTTGCCAGCGAACGCGACCTGATCGCCCGACAATACACCAACGGATTTCACGAAGTCCTAGAATGCGCTGCACCATGGATCGAACAAGAACTTGACCGTGGCAGGGGGCTCGCCCAGGCCATCGTCAGGACGCAGCTTCGGTTACTGGCAACGTATCCCGATAGCCTGATCTCGAGAAAGTGCGGCGTTGAGGTTGCACGTTTCGCTTCCGACCAGGCTGTGAAAGTACTCGCCTGCCCTGCTGACTCTGTTGAAGAATACCAACAACGACTGGAAGATTTCGATTTCTGGCTCCGCTCCGATGGACATCGACGCAACCCGGGAACCACCTCCGATCTGATCGCTGCCGGCCTTTTCGTGCTCTTGCGCGAAGGCCGCCTATCCTGTCCTCACGTTTTTTACGAGCAAAATCATGACTGACTCGTTTCAGGTCCGAATTTCCAAAGAAGAATTTATCTTCTCAGCAGCCCATTTCATTACCTACGATGGTCACATTTGTGAGCGACTCCACGGACACAACTATGGAGTAGCAGCACTCATCGATGGTCCGCTTGACGAGAACCAGTACGTGATTGATTTCATTGCCGTTCGCAATGCGCTCAAAGCCATAACGCAATCGCTAGATCATCATGTCCTGCTACCCACCAACCACACGATGATCGATGTCACCAGCAACGGGAAAGAAGTCACTGCCACGTTTCAAGATCGCCGCTGGATTTTTCCTGCCGAGGACTGCATTCTGCTGCCTGTCACAAATACGACGGCCGAACTCCTGGCTCGCTTTATCGGTGAACAACTACTCGAAAAGCTAGCCCAAGAATCAGCGGCCAAACCTCTCGGTATCCAGATCGAAGTTGACGAATGCGCCGGGCAAATAGGAATTTGGCATCACCGGCCTGTCTAAACCAGTCGCATCGTCTGCTGTCGATCGGCGATCTCCGGTCAAAAATTGGCATCTAGATTACGCTGTCGATACGCTTCATAGAAAATAATCGCTGCCGTGGCCGAAACATTCAGGCTATCGGCAATGCCACACATGGGAAGCCGCACAGATGTCATTTCTGACGACGACCAAATTGGAGACAAGCCCCCTGCTTCATTCCCCAACACGACGGCCACTGGCCCGCGCATATCGATTTCAAACACCGTTTGTTTGGCCGTCGGGCATGCCGCTAGAATCTGCAGTTCCTCGCGTTTGAGCCACGCGCGAACGGCGGCACCCTCGGCAGAAAAAACATGCTCTTTAAATACCGTTCCCAGACTTGCCCGAATCGTGTTTGGGTTGAACAGGTCGGTGCGGCCATCGGCAATGACAACCGCGTCAACGCCAGCAGCATCGGCTGTCCTTAAAATGGCCCCCAGATTTCCCGGTTTTTCCACACCTTCGACGACCACTACGAAGGCCCCTGAATCTAACCTTAGGTCCTCCAGTGTTCGCTGGGGAATAGCGGCCATCAACACAATGCCATCATTTCGGTCGCCATACGAAAGCTTTTCGAATACTTCTGGCGTTACCTCCAAAAGTTCCGTCGAATTACCCGTCAGAAGCGCAATCGCATCGACTGCGTCCGTTGACTGGCATTGTTCACGGCAGACAAATGCCCGACGAGACTCAACACCTGCTGCCAGGGCACGAGCTATCTCGCGAGCACCGTCCACCAGGAATTGACTGGTTCGTTGTCGCCATTTGTGTTGTCTCAACAGGACTGCCTGTTTGACACGTTGGTTCTGACGGCTGGTGATAAGAAATGGATTCATAGAATCATCTTCCAGAGAGTCACCCAGGCTTGTCAACTTGCCTCAGATTCTGCAATTGGGAATAATTGCACCGGCATGCCCCCTATGCTACGCTCAGGGTGCGAAAGTGAGTTCTTTCCTGGTTTTACTATCTCTAAAGGAGTCCCTGATTATGGTTTACCGAGTTCTCAGCCTCGCAGCTGTGATAGCGGTTTTTAACGTACTGCCTGCCAGTGGCGAAGATGCTGGCCAACAGCAATGCCAGCAATGCCCCGTTTCCGCTGCCGTAGCGAAGCTGCCACAGCTTACTTACGTCGTAGCCGATGAAACATGCAATTGTCCAAAGTCCGCCGCAACTAAGGCGGAAAATCTCGGTGTACCTGTCGTGTTCGCCGTCGGGAATGCGACCTTTGACAACAAAAACGATGCCAAGGTTGCTTTGGTCAACGCCACCGAAGCCTATCTTGAAGAATTTTCCAAACCTTGCAAATGTGAAGTGAGCGGCTTGACCACCGTCGCAGGGAAATCGATGCAATGCGAAAAGACGGCAGCCAACCTGGCAAGTCTGGTTAGCAAAGCAATGGATGACGTTTATTTGACCTACAAGGTTGGTGACCAGGAATGCCACTGCCCAAATCAAGCCACCAGCCTGGCCAGCAAGTCGGGTAACACAAAGCTTTACGTTGTCGGCGAAGAATGCACGGACTGCCAAACGACCGCACGCCTGAATCTGGCACGGGCAAAATTCCGGGCTGCCGTGGAAGCTTTAGTCGCTGCAGAGCAGAAATCTGAAACAAAGAGCGAAAGTTAAAACAGCAAAGCAACTTGTGCGAGTGGCAAAGGATATATTCCTGCCACTCGCACTTTTGCCCTGTAATAGTGAGTGATCACTTCTTTGCGTACGGCACCTTAATGCTGGCCGAGGTTTGGCAAGCCGTTGTCGGTTGCCATCACGAACCGCTTAAGGCAATGCTTGGTGGTTATGCTCGGTTTCGAGTCCGCGATACATCCTTCCCCGGAATCATTGCCACACCGACAATCGAACCCTTGGAGGGAAAACTCTACCTGGGGCTCAATCCCAAGCTGGTGTCCCTGCTTGACCAGTTTGAAGGCGATCTTTACTACCGCCAGCTTGTAAATGTCCAGACAAGCGACGGGCACCAGTACCGCGCCAACACCTACGTCGTGCGGCCAGAAAAACGACACCTGTTAACCAACGACCCCTGGTACCCGAAAAACTTTGCCAACTCTGGCGAATTAAACCGCTTCTTGGCCCAAACCACAGCTAAAAAACATCTGTCAAGCTGATCGAACAGAGGATAGGCCTCTTGTGAGAGGGCGACTGGTCGTCGAGCTAGGACGTGCCACCACTTCCCATAACCCGCTTTTGGACATCTGTCTCAAGTACCCCAAAAGCCTGCTCATGACGCTGCACAGAAAGAGACAAAGCCTGCAGTGTCCTCTTCGCCGTAAAATAATTGAGAACAATCCGCTGCTTCACCTCAACTGGCTCGCTGGGGACACCATACGGCTGCGCATTGAGACCAAAGTCAAGAATCAACTCCTCAGGAGTCCCGGTAACGCGGCAGAAGTTGGCGTAGCTGCAAATCGAATCCTTATCGGTCACTTCAACTCGAACCCGCTGCTGCTGCTGAGAATCTCCCTGAGCGGATGGTGCTGACTCGCCACCGCCTCCGGCTGATGACTGTGTTTTTGTTGGTCCCGCTGTTGCAGATGGTTTACCTGAAGTTGGCTTATCGGCCATGGCTTTGTCCTCGAATTGTGTGTTTGAATAGGCAGCCAACGATTCAATCCCAACGATTCAGTCGTGGTGCAGCTGTCTCTGGGGAATTTTAGACCTTCGCGATGGAGCCGGCCATCCCCCAATCATCTCCAAGCACCCCTTTTGTATTGAAATCCGTGTGTGCGGTGGGGCGCCGTACTTAGCCATGGTCTTCTCTGGAACCAGCCGAAATTTTGAGGATTACGTTTTCTGCGCAGGTTTGGGGAGTCAGGTAGCTGGCTGCTTTTCGGAGTTCCAAACGCCGCAACAAGCCAGCCTGCCGTGCCTCGGCTCGTTCAGCGACCCAATTTGGCCCTTTTATCAGCAGCAGGCGATCAAACGCGCCCCAATGTGGTTCAAGCCAGCGGACGACTTTGGCCAAAGGAGCCACAGCACGTGCCACCAACGTGTCGAAGGTGACAAGCTCTAACACTTCTTCGGCCCGACAGACGTGGACCCCAACGGGAAGCTTGAGTTGCTCCACAATCGAAGTGACAGCCACCCCTTTTTTCTGAGTCGATTCGCAGACTACGAACTGAAGGTCAGGCCTGAGTATGGCCATCACCAGCCCTGGCACACCTCCGCCTGTACCAATATCGAGCACACGTTCTCCGGCTTTGACAAGCTGGCAAAGTTGCCAGCTATCGACCACATCCCGTCTGGCAAATTTATCCAGCGTGGTGTGTCGTGTGAGGTTCATCCGCTCGTTCCACATCCAAAGCAATCGACGATAGTGGTCGAGCAATTCAAGCTGCCCTGCGTCAACCGCTATACCCAAACTGGCTAGTAGACCACCTAGCGACTCACTATCGGGCTCAAAGACGGTTTCGTCATTCATTGAAAGGCTGTTGCTCCTGACTTCCCTTCGGTCGATAATCGGCAACGTGCAGCACTGAGCACCAGCCAGTTAAAAATCCGCTTTACAAATCGACGGGCGTTTCACAAGGTTTTCACCAGAACCTTTTTTAGCAGAAATCAGAGCCACGGGAAACTGCCACCCAAGTTCATGGACAACCATACGATTACTCTTGACTGCAATAGCAACCAGGCCTGCGGGCTTGGACAATATGCGATCGACATGCTTACCGGCCGGTACCCTGGACCAAGCCGCACGGTCTTGGCCAAAACCGAGCAGTTCCATCTCGACAGCATTGCCTGTGGTATTTCTGCTTTGGCATGTGGTTGTAATGCGCCACACGTGTTACGAGAAGAAGCACTGCACTATGCCGTTGGAGATCCGTCAACAGGCGTACCAATGTTCGGCACGCAGGTTCTGGTTCATCCGGAAAAAGCCATCCTGGCCTGTGCTTCAGCAGTTCGCGAATGGGACGCCAACGGTACAAATTTTGGGTACAACCCGTTGCGAGCTGCCACAGCAGGTGAGTTTGGTCACAATGATTACTACCCTGTTGCAATCGCAGCTGCCCAACTGGCCGGTTTGGACGGCGGTAAAACGCTACTGGCAATGACTGTGCTGGACGAAATCCGTGGTCGGCTGGCAGAAGTCTTCGCGCTGAAAAACCATAAGATCGACCACGTACTGCATGGAGCAATTGCCTCGGCTGCCGTTTATGGCGCCGTGCTTGATGCAACGGTCGATCAAATCGAATCAGCAATCGGCCTGGTCGTGGCGCACCACGTGCCGTTTCGCGCTATTCGAGCCGGCCATCAGCTCTCCGATTCCAAGGGTGCCTCGGCGGCAATCAGTGCCGAGGTCGCAGTGGCAAGCATGCGCCGGGCCATGCGCGGTTTCGCAGGTCCTGGTGACGTGTTCCGAAATCCCCAAGCCCTTTTCTGCCTTTTCGAGCCACCCGAAGCTGCAAACACGAGTCCTTTTGATTTGACGCTTACAACCACCGGTGATGACTTTGCCGTGATGGGAATGCACTTCAAGCTCGGGTTGTATGAACACCAGTCTGCTGGCGCGATTCAAGGGTTGCTCGATCTGCTGGCTGAAAAGCCACACCTGGTCGATGATCTGTCCCAGTTGCAAGGCATGCAAATCATGATCTATGAACCAGCTTTCAGCATCATCGGTGATCCAGACAAGCACAATCCTCAAACTCGTCAGTCCGCTGACCACTCGATGGTCTACATCATTGCGACCCTGATTCGTAAAGCCCACGAAGCTCGACTCGAAGGCTGGGATGGCAGCAACGGTTGGAGAAGACTGATGCTTACTCCGGACGACTATACCGAGGATGAAACGGCACTAAATCATCCACTTACCCGAACCCTCATGCAAAGAATTGACTTCCAGCATGGTGGCCCAGACTATGACGACAAGTATCCCGATGGGATTCCTACACAAATCCAGATCCACCACACCGTACACGGTGCATGCTCGAGTGGGTTAGTGATGTACCCAGAGGGTCACGCCCGCTGCCAAAGTGACCATTTCCACGAGTTGCTGCAAGAAAAATTTATGGCCCTGGCAACCCTGGGTGTCGACGATCCCGCCGCACTACGAGTCCGATTCTCCGATTTCACCAAAAAGTCGCCTAAAGAAATTGCCACACTCTACGACTTTGAAATCCGTTTCCCAGGACCTCCATAACCCATTATGCGATTGCCACTCGCCTTGCTACCATGTCGCTGTTCGGAATTTTTAATGTCAACAAACCGCCGGGCTGGACCTCCCGCAGGGCGGTGAACCACATCCAACGTTTCGTAAGGCCTGCCAAGGTTGGACACGCCGGCACGCTCGACCCGTTGGCTACGGGAGTCTTGTTGATTTGTGTTGGACCAGCAACACGACTGGTCGAATATTGCCACCGGCTGCCTAAATGCTACCGAGCAACGTTCTTACTCGGTCGCCAAAGTCCCACTGACGACACTGAGGTCGAAAGCGAATACCTGCCTGACGCCCCAAAACCAACCCGCGCACAAATTGAAGCTGCGCTTTTCCAATTTCAAGGGGAGATTGAACAACGGCCTCCACTCTTTTCGGCTGTTAAGATCCAGGGACAACGTGCCTACAAAATTGCGAGAAAAGGCAAACAGGTCGAACTACCGATGCGAGTTGTCACCATTCACACAATCGACCTGATCACTTACACCTACCCGGAATTGGTCCTCGACATCAAGTGTGGCACCGGCACTTATATCCGGGCGCTGGGGCGTGACTTGGCATTCTCGCTCAACACTGCGGCCGTCATGTCGGCACTTGAAAGAACGGCGATTGGCAACTTTCAAATCGAGGACTCTCTCGATTTGACTGCAGTCTCTGCGGACAACGTTTCGACGGCAATCAGGCCCCCACTTGAAGTGCTTGACTCTCTGGCATCGGTTAAACTGACTCCCGAGGAGGAACTGGCAATTGGTCACGGCCAAAGAGTCTCATTGAATATCCCTGAAGAAACCTCCGAATGCGTAGCTGTCAATGAGGCGGGAATGGTGAAGGCTATTGTCCGACGCCAAACAGATGGCCGCTATCGAGCCGTGCAGAATTTTCCCCACGGCTGATTCGCTCCTACAGAGGAGATGGTCCACCTGTTCCCAGTTTGGCTAGCCTTAAATATTTCTTACCTGGCCAAGTATCCGGCGCCCACTCGTAACGATTCTGGCAGTTTTGCGGGCACAACTAAACGATCGTACGGCTGGCGCCTGAAACAACGGTATTACTTCTCGTAACTGCCGCGTAAGGGGTAAGTCAGCCCAGCAAGGAGTTGGTCTGCGTGCTCTTTTCTTGCCGAAATCACAAGCGGGTGGCTGCGCGCACTCATATTCTGGATCGTTGCCAGGTAAGGACTCTGGCCCAGAGAAAAACAAGCTGTGTTCAAACAGTTAAACCACCAATGAACAACTTCTTTGACCTTTAACACCTGACACGGAGGCCGCAACGTTTTGGGACTGCCCTTTTATTCATGGTGATCCCTAGTCCATTGAACATGTTCGAACAACGCAATCTAAAGGTCGATATCTGTGCACTAGGTCTGTTCGCTTTGACCACGTTTCTGGGCTTTGCGCTTTTGACCTATCACAAAACCGACCCACCTGGCACGCTGGTCTATCCTGTACCCACAAGTTATCAAAATGCTTGTGGCGTCATCGGTGCGTTTGCTGCCCACAACCTCTTCACGACTCTCGGCATTGGGGCCTACTACGCCGTCGGCTCGCTTGCGATTCTGACGATCATACTTTTTAAGCGACGCGAGATTGACCAACCGGTACTGAGAGCTGGTGGATGGATAATTTCACTCGTCGGTCTTACTGCACTCGTTGCATTGGCCATTCCCAACTTTTCACCAGGTCCTGTTGTTGGTTCCGGAGGTTATGTCGGGGCGATAGCACGAAACTTGCTTGAGCAGCACTTTGCACAGGCAGGAGCCTACATCTTTACGATCACCGTCCTGTTAGCTGGACTCCTGCTCTGTACCGACTACGTACTCCTGAAGGTGGCTGCATTAACAACGATCTTTTCCGGAAGAGGCCTCGTGAAAGTTGGACAACTTAGCCATGCCGCCGCATTGCGACGGAGACGACGTTCCAAAATCGACATCGAAAATGGCGACGAACCTTCAGAAGAAACCGCTGAAGAGGCTTGGGTAGAAGAAGACGATGAAGAGTGGGATGATGAAGAACTTGCCCAAGATACTGAAGATGAAGACCAGCAGCAGTCACCCCGCAAACTCAAAATTCGAACCTCCACCGAGAAGGAAACCAATGCGTCGAAACCGGCTCAAATTGACAACATCACCAAACCCCAAAACCAGGCTACGACCCAGTTAACATTATCTGGTGTTAACCTGGCCAATGGCTTGAAATCAGCCCTTGGTATGAAAGGAAAATCAACAGTTCCATCCCGACCAGCCCCGCCGAAAACCGAACGCGATGAAATCATTGAAAAACTCGAGGCGGCAGATCAGCAGATACCTGGAAAAACGGATTATGAACTACCCTCTCTAGATCTTCTCTTAGCCAACGAACGTGTTTCCTATAAAAAGTACGAACGGGAAGTCCGCCAAAAGGCCCACGTCCTGGAAAAAACCTTTCAAAACTTCGGATTCGACATCCGCGTCGTGGAAGTCGAAACCGGACCGGTGATCGCTCAGTACGAAGTCCAATTGGAAGCAGGCTTGCGATTGTCAAAAATCACCTCGCTATCCGATGATCTGGCCATTGCACTACGTGTCCCCAGTGTTCGTATTGTTGCTCCCATTCCCGGTAAGAATACCGTGGGAATTGAGGTTCCCAACGAGAATCGTCAAATCGTCAGGCTGCGGGAGGTCATTGAGGAAAGCAACGGCCGTACGAAACGGATGAAAATACCTATCTACCTTGGCAAAGATGTCGCCGGACGGCCCATGGTAGTCGACCTCACTTCACTCCCTCACCTCTTGATTGCCGGAAGGACTGGCACCGGAAAAAGTGTTTGCCTCAACTCAATCATTGTTTCCATGCTGATGGGCCGCGGCCCCGACGAGGTTCGCTTGTTGATGGTTGACCCCAAAATGGTTGAGCTTTCGGGATACCGAAAACTGCCTCATCTGATGCACCCAGTTGTGACTGACATGCAAAAAGCGGAGGCAATTTTGTCATGGGCAGTCGACAAAATGGAAGAACGATATCAACTCCTGGCCCGTGCCGGAGTCAGACACGTGAGCGTCTTCAATCAACTTGGGGATGAAGAACTCCGCGAAAGAGTACGGCCCAAAAGCGAAACCGAGTGGGAACAAATCCCGCGACAACTTCCCTATGTCGTTATTGTAGCAGACGAACTGGCTGACCTGATGCTGACATCCGGCAAAGATGTCGAACAACACATCATCCGCCTGGCCCAAAAAAGTCGCGCTGTGGGTATTCACTTGATCCTCGCAACGCAAAAACCTACCGTTGATGTGATCACGGGGCTAATCAAGTCTAATTTGCCTGCCCGTATCGCTTTCCAAGTCGCCAGCCGTACCGACAGCCGTGTTGTACTTGACGAATCCGGAGCTGAAAAACTACTGGGGAACGGCGATATGCTGTTCCTCTCGCCGGGAAGTAGTACCTTATTTCGTGGGCAAGGAACCTTTCTCTCTGATGACGAAATCTCAAACGTTGTTGATTTTGTAGGTACTGACGACCCTCAATTCGCACACGAACTTCTGGAATTGAAAACCAAGGAAGAAAAAGAAGCTGCTACGGCGGACAACTTCAAAAACCGGGACGATCTTTACGAAGCCGCTGTCGATGTCGTCGTACGCGAACGCCGTGGAAGTGTCTCCCTTTTGCAACGCACACTGGGAATCGGTTATGGACGGGCCGCGCGGCTTATTGACTTTATGGCCGAAGATGGCGTTGTCGGTGAGTATAACGGTGCCCAAGCACGCGAAGTCCTGGTCTCACTTCAGCAGTGGGAAGCCATGAATGCCCAGCAGGATCCCGACCAACAAGAGTCTGATACCGCCCCATCTTCGCTGGTCGAAAACAACCCCTTAATGGGTCGAAATAAAGTGGACCTGAAACGGGGAGTAACCGGTCAAACAGCCGCTACCCTGGCCAGCCAGGAATCCATAGAAAATCTGGAAGCCGAAAGCAACGACTCTTCGCAGAACGTTTCATGGACAGCAGAAAACGAAACTGAAGAAGAAGGCGAAACTGAAGAAGAAGGCGAGTACGAAGACGAAGAGACCGGAGAAGAAGGCGAAGACGAAGAGACTGAAGAAGAAGGCGAGTACGAAGACGAAGAAGAAGACGAGTACGAAGAGGAAGAGACCGGAGAAGAAGGCGAGTACGAAGACGAAGAAGAAGGCGAGTACGAAGACGAAGAAGAAGGCGAGTACGAAGACGAAGAAGAGGAAGAGACTGAAGAAGAAGAGACCGAAGAAGAAGAGCCTATCGACATCGCGTAGCGGCTCCGCAAGGTAATTTCCCAAAGAGGTGTCACCTCGGTCTTCTTTTGGATGCGTTGAAAATTCAATGCTAACCTCACTGGCACCCCCCTATCTAGGAAAACCACCTACTAGTCACCAAAATGGGTTTGGGGACACTCACCCCACGCACATCGGTCGTCAAGGTGGCTCCACTTTTTGTAAAATTGCCCACTCCCCGCTATCCTTATAGAATGCTACACTAGCTCAGATCAGGTGAAGGTCTTTGCCCGACGGGTGTACGCGTTTTATTGTCCGGAAAAAAGGGAATCTCGATGAAAACAAAACAGCCAGGGTCCGGAACTCGTAGGATTACAATTCTGGCAGGCTTTGGGGCACTGGTTGCCTTCAATACTGTCGTTCAACGAGAAACGCCGGCGTCGCCAAAGCAACCCGTTGTGGTCACAGCCCAACCGACGGCAGCCCAACCAACGGCAGCAGCCGATTCTCTGTCGGTCGCACCCCCATTCATCGCACCCTCATTCCTCTTTGCCCAAAATGAGCCAACCCGTGTTGAGGCTCCTCTGCCTCCCGATGAGGGAGAACTCGAGTCCCGGTTAGTCAGCCCCTCGGATCATGTCGTTAAGGGCGAAACCATCGACCCTGCTGTGGCCACCTGTATTCCAGTCTCTGTCTGCGAACACAAATTGCACCTTAGCGCAAGAAGATTTCTGGTATGTCACCCTGGTACGACTTGTGCCGCGCTGGAAGTCGTCAACCCGGCAGATTGTCGTTGTTGCTGCTATGAGGTTGAGGTTTGCTTGCCGGCCTGTTGCACCGGCACACCGAGATCGTCGAGCCGGGTCGGACTTTTCCATCGAGGAATCGTGGAATACTGTTGGCCATGTGGCTGGCAGGCCAGAGTCGTGTTTCGTGCCTGCGGTGACGTCGTAGTGCACTACGATGCAAATTGACGTGGCTGCCAATTGAGATGCAAATTGACGTGGCTGCCAATTGAGATGCAAATTGACGTGACTGCCAATTGATAGCGGTGCGCCAGAGAGCTGGAACAGTCCAGCAACTTGCCCCGGATCAGCGAGCCCGCTGCAGTTCCCCTATCGCAGAACCACTGGCTCATCTAGAGTAGAAGGCATCCATGATGTACCCCTCCTGCAAGACGATTTTTGGCGTCTCACACGGCGTTGGAATCCTCATAATTATGCTGAGAGGGCAGCCCTAGGGTTGGTTTCGGTTGCGATCGATACACACCTCCCTGAGGCCCTAGAAGCCTCAGGGTTTTTTATGACGTTTTTTTATGACAACGACATTCCTTCTGGCAATGGTGGAGCCCGCTCGTAAGTTGCTTGTTGCGACGCTGGCCTCTGACGGGCAGGGCAACCTGTCCAAATCAGACTGGTAAACGATAGCGCGATGACACGAATCGAGATCTACGACACGACCCTTCGCGATGGCGCACAAGGTGAAGGGGTCAATTTTTCGCTTGAGGACAAACTTCTCATTGCCCGGAGACTCGATGAACTTGGCTTCGATTTCATCGAAGGAGGCTATCCCCTTTCCAACCCCAAAGACGCAGAATTTTTCCAACGGCTCGCAGAAACTCCACTGAAAAACAGTCGCGTGTGTGCATTTGGCATGACGCGGCGAAAGGATATTACGGCAGCCGAAGATCCCGGCATGAACGCACTGCTGGAATCACAAGCATCCGTGCTAACCATCGTGGGGAAGACGCATGACTTCCACGCCACGGAAGTGCTGCGGGTATCGCTGGAAGAAAATTTGGCGATGATTCGCGAGACGGTCGGCTACCTGCACGAGGCAGGGCGCGACATCATCTACGATGCCGAACATTTTTTCGACGGTTGGAAAGCGAACCCGGATTATGCCCGAAAAACGATTCAAGCGGCCGTTGAGGGTGGAGCGATGCTGGTAGTGATGTGTGACACCAATGGTGGGAGCCTGCCTGAAGAAATCGCAGCGATTACCAAGGAAGCCTTGTCGGCAGTCGATGTTCCACTTGGTATCCATACGCACAATGATTGTGATCTCTCGGCAGCAAATTCTTTAGCGGCCATAGATGCCGGAGTGATCCACGTTCAGGGCACGATCAATGGACTTGGTGAGCGATGTGGCAATGCTGACTTGATTGCGATCATGGCCAATCTGGCTATCAAGAAAGATGGTTATGAGTTATTGAGCGGAAGTGGAGTCAAGCATCTGACGGAACTTTCTCGTTACGTTTATGAGGTTGCTAATTTGCACTTCCGCTCGAACCAGCCCTTCGTGGGACCGAGTGCGTTTGCCCACAAGGGTGGAATGCACGTCCATGCTATTAATCGAGCAGTCACGAGTTACGAACACATTCCACCCGAAATGGTAGGCAACGAACGCCGCGTGCTGGTAAGTGAACTCTCGGGACGATCAAATATCATTGCCTTGGCGACCAAGCACGACCTTGAGCACGACAAAGCGCTCATGGATACATTGCTTCACCAGGTTGTTGAGATGGAAAACCGCGGATACCAATTTGAAGCCGCCGAAGCCTCTTTCGACCTGCTGGTAAAACGGGCTGCGGGAACATTTTCTCCCCACTTTGAACGCATCAACTACCAAGTCAATGTGGAGGTGGAGAATCAGAAACAGGAACCCACTACCGTCGCGACGGTTAAACTACGGATCGAAGACCGTACGTTCTACGAGGTTGCCGAGGGCGATGGTCCGGTGAATGCCCTCGACAACGCAATCCGAAAGGCACTTTACACCGTGTTTCCAAAGTTGGCAGACATGTGTCTTGTGGATTACAAAGTACGAGTCATCAATTCCGAGGCAGCAACGGCTGCTGCCGTTCGCGTCGTAATCGAAAGTCGTGATGCCGATGGCGAAGTGTGGGGTACCGTCGGCGTACATGAAAACGTCATTGAAGCAAGTTGGAACGCGCTGGTTGACAGCATTGAGTACAAGTTGATCAAGGACGAGAATCACTAATCCCTTCCCCGCTTTTTTGGCGTCTGTATGCCGTGTTCTAACAGCTGAGTTCTGAGACTCCACCGATTCAATTATGACAGCCACTTCTGAAGTATCGCTCCAAGATCTGCCTTCCCAATATGACCATGCTGGGGCTCAGAAACGCTGGTACCCGTTCTGGGAACGTTGCGGCTATTTTCATGCCAACCCGAATGACCCCAGCCCTCCGTATACGATCGTCATCCCTCCGCCCAATGTCACCGGAGCACTTCACCTGGGACATGCGCTGAACAACACCTTGCAGGACATTCTCGTCCGCATGAAACGAATGCAAGGCTACAACGTGCTCTGGATGCCAGGGACGGACCATGCCGGAATTGCCACGCAAGCTGTGGTGGAACGACGGTTACTGGAAGAGGAAGGAAAATCGAGGCACGATTTGGGGCGTGAGGGGCTTGTCAAACGCATTTGGAACTGGAAGGAACAATACGAGACCCGGATCCTGGGACAACTCAAACAACTTGGGTGTAGCTGCGACTGGGAACGAACTCGCTTTACCCTCGATGACACCTGTGCCCGGGCAGTGCGTGAAACGTTTTTCCAACTTTTCCAGGACGACAAAATTTATCGTGGCAAGCGACTGGTCAATTGGGACACCTTTCTACAAACCGCTGTGAGCGATGATGAAGTCTTCCACGAAACGGTCAAAGGCCACTTCTGGCATATCAATTATCCCGTGATTGACCCGCAACTGGGTGAACCGACGCACGTGACCATTGCCACAACACGACCTGAAACGATGCTGGGTGATACGGCAGTCGCTGTTCATCCAGACCCGGCGGCTGCCCTTGAGAAAGTAAAATTGAGTCTTGTCGAAAAACTTGCCTCCGCTCCAGAAAAAGATCAACCCTTCCTTAAGGAGCAAATCACAGCCCTTGAAGTTCGCCGAAAAACTAAACTCGCCGGACTCGAACAGCTTCGAGATATGGCGCGTGACGGCCGCAAACTTCTACTTCCGCTGGTCAAACGTGAGATTCCAATCATCGCCGATCCCTGGGCAAAACCAGAACTTGGATCCGGCAGTGTAAAGATCACACCAGCCCACGACCCAAACGACTACGATGTCTGGAAACGCAACCAGGAAATTGGTGCGATCAACATTATCAATCCCGACGGAACGCTCAATGAACATGCTGGTCCCTATGCGGGCCTTAAGATCAAGAAAGCGCGGGAAAAGGTCGTCGCCGACCTTGAGGCGCAAGGTTTGCTGCAAGAAATTGAAGATCGCGAGATTGATCTGGCCCATTCCGATCGCTCGAAAACACCCATCGAACCGTACCTCGCTGACCAGTGGTTCGTGAAAATGGACCAACTGGCCCAATCAGCCATGGATGCCGTCACCGATGGTCGTGTGACAATCATACCAAAACGTTATGCCAAAGGTTATCTTGACTGGCTCGGTGAAAAGCGAGACTGGCCAATCGGCCGTCAACTCTGGTGGGGACACCGAATTCCTGTATGGACCTTGAATCGGGAAAGACTGCCCGATCATCCAGCAGCCGCTTCGAATGCGACAACGCAACTCCATCGGATGCTCGACGGGTTGGCAGAGTTTAAAAAAGCGGACCGCTTATCAATCAAGCAAGAAGAAGAAAATGGCAAGATCACCAAAGTCTTTGTGTGTGTGCGAAGCAAAAATGATCCCGAAGTCATCAACTGCCTGGAGAAGGACAACTGGTTCAGGCAAGAAGATGACGTCCTCGACACCTGGTTCTCGAGCGCTCTGTGGCCACATTCCACCTTGGGCTGGCCAGAAAACACCGGTGAACTCGCCAAGTTCTATCCAACCAGCACGCTTGTCACAAGTCGCGATATCATCACACTCTGGGTAGCGAGGATGGTGCTCACAGGGCTTTACAACATGAACGGCATTCCCTTCAAAGAAGTGTATGTCCATCCTAAAATCCTCGATGGATATGGCGAAACCATGTCCAAGAGTAAAGGCAATGGGGTCGACCCGGTCGATGTGATTGAGAAATTTGGAGCAGATGCTCTTCGCTTTGGTATCGCCTACCTGACCACTGAGACTCAGGACGTGCGAATGCCTGTCGATTTCGAGTGCCCTCACTGCCAGGCCCTCGTGAAACAAACCAAGAAGAACCGTCGACTTCCCAGAATTGAGTGTCAGAAATGCAATGAGCCGTTCCGCACCCAGTGGGCGGAATCGGAAGAAGACCAAACGTTACAACGCGGGTCGGTGGTAAGTGATCGGTTTGAACTAGGTCGCAACTTTTGCAACAAGTTGTGGAATGCCTCCCGATTCTCCCTGATGAATCTCTCCGAATACGAATCGGGCCCCGTCGACTCGGACAAATTGCGACTCGAAGACCGGTGGCTCCTGTCGCGACTCACGACCGTTACGCAACAAGTAACCTCGGCCCTTCACGAATACCGGTACGCGGACGCCGCTCGCACCCTTTACGATTTCGCCTGGGACGAATTTTGTAGTTTTTACGTAGAAATGACCAAAACCCGGTTTGCCGTTGTCGCAGAGCGCACAACCGCTCAGCGTGTTTTAGCACATGCACTCGATACCATTCTGCGGTTACTCCACCCGCTAATTCCATTCCTCACCGAGGAAGTTTGGCAACGACTCAATGAGGTCGCTCCCTCTCGAGGTTTACCCGAACCGGTCGTAGCAGCCGAAAGTGTTTGTGTTGCGCCGTGGCCCGACGCCAATGCCTCGTATCAAGACCCTGCGATCGAGGAACAATTTGCGCAATTCCAGGCCGTACTCGGCGCCGTGAGAAAAATCCGTACCGAAAACAACCTGCCAACCAGGGAGCCGGTTGACTTTCACGTGCGGTGCAACCCGTCCGTTGCCAAGCTGCTCGAACCAATGCAGCCCTATTTCAGCTCGATGGCCAAAGCTACCGCTAAAGCGTTGGGTCCTGACACAACATCGCCCCAAAGGTCGGCCAGTGAAGCGCTGGCCGGTCTGGAAGTGCACCTTGACATCAGCGCTTTTTTCGACGTCGATGTCGAACGAGCTCGCCTTGGCAAGCAGCTTGAGGATCTTACAGGGCGCATCGAATCGATTAATAAGAAACTCGCCAACGAGAACTTTGTCAACAAAGCTCCGGCCAACGTCGTCGCCCAGCAGCGTGAAAGCCTCGCCGAAGCCCAGGCGCAGCTTGACTCAGTCAAAATTGCAATAGAAAAAATTGCTGGCGATTAAAAAATGTTTCCTCATCGCTCTCCGATCATTCTACTGCAAGACGGGGAACCTTACTTTTAAAGAACCCCACCGCTTCATTTTTTACATACTCGTTCGTTATTTGCATACCAGGCTAACTGCATACTGGTCTCTTGGTCGACATTCCAGCTATAATGGAGACAGACCGCAGCAATGGCTGACTACGGTCTTTCAGCGTGCCGCTCAGTAAGAGGATTTGCATCATGCCCGTTTCGATGGAACTTTCGCGAATTATCATCAGCGAAATCAACGATCAACAAGTTATTTACCTGAAGGAGGTTGATGGTGATCGGATGTTCCCAATCTTGATCGGTATATTCGAGGCAACCAGTATTGACCGCCGTGTCAAACAACTCGACGCTCCACGGCCACTGACACATGACCTCCTGGTTAATACCGTCGAAACACTCGGTGCCGATTTCCAGGATGTTATGATCAGCGAACTGAAAGACCACACTTACTTCGCCAAACTACGAATTCGGCATGACGGCGAATTGACTGAAATCGATTGCCGGCCAAGCGATGCGATTGCCGTGGCAGTGACGTGCAACCCCCTTTTGCCAATCTACGTTTCTGAAGATGTGCTCAATGACGTAATGGGAGAAGGAACTTGAAGCCCAGTGGCGCAGCAGGACAATCGCGACACGGAAAAATACAAGCCCGAACTTGTTAATCTACTTCACTCAAAACGTCTCGAAACGCTTCTTTCAGCGCAACCAGTCCTGCCTCACCTTTGCCCGATGCGACCGCAACATTCAGGCGAATTTCACTCGTATTGATCATTTCGGCATTGATACCCGCTTCTAGGAGTGCCTGAAACGTTCGAGTCCCAACCCCAGTGTGGCTACGGATACCGATTCCGAAAACTGAGAGAATGTCTATCTCCGGCTCGTGGGTGATACTGCCGCCCAACTCGGCGGCCAGCTTTCCGAGAACACTCCTGGCTTGATCCACACTTTTGCGGGGCACTGTAAAGCTAACATTCGCGTAGCCATCGATCCCCATACTTTGCACGATCATGTCGACAAGCACATCTTCGGCAGCTACTGCCTCAAATATCCGCGCAGCAATGCCTGGTTGGTCAGCGACTAATGCCATGGTCAAGCGGGCCTGCGATTGGTCAAGTACGACACCTTCGATCGTCAAATCTTCCATGTGCTGGAGTCGATCAACAACCGTACTTGCATCGGTTCGTTTTTCTGCCGTCGCCAAATCCGAGTAAGTGACTCGTGCCCGCGCAGGCTTTTCGAGTTCAAACTCTCTGTGAACTGCCAGCAAGGCATCCATCGCCTTTTCTTGTTCGACCAGCACCGACACCTTGATTTGACTTGTCGTAATAGCCTCGATATTCACATCCGTATCGGCAAGAGCGCGAAACATTCGATCGGCAACGCCAGTCTGAGTGGCCATGCCGAGTCCCACAATCGATACCTTCGAAACGTTCGCGTCATGCGTAATCCCCTGTGCGCCCAACTCGGAGGCAGCCTTTTCGACAGCCTGCAGTGCTTCGCGCAAATCAGAATCCAGTACGGTGAATGAAATATCTGCCTGTCCCTCAGCACCTACATTTTGCACGATCATATCAACCGCCAGATTGACTTCCGACAGGCGAAGAAAAATGGTCAGGCTGGTCCCAGGCTGATCCGGTACTCCCCGGATGGTAATGCGGGCTTCTTTTTTGATGAGCGCCACTCCACTGACTGATCGCTCTTCCGATTCAGGCATCGGCCCCACAATCGTTCCCATTTCATCATTGAAAACGGCACTATTGCGAATATGAATGGGAACGTTGAATTTCTTGCCAAATTCGATCGACCGACTGTGCATCACCCCAGCACCCAGGCTCGCAAGTTCCAGCATTTCATCGTGACTTACCTGATTCATTTTACGAGCTTCGGAAACCAGACGGGGATCGGTCGTAAAAACACCATCAACATCGGTGTAAATCTCACAAACACTGGCCTCCAGTACAGCAGCCAGGGCTACGGCAGTCGTGTCACTGCCTCCACGTCCCAAAGTGGTGATATTAAAAGCTTCATCAATCCCCTGAAAGCCAGCAGCAATAATGATATTGCCGTCGTCTAGAAGCTGGCGCATCCGGCCGGTTGAAATCGACTGGATTCTTGCCTTGGTGTGCGAACTGTCCGTCCGGATTCCGATCTGACCACCAGTCAAACTCACAGCCTTATGCCCGAGCGAGTGGATTGCAATCGCCATCAACGCCACACTCACCTGTTCACCAGTCGAAAGGAGCATGTCCATCTCTCGAGCTGGAGGGTCTTCACAAAGCTGACCAGCCAGATCGACCAGCATGTCGGTCTGCTTCCCCATCGCACTGACCACCACGACCACCTGGTTACCCTGCTGTTGGGCCTGAATAGCTCTTCTTGCGGCAACCTGAATCTTCTCTGCATCGGCAACGCTTGTGCCGCCAAACTTTTGGACAATCAAAGGCATTGGAAGTAAAAAAATTAGAGTTAAAGGAATTGTACGTGGCTCATATTAAACCACACAGTTATGCATCTCGTCATGTATCGGTTTTTTGAAAACCAGTGGGACCAGCGCAAAACCGCTGTCGCTTCGGCCCCAAAAGGCTAACCTGACTCGTGCCTAATCAATGAACCACTTCATCATCTTCCATCCTGCATCGAACACAAGGCCAGATTCGTTCGCATTGCTATCGCCATAACGTGTAAACGTGTCGGGGTCGATCCCCGTACCTGCCATCGCAACAGGCACATTGCCATGGTGATGTGCTTTGGTGCGTAACAATGTAGGGTGATCGGGCGAAACCATGATCCGCCACTGGTCGTGGCTCATTAGCTCATCAAGCATGGGACCAACAATGTGCGTATCAATTTTCTCCAGAGCCTTTACTTTTTCGTCGCAGCGCCCCTCATGGGATGCTTCGTCGGAAGCTTCTACGTGAACACACACAATCTCAAATTGGTTGAGTGCATCAACACCAGCCCGCCCCTTTGCAGCATAGTTGGTATCGAGATAGCCGGTGGCACCGTCAACTTCAATCCGTTCCCAACCGATCAAGGATGCAATGCCTCGCAATAAATCAACTGCTGTGATCATGGCCCCACGGGGACCGTATTCCTCGGCGAAGGGTCGCAGCTTGGGGGCAAGGCCTTGCCCCCAAAGCCAGATATTGGTTGCCAGCAACTTGCCATGTCCCTGACGCACTACGTTCACCGGATGATCGGTGAATAACTCGACAGAGTTCTCCATCAACTCGTTCAACAGGTCGCTCCCGGGCCCAAGGGGATGAAAGTCCAGGACCGCTTGATCCGTAATATCGTGCGGTGCAGTGGTGACTGTTTCAGCCGTAAAGGGGGCAGCGTGGTTGTTTCCTCGCCAAATCAACAGATTTCGATAGCTGACCCCAGGTACGAACTCAAGCGCGCCTCCAAATTTCTCTCGGGAGGCAATTTCCGACTGTGCTGAGTTTAGAAGATCCGTGGATTCGGCTGTTGTAATATGGTCTGCCGTGAAATCCTTCATGATTTGGTCGGTGATCGTGACCAGGTTGCAACGGATGGCCCAATCGTTGGGGCCAAGAGTGATTCCCTGGGCTGCAGCCTCCATCGGTGCCCGACCGGTAAAATTCGCCTGCGGGTCATAACCCAACAGGCTCAAATTACCAATTTCAGACCCGGCCGGGAGATCTGGTGGCGTGTGGCAAGCACGGGCAACCACGCCTTGGGCGGCAATCTGGTCCATATGGGGCGTGCAGGCTGCCTCGAGCGGAGTCTGTCCGTTCAGTTCCTCCTGCGGCTCGTCAGCCGCACCGTCAGGGATGATTATCGCGAATTTCATCTTATCTATCGCTTGGTGTTGGGGTCGCTTTTTTTAATTTCAAGTGGCCTCAAGTTCTCCTCTTGAACAGGTGGTGTGGTGTTCAATCGCGCACCCACATGCGGACGGCTGGCCCACACGTACAATCAAGCTTATCGATGCGTTCACAAGCAGCCTTTGTTGCACCCTCACTGGTCAAATGGGTCATGATGACAAGTGGAACCGTTCGAGGAAAGTCTCCCGGACTGTATTGGTCCGGTGGTTCATGCTGTAGGATCGAAGCGATCGAAATCTTGTTCTCTCCTAAAATATGCGTAATCTGAGCTAATGCCCCTGGGTGGTCTTCAACTTCGGTACGTAGATAGAACCGACCCTGAGCCTGTGCAAAATCATTGGAGGATACTCGGGCTTTTCTGCCAGACCAAAGCTCTAACGTTCGAAATGTAAGTGCGGTACGGCCAACCGCTGTATCGATCATATCTGCGACTACGGCCGAAGCGGTCGGCATCTGGCCGGCACCCTGACCATAAAAAAACAGGTTGCCGACAGCTTCACCGACGACACGAATAGCATTGTAAGCACCTCCAACCTCGGCCAAAGGTCGACCCGACTGTACCAGTGTCGGCGATACGTACAGATCCAACCCATCACCCACCAGACGGGCGACCGCCAGCAACTTGATCTGATAACCCATTTCCTGGGCATAGCGAACATCCGCACTATCCAGTGTATCGATCCCCACACAAGGAATATCCTGCCAGTGTACGCGGGCACCAAAACCAAGATGTGCAAGAATAGCCAGCTTCTGTGCTGTATCGGTACCATCAACATCCATCGTTGGATCAGCTTCAGCGTAACCAAGTTGCTGGGCCTCAGCTACCGCGTCGGCATAGGCAACTCCCTCCTGATACATCTTGCTGAGGATAAAGTTGCTTGTACCGTTAAGAATGCCATCGATCGATTCAATCTGGTTAGCGGACAAACACTGGCCAATATTTGCAATGATGGGAATTCCACCTGCCACAGATGCTTCAAAAGCAATCGACCTCCCCAACTCGCGTGCGCGATCGAACAGTTCGGGGCCATGTTCGGCAAGTAGTGCCTTGTTGGCGGTAACCACATTCTTGCCATTCTCAAGCAGCTGAAGCATAATCGTACGGGCAGGTTCCAAGCCTCCAATCAACTGGGCTACCACGGTGATCTGGGGATCTTTAATGACGTCCTCGATG
Organism: Lacipirellulaceae bacterium; assembly: GCA_965243695.1. Lineage (GTDB taxonomy): Bacteria > Planctomycetota > Planctomycetia > Pirellulales > Lacipirellulaceae > JAKVCB01. The sequence goes on along the minus strand of CBDEWC010000025.1, from coordinate 27,785 downwards.
CGGTCCGTCAAAATACCCTCGGGAAGATCGCAACCGCGTTGTTTGGTGAGGTCCCGGACGACCGCCTTCTCCAACCAGAGTGTCCGTCCCGCGTGCCGGGCAGTTCGATCACCGTGATCCAACAACAGGTGTGCGACACCCGATCCAACGGTGCCGAGGCCAATAATTGCAACTTTGGTGGTATCCATAAAAGCTTTGGCTTACTGAGTAAGAAATCTAAAATTTTAAGGGGACCTGGACCTTCAGCAATACTCCCACCGTAAATGTCGGTGACCAAACTCTGGGGGCACGGAGCCTGGCCTTGAATTCATCCTAAAAAACCGACCCATCGCACCAGTTATCCTAATTGCGTTCTGCAAAAGCCGTCAACCTGCCGCTCCTGCGTTCCCGCCGGCGGGAGAAACCGGTAGAATCGGATCGGTCATTGATTCGCCTGCGCTGCTGACTGCGACCTGAACCATTGCTGCCCCCTTCTGGTAATCCTGCCCATGCCTCGCTACAACCCTGCCTCGATTGAACCCAAATGGCAAGCCCATTGGGAAAAACACCGAATTTTTGCCACACCCAGCTTGCCGGAACCTGGTGCAGGCAAGCTTTACGTCCTGGACATGTTTCCTTATCCCAGCGGCAATGGTTTGCACGTAGGCCATCCAGAAGGCTACACCGCTACCGACATTGTGTGTCGGGCGGCTCGCATGCAAGGCAAGAGTGTCATCCACCCGATGGGGTTTGACTCTTTTGGACTGCCAGCTGAGGAATATGCCATTAAGACGGGACAGCACCCGCGAATTCAAACCGAGAAAAATATTGCTAATTTTCGTCGTCAACTCAAAATGCTTGGCTTCAGTTACGACTGGGACCGTGAACTGGCAACAACAGACGTCAATTTCTTTCGCTGGACTCAATGGATCTTTCTGCAAATCTACGATACCTGGTTCGATGAAGTTCAGCAGCGTGGCCGCCCAATTAGCGAACTTCCTATTCCCGCTGACACCGTCGCCTTAGGTGACGATGCCATTCACGAATATCAAAACGATCACCGGCTTGCTTTTCAAAGCGAGGCGCCGGTCAATTGGTGCCCTGCCTTGGGAACGGTTCTCGCCAACGAAGAAGTCATTGATGGCAAAAGCGAACGGGGTGCCCATCCTGTCATGCGAATGCCGCTCCGTCAGTGGATGCTTCGGATCACCGCCTACGCCGACCGGCTCGAGAATGACCTTGATGACCTCGATTGGCACGAAGGCATAAAAGCATTGCAACGAAACTGGATTGGCCGCAGCCAAGGTGCCGAAGTTGATTTTTTCATCGGGTCTGAGAGCGATTTCGAAGGATGGAAAACATCGCGTCGCACTGCAGGTTTCCCCCGCAGACCTGGGCCTGAATCGCTGCGGATTTATACAACCCGCCCTGATACGCTCTACGGAGCTACCTACATGGTCATTGCGCCAGAGCATCCTTTTGTCAAACGACTGACAACACCGGAACACGCAGCGACGGTTCAAGCATATTGTGATGCAGCTGCCCACAAGAGCGATCGCGACAGGACGGAACTTGCAAAAGAAAAGACCGGTGTATTCATCGGCGCGCACGCCATCAATCCGATCAATAATGCGATTATGCCAATTTGGGTCGCCGACTATGTCTTGAGCAGCTATGGCACAGGCGCAATCATGGCCGTGCCAGCACACGACGAACGCGACTTCGAATTTGCCCAACAGTTCGATATTCCAATCCAAACCGTTGTCGATCCGGGGACGTCAGTTTCAGAAACCGATGTCGAGACAATTCTCGCTGGCAAACAGGTCTTCTGCGGAACCGGCTTGGCGGTTAACTCAGGTCCCTACGACGGACTGTCGACCGATGAATTCAAACAAAAAATTGCTGGCGATCTGGCAGACTCCGGGCTTGGACGCAACGCGGTGAACTACAAACTTCGCGACTGGCTCTTCTCGCGGCAACGTTTTTGGGGAGAACCATTTCCTATTCTGCACGAACTGGATAACGACGGAAAAGCAACTGGCCGCGTACAACCGGTTAGTCCCGATGAGCTGCCCGTTGATCTACCACATCTGGATGACTTTCAACCACATGGGAGGCCTGAACCACCGCTGGATAAAGCGCCTGATGAATGGCTTTACCCGGTCATCGATGGCAAACGATTCAAACGCGAGACCAATACCATGCCTCAGTGGGCAGGTTCCTGTTGGTATTACTTGAGGTTTCTCGACCCCCAAAATGACCAGGCGGTCATCGACCCAGATATCGAAAAAGCATGGATGCCTGTTGATCTTTACGTTGGCGGCGCAGAACACGCCGTCTTGCACCTGCTCTATGCCCGCTTTTGGCACAAGGTGCTTTATGACCGCGGCGTTGTAAGCACTCCCGAACCATTCCAAAAACTTGTGAATCAAGGAATGATCCTGGGAGAAAACAACGAGAAAATGTCCAAGAGTCGTGGCAATGTTGTCAATCCAGATACCGTCGTTGCTGAATTTGGAGCCGATTCACTAAGGCTTTACGAGATGTTTATGGGGCCCCTGGAAGCAACCAAACCCTGGAGTATGGACGGCGTAAGTGGTGTGTATGGTTTTCTGGGACGTGCCTGGCGAATGATCGTCGACGAAAGATCTGAAGAGATGATGCTCAACCCGGCCGTGGTCGACACACCACCCAACATTGAGCAGAATCGCGTGCTCCACCAAACCATTAAAGCCGTTACGGAAGACATCTCCGATCTTCGCTTCAACACAGCGATAGCGCGAATGATGGAGTTCACCAACTTCTTTACCAAAGAAAAGTCGCGGCCCCATGAAGCCATGACCAGTTTTGTTCTCTTGCTATCCCCATTTGCACCCCACATCGCAGAAGAACTTTGGCAGACGCTTGGCCAGCAAGAATCGATTGCCCGTGCTCCTTGGCCTGAATTCAACCACGAACTGGTTAAAGAACCCCTGGTCGAGGTGGCGGTCCAAATCCGGGGTAAGGTCCGCAGCAAAATCAACGTACCGACCGATGCCGATCAGCACACCATGCTGACCTCCGCCAAGGAAGATCCCAAGATTGCGGCGTTGTTGGCCGGGAAATCGATCATCAAAGAGATTGTCGTGCCAGGGCGATTAGTGAATTTTGTGATCAAGTAAGGGATTCTATTTCTGCAGCCCAGTACCCTCAACCGCTGTACTACCATCCACCGTCACCCGAACCAAGAGCCGTGAAATCATGAAGAACGTGGTCGCTGTTGTACTTGGTGGGGGACGTGGCACACGACTGCAGCCACTCACCTTTTATCGTTCTAAACCAGCTGTGCCGCTGGCCGGGAAGTATCGCCTTATTGATATCCCACTTTCCAACTGCCTTAACAGCGGCCTCAACCAGATTTACGTGTTGACACAATTCATGTCGGTAAGTCTCCACAGACACATTCGAGGCACGTACAATTTCGATGTTTTCGACGGCGGCTTTGTGGAGATTTTAGCGGCTCAACAAACCTTTGAATGCAATAACGAAGACTGGTTCCAGGGCACAGCCGACGCGGTTCGCAAGAATCTTCGCTATCTGTCCCAACCAGAGATTGACCATGTGCTGATTCTTTCGGGGGACCAACTCTATCGCATGGATTTTGCAAAGATGCTTGAAACGCATCTCGCGACAAACGCCGACGTGACAATTGCTGCAAAACCCGTTAATCGATCGGATGCCTCCGGTCTTGGGATCATGCGGGTGGATGATTCAGGACGGGTCGTCGGTTTTCTGGAAAAGCCACAAACCGACACTGAATTCACCGACATGGCCATGAGTCCAGCATGGATCAATTCCCAGGGAGTCACCAGCCACGGGCGCGAGTTTCTGGCAAGCATGGGCATTTATTTGTTTACTCGAGACACGCTCATTGCCGTCCTGGAAAAAACGAACTATCAAGACTTCGGCAAGGAGGTCTTTCCAGCCTCGATTCGGTCTCGCCATGTACAACTACACCCTTTTGATGGCTATTGGGAAGACATCGGTACCATTGCATCTTTTTACGAAGCCAATCTACAACTGGCGCAATCGGATCCGCCTTTTGATCTGACCTCAGAATCATCCCCAATTTATTCGCGGCCACGTTTCCTTCCCCCTTCACGAGTCGACGGGGCCGCTATCCGTGGAAGTCTTATCGCTGATGGCTGTGTGATTGAACGGGGAACAACCATTGAAAACAGCGTGATTGGTCTGCGGTGCCAAATCGGTCGCAACGTCACCATCCGTAATTCCGTCATTATGGGAGCCGATTTTTATGAAACAGCGGAACGAATGCCCCAGGGAAATTGCTCAGCGATCCCATCGGTTGGAATTGGAGAGGGCACTCTAATCGAAGGTGCGCTGGTTGATAAAAACTGCCGAATTGGTGCTGGAGTCACCATCCGGGGAAATCGAGAGCGACACGACGAACCCCTTGGGGAACACTGCGCGATCCGTGACGGCATTTTTGTCGTACCAAAGGATGGGGTGATACCCGACAATTGGACTACCTAGACGTGGAACCACCGGTCAATTCGCAAGGAGACTGCTCCGGAGGTAGAAAAAATGGCCTCCTAATCCCTCCAATCACTACTGTTGCCGCAAAATCGTCCCTTCAGCCCCCTTTCGTGGACGGGGGTTTTGCCGTATGCCATATTACTTGGAGTGCCCACTGTGAAGAGGGCCAGAGATGTTTTGCGGGAGATCACAGAAGAATGCCAACATCAAGTCACAAACTATCGCTTATTGCTACCCTGGGACTTCTTTTGCTGACAGTCAGTTGCAGTGATAGTGCCAGCATCGACCCACTCACAGATCAAGATGGGGTCGGAATCAAGCAAATTACCAATACCAATACTGCTGGAATCTTACCTGGCACAGAAAGCGCAGAAAGCGATGTTGCAATCGGTACGCTTCAGCAGACCACTCGGGCGACGGACCATAGCAACGATTCATCCAATGACGTCGCGGAGACCGAACTCGAGCGTGAAAGTGTCCAGATCAAACCTTACAAGGGTCCGCCAATCTATCTCGACGAGCCCCCAGTTCCACCACCCGCCACAATCGTTACCGAGCGACAGCCGCATAAAACAAACTATCCGGATGGAACCCTTCATATTGAAAGACAAATAACCCGCTATTCGGATAACCGAATTGAAAATGATGGCACCTACCGTGAATACTTCCCCAACGGGCAACTCTTTGTCGAAGGTGAATATGCCAAAGGAGAGCAACAGGGCAGTTGGGTCTATTGGCATGACAACGGGCAAGAATGCCGCGCAGTCACCTACCAGGATGGCCTAGCTAACGGCAGTTGGAAAGTTTCTCGCGATGACGGCACGTTGGAGGGTAAACGGTCGTTTAAAAACGGGAAACGTGATGGAGAGTGGATCACCTACGACAGTACCGGCAAACAACAACTCAACTTCTATAGCTATCAGAATGGCCAACCGCATGGCCTCTGGAACGAATGGTTCCCTTCGGGACAGCAAAAGCGGGCAATGCAGTTTAAGAACGGTCAGCGGGAAGGAAAAGCAATTGAGTGGAATGAAGAGGGAGACAAAAACGCCGAAGCGAATTACAAAGATGGAAAATTTCATGGCACTGTAACCCGGTGGTCAGTTGACGGTGAAAAGTTTGTCCAAGAATTCGACCAGGGGCGCCCCATCAAAAAACAGGATGAGTGACCCTTCACAACTAATTTGTCTATCCCTGGAAGTTATTGCGGTCGTTTGAATGGCACACCATCTCGAAGACCTTGTCCAGGCACGTTGGCCTTGCGAATTCGAATTTCCTCGCCGCGTGCGGTGCGCTAAACTTCCAACAGTCTCCTCTGCCCTGATCGCCATCTGTTATGGATCAACAGCCACCCTCTGACGGTTCTCCTCCTGCCCAGCAGCCGCGGCGGCCCTACGTTCCAACCGGCCTGCTTCTTGTTCTGGTCGCCGTGACTGCGGCCATGCTCTGGATCCAACCCTACGCGACCGACGTCTCTAAAATAAAGAACTACAAATTCTTTCACGACCAGGTTCTTGCAGGAAATGTCGAGTCTGTTGAGATTCGGGGCGATCGTATTTACGGGAGTTTTGTTCACCCACCACTGGCACCATCCTTGAGCCCGACAATCCAAACCCCGTCGGGTACGCCATCTACGGTCAACGGAACGACTAAGGATCCACCACACGAAAAACTAAAGAAGAATTTTACGGTCCAAGTCGTAGGGGAAGTTGATGATCAGTTACGCAACTTCCTACTGAACCATGTTGCTGAAGTTCGTAGTAGCCGTCCGTTTGACTTCAACGAATTACTTACCTTAGCCTGGCTGGTGTTATTGGTATTCCTGGCATTAAGCTTTTGGAAATTCATGCGGCGAACCCGTGATCAGGTCATGGGTGGTGGAATGCTCTCTGGCGTTACCCGTAGCCCGGCCCGAAAATACGATGCCGATGGAACTCAAGTTAGCTTCGATGATGTAGCGGGTCTGATCGGTGTAAAAAAAGACCTGCAAGAGATTGTCGAATTCCTCAAAGACCCGGACAAATTCCAGCGACTCGGAGCTCGGGTTCCCAAGGGTGTCTTGTTGATGGGCCCCCCCGGAACGGGCAAAACTCTACTTGCCAGGGCGGTCGCCGGCGAGGCAGATGCTCCATTCTTTTCCATCAACGGTTCGGAGTTCATCCAGCTGTTCGTTGGCGTCGGCGCCGGCCGAGTCCGCGATATGTTTAAAACAGCCAAAGACAATGCACCTGCCATTCTGTTCATCGACGAAATCGATGCGGTCGGCCGGCAACGAGGTGCGGGGCTGGGAGGAGGTAACGACGAGCGTGAACAAACACTTAACCAAATCCTCAGCGAAATGGATGGGTTTGGTCCTTCCCCAAGCGTAATCGTGCTTGCAGCAACCAATCGGCCCGACGTACTCGATCCAGCATTGCTCCGCCCAGGCCGCTTCGATCGTCACATCACCGTCGATCGGCCTAACGTAAAAGACCGCGAAGAATTATTCAATGTCCATTCACGCGAGATCCCTGTAGCCGACAATGTTGACTTCACCCGACTTGCCCGGGCAACTGTCGGCTTGACAGGTGCCGACGTTCGCAACCTGGTCAATGAAGCAGCCCTCTGGGCCACGCGCCACGACCGAAACCAGGTCGGCATGGATGACTTCGAACATGCTCGTGACAAAGTGCTCATGGGTAGCAGCCGCGACGATGTGTTGAGTGATAAAGAAAAGCTAGTAACCGCCTATCACGAAGGAGGGCACGCCTTGATTGCCTGGCTGGTACCTGGCTGCGATCGAGTTCATAAAGTCACGATCGTACCACGAGGCCGCGCACTCGGCGTTACACAACTTGTGCCGGACGAAGATCGGCACAACATTAGCCAACGCGATATTCGATCGCGACTCGTAATGCTTCTAGCTGGTCGTGCCGCAGAAAAAATTCACTTTGACGAGTACAGTGCCGGCGCCGAAAACGATTTACAAGAGGCTACCAAACTTGCTCGGCGGATGGTTACCCATTGGGGGATGAGTGAACGACTAGGTCCGGTTGCATTCCACACCGGTGAGGACCACCCGTTTTTGGGCCGCGAGATGGCCCATGAACATCGCCACTTTAGTGACCACACTGCCCAACTCATTGATGAAGAAGTTGCCAAGATTTTGCATACCGCTGAAGACCGCGCAAAGCAAACGCTCAGCGAACATCCTGACATGCTCACCACTCTGGCTGAATCCTTGATTCAAGACGAGGTTCTTGATGAAGACCAAATTGACCAGCTCATTGGACCTTCCGTCCATCAACGGGCCGATACCGACAAGGTCGCTGAAGTTAACATGACTGAGCCAGCCAAAGTAGCTGCCCTGCAACCAGTCCAGCGAAAATCCCACTAGAATAGCAGTCACTTTGTTTTCCGCTTCGTCATGCTAGGATAAAAGTAAACTGAATATGAAGGCCTACGCTGAACCTGCGTAGCGACAACCTGCGTAGCGACAACCTGTGTAGCGACTTGGATACTTGGATTGCGACGAATTTTCCACCCCACCCCAGAGTCACCCATCGTTGGGTTTGGGGTACCGACACCTCGTGATTGCCCGGAGTCCGTCGACCCTAGTCTGACTTGATTTTTGAGCACGGACAGGAAGGGTGGTGGCTGGAATGACTGTTGGCTGGAATGACTGTTGGCTGTGGAATCACCAGTGCCCAACAGAGACTAGTTGACCTCCACCCCGGAGATATCACCATCCACGGAATTGTCGATGGTGGTGATCGTCGTAGAGAGGTCGCCCCTGGATATTTTACTCGCGCCAAAGCCCCACACGTGGTCCACTTTGGAAAAGTTTGGGAAGACTCCAATGCACGAAGAAATTTTTCTTCCAGAACATTTTGTTAATCGCGAGTTGAGCTGGCTGGAATTCAACGCGCGTGTCCTCGAGGAGGCTCAAGACGAAAGCAACCGTCTTCTAGAACGCACAAAATTTCTTGCGATCTTCGCTTCCAATCTTGATGAGTTTTTCATGGTTCGGGTAGCGGGTCTTCGAGAACAAGCTTTTGGGCACATGCCACCACAAGATATCCCGGCAGATGATCTTGGCTCATTGGAGCAACTGCAAAGAATTGCCTTTCGCACTCGCCAGTTGGTGGCTCAACAGTACCAGTGTTGGAATGATTCGATTGTTCCAACATTGTCAGAAGAAGATATCCATTTCGCCACGAAGTCGGAACTTCGTGGCAAACAGCGCAAGTCGCTTGACAAGTTCTTTCAGCAGCAGGTATTTCCCGTACTCACACCTATGGCAATTGATCCGAGCCATCCCAGCCCAAGATATCACAATCGCGGGCTGTACCTGGCCGTCCTCCTTTCGCGACATACAGGGATCGGCCCCAAGCAGCTGTTCGCAGTTGTGCAACTTCCGCAAGTGCTACCTCGATTCATATCACTGGAACCTGGCAACAAACAGGTATTCGTACTTCTGGAAGATTTGATTTCCGATCGTTTGCCTGAACTTTTTGGTGGCTACGACATTGTTGACAATGCCACGTTCCGAATAACGCGTGACATGGATATTATGCTGCTTGAGCAAGAAGCTGATGACATGTTACGGAACATCGAATCTCGCTTGAGGGCGCGGCAACGGACCGAAGCAGTTCGGCTTGAGGTCTCAGAAGACATCAACCCGAAATTGCTCAACATGATTGTTGGTGAGGAAAGCATCAAACGTGATAACTCCAATGAGGCAGACGGTTATAACGAGGTGTACTCCGTCCAAGGCTTGCTCGATATGACAAGCCTTTTTGAACTCCACTCACTCATCAACCGCGATGACCTGCGAGATCCTCCATTGGTGCCAAAAGTACCGGTGACACTCCGCAACGACAAAGGTCTGTTCGAAAGCATTGCTAAACACGATATCCTGGTACATCATCCCTACGATTCGTTCGATCCAGTTGTCGAATTCATCCAGCGAGCTGCAAGTGATCCGCAGGTGTTGGCTATCAAGCAAACCCTCTATCGCACGAGTGGCGACAGCCCAATTGTCCGAGCCCTGATTGCCGCAGCTGAAAATGGCAAGCATGTGACAGCTCTGGTTGAGCTAAAAGCCCGCTTCGACGAAGCCAATAACATTATTTGGGCTCGCCAAATGGAACGCGCTGGTGTTCACGTCGTGTTCGGATTTATGGATCTCAAAACTCATTGCAAGCTGGCGATGGTTGTCCGGCAAGAAGACAAAAAGGTGCGGCGATACGTTCATCTTGGAACCGGCAACTACAACCCAAGCACGGCACGGGTCTATACCGATCTGGGACTGTTTACCTCCGATCAGGCCATGGCCGATGAAGTTTCTGCACTGTTCAACTTTCTTACAGGTTACTCCCAAAACCACGACTGGCAAAAACTAATTATCGCACCTCAAGACCTCCATCGAAAAACTCTCGAATTCATCGACGGACAAGCTGAGCAGGCTCGTCACGGCAAGCGGGCACGTATTTTTGCCAAACTTAATTCACTCGTCGATCGTAAAACGATCAATGCACTCTACCGCGCCAGCCAAGCGGGAGTCCCTATCGACCTTGTGATCCGCGGAATCTGCTGCCTGAGGCCTGGACTGCCCGGAATCTCTGAAAATATCCACGTCCGCAGCATTGTTGACCAGTTTTTAGAGCATAGCCGGATTCTGGTTTTTGGCGAAGGAAACAAACAAAAAATCTTTTTGAGCAGCGCTGACTGGATGCCTCGCAACTTTGAACGTCGCGTTGAAGTTATGTTTCCTATTGAATCAAGTAAATTGCGCAAAGATATCGTTGAGCGAATTATTCCAGCCTACTTGCACGACAATTCTCGGGCAAGAATTCTCCTTTCGGATGGAACCTACGTGAAAGCCAACCAACGCCGCAAAGAGGCCGTTCGCCGCAGCCAACACGAATTGCTTTTCTCAGAAATATCAACGGAGCACACCGCTCCAAGAAAAGATCTGTCCCCTAAATCTTCCAAGCAACTACTGAAGCTTAACCGCGTCACAAACGGCAAGATCGAAACAGATTCATCCGGTGAAAAACGTGATGGCTGAACAGGGTTGCACAACGCTGCTACTGAAAGCAACCTGTTCCATCATCGCCCCTACTCGCTGCCAACACCTCCTGCCGGCAAAAGAGATTGTCACCGATCCAATTCAGCGACTGGCAGCTTCAGCCGCAACCTTCCTGTCTCGCTTTGTCGCAAAGCATGGCGAAGGTGCTTGATGTATTCATCCAGCAAATGATCTGAAATTGAGTCTGGCCTTCCTTGCACCAGGCCTCTCAAAATTCCCTGCACCTGATCTCTTGATCGTTTCCAGCCAGTCACCGGGCGAACTTGACCTTTCGCACTGAGATGCAGTTCCAGACCTGCGTGGCGATAACCAAGCCAGGCCCGTGGTAGCCGAGGTACAATATCGCTATTATTCACCCAACGATAACATTCGAGCTTTACATAGTTCACGTAACGCTTGCTGCCTACTCTCGGCGCTCCATAAGTGAAGAGCGCACGCGGATTCGATCTGATGACCGATAGTTTGCAACGTCCGGCGCAAATTGTAGCCATCGCGCCGCCCAATGAGTGCCCGGTAAACCACAAGGTCCTGCCGTTACTGACGAGGGCTTGTTCCAGACGGGGCCACAGTTCATCAACTTCATATTTGAAACCACGATGAACCCAACCAACCGTCTCGGAAACAGATTTTTTCACATCAAAATCTTCCTTGACGTCGTTCCATTCATCCGGTTCAGTGCCACGGCAGACGACAACCACATCGTGGATATTGCCAAGCACATACGCTTGCGCGCCATCGCGATCGTAGTAGCGAACCTCAGGCAAACCAATCTGACATGCAAATTGTCCTGCATCAGCACGGTCCAAATATGCAAGCTTCGACAGCTCCGCAAATAAAACCGACTTTTGCAAGAACCCCAAAGCGTTGATCGGACCCTCAAGCTGACTTCGCGGCACGAAGGTATCTGTGTTGGCCTCTTCCACTTGGTGATCTAATTGCTGAGTCGTCGCGTGCAAATCACTTTCCTTAATGAGCTTGTTAACAACAAACATGCAGGTGACAAGGGTCCGATTGTAATGTTAAGTCGCCCTAAAAAGAAAGAGAAACACCGAAACAGGCGCTTTGCGAGGACCCACTATTGAACGTTGGATGCCTCGAGTCGTTGTTGCCAAAAACGACGGGCCCAATCCCGCGAATTAGGCTCCGTTTCCTCGCTAACACCCGCTTCATCCAACCAGTCTAAAAAGAAACGAACTGCTGTTCTGTTTATCCGCGCCGCACCATCCTTCTCAACGAAATAGGGAGCCGTAAGTGCACGTTGATAGAAGTCAGAGTTGCGGGTACGGACACGAAGCAAAAACCAACCACTCTGATCAAACCGCAACTTCGGTAGCCGCCCGCCGCGTTCCATGAACTTGTCAAGCCGAACGTCATATTCAACGCGGCCGTCACGAATAATTTCCAGGTACTCAACAGATTCACGTGACGCCAGTTCAAGTCCAATCTCTAATTCAAGAACCTCCTCACCCCGTAGTCGAAAAATATGCCCCGGAGGGTAGCCTTCGACTATCGGCCTCAGGAGTGGGCCATTGGTCACAAATACGCGGCCATTGGAAAGGCCGTCCCACCAATCGTCGTCGACAAATCCATCGTCGCAGTGAACATAAACACGACTGGCGCCGGGAACAAGCTGACCTGATTTTGAAGCCCCACTTCCAGCCACTGGTGGAATGCGAAACCCACATTCTAATACCTGAAAGTAAACATGCTCCGCAAACCTTGCCGCTCCGCGTTCTCCCGGAAAGTGAAACGAATCGATTTTGCGTTCGTCGACGTGGTGTGTATTCACCACTGATCGCGTTCCGATCAGCTGAATTGCATCGAGGCCTCCTGTGGCTAACAAGGTGGGCAATTGAGATACGAGTGGAGAAATCGCAACAACATTCGTCCTGGTATCATCAGCCGCCCGCATCTCTTTGACCACGATCGGTAACGCCTGGGAAACGTCGGACAGGTGCGGATCCCCATCTCTCTCAAGTGAGGTGAAAAACAGGCAGCCTGGTACCGCCTTGCGTCGAAAACCAACTCTCGCACCCTTTGATCCAACCAAGTCCACCAGTTGACGTTGGCGCCGGTCCGCCGTGGTAAAATCCTGTTCTAGAGACCAATCGACGACAACGCCCAAATGAATTTGTTCCGCTTTAAGAACCTTGGCAAGAAAATCCGCATCGGTCTCACCAACCAACAAATCTGCAGCATACCACCCCTCATCCGCAAGATTAGCAAAGCGGTTCATTTTGATGGTTTTGGTATCGTCGGCGTGACGGTCAATTTCAAAGTGGCCGAAACGTGTGCGATATTCGGAGCCGACATTAAGTTCAAACGTGTACTGGCCCTTACGGAGCGTCAGGTCTAGTTGGCCGTCGATGTAAAAAAATTCTCCTATCTTGATAATATTTGCCTGATGGGGAAGTATCGGGCGGTTACGCGAATTCCGTAAATGCATACGGGCCGTCAAAGGCTGTCCTGTCTGGGAATCGACCACCTGGAGTTGGAGTTTGCCGTCGGTGCGTCCAGCAGCCGAAACCAGGCTTACCTGAAGGAGAAGCCACAACACCCCAATAAGGGCTCCAATGGCCCTGGGCAGCGAATCCCAGTCTCGACGTTGATTGACGCAAGAAGGTCTCATATAGAAAGTTTAGCATGCGATGGACTATTCCGGTGGCCTCCTTATGCTTTTCGAGAGGACCGGATAGAATGGGATGATCCTCCGGCAATACCCCAAATCCACGGCTCCTTCGTCCCACGTGATCTGACCGAATGGCAAACGACCATTACACAACGCTAGGGGTCAACCGTTCGGCCTCACAGGAAGAAATTCAGAAAGCATACCGTGATCTTGCGCGCAAATATCATCCCGACATGAATCCTGATGACGATTCGGCGAAACATCGTTTTCAAGAGGTGCAAGCAGCTTTCGACGTCCTCAGTGACGAAAAACAACGTCGACTCTACGATCGCTACGGAAGCAACTTTGACACTATGAGAGGTGGAAATCCCGGAGCGGGCGAAGGGACTTATTCCTGGGGCGGATCCCGCGGACACAACTCTGAGTTTGACCTGAATGATCTGTTTGGCGGACATGGTTCCAACCAAGGTGGTGCAGAAGGAGGTGGGTTCGCCGACCTTTTCAAACAATTCGGCGGTCGCGCTGGAGCAGGTTCCACTCAGCAGCAACCAAAGCGCGGCTTGGACATCGAACACGAATTAACCGTGCCATTTAATACAGCTGTTACCGGTGGCGAGGCCGCGATTTCTGTCCAACGTCATAATGGAAAACTCGATACAATCAATGTCAAGATCCCAATCGGTATCGATAACGGACAAAAGATTCGTCTGCGTGGCCAAGGTGGTGAAGCTGATACGGGTGAACAGGCCGGTGATATCCTGATTACCATCCGCGTCAGTCCCCATCCGTATTTTCAACGTCGAGGGAACCGACTTGACGTGCGCGTACCCATCACGCTGACCGAAGCCGTGCAAGGTGCCAAGGTCGACATACCAACCCCGCAAGGTACAATCACGCTTACTATTCCTCCGGGAACTTCCAGCGGAAAAAAACTCCGCGTCAAGGAACATGGAGTTAACCCTCCCAAAGGAAATTCAGGCGATTTGTTTGCCGAAATTCAAATTGTTCTCCCCGATAATTTGACCGATCAGCAGCAGAAACAACTCGCCGAGATCCTTGCCGACCAGCCCAAGAATCCTCGTGCCGATTTAAGATGGTAAATCAATCTATTCTATGGCTTTCAGCCAAGTGGTTATTGGGGCAAACACCTGCTAGTCAGGCTAGCGAACGAATTGATCCTGTTCGTAATGCCATCCTATTGATAGTACTACTGGGCCTTGTACTTCTAGGCATTACCCTGATTGCGTGTATCATGATTGGGGGTAGTTGGGTGCGCCGACTCGCCCGCTCGCACATTTCACAAAGTCATTCCACACCTGCTTCAGATAAGGAAAAGTGGAGGCACGATTTGGCAGCTCAACTGCCTGATACCAAACTGGAAGAAACGATCGTCACTCATCCAATAACGGATGACACAATCGCTGATTAGTTATCTCTATGCACTTCGTTAAATGACCATGAACCGGTTTGAATTTTCCAGGAAATTGCGCCTGCTACGTAGCCGAGAATTTGAGCACGTCTACGGACACCGCTGTTCAACGGCTAACGATTTATTGGTTTTGTACGGCGCCCGAAATGACCTGGGATTTCCTCGACTGGGATTGACGGTTTCACGAAAAGTGGGCGGGGCTGTTCGTAGGAATCGCTGGAAGCGGGTAATCCGCGAAGCGTTTCGTTTGAGTCAATCCGAACTCCCTGCACTTGATCTGATATGCCTACCCCGACCGTCAGCCACACCTTGCCTATCTCAACTCAGACAATCGTTGCCCAAGCTAGCAATGCGTCTGGAGCAAAAACTTCGGCGCCAGCACGACGCTTCCAGCTAAACGACAGCGGCAAACTTGCAGGTCCACCATGAAGTTCTGGAAGATCCTTGCTCGCTTGCCAGCACAAATCATCATTGGGACAGTCCGCAGTTATCAATGGATGATCAGCCCCTGGCTGGGCCAAAATTGTAGGTTTGAGCCAAGTTGCAGCCAATATTTCATCGGGGCCATCAAAAAACATGGAGCCATACGAGGCAGCCTGCGAGGCTTGTGGAGGATTGCCCGCTGCCACCCTTTTCACCCCGGCGGCTACGATCCCCCTTGATCCCAAGCCACTCTGATCTCAGGCCGCCCTGATATCAAGCCACCCGGTCGCGGTGCCCCGGCCCCACCACTCACATTGAAACTCTGCTGGTTCTCACTTCGCTGGTTCTCAATTCTCTCTGCCTGTTCGCCTTGACCTCAGGTACCCAAGCCACTACGCTTCGCCCGCTCCGGCCGCGAAAAAGAGGCAAGGGCTGTGTACGTGCTAGCTGAATGACAGAGTGCCGCACAACTGGTTATTTACAACCACGGACTGCGAACTCTTCCGCAGAAATGATTTTGGAGTGTTGCGGTATGAAGGTTCACCCTCGGGCCGCTTGGTCATCGAAACTGCTTGCCTTGTTCGTGCTCATCGCGTCAGGCTGCAGTGGGCCCATTTTGCGGCCCCAAAGCCCCGAGGCGGTGCTCCAAGATGACAAGCTACCGGATGCGAATTTTGTTTCTGAATTCACCCATCCCTACGGAACGAACTACGTGAAGGCGGAAGCCGTTGCCTTGATCACCGGCCTGGCTGGTACTGGAGAAGACCCACCCCCAACTGCAAATCGTGTCGCGTTGCTGACCGAGATGAGCCGTCGACAAGTCGAAAACCCCAATCGGTTACTTGCTTCTCCCAATACGGCCCTTGTCCTACTACGTGGTTATTTGCGCCCTGGAATTCGCGAGGGCGACAGCTTCGATATTGAAGTTCGCGTGCCGCGGCAAAGCGAAATAACAAGCCTTCGTGACGGCTGGCTCTTGCCCACGCGCCTCAGTGAACATGCCTCGATAAGCGGACGGGTCTGCAAGGGAAAAGACCTGGCCTTGGCAAAGGGGCCCTTGCTCGTCGATCCCTCAGCCGATTCAGAAGCAATCGCCACACGCGGTCGTGTATTGAGTGGTGGCGTTGCGTTGAAGTCCCGGCCACTCGGTTTGATAATTGATCACGCTCATCAATCGGCCCGTATGAGTCAGTCGCTTTCCAATGCGATCAACCGGCGATTTCATCTCTACATCAATGGTCGCAAGCAGGGCATTGCAATACCCAAAAACGAAGAGTTTGTGGAACTCACAATTCATCCCCGGTACAAGAACAATGTCTCACGATACCTGGCAGTCATCCGCAATATTGCCATCAACCAGTCGGCGTCTGACGCTAACCTCCGTATGCCCTTGCTGGAACGTCAATTGAAAGACCCTCTGACATCATCCACAGCAGCACTTCGTTTGGAGGCACTTGGTAGTGAGTCTTCAACCGAAGTTTTGCTCAAGGGAGTAAAATCGACGGATCCCGAAGTGCAACTTTATTCAGCCGAAGCACTAGCATACCTCGATCATACAGATGCTGTGGAAGCACTGGCCAACGCTGCTCGAAACGAACCAGCTTTCCGTGCAAACGCTTTGGCAGCGTTGAGCACTATGAATGATGTCGTCTCGTACGATGCATTGAGAGACCTTTTGTCGGTCCAAAGCACAGAAACACGCTACGGAGCCTTTCGCTCGTTGTGGGCCATGGATGAAGACGCTGCGATTGTCCGTGGAGAACCGTTAGATGGACAATTTAGTCTGCACGTACTCGACGTTGGCGGCCCTCCCTTGATTCACGTCACAAAAAGTTTTCGCCCTGAGATTGTCCTGTTTGGAAAATCGCACCAATTCCAACTTCCTTTGGTACTTGACGCAGGAAGTAAAATTCTGGTGAACGGTTTAAGTGGCGGACAAATCACCGTCAGCAAATTCGAACCTGGTACATCGCCAGAGAAACGCGTTGTTTCAACCGACGTTGAAGAAGTTGTGCGAACTATTGTGGATATGGGTGGCACTTATCCCGACGTCGTCCAAGCACTCCAGCAAGCCAAGCAAGAAGGTGCTTTGGCTAGTCGTTTTCGTGTGGATGCTCTCCCTGAACCGGGGCGACGTTATGACCGCGACAGCGACAAAACCGACGAAGTAGCACAAACCGGGCCGTCGCGCGACGTTGCCTCACCACTGCCAAACTTATTCTCGCGCCGACGCTGATTTAGGCACGAGTGCCAGAACCGACCATCGGACGGTTCGCTCTCAACCCTTCTCGCGTCGCCGGCTGTTTTTCCGTCATGCTCAAAGCAATCGAAATCACTGGTTTCAAGAGCTTTGCCGATAAAACACGGTTTGAGTTTCGTGAAGGTGTCACTGTTGTTGTTGGCCCGAATGGCTCGGGAAAATCGAACCTTGTCGATGCGATCAAGTGGGTCCTCGGCGCCCAAAGTGCCAAATCCTTGCGCGGAAAGGAGATGGCCGACGTCATCTTCAACGGGTCCTCCTCACGCGGTCAACTTCATGCCGCCGAAGTCACTCTGACGGTCGACAACTCCAGTAATTTTCTTGAAATGGACTCTCCGGAGATCCATATTACCCGCCGCGTCTATCGCAGTGGTGAGGGGGAGTACCTTGTCAACCGCCAACCTTGCCGACTGCGCGATATTCGCGATCTACTTGCTGGTACGGGAATCGCTACGGAAGCCTACAGTATCATTGAGCAGGGAAAGGTCGACGTCCTCTTGCAGTCGTCGCCCCGCGAGCGTCGAGCCATCTTTGAAGAAGCAGCAGGGGTCAGCCGGTTCAAATCAAAACGTGCTGATGCAACACGCCGTCTAGAACGGGCCGAACAGAACCTGCTACGACTCTCTGATCTTGTTGACGAAGTCGAAAGCCGACTCCGCAGCGTACGTGTGCAAGCTGGTAAGGCGCGACGCTACCGTGACTGTGCCGGCCGCCTTGAGGAACTGAGAACCAGCGTAGGACTCGCTGACTGGAACGGGCTCAACGAACACATTAACCAACTCGATGCAAAGTTTGCAAAGGCTAACCAAGATCTCGAGAGCCAGTCGGAAGTCGTTGCCCAGCGTGAAGCACAGTTGAACCAACTTGAAAAAACGTTTGAATTGAACAACGACTCCCTACGACAAATTCAAGCCGAATCGCTGACTGTTCGCGAACAAATTGGTATTCAACGCGGGGTCGCCGAAAATGGGGGTGCGCGATGTCTTGATTTGGAAACCCAGATCAGCCACTTCCGCCAACAGCGGGCCGCCATGTCCCTCCGCGCCGCAGATGCTTCCGATCACGCGCAGAAAATCGAGTCTCAGTTTCAGACCGCACACCAGGAACTGGAATTCGCAAATGGGGAATGGAATGCCGCCCAAGCAGAGCTCCAGAGGATACTGGAGAAATCGACTGAAATCAGGGCCATCATCGATCGGTTGCGCACCAAATATGACCAGGACATTCTATCGAAAAACACCCTGGTCAGTCAGTTACAAGTCCTTGATGCCGAACAACGAACTACAGAAATGACACGTTCCAGTTATGGGCAGCAGCTGCACGAACTGGGTGAGCAACGGTCTTCACTAGAAGATGAATTAACGAACTTTCAGGAACTACAGGGTCCACTTGCCCATAGTTTTGAGAAAGCACAGAACGATCTTACCGAAAGCGAACTTACACTAGCAAACCAACGTCATCACCTCACCCGAACTCGCAAAAAAGTCAGCCAGTTGGAACGAGAACGGGCTCGTATTGGAGAACGCGTTAGCGTACTTGAGGAGCTCGAACTGCGACGAGAAGGTTATTCTGCAGGCGTCAAAGAAGTACTGGAAAAAGCCCAACAAGAACCAGAAGGGCCTTTTGGCGACACCTGCGGCGTCGTTGCCAATTTGTTACATGTTGACGTCGATACAGCACCACTCGTTGAAGTCGCAGTTGGCGACAAAGCCCAACATATTCTGATTCGTTCCGGTGCCCGACTGTTGGAGTACCTCCAGAATAATCCCAATGCCATTGTGGGACGAGTTGCCTTGTTACGACTCGACACTCCTCCCGCAGCTAGCGCCGTTGACCGTATTGATCTCTCCACCGAACCGGGAGTACTTGGGAGAGCTGACACTTTTGTGGAAACAGATTCCAGCTATGCCATGCTGGCTCACCGCTTACTGGGACGAACCTGGTTTGTCGAGTCTCTGGCAACGGCAGTTCGCCTGGCAACTACGCTGGGCCGCGGGCTGAGCTTCGTTACCAGCGATGGTGAACTACTTGCCTCAGATGGCACTTTGGTGATCGGTCAACGCCAGGCAACGACCGGCTTGCTAACTCGAGTCAGCGAACTGCGCGCCGGCCGCGACCAGGCTGAAGCATTGCAGCGCCAAATCCTTAGCCAGAAAAAATTGCTCACACGCCTTGAAGAAGAATTGGCAAACCAGGAAGTTTGTGTTTCTACGAGTCGCCAAACCCATACCCAATTCTCAAAAGAGCTGACTGTTTCACAAACGAAAATCTCAAACCTCCAAAGCTCGATTGCAAATCTCCAAAAACAGCAAGACCCCCTTGCTACGGAGTTGGTTTCGCTACGGGACCAGCTCGAAACGTCCGCACGCAAAAAGTCGCACCTGACACAAGAACTTGCGACAATAGAAGCAGACCTGGTACAGCTTGCCCAGGAAATTGAACAAGAACAACGCCAACTCCCTACGGTCGAGGACCAGCAACAGCATTGGGAATCAAAAACAGCCGACGCCCGAGTGGAAGTTGCTACATGTAAACAACGCGCCGAAATTCTTCAGGCACAGGTGGCACAAATTCATCGAGACCAGGAAGAGCGCGAGCAAGCTCTTACTGACGTTCACAAACGGCTCGCGGAATTCCAGCATCAGGTTGGTCACGTTGAACTACAAATCCTTCAAGCCAATCAGGAAATCGCAATCCTGGCAATACGGCGCCAAACACTCAACCTAGAGGTCCATCGCCTGGAAATTGCGCACCAAGCGATCCGTCAACAGCGTTCTTCCGAAGGAAACAGCCTCAAAGAGGAACAACAACTTATCAGCACGTTGCAGAATAAAGTTGGTCGAATTGAAGTTGCAGCCGATAAAGTACGCCACGAACGTGAAACCTTATGGGAACGTTTACGGGATGACTACGGTATTGATTTGAAAACGGTTGCGACCGACGACAACGACGCCTCGGTTATTGCAAATCGACCTGAAGTCGAGCAGGAAATCGGTGAACTGCGGGAAAAACTCAATTCTATTGGAGCCGTTAATCTCGACGCTTTGGAGGAACTTGATGCACTGGAAGAGCGGTTTACAAGACTCTCTGCACAGTACCAGGACCTGGTCGATTCCAAGACGGCTTTGGAACGGATCATAAGTCGGATTAATGTCGATAGCCGACAGTTATTCATCGAGACGCTGAATACCGTACGCGGTCATTTCCAGGAGCTGTTTCGTCGGCTCTTTGGTGGTGGTCAGGCCGATATCATTATCGAAGAAGGTGACCAGGATATTCTTGAAAGCGGCGTTGAAATCGTCGCCTGCCCACCTGGAAAGGACATGCGCACGATCTCACTGTTGTCTGGTGGAGAAAAAACTTTGACCTGCGTTGCCTTGCTTTTGGCCGTGTTTCGAAGTAAGCCCAGCCCCTTTTGTGTGCTCGATGAAGTCGATGCAGCACTTGACGAGGCCAATATTGGCCGTTTTACCAACGTGTTGGGCGAATTCCTTTCTTCTACCCAGTTCGTCGTTATCACCCATTCAAAAAAGACGATGTCCGGAGCGAGTACTCTGTACGGAGTCACCATGCAGGAATCAGGCATTTCAAAACTCGTCTCGGTTCGATTCGAAGATGTCACCGAGGATGGGCATATTCTGCCGACCGCCGGGCGTCTTGCAGACCCCGATCAAGACGCTAGCACAGATCGTCACGCTGCCTGAGGCGGGTCGTTGGCAAAAGGTGACCTGGTCACGTGGGCCTGGCTCGCCATCTCACAGCAAACCACTGACACCTGCCAAAAACTGACACTTTCTTGCACGTTTTGGCGCCAATCCTCCAGGAAAAGGCCCCGTGACGTGGCAGTACGGGGCGTTGTTGATAACTAGCAAAATCGACTCTTTCGGCAGGACTTGCAAAAGTTTCTAAAGTCAACCCCCCTATAAAATCGAAACTATTTATCGGATGGGGTCGTTTCTTAA
The DNA here is from genome assembly GCA_965243695.1 of Lacipirellulaceae bacterium. GTDB lineage: Bacteria > Planctomycetota > Planctomycetia > Pirellulales > Lacipirellulaceae > JAKVCB01. Next base: position 6,494 of record CBDEWC010000025.1, on the reverse strand, counting down.
TTTTGAAGCACACACCGAGTGTGCACAAATCAGAAACGACACGCAGGGGGGAGCCTGCCTGAAACGTCCTACCTCGTGTGGCACCGTTTAATTACGGTTGCCAATTCGCAGAGGAACCGTGCGAGCCCCCCTCTACACACCAAACGAAGGTTTTGCGTCACCTCGGTAAGAAGTGGTAAAGACTGCGGCTTGGTTGGTTTGTTCCGGTTGATTGGGGGCCAATTGCTCCAAATCGTTGTGATCAAACGGTTTTGACCGACCTCCGCCCGCAATTGTTGCCGATGCAGAACTTACACACCTAGGAGCGGTTCAGAAGGACCTGACCCAACCCAAACTAAGGTAATACACGATTACCTCAACCCCATTGGTTGTAAACAGTTTGCCCACACGGGCGCGAGGGAATTCATTGCCAAGAACGGCTGTTTGCAACTGAAGGACATAATTTTTTTCGGCCGCGACTCAGTATTTTACCGGTCGACTACCCAGCGGACACTTAGCAAGACATTGGAGAGCCCGATGAAGGTCTTCACTACTGGTCAGGTCGCAAAGATCTGCAAAGTGGCCCCGCGTACGGTCAGTAAGTGGTTCGACTCCGGACGCCTTAAAGGGTACCGGATCCCCGGTTCCCAGGACCGCCGCATTCCCCGCGAATACTTGATTAAGTTCCTTAAAGAGCATGGTATGCCTTTGGGCAACCTCGAAAACGAGGCTATGGCCAAAGTGCTGATCGTGGCTCAAGATCAGGTGCTAATTGAGAACCTCAAACGGGAATTGCCGGAGGCCAGATCGTTCCGTACCTCAACTGCCGCCAGCGGGTTTGAAGCCGGCATTCAAGCCGAAAGTTTTCACCCCGATTGTATCATTGTCGATTTTTCGATTGGTCAATTAGAAGCACTGCAGATTTGTCAAAACCTGCGTCGCAATACTGACTTCTCGGAAACGATCTTGATCGCGCTCCTGCCCGATGACGGCTCGTCCGCGAACTTTGATCGTTCGACAATCAATGAAACGTTCAAAAAGCCCTTTGACTCGGCCCTACTGGCCGAGCGGCTGCGAACGTTGATTGGTGCCCGAAAAGAACTTGTTTGAGCACCTCTCGCCTTTGAAAACGACAAAAATCGCCGCTTGAAAGCTAAACCGCTTCCTACAGACTCAAAAGAAGCGGATTACATAACGAACAGGGACCGCTGAAAGATTCAGCGGCGTGGAGTGTCGGGTTTTCCCGACTCGACGCGTCACATCCCAACGGATTCAGCCCAGTCGCCTTTTGCGACTGGGCTTTTTTTTTAGACTCTACAAATTGGGTCATATCCACCGGGAAGCTCACACCCAAATTCTCACTCCCTCTCGTGCCCCTGGCTCTGACCTCAACTCCTGGTTCAGTTGGTGCAGCTACCAGATTCGCGAGAACCAGCAGCCGCAGTTGTGCACCTTCTCGCGACGTTGCCGACCGGAACCTTCCGATCACCGCCGCATAAGTAACCGCCCAGGCTATTTGGCAAGTAGTCCCGACCATTTGCCAAGAGTATCGGCGGTGGAAGTCGAAAGTGGCGAGTCACCAACCATGGCCCGCCATCTCCGAGGCCCGAGAACCGTTCTCCGCCTCCTCTGAGATGATGGTCATCTACCAACCTCTCTGGCCATCTGCCGAAAAAACTTACGCTCCCAATGTCGTTAATTTCCGACCTGGTCGCTATAATTCCGCAGTTTACCCGCCTGAGAAAATGCGGTTTTCCTATCCGGAACAGCCCAGATCGCTATTCGGGCCTCGACGAGTTGCTACAACTCCTTAGAATACTGGGGTTTACCAGCCGGTTAAGGATAGTCGACCAATACCCGTCCATTTATTCCGCAGGGTCAGTGAGAACGTGTCATGGGCAATTTCAGCCACTTCGACGAATCTGGCGCCAGCCGCATGGTCGATGTCGGTCAAAAGCCAATCTCTCGGCGAGTGGCTCGGGCAACCGCGCAGATTCGCATGCAACCTGCCACATTACGGTTGATCCTGGATGAACGCCTTGAAAAAGGAGATGTTCTGGAGGTTGCCCGCCTGGCGGGTATCCAAGCCGCTAAACGAACAGGAGAACTTATCCCGCTATGCCATCCTTTGGCAATAGACGCGGTTACCTTGGACTTTACATCCACGGATGACCGCTCGATCGCAATTCAAGCCGTTGTCAGCGTCGAAGCTAAAACGGGTGTGGAAATGGAATCGTTGACAGCCGTGAGCGTAGCTGCACTTACGATTTACGATATGTGTAAATCCGCAGATCGCAGCATGCAAATTGAGCAAATCCAACTGGAAGAAAAGTCGGGTGGGCGTTCAGGAACCTGGCAGCGCGAAAACCAACTCTAGTCACCCCTGTTTTTTGTTGAATTCGTCAGAAGAGGAAAGGATACCCATGAGCCAAATTCGGGAACCTTCAGACGATCTCAAGCAGGTGTTGTCAACGCTCTATGGGTCCATTCAACCAGAACTTTACCAGGTCGAAGATGTTTTAAGCAGCGAACTTAGCAGTTCGTATCCAGAAGTTGAAGAAATCGTTCGCCATGGAACCCGGTTGGGTGGAAAAAGATTGCGGCCTGCTCTATTACTGCTGGCCGGGCAGGCAAGTGGGTCCTTGTCCGAAGCACACATTACTCTGGCAGCCGTCGTCGAAATGATTCACCTGGCCACGCTGGTCCACGATGATGTACTCGACGAAGCCACAATCCGCCGTCATGTCGATACTGTCAATGCGCGCTGGAACAATGAAACCAGTGTACTGTTAGGTGATTTCCTCTTCACACACGCCTTTTATCTGGCGAGCACGACCGAAAGCACTTATGCCTGCCGCACTATTGGAAAGGCCACCAACATTGTCTGTGAGGGTGAACTCCGGCAGACAACCACTTGTGGTGACCTCGAATTGAGCGAAGAAAAATATCTGGAAATTGTCGAGGCAAAAACTGCTCAACTTTGTGCGTGCTGTTGCCAACTTGGTGCATACTATGCAGGTGCCAACCCGGAAACCGTGAAGCGCATCTCCGATTTTGGTCGTAATCTCGGAATCGCTTTTCAAATTGCCGATGATTTGCTGGACTTGGAAGGCTCTGAAGAGATGACCGGGAAATCTCTTGGCACCGATCTGATCAAGTGCAAGTTGACACTGCCACTGATCCACGCTCGCAACAATATTGCACCCAGCAAACGACCATATTTCTTGGATCTGATGCGGTCCAATAGTAGCAAGCGGGCTGAAATACTAAACGTGATTGCTGAACTCGATTCGGTTGCCTACGCTTACGGGCAGGCACAACTTTACGTGGATCGAGCCACCACTTGTCTCTTTGAGCTTGAAGAATCCCGCGCGAAAGATACGCTACAAGCTATGGCAGATTTTGTCGTTTCCCGCACTGGTTAGTCATCAAGGCTGGTTAGTCATCAAGGCTGGTTAGTCATCAAGGCTGGGTTCATTTTTCCCCAACGTATGGGATAGATAAGCCGCTACAGAACAAGCAACAAAGTCACCAAGTTGGCGGCTTATGAGCCCGGAACATCACCACCAGCCTTTAAAATCTGCTCCGCCAGAAATCGAGGATCCGTTTCACCGGCAATATCGATAAATCGGCACTCTCGCAAACTGCGAAACCACGTACCTTGCCTTTTTGCGAATCGGCGCGTGCGCGACTTAATACGGTCGGTCATTTCACCCAGGTCAACCTTTTGTTGTCCGTAATCCAATACTTCGCGATAACCGACCGCTTGACTTGCGGTACGGCCTAGACTCCGCCCTCCAGAAGTCAGGCCGACCACTTCGTCGACCAAACCTGCTGCAAGCATTGCGTCAACCCGATCTTCGATTCGAGAATGTTGCTCGCCTCGCTCTCTGCGAAGCACGAAAACCCGACATTGCTGTGCATCCCATCCCTCTTCAAACTCAATTTGCTGGTGGCTAATCGGCCGACCCGTGGCCCCATAGACTTCCAAGGCACGAACTAATCGGCGGGTGTCGTTAGGATGGATTTGCGCGGCTGCAACCGGATCCACTTGCTCCAGGCGGGTGAAAAGCGATTCTCGTCCAAATTGCTCAACTTCTGTTTCAATTTCCTTGCGGAGTTCCCAGTTCGCGGGTGGCCCATCAAAAAGTCCTCGCAAAATACTCTTCAAATAAAGCGGTGTTCCCCCGACAAAGAGTACGGCCTTTCCGCGTGCTTGAATGTCAGAAACCGTCAACTCCGCTATCTCTATATACTGAGCAACACTAAATTCTTCTTGTGGGTCGCAGATGTCAAGCAAATGGTGTACGACAACAGACTGTTCCTCGGGTGTCGGCTTGGCCGTACCAATATCCATACCGCAGTAGATCGACATCGAATCGAGCGAAAGAATTTCGGCATCCAGAAGCCTTGCCAATTCAATACCCACACCTGTTTTCCCACACGCGGTAGCCCCACTCAAAAACCAACAATCGCGAACTGGAATACTCACTTACAGCAGCCTCCGTCGATTGACCCGATATCGATTGTCACCATTTAAGAACCATCTTAGACTACCCGCTAGGGAAATGGCCAAAGCCCTGACAAAGCTTCCATTTCATTGTTGTTGACTGACTGGATCTTGGAAAGGTGTTCGAAGCATGGATCCCCCAAACAGACCGCTGGATTTGCTTGAGCAAACAATCACCCAACGGGCACAAAATCCTGGGGAGAAGTCGTACACCCGCGAGTTGCTCGCGGGCGGACTTGATGCCATTGGCAGCAAGATTATTGAAGAAGCGGCCGAACTTGTCGAAGCTGCGGCAGAAACTGGCGAGAAGGCCCGATCCCATTTCCTGCATGAAGCGGCAGATCTGGTCTACCATCTGCTCGTACTCCTTCAGCATAAAGAGGTCTCGCTCATCGATGTCGAAGAAGAACTTGCAAGACGATTTGGCATCTCTGGTATCGAAGAAAAAAAGAACCGAGGTCCGTAACTCAAACCCCTGACCTGGTAGCACTTATCCCTGGCATACCTTCGCATACGAAGGACCTGCCAGCCACGGTCTCCCATTTGCCACCACCAAGGCACCGCCCGGAATAGACTCCGATCAACGCTCACCACCTGGAAACCTCCATCACTCCCATGTCCACCAACCTCCGCATCGGCATTCCCAGCAAAGGCCGTCTCGCCGACGGCGCCATCGAACTCTTAAAAGAAGCCGGCCTCCGTTTCCGCCGCCAAGATCGCGGCCTGTTTGCACCAGTCCACGATGTCCCCATTGATGTCACGTTTCTTCGTACTGATGACATCCCGGTTTTGTGCGCCGAAGGTGCAATCGACCTGGGAATTGCTGGCAGCGATCTTGTTGCAGAAGCAAATGCCAACGTCGTCCACCGATTGTCTTTGGGTATGGGAAACTGCCGTCTTGCAATCTGCGTTCCTGAAAACTGTGATATTCAAAAACCTGCTGACCTCGACGGATGCTCGGTCGCAACAAGTTTTCCGAACCTCGCGCAAACTTACCTCCGCGAGCACCACGCCCAAGTCCACGTGGTGGAGTTGAGTGGCTCGGTTGAGGTAATGATCGCCTTGGGAGTGGCCGAAGCCATTGTAGATCTGGTCGAAACCGGAAGCACCCTGGCTGCAAATCAATTGCGAATTCTCGCAGAAATCGGTACGTATGAAACCGTACTCATCCAATACCCCAAGACCACTCAACCCACGCTGGTCGACCGTATCGTCCGTCGAATCGAAGGGGTCGTCATTGCACGGAGTTATTCGCTGCTGGAATACAACATTCAACAGGCACATCTTGCAGCGGCCGAAAAAATCACACCCGGGTTCGAATCCCCCACCGTGAACCGACTTGAAGAAGAAGGGTGGTGCAGTGTGCGGGCCATGGTGAAACGTGGTGATATCGTCGATGTCATGGAACAGCTTGAATCGCTCGGCGCAACAGCGATACTCGAAACAGCCATTTCCAATTGTCGTTTGTAATATTTGACCTGCTCTGTCGGTTCACGGGTTGCAAAGTCACTCTCCAATGATTTTCACAAGCACCCGTTTTCTTCGCCTGCCATCAAACTCATAGTAAAAAATGTGCTCCCACGGTCCCAAGTGCAATTCTCCCTTGGTAACAGCCACCACCACTTCCCGTCCCATTACTTGTCGTTTGTGATGCGCATCGGCATTGTCTTCACCCGTTCGATTGTGGTGATAGCGATCGGGTGACGGATCAAAGGGCGCCAGCTGCTCCAGCCACACTTCATAGTCGTGATGGAGCCCTGATTCGTTGTCGTTGATAAATACGCTGGCAGTAATGTGCATAGCATTGACCAAGACTAAACCATCTTGAACCCCGCTTTCAGCAACCAATCGCTCAATTTCCCGGTGGATCGACACAATCGCGCGTCGTTCAGGAATTTTCATCCACAGTTCTTCGGTAAGTGTTTTCATTGGGTGTTCACTCGTTGTGGAATTTCAGTCTCGCGAGCGCGTCGTGCTGGCGGTGGCTGTAGGAAAGTCTTTTGGG
>CBDEWC010000024.1:0-36166 GCA_965243695.1 Lacipirellulaceae bacterium | reverse complement strand
GTGTGACGTTGGCCCATCGCCTGGTGAACACGTTGGCTGAATGAGAGTAACTGGCGGTGGTAGTTCTTTGTAGTGCGAAGTCCTGCCAGTTCGCGAATGGCATGGAATTCCGAAGCGATCTCACACACGGCTTGAAGAAAACGTTCTTGCCCCCTGTAAGTGCGAGGGCTTTGGCCGGCGGGAGCAATGATTTCGATGATGCCCGCTGTTGCTGAAGGTTCTTCGGCAAGCTGCTTTAACTCCGGGTCATCGTCCTCATCAGTTTCGGTTCGAATTGTGTTTACCGCACCGACTATTAACACAACCGGTTGATCATTGGCCCTGGTATTGATTGACAGAACTCCACCCGATGTTGCGACTTGTGCAAGGATCGCTTCGTGTTCAGCCTGCCCCGCGTCGCTCGTTTTAAAATCGGTGGTATGCCAGCCTTCGGTCGCCAGCGGACGCATGGTTTGGTTGGCGGTTCGCAGCCAGACGGCTCCTCCAATCGCTGCCAAGGTTTTCACACAGTGATCGATCACCTGGCCGTAGAATTGCTCGGCGGATCTGCATTGGCGCGCGGCGGTGGTGAGCTCGTCCACAACCTCTTCCAGCTCTTGCCAGGTGGCCGTGGGGGAACCCTCAGGAGTTTTCAGCGGATCAGGGGCGATAGGCGAACTTTCTGCAGACATAGTCGCATTATAGTCATTGCTTCCCATTCCACGCCGGTTTGCCGTGCTCTCTAGTCACCGCAAAAGGTGAACCCGCGTCGGCCAGGGCGATTGTAGGGACGGTTCGGGGACTACGGCCGAACCACATTTAAATTGGGGTGTTTGCACAAAAGGATGCGGTTCTGTTGATTTTAGTGGTTTTTCTGATTGTCATTGGTCGAAGCATTCGTTGTGGCACGGGCTCGAGTTGGATAGGTATGCAAGCTGTGCCTTCAGTCGGAGGCGGCCGGTCAACGACCTGTCGCACTCGGTGTTCATGCTGGTTTTGCAAGCCTAGAGGTTCCCTGATTTCCCTGTGTGTTGATTATACGGACATTCCATTGGACCGACCGTCGATCCGCATTGAGCGGTGCGAACAATTCCTATGCCCGCATTCTGGTGAATCACAATGATGCACCGTCCTTTAGCCCACGTCCTTTACGTTGCCCTGGCGACAGCCCTTGGGGTTGCTGGTTGCCGCTCGCATCAAGGTAAGGACTTCAAGGCTTGTGGCCCCAGCGGGGGTTACGAGCAGGTCGTTGCCAGCATTGATTACCCTGCCACGACTGCATGCACGGACCACTATTCAGAGGGTGCGTTGACTTCGATCAAGCCGTGGTCGTTAGGTGAAAACGTCCAGCCGGAATTCGAAGACATCGAGCTGGACGAGGTCGTCCGTTTGGCGATGTCGAATTCCCGCGTGTTGCGTGAGCTTGGCGGGACAGTTGTGCGGGCTCCCGAAGCAGTCGAGACTCAATTTGATCCGGCCATTCAGGAGACAGATCCACGATTTGGTGTTGAAGCTGCGTTGAGTGCCTTCGACGCCGAGTTTTCTTCGGAAGTCTTTTTCGACAAAAATGACCGTCAGCTGAACAACCTGTTTTTTGGTGGGGGCATTCGACAATTTAATCAAGATTTGATGAATTGGGACACGGAGATCAACAAACGGTCTGTCACGGGTTCTGAGTTTGCAATCCGGCACCATATCGATTACGACGCGAACAACGCACCAGCCAATGCCTTTCCATCCGCCTTTTACGCTTGGATTGAGGGTGAGATTCGCCACCCACTCTTGCGGGGTGGTGGTACACAATTTAATCGCATCGCCGGTCGAAGTCAGGTTCCCGGGTTGTACAATGGCGTCCTTATTGCGCGTCTAAATACCGATGTTAAACTCACCGATTTTGAAATTGCAGTTCGTGACCTGGTGAGCAACATCGAGAATGTTTACTGGGACCTCTACTTCGCATACCGGGATTTAGATGCCAAGATCGCCGCTCGCGATGCTGCGCTGGGTACCTGGCGGAGGATTCATGCATTGTATTTAGAAGGGCGAAGGGGTGGTGAGGCTGAAAAAGAATCGCAAGCACGTGAGCAGTTTTACCGGTTCCAAGAAGAAGTACAGAACGCCCTGAGTGGTCGTTTGACCGACGGGACACGAATCAACAACGGTAGCATAGGTGGTACTTTCCGCGGTAACGGAGGCGTGTATGTCACCGAAAGGCGGCTGCGGTTGTTGATGGGACTACCCTCAACGGATGGTAAGCTCTTGCGTCCGGCTCGCGACCCGGTGGTTTGCCAAATTGACTTTGACTGGAACCAGGTTTCTCTTGAAGCAAGGACTCGCCGGGCAGAACTGCGTCGGCAAAAATGGCAAATCCGCCGTCGAGAGTTAGAACTAATCGCAAGTAAAAATTATCTCCTGCCGCAACTGGATGCAGTTGGATTATATCGCTGGCGAGGTTTTGGAAAACATCTTTTGGGTACCGCTAATGTGGTTCCGCCAGTTGTGGGTGATCCGGTCAGTGGTGCTAGCGCCTACGACGAGCTTGTAGGTGGCAACTATCAAGAGTGGCAATTGGGGGTGGAACTCAGTTTGCCAATCGGTTTCCGACGTGCCCACACCGGGGTTCGCAATGCAGAACTCTGGCTTGCCAGGGAACGAGCAATCTTGAAGGAACAGATACAAGAAGTCATCTATGAGGCAGCCGGTTCAGTTGCCGAGGTGGACCGTGCGTACGTTGTGTCACAGACTTCCTACAACCGGCTCGTCGCAGGTAAAGAAGAACTTGTAGCTGTCGAGGCAAAATTTGTTGAAAATAAAGCTTCGCTCAACCTGCTGCTCGATGCTCAAAAACGGCTGGCTGCGGCCGAGTCGCAATACTACCGCACTTTAGCCGAGTACGCCGTAGCTACGAAGAACGTTCATTTTACCAAGGGCACACTGTTGGAGTTCGCGGGTGTGTTTCTGGCCGAGGGTCCGTGGCCGTCGAAGGCACATGCGGATGCTTGTCGGCGGGAAAGCCGTCGTTGTCGCCCCCGGCAACTCAACTACATTTCATCCCGTGCTCCCATCGTGAGCCTTGGTGCCTATGACCAGACGCCTGGTGGTATGATTTTTTCAGCCGAGCCTGAGGTCATCAATCCGGGGTTCGAGATCCCCGTTCAACCCGGCGCAGGAACAAATCTAATCGAGCCGATTCCTGCGGAGGAACTGACCCCCAAGGAGCCGGAACGGGTACCAGGCGCCGAGAATTCGCCTACCGGTAGTACCTCGACCGACTCCACTCTCAAATGAGTTAGCCCGCAGGCCTCTCGGTGTGAAGATGGGGGGAATTTTCTGAATGCAGAGGTTGTTTTGGGTTGGAAATGGCTGACAAACAGCCACTCTTCATCAATTCCTAACACGTTGCGCGACGAAATAATCCATACCACCATTTGTATTGGCGCAACCCCTACAGCTGGCACAACTGCTATATCCGAAAGCATCTGCTGTCAGGGTATCTAGCAGCAACTCGACTCTTTGAGGTTCTTTTGAAGGATAAGGACAGAGCTTTGAACAGGAACATCGTAAATAGGTGCAGAAACCTATTAGCAGTACATGGCTTATTAGCAGTACATGGCGTGTTCCTGTTGGTTGCGATAGCTAGCAGCGGTGTGGCCGAGACCGTCAGCGAACAACACCCCATCAACGGTCTGTTGCCAAACCCCATGGCCACAACTAATGAGGCTTCGACACCATTTGACGACAGTGGTGTGCAGTTCATCTCCCATAAAGAGCCGGTGCCTGCCTACAAGCCGTATGCATTGTTTGCGGCCAACGGAGTTGATGATGGGGCAGAGAGTTCGGATTCCGTCACAGATCGACTCGATGAACTAGAGCAGCAGTTTCAGGATTTATCAACCGATTACGGAGAGCTTCAGGACAAATACGGCGACCTCAAATCGAGCCTCAAAAACTACGCCAAGACGGGGCACAAGGATGCTACGATGGTCGTCAATGGCCGTGTACACGTTGACAACTGGTCATTTCCACATTTATCGCCCGGTGCCAATGCTTTTGAGAATGGCAACAAAGATCTTCCGGTGCAGGATCGAATCGGTTTTCGTCGCCTGCGATTTGGAGTTAAAGGCGATGTGTGGAAGAATATGCTCTACAAGATCGAAATGGAATTTGCCGGGGGTAACAAGTCAGAATTCCGGGACGCCTATCTCGGATTTAAAGACCTCCCTATCGTACAAAGAGTCTTAATCGGCAATCAGAAGAGGCCCTACGGATTGGATCACCTCAACAGTAGCCGCTACAACGTCTTCCTGGAACGGCCGTTTGTCATCGAGGCATTCAACCAGGATTCTCGACGGTTGGGGATTGCGGCCTACTCGTACTCTGAAGACCTTCGTTGGAACTGGCGTTATGGTCTCTACAACCTGAGGTTGGTTCAGGATGAAGGCAACTACATCAGCGATCATTGTCAGGGAGAATTTGCCTACCGTTTGGCTCACACCCCGTGGTACGACGAATGTTCTGACGGGCGAGGATACCTGCATCTGGGAGTTGCTGGTACGTTTGCCGATCCCGATGGATTTACGCCTGCCGAAATTCCGAAGCGTGCAGACAACGAGGCGCGATTCCGCACTCGTCCTGAGGCTCGTACGGTGACACGTTGGTTGGATACCTTGGAGATTCCGTATGCCGACCATTACCAACTGTTGGGCTGGGAAACAGTATTTAACGTCGGCGCGTTTCAGTTCTGTGGGGAATATCAGAACATTTGGCTGCAGAGAAATGATGATTTGAGTGAGTTGCACTTCCATGGTGGTTACATGTATGTGGCATACTTCCTGACGGGCGAGCACATGCCATGGGACCGAAAGAGAGGGACGCTCGGGCGAATAAAACCGATCGAGAAATTTTTCCTGGTGGATCGATGCGATGGTGGGCACGGGGGTGGCTGGGGAGCCTGGCAAGTAGCTCTCCGATGGTCCTATTTAGATCTCACCAGTGGTGGCCCTGAGAACTCCGACGGTACCGGCGGCGTTATGGGGGGTGTTGGGGATAGTTTGACCCTTGGGCTCAACTGGTACTGGAATGCCTATGCCCGGATGCAGTTCAACTACATTTACGGCAATATCTACAAACACCGGCCGGTTGATGGTGAGACTTATGGCAACTACCAGATCGCTGGAACGCGTTTGATGGTGGACTTTTAGAGAGCACCAATTTAGCAACCCAACCCTTTCCCCGTTCGCAAGGTTGGATTTCCTATGCGGTTAGGCGTTTAGTGGAGGATGATTCCCGTGCTTAAGCCAATTCAAATTACCCATGTTTTTCTCATGGCAGTTGTGGTGGTTGTTTTGTCGTGTAGCGTTCTTGTCGATCAGACAGCTGCCCAGAGGTATAACCTGGCCGACGAGGTGTCCACGCTACCACCCATCGAAGAGTCCGTCGCTTCGCCATCCTGCGATAGTTCATCGGCATGCGACTTCTGTTCGGGGTGTGGAAGTACTTGCTGTGCCTGCAGAGACTGTTGTTATTGCACCACGGAGAAAGAGAAAGTCAAAAAGCATTGCTGGAACGTTTCCTGCGAAAAGGTGTGTATACCGCCCGTGTGTGTGCCTGGCTGTTGTGGTTGTTGTTGGTTGCCCAAGTGGTGCTGCCCCTGTGCAAAATGTCGGGTTCGATGCATATCCGTGTTGGAAAAACACAACTACGAGTGCGAAGAGTGCAAGTGCCGCTGGGAAGTTCGGAGTGTGCCAGTGAATTGCGGAGGTTGTGGCTGTGGGGATTGTTGTGAGTCCGCAGCAACGACCAACCCCATCGGGGACAGTGTGGTTGATTTGGCCACTAAGTCTGAGATTGTTGGGCAGCCGTTTACGATTTTTTCGGCAGGTGCGGTACCGGCGATGGTTGAAGATCAACCCGTCACGCTCGTTTCGGCAGAGATCGTTTCATCGGACCACAGTGATGCGAGCCGCAGCGCACCACAGACTGCCAGCAAAGACCATAGTCTGTTTTCCCGCTTGTGGTCTTGGGCCCGTTCAGAAAACGGGGCTGAAAGCAAGTAAGCGAAGCCAATAACATTGCACCGGTTGCGATACGACTTGCAGGAGTCGCCTTTCTCTGTGGCTTGAATTTGCCAGTGTGTGGGGTCTTTGTTGGGGGTGGTTTGCTGCCGTTCAAACCAGCATGCTGTTTGTGACCGCCTTGACGAGGCGTCACCGACAATGGACGATGGAAGGGTTATGGCCAGCGTCCAGCTCAAACAGTTGAACAAAACTTATCCGGGAGGCGTTCAAGCCGTCCGAGAAGTCGATCTCGACATCCCAGATGGCGAGTTTGTCGTACTGGTGGGGCCTTCCGGGTGTGGTAAATCAACGACTTTACGCATGATTGCTGGGCTGGAGGACATTACCTCCGGAGAGATCCAGATTGGGGATCGCCTCGTCAACAACGTCGCACCTGGTCAACGCGACATTGCAATGGTGTTTCAGAACTACGCACTCTACCCGCACATGTCGGTCTATCAAAACATGGCATTCGGGTTGAAGATGCGGCGTACGCCCAAGCATGAGATTCAAGAGCGGGTTGCCCGGGCAGCACAGATCCTGTCCATTGAGGATCTCATGAAGCGCCGTCCGCGTGAGCTCTCTGGCGGGCAGCGGCAACGGGTCGCGTTAGGGCGAGCTATCGTCCGCGACCCACAGGTATTCTTGTTTGATGAGCCACTTTCGAATCTGGATGCCAAACTTCGTGTGCAAATGCGGGCTGAAATTTCAAGTCTCCATCAGCGTCTTAAGACGACCATGATTTACGTTACCCACGATCAAGTCGAGGCCATGACCCTCGGAGATCGAATCGTGTTGATGAACGGCGGTGTGATTCAGCAGGTCGACTCGCCGCTGGACATCTATAACCGCCCGGTCAACCGCTTTGTCGGAACCTTCATTGGTAGCCCTGCTATGAACCTTCTTTCTGGAGATGTGCGGAGCGGAAAGTTCTACTTGGGTGGTGCTTCGTCGACCAACGGTGCTGGCCCGAAGGGGCAGGGAGTCCTTGAACTCGGTTCCGATATTCCCGATGGGCCAGTCAAAGTTGGAGTTCGTCCGGAGGATTTAGTGACGGAACCAACAAAGTTAGCACTACCACCAGTGCCGTTGGAGGTTGTTGAGCATATGGGGCACGAGACCATGGTCCATTTTGACCTGGCAGGAGAACGGCATATTGCCCGCCTGCCAGCCGAAGCTAAAGTCGGCGCCGGCGATCAGTTGGCACTTTCAATTCGACCCGATGGATTCCATGTGTTTGCTGCCGATGACCGTGGGAACCGTCTTAACTAGTGGTGGTCCCGGCGAGCTGGTATCGTTGGCCAACTTTCTTGGGCCATGGTCCGTCAGAGGGCAGATTTTTTCCACTGTGCTACGAATAAAACAATACCCACGATATCATTGGGTACACGGGATCCACAGCAAAATCATCTTGTGTCCCTGAGAGGGGTTTGATGAGCAACGGAGAATCCGGGCCAACCGCAGGAAGAGGTGTTGCGCAGAGAGGATGGCCTTTCGCGTGGGGTATGCTGGCCCTTGCGGTGGCGGCCGCTGGAATGATCTATTGGCGATTTTCCAATCAATTAACGCTCGCCAGTCTCGCCCAACATGAAGCCGAAGTCCACAATTTCCAGCATCATCATCCGCTGCTGGTCTATGCCCTGGCATTTGTAGGTTACGTGGTCGTCGCGGGACTTGCACTTCCGGGTGCTGCAGGACTTACACTACTGTTTGGTTGGTTCTTCGGCGTGTGGCGCACTTTTTTGCTTGTCAGCTTCGCCTCTACTGCGGGGGCTACACTCGCATTTTTGCTCAGCCGCTACATCCTGGGAACGACCATTCAATCGCGATTTGCTGACCGTTTGGCCAGTTTTAATGAATCGCTCAAGAGGGAAGGCCCTTTTTTTTTGTTCACTTTGCGCCTGATTCCCCTCGTCCCCTTCTTTATCATCAATATTGTCATGGGGCTCACACCCATCAAAACTTCCACCTTTTGGTGGGTGAGCCAACTAGGCATGATTCCAGGAACCTTGGTCTACGCGTATGCTGGATCCAGTGTGCCCAATCTGCAGTCCCTCGCTGAAAAGGGGATAGGTGCTGTCTTCACAGCAGAGCAATTGTTGCAGATGGGCATTGCCTTTGGATTGTTAGGCTTGCTTCCATTTCTTTTCCGGTTTCTGCTCCACTTAATCAGGCGGGTGTTTTACAAGACCGACCTGGTCCCATCCTGTGACATTCCGAAAAACAACCAGTAGCTGTTGTCCGCTTTGCGACCCGTTTCACGTTGCCTTGCAACGGGGCTTACGAAAAGTTCGCAGATTCCGCAACTCTCAACTAGCGACGAAACCACCAACAACCACGTAACAACGACTGCGACCATGACCGATTTTGTCCAACTCCATCCGCAAGACCAGTACAACCAACGGCTGGAGTCTCACGTGCATCCACCCGATTGGGTCAATCCGTCACCCGGTGGACCCTACCATCTGGTGGTCGTGGGAGCAGGCACGGCAGGACTGGTTGCCGCAGCGGCGGCAGCGGGACTTGGTGCCAGGGTAGCCCTCATTGAGCGCGAACTGATGGGTGGCGACTGCCTGAATGTTGGCTGTGTACCATCCAAAGCACTAATTAGTTCGGCACGCGTTGCAGCCACAGTCCGTGAGGCTGCTTCCTTCGGAGTGCAGGTGCCAGGTGAAGCGGTTGTCGATTTTGGCAAAGTGATGGAGCGGATGCGGCGTTTACGAGCCAGTATCAGTCCGGTCGACTCGGCCGCACGATTTCGCAACCTGGGCGTGGATGTATTTCTCGGGCCAGCCCGGTTTGAAGGGCCGGGGAAAATTGATGTAAACGGCATCCAACTTCGCTATAAAAAAGCGGTGATTGCCACCGGGGCCCGCGCCTCGGCACCACCAATTCCGGGACTTGACCAGGTCGAGTATCTCACCAACGAAACCGTGTTTTCGCTTACTGAACTTCCGCGGCGGCTTGGTGTTATTGGGGCCGGTCCCATCGGTTGTGAATTGTCTCAGGCGTTTGCTCGGTTTGGGTCTGAAGTCTCTCTCGTTGCAGCAGGCGGCGACATCCTCCCCAGGGAAGATCGTGTTGCTGCGGCCATTGTGAAAAAAGCGATGCTCAATGATGGGGTAAAAGTGTTCGGTGGTGGTAAAGACTTGCAGCTGGCTCCAGAAGGTCGAGTCATACGAATGCAGGTTGCAACCGGCAACGAGACCTATGATCTTCGGGTCGATAAATTATTGATCGCCACAGGCCGCTCTCCGAACGTGGACGGACTGGGGTTGGAGACAGTGGGTGTTGAATTCGACGCGCGGCAGGGCGTGAAAGTCAATGACAAGTTGCAAACGACGAATTCCCGGATTTTTGCAGCGGGCGACGTCTGTTCCAAGTACAAGTTTACCCACGCGGCCGATTTTATGGCTCGTACGGTCATTCGGAATGCGCTCTTTTGGGGACGCGCAAAAGTCAGTGCGCTGACCATCCCATGGTGTACTTACACCTCTCCGGAAATTGCCCACGTTGGGCTTGGTGAAAAAGAAGCAGCTGAGCAGGGAATAAAGATAGATACGTTTTGTCAGGAATTAGCCCAGGTCGATCGGGCCATTCTGGAAGGAGAAGGCCAGGGCTTTGTAAAAATCCATGTTAAGAAGGGGACCGATAAAATTCTGGGGGCGACTATTGTTGCCACAAATGCCGGTGACATGATTGCGGAGATTACGCTCGCGATGACATATGGATTGGGGCTTGCTAAAATTGCCGACACGATTCATCCTTATCCCACCCAGGCAGAGGCAATTCGTAAGGTTGGCGATCAATACAAGAAGTCTTTGCTAACTCCTCGTATCCGAGTTATCCTTGATACGGTACGTTGGTTTGCCGGAATGCATTAGTCAGGCAGAACAACGTTAAAAATTGGGCATTTCCAGGTGTATGCGTCCACAAGTTCCCAGATATTTCTTTAGGCGGTTTACCCAGCATGAAATCATCACCCTTTGATACCGATGGCCTCGGCCCCGCTGAATCGCGTTCCGAATTGGAACATTTTATGCATGGGTTGATCAGGCGCAATCCCGGGGAGACCGAGTTTCACCAGGCTGTCGAGGAAGTTGCCCAGACGCTGATTCCCTTTCTCATGGATCATCAACAATACCGCGACGAGGGAATTCTGGAACGGATGACCGAACCTGATCGCGTGGTTATCTTTCGTGTTACCTGGGAAGACGATCAGGGAAACGTGCGAGCCAACCGGGCGTGGCGTGTGCAGTTCAATAACTCGATTGGGCCTTACAAGGGGGGAATGCGGTTTCATCCGGATGTCACCCTGAGCGTGTTGAAGTTCCTTGGGTTTGAGCAGACATTCAAAAACAGCCTTACAGGATTGCCCATGGGAGGTGGTAAGGGTGGATCGAACTTTAACCCGAAAGGCAAGAGTGATCGTGAGGTCATGCGGTTTTGCCAGTCTTTGATGGTCGAACTACACCGGCACATTGGCGAAGATACCGATGTGCCAGCTGGTGACATCGGTGTGGGCGCACGCGAAATCAGTTATATGTTTGGGCACTACAAGCGGCTTGAGAATCGTTTTACCGGCATTCTCACTGGTAAGGGCCTTGCGTTTGGGGGAAGTCTTATTCGTACAGAGGCCACAGGTTACGGCTGTGTTTATTTTTGCGAACACATGTTGCGTGAGAGTGGCGATTCACTTGAAGGAAAAGTCTGCTCGGTTTCGGGATCCGGAAATGTAGCCATCTATACGGTTGAAAAGGCGTTGCAACTTGGGGCAAAGGTCGTCACGCTTTCAGACTCGTCTGGATTTATTTACGACCCGGACGGCTTGGATTGGGATAAACTCAGGGTTGTCAAAGACATCAAGGAGGTTCGTAGGGGACGCATTTCCGAATACGTCGAAAAATTCCCCAAAGCCGAGTTTCATGCCGACACTCATCCTTGGGTTGTTCCGGTCGAGATCGCATTTCCCTGTGCTACACAAAATGAAATAAGTGCGGAGGATGCGCAAACCTTACTGGACAACGGAGTGCAAGCGGTTTGTGAAGGTGCGAACATGCCTACCGTTGCCGAAGGAGCCACGGCGTTTTCGGATGCCAAAATTCTTTATGGGCCCTCCAAGGCTGCCAACGCGGGTGGAGTTGCTGTCTCTGGATTGGAGCAAAGTCAAAACGCGTTACGCCTTTCCTGGGGGCGCGCTGAAGTTGACCAGCGGCTTCAGACAATCATGCACGACATTCATGCCCGCTGCCTGGAATATGGGCGACGCGAAGATGGAACGGTCGACTACGTAAAAGGTGCAAACATCGCTGGCTTCGTCAAAGTGGCCGACGCGATGCTCGCCTATGGAATTGTGTAGTCCTGATTCACTCAGTTTCTTTCAACCGTTTTATAAACGGCTTGAAGAACGCACCGTAATCGTGCCAGGTTCGTGATGTGATTAGCATGCCGTCTTCGACCACGGGTTGGTTGACATACGAGCCACCGAATTGCGTGATGTCGAGTTCGCACTTGGCCACCGTGGTTGCCGTACGACCCTCCAGGCAACCGGCCGCCGCAGCAATTTCAATCCCGTGGCAGGTAATTGCGATCGGCTTCTTTGCTTCGAAGAAGTGTCGGGTGATGCGGAGTAGATCCTGGTCGTAGCGGAGGTATTCCGGGGCGCGCCCTCCCGAGAGAAAAAGCCCTCGATACGCGGTTGGATCGACATCACGGAAGGCAACGCTGGCCTGAATGTGATAGGAAGGTTGTTCCCGAGTGATGTCCCAGGGAAAGGATTCGTTTATTGGAATTTCGTGCATCACACCGTGGTACATCCTTGCCTCGGGACCGGCGACTACCACCTCGTACCCTTCTTCTGCCAGGCGAAAAAACGGGTAGAGAGTATCCATCATTTCCGTAGCATCGCCGATTGGCATCAAGATACTTTTTTGATCAGGCATGTTTTAATTCCTAAGTGAATGGGAAAATCACGGCAGTAGCTGGCCGATGAGCAGGTTTGAGGCCGTTTGTATTGAAAACAGTTATGTGAAAGGCAATCTTGCAGAACCGGTTGCCCAAAATTCTGCCTGAAAAAAGTTCGTGGTTTCCCAATGCTGCGAAAATGTTTTAGCTTAGTTTAGTTCCGAAAGTAAATCTTCCGGGCGGTGTCACCAAAGACCGCCGTAATTTCGGTGTCACTAAAGTTGGCATGATTGCGTATGCTAGCCAACAGTTGGGGATAAGTTGCCTGTCCCAACAAGCCGGGGATATCACTGCCCCACATCAGTTTTTTCGAGCCGATCAGATCTGTGGCGCGGCGGATGTAATCGATGGTGGGTGCAAAAGGATATTCTTGTTCTCCATATGCCGGGAGGGCTGCCATGTCGAACCAAACGTTTTCGTGTTGCCCCAACAGAATTTGTGCTTCCCATAACGTGTTGAGTTCTTCGTTGTCCATATCAGCAATCGGTGGCTGGGCGAGATGGGGAATCACGATTCGCAGGCTTGGGTGCCAGTCGATGATTTTGCGCACCGCCTCCGTCTGATATCCGGGAGTGTTTCCCCTGCCCAAGTCGAGCGTGATAACCAGGTCGCGCTCGGCAGCCGCTTCCCAGATCCACTTCATTTCCGGGCCGTCGAGTCGAAGATCGGGGTAAACGCCGGTGAAACCCGTTGCCTCGGACATCTCAAACTTGAGAATTCTGAATCCAAAATCGTCAGTTACCTGGCGAAATGTTTCCCGCACGGCGGTGTCTCGAGGATCAAGATATGCTGCTGCAACAAACCGGTCTGGCCATTTTTGAACGGTTTCGTAGAGGTACTCGTTCTGATCTCCGTAAAAAGATCCCTGTAACAGCACTGCCTGTGCGACGCCGGTCAAGTCCATCAGGCGGACCAGTGTTTCAGGTTCAAACCGAGTAGGTTCTTCACAAAGAGGGGGCAACACCTGGATTTCTTGGTCGCCAACTTGCGCACGGCCATAGGATAACGATTTTGTGGACCCATCTCCGGTGAGGCCGTGAAAACCCCAAGTGACGTGAAGGTGAGCGTCGATAATCATGGTCTGTTTTTGTTTGCAGAGTATCGTTGGTACCACAGGGTCCGTTTGGCCCAACCATCTCACAGGCGGTTTTTTAAGTATGAAGTGACCTGCTGACCGTGTTTGGAGGTCGCACGGTGTTGGTGGTCACCACACCGCCGTGGGACAGGGTCTGTGCCAATTGTGGCCCAGGGGAATGCTTTTGTCGACCGGGCAGGATTCACCAGTCAGCGTCGCCGCAGCCTGTCGTAACCGCTGGACGTGGCAAAAATCTGGGTGAGAAGCAGGGCGGCTGCAAAACCGGCGGCTACTCCGCCCAGATGCGCGCCATAAGCGATGGGCTGTTCAGTTTCCATGATCGAGATTCCATCAAACACAAGTCCCACGATGGCCAAAGCCCCCAGCTGCAGTGGTGGAATCGGGTGTGCCAGCGGCCACACATCCGGGTTTGGAAGTTGCCACCGCAACGCCAGACCGAGATAGGCCCCTTCAAAACCGTAAACCGCTCCGGAAGCTCCGATGATAGGTATCGGTGAACTGGGATTCAAACAGACCTGGACGATGTTCCCCACCACGCCACACACCAAAAATAGTGCTAGCGCAACCCAGTTGCCCAAATGTTGCGAGATTAAAGTCCCAAAGATCCAGAGGAAGACCATGTTGTAGATCAGGTGTTCCGGGCCACCATGCAAGAACAGCGCCGTCACCGTGGTCAACAACCGGCCAACCACTTCCAAACTCCAGTCCCCATGGGACAGAAAATTCCAGGCCAGGTTGATTTCCTGGGGCACCGCTCCGTAGTGCAGCAGAAACAGGGGACTGGTTGTCTGCTCGTAGGCAAAGACCAGCGCAGCAATCACTATAAGGGCTACGATGGTTGGATAGCGATAGAAGATCATCGTGGTTGCTTTTGCCTCAGCAATAACTGTAGGTCATAAGGGATATTTATTTGAGGGATAGTATCGCGCGGGTCTGCTTTCTATCGACCTGGGACAGGTAGTTTTAGGACCTGGGCCATGTCGGACGGGTTTTGCACGATCGGTCCAGCTGGTTACAATAGCCGGCATGGTCGCAAAAAATCTATATTCATTCGTGTTGGCTTGGACCTTTGTGTTGTCTGGGGCCGTATTGGTACTTGTTGAACTTGGCCTCGCCCCCGCCCAGCTTGGTGCAGAGCAGCCGGCGCCAGCTCAACCAGCTTCCTCCGTAGCCCAAGCTACTCGCCTGGTCGAACAGGGGAGCACCGCCAAGGCGATCCAGGTTTTGGATGAAGTTGTGGCAAAGGATCCATCAAACATCAAGGCACTGATCCTTCGTGGCAGAGTCAGAGAATCACTAGGTCAAGTCGAAGCGGCCACGGCTGATTATGATCGTTGGGTCGAGCTTGCAAAAGAGGACTCTGCGGCCTGGCAGCAGCGAGGCACCGCGCGTTTCAAGGGGGGCAATGCCCGCGGGTCGATTGAGGACTTTGACCGGGCTATCGAGCTCAATCCGCGGCTTGAACAGCGGCATTGGCAGCGCGGATTGTCGTATTACTACGACGGTCGTTTTCGTGAGGGTGCAAAGCAGTTTGAACTCTACCAAACCTACGATGCGAATGACGTAGAGAATGTGGCCTGGAAATTCCTCTGTCAGGCCAAGGTCGACGGAGTAGAGCAGGCTCAACAGGACATGATGCCACTCGATGCGGAGGATCCGCGCGTTCCCATGATGGAGATTGATGCTCTTTACCGAGGGAAAGCCCAGGTCGACGAGGTGTTTCGGGCGGCTCGATTAGGTGCGACTGCCGGCGACCAGCAAAAGTATCGCTTGTTTTATGCCAACTTGTATGTGGGACTTTATTACGATGCCCACGGTCAACTCGACAAAGCCCGTGAGCATATCTTAGCTGCCGATCAACTCAAAAATGATCACTACATGTGGTACGTTGCCCACCTGCACGCGAATCGGCACCCCACAGTCAATGGGCCTCCCTGAACCGCGCCCCGTGCTGCCAGGCAATTCTGTTTGCGGTCTCCCGTCTCAATTTTGTGGCCCGTCCGAACCTGATTTGGTTCTCGCGGTCACTTTACCACAGGAAATCGTCTAGAATCTTGCCATGGAACCTGTTGTAACAGCACGAGAAGCAAGGGGCCTAATGTCTGAGCCAGCTGTAGCTACCTTGGAGAAAACGTCGTGGTGGGGTCGCCCCATGGGAGGACACGATGTGTTGCGGATCGCCTTGCCGCTGGTGATTTCGAGTGTCTCCTGGACCGTGATGACATTCGTGGATCGAATGTTTCTTAAATGGACCAGCGGCGAGGCCATGTCGGCCGCGTTTTTCGCAGCCACGGTTTGGTTCGCCTCGCTATGTGTGCCGTTGGGTATTTGTACTTATGTAAGTACGTTTGTGGCCCAGTACCACGGAGATGGTCAATTCAAACGAATTGGACCTGTCATGTGGCAAGGTGTATGGATCGCATTGCTGGCAGGTCCCATCCTGCTTCTTGCTGCGCCGATGATTGTGCAGGTTTTTAATGTTGCAGACCATGGTCTCGGGGTCCAACAGAAGGAAACACTTTATTTTTACATTCTCACCGTTGGCACTCCAGCGATGCTCTTGGCCCAGTCGTTCTCTTCCTTTTACAGCGGCCGTGGTCAAACGGTCGTGGTAATGTGGACTGACATGATCTTTGTTGTGCTGAATGTGTTGTTGGACTATTTGTGGATTTTCGGCCATGCCGGTTTTCCCGCAATGGGGATTGCTGGTGCGGGTTGGGCGACCGTGGTTGCGTTATGGCTCAAGGCGTTGACTTACTTGTTGTTGGTACTTCAGGAAAAACACCGTTTCCAATTTCACACTGTTTTGGGGATGTGTTGGGATTCTCGACTTGTGAGACGGCTTGTTTACTTTGGAGGTCCGAGTGGCGTACAACTGCTTTTGGACGTAATGGGATTTTCAATATTTGTGCTTCTGGTACATCGAATCGGGTCGCTTGAAGCTGAAGCCACGACCATGGCATTTAGCATTAATACCTTGGCATTTATGCCAATTTGGGGCGTTGCTTTGGCCACTGGAATTCTGGTGGGACAACGGCTTGGCGAAGATCGAGATGACCTGGCAGCCCGGGCCACATGGACCGCCCTCTGGATTGCACTCGGTTACATGGTGTTGATTTCAATATTGTATGTGGTTGTCCCGGAATTTTTTCTGTTCGGATTCTTTGTCGCCGATGTAGATCCAACAGGGCACCAACTGGCAATCAAATCGATGGCTGCGAACCTGCTCATATTTGTCGCAGCCTACAACTTGTTCGATGCTGCGGCCATGATTTTTGCCAGCACGGTCAAAGGTGCGGGCGATACTCGATTTATACTTAAATTAAGCCTGGTGATGGCCGCGATGTTGGTTGTAGTGACCTGGCTTGGTGTCGAGGTCTGGAAACTTAGCATCTATGGATGTTGGGCTTTGTTTACCACCTGGATTTGGTTCCTTGGCCTGGCCTTCTTGCTTCGTTTCCTTCAGGGCAAGTGGCGAAAAATTCGGGTCATCGAAGCACGCGTCGAAGAATCACCAACCTTGGCCTCGCCAATCCGCAGTTGAACCGTCAAAGTCCAGGATGTGGGTTGCGGCATTCAATCGGATACGAGATGGCTGCTTGACTTGCAGCGGTTTC
Source organism: Lacipirellulaceae bacterium (assembly GCA_965243695.1). Classification (GTDB taxonomy): domain Bacteria; phylum Planctomycetota; class Planctomycetia; order Pirellulales; family Lacipirellulaceae; genus JAKVCB01. The sequence continues at coordinate 19,454 of CBDEWC010000024.1, read as the reverse complement.
CCGGTTTTCTCGTCAGCCACTTGTCGCTACCCAGGAAACGGGCGACTTGCTAATGGAGTGTTGTGCACCGACGCATCCTCTTTTGGATGAGACTATTCGTCGGGTGGGCCGAGTGGTTCGTCGGGTGGGTCGAGTGGTTCACCTTTTTCGGTTTCTCCCTGCTGCTGTCGAAGTTGCTCGTATTTCTGATAGGTGCTTTCTAACGATTTCAGTAGCCGAGGAATTTGTGGAGAAGACATAAACACGCGCGCAGAAACAGCGGCAGTCGGAAACAGGTTCGTCAAAAAATCGAGCCGAAACTCTGCTGCCGAGTGTCCAATCATGACACCTGTGGCATACGATCCACTCAGTAAATCATCGGAAATTTTCAGATCGTCGTAGATTTGTTGTGGTGTCAGCGTTTGATTGGGTTGTTGTTGTGGAAGTTCGGCAGGTGAGCCAAAACGCGTGGTGTACATTTCAAGGTTCTTACGAAGGGCTTCGATAAATTGTGCCATGACCGAATGTGGCATCACGACCCGGGCAGTTACTGCCGCTGGCCCGCCGATATTTTGTACGAAATCAATCATGAACTCTGTTGCGCCAGTCATCACAATCGCACCCGTACTGAAAGATCCCGAACCGACCTTTTCGGGAACTCGGGCACTGACGTGTTGAGTTCGAGATGGTTCCCCATCAGCGGGGGGATCCGAGTCGTTAGAGTTTTCAGCCATGGTTGGTACGCGCCAGTGATTGTGAAGGAAATACGTTATTGAAGCACCTTACCTATGCTAACAGCAGCCTGATCGGCGGGTCTACCCATCGATTCTCGGCTGGGGGCTTGTCAGTGGGTGGGGGTAGCGGAGAAGATAAGAGAAGCAAACTTGCTGCGAGGTTCCAGATCACTTGTGGTTTGAAGATGATAAGCAGGTTTGCCTGTGCTACTGCCTTGACTTCCTCGTTGGGGTCATCCCTTTCCTTTTGCTTGCTTTAAATAATGGCCGACGTTCCTACGATTGCTATTTCGATTGGAGATCCGGCCGGGATTGGTCCGGAAGTAACCATCAAGGCCCTGCTGGATGATGCTTTGCGCAACACGGCTCGATGGGTCCTTGTTGGTGAGGACTGGCAGGTCCGTACCCTGGGCGAGTCTTTAGGATTTCAGCCGGACCAGGTGGTCGATCACCCAGAAGACATCGCAGAGGATGCGACAGTTGCGGTCTTGAGGGCCAGGCAGCTACCTGAGTCGGAGTTGGCCGTTGGCGAGGTCCGGGCAGCTTGTGGTAAGGCAGGTTTGGAGTATGTGCGACTTGCCGCCCAATTGTGCCTTTGCGGAAAGGCTGATGCGATAGTCACCGGCCCACTCTGCAAAGAGGCGGTCGCCCTGAACGGAATGGACTTCTGTGGCCACACCGAGTTTCTTGCAGAATTGTGTGGTGTGCAGCAGTCGAGAATGCTCCTCCATCACGAAAAGTTTTCTGTGGTCCATGTGTCGACCCATTGTAGCCTGGCCGAAGCCGCGAAACTTTCGGTGGATCGAATTCAAAAAACGATCGAGTTGGGACATGAGGCAATGATCCGTTTGAACGGGAATCCGCCACGGATTGCCGTTTGCGGGCTGAATCCGCACGCTGGTGAGAATGGCCTGTTCGGCAATGAGGAAGCCCAATTCATTGGTCCGGCTATCGACAAACTATGTGCACAAGGCATTGCCTGCGAAGGCCCCTTGCCGGCGGATACCCTGTTTATGCAAGCAGCGCGGGGAAAGTGTGATTTGGTAGTGGCCATGTATCATGATCAAGGTCATGTCCCAATGAAGCTCATGGATTTTGAACACACGGTCAACGTTACGCTTGGGTTGCCGATCGTGCGAGTTTCCGTCGATCATGGCACGGCTTTTGACATTGCAGGTAGGGACCTCGCGAGCTGTGACGACATGCAGATAGCAATGCGATTAGCGATTCGAATGGCAGCCAATAGGGTTTTTCCTCAGCCGGTGTAATCTTCCAAGCCGGAGCCAGATAGGGTCAGTTTTCTGCGATAGGCTGCGGAGATTCTTCAAGATTCACCCGGCAGGTTCCGAATTGACCCAAAGAGACGCCACGGTCTGCGTGTAGTGGTTGATAGTGCGCGCACTTGGCCGGATGGCGCCACCTTGCCTGACTTCGCAAAACTACGTCTCATGACCAATCGTGGGAAAATGGGCGAGTTGGGCGCGTGCATGCTTTTCGAGCTACCTTGTCTGCCAACTTTTCCAAAACAACGTATCTTTCGCCGGTGACCGGTGATACTGCTCTTCGCTTGCAAACCCTTGCTGGCGCAGGTCGGTGGCTTTGCGCACTGCTTTTGGTCACGATCTTGGCAATTTTTTTGGCGGGCTGTAGTCGTACCAAGTACCGCTTGCAAGCCGATCGCGAAGTGAATTGTCTGGTGGATCACAAAGCGGTGGCTGCCGGTTCTGAGCCGGGTGAATTTCGGATCAATATCAATCCGACCTCGCGGATGTACGATCCGTACAATCCTGACTGCGAGCCGATGCCACCCGACGACCCGGTTTCGCATCGATATATGGAATGCGTCGACTGCAAACGCGGTTCGAAGTGTTGGAAATGTGCGGAGAAAACTCCCTTTGTTGAGAATCCTGACTGGCTCCAGTATCTACCGCTTAACAAGGAGGGGACTTTGGTGCTTGATCAGACAGGCGCCGTGAAAATGGCGCTGCTGCAATCACCCGAGTACCAGGAAGAGCTTGAAGATCTCTATCTTTCGGCGTTGGATGTAACCTTCGAGCGTTTTCGTTTTGACACCCAGTTTTTTGGTGGCTCGGGGGTTTTTTTTACGGCCGACGGGCGCGACCGATCAGGAACAGGCAGGTCCTCAAGTATTCTCGACGTTCAGCCTTTGCGACCTTCCAATCAGTTGCGGCTTGAAAAGCTTTCGGCGACCGGCGGCGAGCTTGTTGTTGGTCTGGCGAATTCGCTCGTGTGGCAATTTGCCGGACCGGACGAATATGCAGGCAATACCATTCTCGATTTCGCAATTGTGCAACCGTTGTTGCGTTTTGGCGGGCGGACCCGTGTGCTGGAACGATTGACTTTGTCGGAACGAACCCTCTTGTCGAACGTGCGCAGTATGGAGCGTTATCGCCGCGGGTTTTATCTCAATATTGTGACAGGAGAAAATGCTGGACCTGGTCCCTCTCGCCGTGGCGGTATTTTTGGTGGCAGCGGCCTGGAAGGTTTTTCAGGCGTGGGGGGAGGTGGATTCGGACGTCTTGGCGGTGGCGGAAGTTTCTTCAGTTCCGGAACGGGGAATGGATTTACCGGCGGGGCTGGGGCCGCCGGGGCCGAAGGGTACTTGGGACTCTTGCAATCGGCTCAGGAAATCCAGAACCAGCAGGCCAACGTTGTTGCCCTTCGTGGCAGCGTCGACCAACTTCAGGCGTCGTACGAAGCAGGTCGAATCGATCGTTTTCAGGTCGACCTGGCACGGCAGGCACTTTACAACGCCCAAAGCCAACTGCTCACTTCCGAGGCGGTCTATCAAGCGGTTTTGGACAACTATAAGATTGACCTTGGTTTGCCACCCGATTTACCTGTTGCGATTCGCGATCCTCTACTTGACCAGTTCCAGTTAATCGACGCTGATCTGGACGTGGTCCGCAGCGACGTCGCTCAACTGTTGGACGTGCTGCGACAACCGGTCGAGAATATGAATCAGGTCGACGCTGCCCTCGACACGAGTGGAGGTCCTGTTCTGTTGCTTCCCTCGCCTGCTGAAGAAGTGGAGGATCAATCGGAGGAGACCTTACCCGACATGGTTGAGGTCTTTGCTCAATGCCGACAAATTGAGGTTGCTTTCCAGAAAGAGTGGGCGACTGTGCAGCACGACTTTGCTCGGCTACAAGCAGCAGCTACCTGCCCGCTGTAAAGCACTTCAAGGTCTGGCTGAACGCCCTGAGGTCCAAGAGGCGCTGGTCGATCCGAGTTTGCTTGACATCTCGAACGTAGAAAAACGTGTCGAGTTACTTCGCAATGAACTGGCCGACCTGGACGTACATTTCGTAGAAAATTTTCGTAAGCTAAACGACCTGATTGCGCAGAGAGACCTTCCGGATGCCGAGAAAAAAGAACGTGTGGTCGATATTCTTGACGATCTTTCGAACCGGTTGCTGGAACTGGGAATTGCCCAAGCACGTGTCAGGTTGGATGCGATTTCGTTTCAGCCAGTTGATTTGACGTCTGAACAGGCGCTTGCGATAGCCCGAGTTTACCGCCGCGATTGGGCCAACGCTCGAGCGGCACTGGTCGACACATGGCGTCTTATTTACTTCAATGCGAATGCCCTATTGAGTGATTTGAATATCTTCTTCAGCGGTGACGTCGGCAATGTGGGGGACAACCCGTTTCACTTGCGGCGGACCCGGGGTCGCCTCCGCGTGGGGATGCAGATCGATCCACCGCTGACGCGTCTGGCGGAACGCAATATCTATCGACAGTCGCTGATTGAATACCAGGAGGCCCGACGCAACTACTACCAATTCCGTGACAGGATTGACCAGCAACTACGCAACACGATTCGCCAGCTTCGCCTCAATGAAGTGAATCTGGAAATTCGTCGAGAGGCGGTGTTGGTAGCTATTGCCCAGGTTGACCTGACACAGATTCGTCTTTCCGAGCCTCCCAAGCCAGGTGCAGAGGCAGAACTGGGGGTCACGACTGCGCGAGATCTGGTTCAGTCGCTTTCCGATTTGCTCAACGTGCAGAACGACTTTTTAAGCGTGTGGGTGAACTACCGAGTGCAACGGTTGAACCTGGAGTTTGACTTGGGGGTCATGCAACTCAACTCGGAAGGAATCTATGTAAAACAAGATTTTCCGTTGCGAACGTTCCTGGATTATTGCAGAAAGGGGCCGGTTGTTACGGAAGAAGAGGCCTTGGAAAATTTGCCCCCCGTTGAATTTTTACCCGACGGGCCGGTGTTGGAGTCCCTTCCTTTACCGGTGGAAGATACGAGCAGCCAAAAATCTGTCAAATTCCCTGGTGACGGACATAATTTGCCACTGGTTTCTTTGCCAGACGAGGCTGCACCCAAGTTGTTTGGGTCCTCCGGAGAGGTTGACCCAATCTCGGTGGTCGAGCATTCTCGCTAGCCAAACCTTCTTTCATTGTTTTTCGCACGATGACGCCTGGAAATGCGTTGCGTATAATTAGAAGAGGTTCCCTTTTGAGAATCGCAGGTTGGTCGTCAACCAGGTTTATCCAGGAAGGGATATTCGCAAAATAATACCAGTCATCTCAAGTTATCCAAGGTTGCAGTTTAAAAACATTCCAATATGGTCAAGGCATTTTCGGTAACCCGACCAGGCAGGCACTCCGCTGGAGAACCTGGCAATCGCTCTTCGCGGACTCACCGAGGTGGCGCCAATCTGGCGACCATCCTAATCATTTCGATTGCGCTGGCCGTTTCCTATGGTGGCTATCGATGGTTGAACACCAAGGGAGACAAGTCCACGGAGGGTGATGTGGTGTTATACACGGTTGCCCGCGATGATTTTGTGCTTTCGGTGACCGAACGTGGGGAAATAGAGTCAGCAGGTGTTACTGAAATTCGCTCGGAAGTGAAGACAAAGAATTCTCCCGGGCTGGCTATTCTGCGAATTGTGCCCGAGGGGGAGGCTGTCGAGACGGGCGATTTTCTCGTGGAGCTCGATTCTTCGGCACTGGTTGAGGAGAAAATCACACAGCAGATTACGGTCAATACGGTCGAAGCACTGGTTATCGAGGCGCGTAACATTTATGAGACGGCAGTTATCACGAAACGTGAATACATAGAAGGAACCTACGTCCAGGAACGGCAAACTATCGAGAGCGAGGTGTTCGTTGCCGAAGAGAACCTCAACCGGGCGAAGGAGTACTACGAGTACAGCAAGAAGCTTGCCAGCAAAGGATACGTAAACAAGCTGCAGCTGGAGGCGGATAAATTCGCGGTCGAGAAATCGGTCAAGGAATTGGATGCTGCTAAAACGAAGCTTCAAGTTCTGGACAAGTTCACGAAGGAAAAAATGCTCAAGCAGTGCGAGAGTGATATCAAGATCTCCAAAGCCAAATGGGAGGCTGAAAAGAACAGTCTTGAGTTAGAGATCAGCAAGCTCCGTGAAATTAAAGACCAGATTGCAAAATGTACGATCACTGCCCCAAAACCGGGGACGGTTGTTTACGCACACGAATCGGATCATCGCGGTCAGGATGACTTCATTGTTGAAGAAGGGGCGATGATTCGGGAGCGACAGCCTATCATTCATCTTCCTGACGCTTCCGCGATGCGGGTAGTTGTCAAAATCAACGAGTCTTTGATTCAGTTTGTAAAGCCAGGAATGCCAGCCGTGATCAGTCCCGTTGGAATTGTTGGACAGCCATTGGAGGGTACCGTTGAAAGTGTCAAGCAATATGCCGAACCAACCGGATGGCGGAAGGCCAACGTCAAGGAATACAAGGCATATGTACAAATTAACGAACCCGCTGCTGAACTTCGTTCAGGAATGACGGCTGCGGTTACCATCCAGTGTGAGTTTGTAGCAGATGCGATTAAAGTACCTGTGCAAACAGTTTATCCGCACGGAGAGGATTACTATTGCCTGGTGGTGGACGACGGCAACTGGGAGGCCCGGGTCGTTCATTGCGGTCCAACCAACGATCGATTTTTTGTCATCAAGGATGGACTTCGGGAAACAGAACAGGTTGCTATGGTTCCGCGGAAGTATCTCGACCGGGTTGACTTGCCAGAGTTGTCACCCGAAGAGAACCAAAGGGCGGTACAGAGACCGCATCTTCCTGAAAAAAAAGGTCCGGCGAATCGTGCCAAAACAGCCCAGTTCACGGTGCCATCTTCAGCCACTCGTGGCAGTTAGTTGCCTGTTGGTTGGCGTGGTTGCAGGCCGAGTGATGATGTTTGTTCCTACCCGAGAATCTTTTTCTGAAAAGCGATGTTGTGGTTGCTAGCCCTCTCGAAAATGCTGCAACAATTTGCGATATGCGCAAAGAATATGGTTTGGGAGGCGAGACAGTTCACGCGATCCAGGGGATTTCATTCGAGGTCCCGGTCGGCGATTACATCTCAATTATGGGGCCGTCCGGATCTGGAAAAAGTACGCTATTAAACATACTGGGTTGCCTCGATCGGCCGACATCGGGAAGTTATTTGCTGAGCGGCGATGATGTGCGCCAAATGAGTGATGATCAACTGGCTGAAACACGCGCAACACGGATCGGATTTGTGTTTCAATCGTACAACCTGTTGCCGGCGTTGTCGGTTGTCGAGAATATTGAGGTTCCGCTCTATTACAGTGGCAAGATATCGGAAACCCGACGAACCCGGTGTCTTGAACTGGCCGAAATGGTTGGTTTGAGCGACCGTCTTGGGCACCGTCCAGCCCAACTTTCCGGAGGGCAACAGCAGCGGGTCGCAATCGCGCGCAGCCTGGTCAATGATCCTCGCTTCATCCTGGCGGACGAACCGACTGGAAATCTTGATTCGACCACCACCGGCGAGATTCTTGACCTGATGCAGCAGCTTAATTCTGAGGGCCGCACGATCATTGTCGTGACCCACGAGTCGGAAGTAGCTGAGCGAACAAAGAGATCTATAGTGTTACGGGATGGAAAGATTACGGATGATAAAAGGCACATGTGATGGCAACCTGGTTCCGGACAATTCGACTTAGTATCAAGAGCTTGTTGCTCCATCCCTTGCGGTCTTCGCTTACGGTACTGGGAATTTTTATTGGGGTGTGCAGCGTAATCTGGCTGCTCGCCCTCGGAGAGGGTATCGGGACGGCAGCCCAGGAGCAGATTGCCAGCCTGGGTGCGCAAAACATTATCGTCCGTACGATTAAACCCTCGAGTGACGAATTTGAAGACGGTGGCTACGGTTTGACGCGAGCTGACTATGTGCGGTTGATTGCCACCATCCCCACCATTGATGAAGCTCTGCCGATTCGAGAGGTGGGCCGAGAGTTTCGCAATCAAACCCGTCATTTTGAGGGTCGCCTGGTAGGGTGTTCTCCCGAATATGCCACGGTGACGAGACTGAAGTTGGATCGTGGGCGGTTTCTCACCGGGGTGGATCTTAAGCAGGAACGCAATTTGTGTGTGCTGGCTGCCGAAAGCGCACAGCGGCTCTTCCCTTTTGAGAATCCGCTGGGGGAATCCATTATGGTGGGCAGCAACTTTTACACGGTGGTAGGTGTGCTGAAGCCGCGGGCTCCGTCCGCTGGTATTGGGGGATCCTTCGCTGCCGAAGATTATTCCCTGGATGTTTATATTCCTATCACCACCATGTGGCGTCGCGATGGCGATATGGAAATTGTTACCAAGCCTGGAACCTTTCAACGCGATTTGTTCGAACTCAGCCAGATTACGCTACAGGTGGATGACCGGAAAAACGTGTTGGCAACGGCAGATGTGATACGAGATACGATTTTGGCCGATCACACCATGCGTGATTTTGGGATGACCGTTCCCTTGGAACTCCTGCAGCAGGCTCACACCACGCGTTTGATGTTCATTTTGTTTTTGGGACTGATTGCGGCAATTTCACTGGTGGTTGGAGGTATCGGAATCATGAACATCATGCTTGCGACGGTTACCGAGCGGACTCGGGAAATTGGCATCCGGCGCGCCTTGGGCGCCAAACGTCGCGACATTGTGCGGCAATTCCTGGTTGAAAGTGTGGTGCTCTCCGTGGTGGGTGGATTGTTTGGAATTCTCGGAGGCGTGTTCTGCCGACCGCTTTCAGTTGCGATTCGGGGAGAGCTTTACCGACAGTTCCCCAAGATGATGAACGATTTACCAGAGCTGATTCGCACGGTTGAGCCCATTCTCGTTTCCTGGTCCGTGCCACTGGCGTTTGCCATCTCCGTGGGGGTTGGAGTTGTCTTTGGGGTTTACCCGGCAGTACGCGCTGCGCAACTCGATCCGATTGAAGCGCTCCGCCACGAGTAGATTACCGGGACAGACACTTTTCCGAAACCAGGGAAGGATTCAGGCCAATTTTTGCTATGATGAGGGCGGTGCATTGTTTCCCGCCACAAATTGCGGTGTTCAGCTGGAAGATGCCGTTTTCACACTGACAGCAGTCTGTTGGCCTGCTCTCATGATTAGGAGCCCCATGGTACCGGAAGCAATGATTTTTTTCGCGCAGCAGTTTTTTCGAATGTGTTGCCCATCTTTGGCAGTACTGGGATACATCAGCTTGCTTGCCAGCGCCACAGAGACCAATCGCCGTGCCTATTTGCAGGATCCAGACCCGGTTAATATTTCAACCAACAAAAGTGATCACATCAATCCGGAATTACAGACTTGGATTCAGCAAGGGTTGAGTGTTGAAGGGTACAGGATGGATCCTCCCTGGCCACTTTCGAAGGGCAGGGAGTTGACAGCGGTAAAAAGGAATTGCGATCGCTTGGCGTTTCGAGATTTGCCCACCAGCAGTACCCCGGTCGTCACCAAGGTCGTTCCGGAGCCAGGGCCACTTTCTCCTCGGAAGTCGTTACAAGAGATTGTGGTTCCCGAGGGGCTGAAGGTGGAACTTGTGGCTTCGGAGCCGCTGGTGATGGATCCGGTAGCCTTTGACTGGGGCTGGGATGGTCGCTTGTGGGTCGTTGAAATGGGCGATTACCCCAACGGAATGCGATGGAATGGACCGGGCGATCCCAAGGGGGATGCTGGAGGACGTGTCAAGATTTTGACCGACACCGATGGTGACGGTGTTTACGACAAGGCAGCGGTGTTTCTGGACGAATTGCCATTTCCCACTGCGATCAAGGTGTGGGGTGATGGGATATTGATCGCGACTGGATCCGAACTGCTTTATGCCGAAGATGCCAACGGCGATCAAGTTGCGGATGTTCAAAAAACACTCTACTCAGGATTTACCGAAGGGAATCAACAACATCGCATCAATGGGCTTCGTTGGGGATTGGACAATTGGCTTTATTTAGCCAACGGTGGTAGTGGCGGAAGTGTACAGCCGGCTGACCAAGGTGTACCACCTGTCGACATCGGAGGGTTCGATCTACGAATTCGACCCAGCACCAGTGAATTGCAGACACAGTCGGGGTTATCGCAATCGGGCCGTTTTCGCAACGACTGGGGAGACTGGTTCGGATGCAGGAGTGGCAATCCACTCTGGCATTACATTTTGGATGAGCGATACCTGAGTCGTAACCCTTATGTTTCGGGACCCATTGTGCGACGCGATGTTCCTGAGCAGCCAGGCAAGGCTTTGGTCTACCCATTGAGTCAAACGATGCCTCGGTTTAATGATTACGCGAATATAAATCGATTTACCTCCGCTTGTAGTCCGGCCTTCTATCGGGACAAGTCTTTAGGAGAGATGCTGGCTGGAAATGTCTTCATTTGTGAACCGGTCCACAATCTCGTACACCGCGAAATTGTTTCACCTGTCGGTATATCGTTTAGTAGCCGACGGGCACCCGAGGAAACGACAAGCGAATTTCTCGCCTCGCGCGATTTGTGGTTTCGCCCCGTGATGATTCGTACCGGTCCTGATGGGGGGCTCTGGATTGCCGACATGTACCGGTTCGTCATTGAACACCCGGAGTGGATTCTTCCGGAGGTGCAAATCTCTCTCGACATGCGCGCCGGTTCCAGTCGAGGGAGGATCTACCGCGTGCTTCCAGCGGGAGCCAGTCCGCAGGTTCCCCGCCTGGGAGAATGGACACAAAAACAACGCGTCGCTGCGCTGGAAAGCCCAAACGGCTGGATACGCGACATGGTGCAGCAGCATTTTGTTGAAAATCCGCAGCAAGCCCCCATAGAGGATTTGCAGGAATTGGTAGTATCAGGTAACAGGGTGACTGCACGGCTGCAAGCACTGTGTACCCTAGATGGCGTGGACCGCTTGTCCCCTGCCACGCTTACGAAAGCCTTGTCGGATTCCAATCCAGGCGTTCGTCGCTGGGCGGTGCGATTTGCAGAGCGTTTTTCCGGGAATGCACAGATTTTTAGAGCCATGGCCAAGATGCTCTCTGAAGAGAAGGATCCACAAGTCCTGCTACAAACACTTTACTCCTTGCGGTTGTGGTCCAATGTCGAACCGCAAAGTGGAGACATAGCCCGCCGGGCTACCAGGTTGCTGGGGAATTTAGCCTATCGGCACGCAAGCGACGAAATCCTGCGAGCTGCGGCCATCAGTTCGATAGGTGAGTCGAATGTCGAACCGTTGCTGACAGGTTGGATTGAGATGCATTCCAAAGAACCTGTGCTTGCAGCAGAACCCCTGGTGCATGCCGGATTTGCCACACTGACAGGAGTTGGAAATCAGGCGACGGTGACAAAGTTAACCGCTTTGTTTGTAGAGCGGGCAGGCAAAACATCAGCAAGTGGTCAGTTGCGGGCCGTTGATATCTTACTCGACGCGGTTGATGATCGGTCTGGCCAGAGTAAGCAATACATAACAAGCGAACTACTCGAACAAACCCGTCAACGAGTTCAGCAGGAAACTCCGGATGTGACGGCGATTCGGATATTGGGAAAATCTTCCCGGGACCATCAGGATGTAACGTTAATTGCCAATATTCTTTCACCTCAGCAGTCTCCCGCTATACAATTGCCGGCGGCCAAAGCGCTTTTTAACATGGGAACCGATACGGCATTTAACGCTTTGCTTGATAAATGGGATTCCTATCCACCCAACTTGCGGAGACATGTTCTCGATTCGATTGGCCAACGTCCTGACTGGACTTTGAAACTGTTGGAATCCATTGAAGCTGAAAAGGTGGTGATATCACAAATTAGTGTTCACCGTCGGGCCCAGTGGTTATCCCACCAGGAGGAAAAAATTCGCAGCAAAGCAGAGGATGTATTCTCTAGTGCCATCGATCCGAATCGAGCGAGTCTTGTCGAGCAATACCACCAGGAATTGCCGTCGGCAGGAGATGCTTTGCGAGGAAAAGAGATATTTTCGAAATCGTGTGCCAGTTGTCATCGCTTGAATGCATTGGGACATGCTGTTGGTCCTGACTTGGCAGCACTTAAAGATCGTTCATCTCAAGCAATTCTGATTGCGGTACTGGATCCAAATCGCGCAGTAGAAAACAAGTATCTCAATTACGCGGTGGAAACGGAGGATGGGTTGATCTTTACGGGGATGTTGGCCGATGAAACAACGGCTACCATCACGTTGCGTGGACCTGAGAACAAAGAAAAGCAGATTCTTCGCAACGAAATTGAAACGCTTACCGCGACAGGAAATTCGATTATGCCCGAAGGGATGGAAAAAGACCTCACCCCCGCTAACCTGGCAGATGTAATCGCCTATCTTCAAGCCGCGGCCCCAGCTTCCCAGTGAGCTGCGTCCAACCTGCTCGGAGGGTTCGGAAACCTGGTTCCATAGCAGGAGCTACACGAGTTCTGTTCATGTCTGTTCATGTCTACAGTTCATGTCTACAGTTCATGTCTACGGTGGCAGCTTCAGAAAAAATAAACCCGTTTGGCAGTCTTGGAAAAAATCCATTCGCGGTCTTCAGGCGAAAGAAAATCAAGGTGATCGCGGACCAGCGCGATAGAATCGGCATAGGTGTGCCCGGGAGCGAGTTGATAGGGGCAGTCGCTAGCCCACATCAGGCGTTGAGGACCATACGCCTCAAAGATGCGCTTGATCACCGGAGCAAGGTCGAGGTAGGGTGCTTGCTTGGCCCCCAATCCGTAAAAGGCGGAGACCTTCACCGATACCTGCTTCTGTTTAGCCAATTTGCAGAGTTCGCTAACGTCTTCATCGCGGAACGTGCCATCGGCACCTATGCGCGATAAATGGTCGATGACCACAGGGGTACCTGGAAATCTCTCACACATGCTGCTGACTGCTGGCAAGTCTTCCGGATTGATCAGGCAACACATCGCCTGTCCTGTATCGGCCCCGACGCGCCACATTTCTTCCATCCCGGGCGTTTCAAGCCAGTTGCTGCGAGCAGGGAAGAAAGGGGTAATCCGAAATCCGGTCACTCCTTGTGTGAGCATCTTGCGCATTAAGCGGCCAGTTCCTTCGCGCCGATCGTCAATTCCGGCAACGACACGAAAGACCTCTGGATAACGGCGAGTTGCATGCAGCACGTAGCTGTTGTCGACTCCATGGTAGGGTCCATGTTGAATCAACACGACTTTCGATACGCCCAAAGGTTGGGTGAGGGCAATCAATTCGTCGTAGTTGAAACTGGGGGGATCCAGATCGTCCACGGTTTGTCCATTTGCCAACGGGAATTGCTCGACGTTGCGTGTCCAGATGTGGGAATGTGCATCAATCATGAGTGGAGTGCCTTTGATGAGGGGATTGTTATGAAAGTTGTGTTCGACACATACCAGGTGTGGTCATCATAACGTCCATGGCGAAAATTCTTCTTTGCCTGAAATATTGCTCCATGTCATGTCGATCCATTCCTGTGGATATCCGTGTTCAAAGGGGACAACATTGCTCAGGCGGTCTCGCAAAGTGCCAGGAAGATCCCAGTCACCAGCTTCCAGGCTTGTTTCGATTTGGTCGACCGTACGGGCTCCAACAACGACAGCGGTGATCCGGCGGTCGGCAAGGAGCCAGGTCTGGCTGCAGCGGTTGAACCCTGGGGCCGATCTTTTAAAAAGTCAAGATTCACGACGATCACACGACCTGTGAGACGAGGGTTCCAATCGAGCTGATCGAGGCTTCGACTCGGTCGCCCGCTTTCAAATAGGTACCACTTGTGTTGCCAACGCCAGCCGGCGTACCCGTGGAGATGATGTCGCCCGGCTCGAGTGTGACAAAGCTGGAGATAAATTCAATAACCGCTGCGACCGGGAACACCTGTTGCGATGTTGATGCATCCTGGTGTACCTGCCCGTTGACCCGCAAGGTCAAGTCAAGCTGTTGGGGATTATCGATTGCGTTGGACGACGTGATGCAAGGACCGCAAGGGCAAAAACTGTCGTGCCACTTGCCGTGCATCCAGTCGAAGAATTTGTCTTTGGAGCGTTCTTTCCGGCCTGGATTTGGCCGAAACTTGCGATTTGAAATATCGTTGATGACGGTGTAGCCGGCAACGTAGGACAGGGCCTCTTGTTCTGAAACGCCTTTCGCCTCCCGCCCTATAATCACGGCAAGCTCCAGTTCCCAGTCGATGTGGTCGGGCGAAATTTTTGGAATGTGTACCGAGCATCCAGGGTTGGTGAGTGCGGTGGTTGGTGGCTTCATGAAAACGTAGGGAAATGTCTCCGCCCGTTCGACGGCGGTCCCACCTCCTTCTTCGATATGGCTGGCATAATTGCCGGCAAGGAGCATGAGTTTGTTAGGGCGGGCAATGGGTACAAGCAGTTCGGTGTCGGCTTGGGGCAATGCTAACCCGGCAGGGAGCTCGTCCTGGCTTTGTAACCAGTGGGCAACCTTGGACGCATTCGCAAAAGCCGTTCCGTCAGGTGGAAGTAATTCTAAAAGGTTGTCCGTGTTAGGCAATTCTACCGAGTCGCCCGAGGCGGCTGAGTAAGCAGCTGCCGCGGCAACGGTGGGAACAATGGTTTCGGCATTGTAAAAGCCAGCTGCGATTTGATCACGATGACGATATCGGCAAACTTGCATGATGAATTTCCCTGGGAGGGTGTGCTTTGGGTTCGTGGTAGGGGCACTTCTTGTGTGGATTGCCAGGCCGGGCGATTTCAGTCAAAAACTTCGGGGTTGACCACAAAACGAGGTCGTTCGCCACGCAAGATCGCAGCCATGTCCGTTGCCATCGAGTGAAAAATCTTGTCGAGTGAACCTTGTGTGGCTGCCAGCGCATGAGGCGCAGTCAGGCAATTGGGATGCTTGAAAACCGGATGGGGTTCGGCCGGTTCTGGTGCGAACACATCGAGCCCCACACCTGCCAGCCGGCCATCCTCAAGTGCTTCCTGCAAAATATCGAGGTTTTCGATGAGTTCCCCGCGGGCCAGGTTAATCAAATAGGCACCCCTTTTGATGTTTTTCAATGCGGCATGATGGATCAGCCCTCGATTCTCCTCGGTGGATGCTGCATGCAGGCAGACAAAATCCGAACGACTCAAGAGGTCGTCCAGGTCCAGTAGGGTAACCCCCAACTCCTGGGCCGTTTCGACGGGCACAAAAGGATCATGGGCGAGGATTTGCATATCAAAAGGCGTGGCAAGGCGGGCCAGGTCCTGGCCGATTCGGCCAAATCCTACGATCCCCAGCGTGGCGCCTTCCAGGTCCGACCCGCGCGTCTCAAAGCGACTACCCCAGTTTCCTTGCTTGAATTGCTGGTCCCAATAAAGGATCCGCTTGGCAAGGGCCAGTATCCAGGCCATTGAGGCCTCGGCAACTGCCCGTGCCCCGGCACCCGGGGTAAAAACGACAGGGATTTTTCGGGCCGTGGCCGCTTCAACGGCCACGTTGTTGTAGCCCACTCCACTGCGGGCGATGACTTTAAGTGTGGGAGCGGCTTCAATGACCGGCGTGGTCAAAAGACCCTCTCCCCGCAAGATCACTCCAACGGCATCTTCGAGCAAAACAGCGAGTTCTTCCTGTGACGGGTTGCTGGTGACCACGACTTCGGCCAGCGGCTGGAGAATATCAATCGCGAGGGGTTCAACAGGTCCGGTGGAGATGATTTTTGGCAGGGTCATAGAGGTTTGGTTGCTCAATCTGGGAGAGGGTTGCTCAATCTGGGAGAGGATCGAAGGGAGCCGTCCAGGTTAGCATTTTTAGTGCGCACTGGGGACCGGCTGCTGCCGGTTTTTTGGCGAGAAGTTCACCGGATGCGTGTTGCTCAGGGTTGGCTGAAAAACCGGGCCAACTAGGCAAACGGGTTATATTGTCCCGGAACTGGTACTGCGTATTTTCCATCGGGTCCGGGCACCGAGGGTGGGGCTGAATCCATGGTGTACGCATCGATCCCCGGAGTCAGGTCTTTCCCCTTGGCCAGCAGATCGTCCCAGCGGATCACCTGGCCGGAATAACACGCTTCGCGACCAAGAATAGCTGCGAATGTCGATTTTGCACCGTACTCCCCTTCATTGTAGATTTTGCCAGCCATGAGCGATTCGATCAAATCGTGCTGCTCTTGCTGGTGACCGTCGAGTCGTTCCCCTTGAAAGTTCCAGTTTTGTTTACCTTTGATCGATCCACTGACATCCGCGGTTCCCTCGGTGCCGTCGGCAAATTCGCTGACAGTGGTCCAGGCGTCCTGGAGATGGCGTCCCTGGCTGAACAGCTTGGTGCCATCGGCAAAAGTATACTCGCAAAACGTGTGATCAAAGATTTGTGATTTTGTGCGATCACCCCTCAGTCGCTGCTCGCGCCCGCCCATGCCATTGCATTCGACCGGGTAGGCTCCCTTCACCCAACAGGCAACATCAAGATTGTGGATATGTTGTTCACAGATTTGATCGCCACAGATCCAAATAAAGTGATACCAGTTGTTGACCTGAAATGCCATTTCTGACTGGTCAGGTTCGCGGTTGCGATACCAAATGCCGCCACCATTCCAATAGACACGTTGCGTGATGACATCGCCAATCGCTCCGTCCTGGATTCGTTTTACCGTCTCGATGTATTCGGGTTGATGATGGCGTTGAAGGCCAACGGCCACCAGTAGGTTTTTTTGTTTCGATTTTTCGACCGATTCGAGGACGCGACGAACGCCTGGAGCGTCGGTAGCAAGCGGTTTTTCTATGAAGATGTGACGCCCCTTGTTCACCGCGTACTCGAATTGTTGTGGCTTGAATCCAGGCGGGGTGGCAATCACGACCAGGTCGGAGTCGACATCGATCGCTTTTTTGTAGGCATCAAGCCCATGGAAAACGCGATCTTCGGGAACGTCCATTTTGCTGGCACCACGTCGTTTTAACTTTTTGACCGCACTGGCTGCTTTCTTGGGGAAAGCATCTGCAACCGCGACTAGTTTTACGTTCCCCTTCGTCTCCATAATTTGTGCTGCAGCGCTGGTGCCACGCCCGCCACAGCCAACCAGTACAAAGCGAATTTCATCGTTGCCGCCAGCATGGGCGTTCTTTGCAATCGAACTACTCAAGGCGGTACCGACCAGCGCCGCAGAAGAAGTTTTTATAAAAGAACGACGTGTCGAATTTTCGGACATGTTGGAAATCCTAAAAAAGCCCTTCAAAAGGTGACTGTTTGCAGTTCTGATTGAAGCAGTGCATCCCACACGTGTATGATAACAGGGTGTCCGTTAGTTTTGCAATCTTTGTAGGTTTTGTGTCAGAAGTTCGGCAGCCGAAACCCCAGGTCGCCGAAACCCCAGGTCGTAGTGAAGGACTACGCCTTTTTTATCATCTCTCTCCCCGTGTTTAAGGAACAGCGTGTTGAGGTCACTCAAGGCCAGGCGGGTGTCTGGAAGAAATGGATATACGCGTTCCGCTAGCAAGCATGGGTGCACGGCGACAATCGTGGGTATGTAGAGCATTTCTACAAAACCACCAACGAGTTCGTTTTCCTGGATTCCAGAGACTGTTAGGTTAACGTGAAACCAGCAGGAGGTTGGAACTTGTTTGACGGCTTTGTTAACTGGATAGGGCAAAACGGACACGTATATTGGACGAACGATTATGCGATGTTTTCCTTGGGTTTCTGCATTGAGCATCGTGTGGACCATCGCACTTGCGGAATTGGGATCTGCGGTTGAGCCTCAACGGACGGACGGAAAATTTGTACTGCATCTTCGCGAACAAGTAGCGACAACTGCTGGAGAGCAGGCGACCAAACCCTCTTTTCGCACAGAACGATGGGACCCGGACCGGACGGCGGTCATTGTGTGTGATATGTGGGACTATCACCACTCTTACAACGCGGTTCAGCGTGTGAGAGACATGGCTGGCCGGGTCAATGAGGTGCTCAAAGCGACGCGTGGCGCTGGTGCCCTTGTCATTCACTGTCCCAGTAGTTGCATGCAGGCTTATGAGGGCCATCCGGCGCGCCTCCGCGCGCAGCATTCCCCACCGGCCAAGAACCTCCCAAAGGAAATCGACCAGTGGTGTGTGCAGATTCCCAGTGAGGAGGAAAGTCGGTATCCGATCGACCAGTCGGACGGTGGCGAAGATGATGATCCAGAAGTTCACCAGAAATGGCATGAGCAACTTGTAGCCGAGGGAAAGAATGCCTCATCTCCATGGAGCCAGCAATGCGATCTGTTGGAGATTAGCGATGAAGACGCAATTACCGACAGCGGCACGGAGGTCTGGAACCTGCTGGAGGAACGGGGAATCGAAAACGTTATTTTGTTAGGTGTTCACACGAATATGTGTGTACTTGGGCGTCCCTTTGGCCTCCGGCAGATGGCCAAAAACGGAAAAAACGTGGTCCTGATTCGCGACTTGACCGACACCATGTACAACCCAGCCATGCCGCCTTATGTCGACCATCACACGGGGACCGATTTCATCATTGAGTACATTGAGAAATGCGTGTGTCCTACCGTTGTGAGCAGCGATCTTGTCAAGGGAAGGCCACACCGGTTTTTTGATGACAACCGGCCGACACTGGCGATTGTTGTTTCGGAGTTTGAATATGAGACGTTCCAAACACTACCGGAATTCGCCCGAAAACATCTGGGCAAGGATTTTCGTGTTGTCTATGCCATCAATGATGATCGGGATTCCCACGAGCTTCCCGGAATCGAAATTCTCAACGATGCCGATGTGGCAATGGTGAGCGTTTGGCGAAGGAGTTTACCGCCCGAACAGCTACAAGTGGTCCGTGAATACATAGAGGCGAAAAAGCCACTCGTGGCGATTCGGACAACCAGCCACGCCTTTGCCACGCGCGACGATTCAACCTCCGCCGGGCGAGCAACCTGGCAACGGTTTGACCGGGACGTATTGCAGGGTAATTATCAGGGGCATCATGGCAATCACGCCGATCAAGGAGACTCTGCAACGGTGGTGTGGATTCCCTCAAGTGCCAGCGACCATCTTCTTGTGGCGGGGATCCCCTCGGGCGAATTCACCGTTGGTTCCTGGCTTTACAAGATGAGCCCCCTGGGAGATCTTGCGACACCGGTGCTGATGGGACGCGTGGGAAACAGTGCCCATGAGCCGGTGGCGTGGTCTCTGGACAGCGAAGATGGCCACCGAGTCTTTTACACATCGTTGGGATCCCAGGATGATTTTAGAAGTTCGGAGTTTGTTTGCTTACTTCGCAACGCGATCTATTGGGCAGCCGGGGTGCCAGAGCTCGTGAAACCGGTTGCAACCACAGCAGAAAAAGAATAAACGGTTTTCGAGAGCCGTCACTTTTGTGCCACTCTACTTGATCCCAAAGAATTTCCGTTTGATAATAGGAACGCTGCAGTCCACCTACATTATCATTATTTGCCAGTAAGAGAACTCGCATGGCAGACAAGCCACTTACGGACCCACAGCTACAGCAGTATTACGAAGATGGTTACCTGCTAGTCAGGCAACTGTTTGATTCCGAAG
>CBDEWC010000023.1:0-25631 GCA_965243695.1 Lacipirellulaceae bacterium | reverse complement strand
TCAGGAACTGCGGCTTCGCCCGGGCCAGCCTGCGCGCATGGTGACCAGCAGCCTGGTTGTCGGCGACCCCTCTCTGCTTGATGACCCGACCGGCCCCCACGGGACCAAGGCCTGGCACGGAGGAGGCGAGTACTTCAGCCTGCGCGTGATGAATCCACCCCAGCCCGGTGCCAAAATACGGGTGACCATCTCGGGCAAAGTCGCCGGTGGTGCAAAGAGCATGATTCGGGTGAAGGGATATAAACTCCCGGCCAGCTTTCACTCCTGGATCAGCAAGCCGCTGCTGGTCGGTCGACTTCAGGAAAAGTGGCAGGACTCCGTCAGCCAGGAGATTGTATTGCCGGCCGAAGCCGACATTCGTCACGTGTGCGGATACAACGTCACCAATGAGGGTACCCTTTGGTACAACAACATCAGCGTGACCGTGGTGTCTGACGACTCGGAAGAGGGTGTGGACGTCAGCGATAAAATCCGCGGCGAAATCCCTGCACTGCACCTGCTTCGAGAAGACCCGCAGGCAGAAGTCGAGCGTCCGATGGTCGTCACCTACCGTGACGACAGCAGGCCGGGCGCCTCGTACCCGCGCGTCGAGGTACAGCTCACAGAAAAGTAGGGTGCGTATCGCGGCGATTTGTGACAAGGGATGTTACGGACCAGCGGCATCGTCGTCTCTCCAGAGAAACCGAAACCGCCCAGGACGACCGCCGGCTGCTATGGCTAATTTTATGCTTCACCTGTGCACATCCCTGTTTATCCCATTTTCCGAACGACAGATTCTCTAAACTGTATTTATCAGCTGTATTTATCAGCTGTATTTATCAGCTGTATTTCTAAACTGTATCTTTAAACTGTTATTTACCAAAGGCCAGCAAAGGCGCGACTTTGCGAAAGGACGTTTCGGATGCTTCAGAAATCGTGTTTTTCACAGGCGGTCACCAGCGGTGCATTCCTCTTGATGATGTTGTCTGGCGGCCTCTGCCACGGAAAAAAGCTGGCCCCTTACCGGCAAATCTCGCCTGGGGGAAAAATGCGTTACATTTTTTCCGAACCCTATCACCGGCTCAGCAACGACTACGTGACCCCGCATATCCCCTGGGCCAGGCCCTATGCAGGCGGGTCGGTGCGGGCACTCGTGATCGCACGGCGGTGGACACAACGTGAAACAGTCGAGCTTTCCCAGCGATTGAGTCTTGATTACGAAACGATCATGGCCCTCGAGGATCCGGACCATTTCTACCCCACCAAGGCACATGTCCCCGGGATCACAGGCTGTGGCCCAAAGGAGTTCCGGGAGGAGTTCGAAAGAAAGCTGGCAGGCGAATATGACGTGATCCTGATGGGAAACTACAAGTGGAAAGTCCTGCCGCCGGATATCGAGCAAACGCTTGCCAGCAAGATCAAACAGGGAACCGGACTGGTACTGGTGTTAGCCCCCGACTCTGCAAGCGAAACGCTCAACGAGATTTTGTCTCAGCCCCGCCAAGGGGCAGCCGAGCGGGCAATTCAAAACGGGGTACCGGTCGCCCACGTGCCGGGGCTCTCCGAAGCGATTGGCGACCGCGACGGCCCCTTAGTGCAGTGTGTGCGCTACGGGGCGGGTAATGTCGTGGTCATACGCTACGCCAAGAGCATGTATGTCGGCGATTATTCGAACTTCGGCATGACCCCGCGGCCTACCGACAAGGTGGTCGTTCCGGCGCTGGCCTTCGATTACTACCAGTCGCTGGTAGCACGTGCGACCGTTTGGGCGGCAGGGAAACAAAGCCAGGTGCAAATCGATTCTGTCGGCATCGACACGACTCCCCTACCAGCTGCCCGGTTTGCAGCCGATCCGCTCAAGATCCAAATCAACAACGGCTCCCCCAAAACCCTCTCCGCCACTCTCGAGGTGATCGCCCGGCCCTGGAGTGGCGAGGCGGAACAGACGGTTCGGCAGACGGTGGAAGTGACGCCCGGAGAGTCGCAATGGTCGCTACTGTTGCCACGCTTGCGGGGGGGTCCTCATTTCGTGGATGCCTGGATCCGCTGCAATGGCGAGGTCTTGGACTGGTTTACCGAATACGTAGAGATTGCGCCCCACGGCCAGGTCACCCGGATCGAGCTCAGCAGGCCTTCCTTTCCCATCGGCGGAACCGTCGATGGAACCGTCAGTGTCGCCGGCAGGCTCGATGGCGAAACGCAAATTGAAATCACCATGGTCGACAGTTTCGGGAGGGTGATGGCACGAGACCTCACCACACCGGAGGGCTCGCCGGCGACCGTGACGTTTTCGTTCCCGTTCACGCAACCGGTTGCCGTCGGGCACCGAATTGTCGCAACACTCACCGACGCCCAGGGTGTGATCGACCGCCAAGAACAATGGTTCGCCCCCAAAGACCTCCCGCCGTCCGATGACTTTACGATGCTGGCCTACAATGCCAGTGGCAACAATTCCTACCGAGCGCGGATGACCGCCCAGCGGTGCTACGAACTGGGAATGGACCTGGCCTATGTGTGGCCAGGTTCCAGCCACCACGTGGGCGGCGAGGTCGACTGGCAAAAGTCTCCTCTTGCCTACTGGACCACGCGCGCCGGGCTGAAGCTGGGTATCTATGCAACTTACCTGGGTGGCCCCATGAAAGATGGGGTCCGAAAACCGTGCCTGTCCGACCCGAATTTTATTGCGGGAAAGACCCAAAAAATTGGCAATGCTGCGCGCGTGTTTCGGCACATGGGTGGCGTGTTCTACAGCACGGGCGATGAATACGTGCTATCCGAACCGGGTGATCATGGCTGTTCTTCCAAGTGGTGCCTGGCAGGCTTTCGCGCGTGGCTCAAGAAAAAGCATGGCACTTTGCAGGACCTCAACCGTGCCTGGGCAAGCGATTTCACCTCGTGGGAACAAGTCGACCGGATAAACCTGCAGGCTGCCCAGGCAGCCGGGCAGTACGCCCAGTGGTCCGATGGCCGCGCCCACATGGAGCATGTTTTCACAAACATCCACGCCACTTTGCGCCGCGAGGTGGAACGCCACCACCGGGGGGCGCCTGTGGGTGAAGAGGGAATGTTTCCGGTGGGAACGTACTGGGGCGTTGACTGGGAAACCTACCGCGATGCGGCGACCATTGTGCATGGATACGATCGGCGCGTGCAGCACGAGCAAATCCGATCGCTGGCTCGGCCCGGTTCCCTTACCGGGTACTGGTTTGGCAACTACCCCGAAGGCCTCGGCGACTATGCAGAGCCAAAAATGCGCTCCCATCCCTGGTTCAGTTTACTGAACGGGTACAATTCGGCCTCCTGGTTTACCGCAGCCGGTTTTGGCACTGAGCGGGAGAGTGCATTCAATCCTGACCTGACGGCCAATGCAGCCTTTGACTGGTCGATGCAGGAAGTGCGCCAGATCCAGCGGGGGCCGGGCAAGCTGCTTTTGAATTGCCAGCGTCAACATGACGGAATTGCGATTCACTATTCGGCAGCCAGCGAACGGGCTGCCTACAGCCATCCTTTCGGCCAGCCACACTGGTCCGGGGCGGTCCATCATGCCCGCCAGGCGATTGGACCGGCCACGTGTGCCTGGGACATGATCTTCGAAGACCTCAGCTTGCAATACGACTACGTTTGTACTGCAGACATCGAAAAAGGGGCACTCGTCCGGAACGGATTCAAGGCCTTCGTCATGCCGGTCTCGCAATCCCTCACCGAGCGGGAGGCACACCAGATAGAAGAGTTCGTCCGTTCGGGCGGAACCGTCATCGCAGACCAGCGGCCGGGAGTTTTGAATGCCGATTTGAACCGCCGGTTCCCGGGCCTTTTGGACGAGCTCTTCGGAATCACCCGGCAGGACCACGTCGAGAGCCTGCACGAAGTCGACCTGACCGTCACGCTCGACTCGACGACCCACCACCTGAGACGGTCGCCCGTCGATGAGGGCGTCCAACCCACCACGGGAGTACCACGTGGCGGCAGTCGCCGGCATCCGGTGGTTATCCAGAACAACTTTGGTGACGGTCGCGCCACGCTGCTGAATTTTGGTGTTGGCAACTACTATGACGAATGGCACGGCGAAGGCAGCCTGGTGACCGACCTGCGCAACACCTCCTGGGGCGAGAATCTCAGGGCCATGGTTGCCGACCTGCTCGCAGAAGGATCGGTGCAACCGCGAGTCCAAGTCCGGCAGAGCGACGGTAAGCCGCTAATTGCGGTGGAGTCGGTTTTTTTTACCGAGGGCGACAACCAGTATTTGGGCCTCCTCTACAAGCCGGACATCAGCTACTTCCTGCTTGGAAATGTTGATTGGGTGACCAACAACTACGATCTCCAGCCCGACGTTTCCCCACAGCCGGTCGAGGTACAGCTTGACCGATCCTACCATCTCTACGATATCCGCTGCGGAGAGTATGCAGGTCACACCGACCAGATCTCCACCCAAATCGCACCTGGCGAGGCACTGCTTTACGCGCTGCTGCCGTACCGGGTTACTGAAGTTTCAGTGCGAGGTCCCGCGGAGGTCGCCCCTGGAGAGCAGGCCTCGTTTCGCGCAGCGGTTTCCACATCTGCAACCACCGAAGGAAACCGGCAAAAAACCAACCGTGCGCAAATGCACTGCTTCCACGTCGAGGTCACCAGCCCGGCCGGCGAAGTCGTCAAGGAGTACACCCAAAACGTGTTGGCTCCGGCCGGATCTGCCGGTTTTTGTGTGCCCTTTGCACTGAGCGACACCGAGGGCCTGTGGCGAGTTGCAGTCAACGACGTTGCAACTGGCGTCACCGGTGCGAGAGAAGTGAAACTAAAAGCCCCCTCGCCGCCTTAAAAAAGAGCCTTAAAAAAGAGCCTTAAAAAAGAGCCGTAAAAAAGAGGCGTAAAAAAGAGGCGATCCCCGGTAGCCCCCCCACCGGTCCCCACAACCCATCCAATGTTCAACAGCCCATGATTGAACGGCTTAAAAAGGTCCCTCCGCGGCGACCCTTAGGCACGCGGCAAGCCAAGCAATTGGGTCGTTTTGACGCACAACCTAAGAGGTAGGGGCGCGGCACAGCCCAGTGCAATTGGCGTAAAAATTATTGACATCTAAGTCAAACAAGAACACAATAAAGGGGAGCTGGACATGAAAGGGGAGCTGGACATGCTTTAATCCGAATGTGCTGCGAATAGTTTGCACGACGAAATCTTGTCCGGCTACCTACGATACTTTTCACTCACTTTAACCGGGAGGGTTATTTTTTCCAGAAACGGGAAACCCGCCTTTTGAGTTTTTTACGGTGCCGATCGCGGGTGTTTGTGGGTTGCTTGGCCTTCGACTTATAACCATTGAAAGCTTATCGCAATTGACGAAAGGTACCTTGCGGGGTTTGAGCACGTTTGTTTTTGGTATTTTGTACATTTGTTTGGTCACTTGAATTTCAACCGGAGGGAAAAAGTCTAATGTTGTCTTATCGAACTTTTATGGTTTCAGCACTTTGCACCTTGGCCGTAGTTGCCGCAGCATTTATTGTCGCGCCGGTAGCGCATGCGGCAGTCGTCGTTCACGAAGGCTTTGACTACGACAATGGTGACTTAGTTGGTAACAATGGCGGCACGAATGGTGTAGGTAGCTGGACTAGTGCGTGGGGCAACAGCGTTGACTCGCCGACGGGCTGCCTGAGTTGTTTCGAAGTGTCGGGGAACGAGGCGCAGAGCGATCCAACCGTCTCGGGTGTTAACCAGGGGGTCGAGCGGACCCTCAACGGCGGTTTGGCGGCTGGAACCACGGTCTATTTCGGGTTCGACATGAAACGGTTCGGAGCATCTGCCGGCCAGGTCTGGGGAATGCACCTGGACGTACCCGGTAATGGGACTCCCAATGACCTGAATATCATTGGTTGGTCAGCTCTTCCAGCGGTGGACGGCTGGTTTCTGCACGGCAATATCAAGAGTGGGGGCGTGGGCTGGGAACCACACATCAACGGCGAGTATCACCGTGTTGTTGGCAAACTGGAATGGGACGTCGATGGGGTTAACGAAAGGCTGTCTGTGTGGCATGACCCAACCTCAGAAGACGTCGTACCAACTATGGTGCACCACTCGCAGGATTTGGGTAACGGAAGCGTGTTGGACGGGATGGCATTTGGCCTTTTCGGGAGAGACCTTTATGGTGAACCCGCGTGGGGTTTCGATGAATTCAACATCACCACCACGTTTTCGGAAGCGGCAAACAGTGCAATCCCCGAACCGACCACGCTGGCCCTGCTAGCTGTCAGTTTGGCCGGTTGCCTGGTTTCGCGTCGGCGACGACGTTGAAGCCCCGATAGTTGATTGAAGGCAAATAGGTTATAAAACCAGCCTGCCTGGACCGGTGGCCCGCTTTCGCGGGCCACCGGTATAGAGGGCCCACCGTTTTTTGTTTAGAGCTGGGCACCGAGTTTTTGTTTAGAGCTGGGCACCGAGTGGGTGCCGATCGTTCTTCGCCACTCTTGACAGTGACCGGAATTGAAGGAGACACACAGGTCATGCCCCACCGCAAACATGGCTTGCTTGCTGGAACCGAAAACCAAACTTGCTTGCTGAACCGAAAATGCGCAGGAACTCCCCAAAAGCGTTTACACTCGTTGAGCTACTGGTCGTGATCGCGATCATCGGAATCCTGATCGCGCTACTGTTGCCGGCTGTACAAGCTGCCCGCGAAGCGGCACGGCGGGCCGCATGCCAGAATAATCTCAAGCAGTTGGGCATCGCCCTGCACAACTTTTATACAACCAAGACCCATTTTCCCCCGGCCGGGGTGAACTATGGTTGGTGCAGCCGACCCCAATCGCGGGTGAAAGAAATCGATTTCGTCCTGAACCACCATGGAATTTTGCTGATGCTGCCCTACCTCGAAGGCAACACGCTCTACGATCAGGTCGATTTCAACCAGGCTTCGGCCAACATCACCAGTGGCCAACCAGCACACGGCGGCAACACCGCAATCGTACCGCTCGCTGGCGATGCGATCGCCAGCGGAAATGCGCTGGTTGTCTCTACGCAACTTTCGGTGCTAACTTGTCCCTCCGACCTGGGGGACCCCTTATTGCCGACAGGGAGTGCTTACGGCATTGGCGGTACCTCTTTACAAGGCGTGAAGACAAACTACGACTTCAGTGTACTCCAAGGTTACGAATGCGACGCCTGGCGACACCAAGCCAAGACCAAACGATTCGTTCCGCAACATGCCTACAACCCACCTGCGGTGCCCGTGCGCCCCATATTCGGCGAAAACAGCAACACCAGGATCGCAATGATCGAGGATGGAACGAGCCACACTGTCGCCATGATCGAAACCCTGTTTGATGTCTCCAACGGCGAGACCTCGGCCTGGGGCTATCGCGGCTGGGTCATGATCGGCATCGACCTGCCCACCAATATCGGCATCAATGTCTGGAATGCTGCCTATGTGCAGGACCCCAGGCCAAGCCAACTCAACAGTGCGGGCTATGCCGGAAGTCTGCATCCGAGCGGCGTCCACTTTTTAATGGCCGATGGATCCGTCCATTTTGTCTCCGAAGACATCGACATAATCACACTAGATCGTCTCTCCCGCATGGCCGACTCGCAAATGGTAAACATGCCATGAATCGCTTTACGGTCGCGATTGCCCTGCTCTTGCCGATAGCGATGGCCGCCGGGTGCGGCTCCAAAGGGCCCTTGCGCGTTTCCGTCAGGGGGACGGTCACCCTGGATGGCAAGCCGCTCTCTGCGGCCGTTGTACAATATTTTCCGATCAGTCAGGTCGCCGGCAGTGGCGGCCACGGCCGAACCGGTTCGAATGGACGCTACCAAATAGTGACCCCGCAAGGCAAAAAGGGACTTCCGCCGGGTGATTACCTGGTGACTATCGAGAAACGGGTCATGCCCGATGGCAGTGACTACCCGTTCGATGCCGACCAGTGGCCCGACCCATCGGTCACTCGCCAGATCCTGCCCGCCAAATACGCCAGTCGTCAGAAATCGGCACTTAAGCCCACCGTCACCGAGTCGGCGGCAAAATACGATTTCCCCCTTAAATCCAGCGATTAACAAAACCTGCCGCGATTTTATAACCCAAACCCGAACAGATTGATCTATAATAAAAACTTATGTAACCGCTACCAGCAGCCAACTGGGGATATAAGCTCATGACGAAGTCATTCCTGTTAAATTTCCATTTTAGCAAACTGGGACTGGCCACACTGCTGGGACTGACCACACTGCTGGGACTGGCCACACTGCTGACCGGACCGCAGGCACAGGCCGATGTGCTGCTGTCTGAAGAGTTTCGCTACTCAGACGGGCAACTGATCGGAAACGACGGGGGCTTCAGCCTCGACGCCAGTAACCGTTGGGGTGGCGCATGGCAAAATGCCGTGTGGCAGCCGACAGGCACCCCAGCCAGCTGGCGCATCTCAGGCAACCAGTTCGAGACCAACGCCACATTCGGTGCGATTCCCGGACTTAATATGGGTGTTGAACGGCTGATCCAGGAAAATCAAGCTACCGATACCTACTACTTCGGGTTCAACATCAAGTACTGGAACAACACCAGTTCGCTCAATGTTCCCAGTCTTTTTGGCCTCGGGATCGATGACGGGAACGTCGGTGGTCCGGAACTCTCTGCGCTGATGATCGTCGATGATTTCTGGGACAACGGTGGGTCTCAAACCATCATGCACGGCAATATCATCACGGGGGGCGTTAGCGGAGCCACCAAATATCCAGGAAGTTCCTATCACCGTGTCGTCGGCAAGGTGGACTTCAATGCCACCGGCAGCAGCGACGAATTGACCCTCTGGGTCAACCCGGCACAGGAAACCGATACGCCGGAGGTATTCCACACCGGCCAAGACATCGGCGACTCTCTCCATGGAAAAACGGTTTCCCTTTATGGACGGGCCGTTTATGGCCACCCGAGCTGGCAAGTCGACAGCTTCAACCTGACCACCGATTTTGATTCGGCCCGCATAGGTGCACTCGACAACGATCCCCTTTCCTATGGCCACACGCAGATGGTTACCCGCGGCATGCAGCTGGAGCCCTTCTCTGACGTCGGCCAACCAGCCACCACCACGTTTGACACAAGTCGCTGGGATGCCTCGAATTTTACGACACTCGACTTTCTTGACCGGGTGCATCCCGCCACCAGCCACCAGCCTACCGGACTTCCGACGGATAACAGTTTGCCCTGGAGTCGAATGATGGGGCTGGCGCAAGCGGGAGGAAATATCCAGCCCTCCGAACTCCCCTTCGTGCCAAGTTTGGTGCGAATTTACCTGGATGATGAAGTCGACCTGACTTCCCCAGGAAATCTCAACACCATGGCAAGACAGGTTACCAACATCCATGACTGGTACCCCGGCGTTATGGCCCACACCAACCTGGCGTCGACCCAAATCGTCGACCCGGCAACCGGCGCCGTCCAGCCTGCGATGCTCAACTACCTTGACCAGGTGAGGCCGGACGTCATCGTCGTCAACAACTATCCCTACATTGACCCTGGCCATCCCGATTTCGACGCCCAGGGGGGCAGCCCGACTTGGATGTATACCGTCTATGAAAGAGTGCGCCAGTTGGGACTGGGCGGCCACGACGGGTCGGGCTACCAACCGATTCCGACCGGGGTGATTAGCCAGGCATTTACCGACGGTCCGGTCGGAAACGATTGGAATCGTGCCCCGGCCGAGTCGGAAATTCGCCAGCAACATTTCACCGCCTGGGCCTTTGGAATGACCACCGCCAAGCCGTTCATTTACGACGACTTCGTGATCAACGGCAGTGTCGACTCGGTCATGTTCGACGGCTTCGGCACCGACAGCCCCACTGCCACGTTCGATCATTTCGCCGAGACCAACCGCCAAAGTCTTAACCTGGGCGACTCGCTGGTACGATTGATCAGCACCGATGCCCGCATGATTATGGGCCAGCACGACAACGGCCAAGTGGTAACCAACACGCTCCCGACGGCCGTAACCGCCTGGGATGCGTCGGCCGATCCTTTTATCACTTCAATCTCGGCCACCAACCTTGGCAGCCTCAACAACAGCCTGGCGGGCGATGTGGTCGTAGGCTACTTCGAGCCGCTCGACAAACAGTTCACCGACTCCGGCACCTCGGATGACGACGACCTTTACTTCATGATCGTCAATGGCCTGAGCGACCCCAACGGCCTGGCATCCCAGACGCAGCAGGAAATTACGATCAACTTTGATTTCGCCTCCGACCCAAGCATCAGCGGCCTGCAGCGGCTAAGCCGCGACACAGGATTGGTCGAGTCGGTATCTTTGACATCGACCGGTGGCACAACCTACCAGCTGCTGCTGACCCTCGACGGAGGCACTGGCGATTTGTTCAAGTTCAACACGGGTAGCTCCTTTGTCGGCGTCACAACCGTCGCCCTTAGTGGCGACTTCGACGGCAACGGCATCGTCGATGCGGCCGACTACACCCGTTGGCAGGACAATCTGGGCCTGGATGCGGCGGTGTTGAATGGCAACGGTTCAGGTGCGGCAACGGTTGGCCAGGCCGACTATGCCCTCTGGAAAACCAACTTCGGCGCAACCTCTGCCAGCAGTTCAGGGGCAAACATGGTGCCCGAACCATCGGCGCTCCTGTTGGCCCTTTTGGCCCTGGCGATTGCGTCACCTCGACGGCACCGCGGGTAACCCCTCGGCAAGGCTACAGCAGGGTCCGGGACGCAAGCACAGGTTTCTCTGCGCTAGGGTGCCCCACGGAGAAAGATCTGCCTCGGGGGCAATCGTACTGACTTGCCCTCACAGACGACCCGTTTCGAAGCCCGCAAAACCGGCTTACTCGAGAACCGGCAACTCCAGGCAAACCACCTCTTCGGCGTTCCGCACAAGCAGGTAAGGCGGTGAAAACGCAAGGTTGTTCCAGGTAATCGTACTGTCGTCCAGGACCTGCATCGCGGCCAGTTCGTGATACGCCTCCGGCGAGCACTCCACCAGAACAAGTTCGCCTGTCTCGGAAACAATCAGAATCAGGTCGCCAACCAGCATGATTTGCCCATGCCCCAGGGATCGCTGGCGGCGTTTTTTCCACACGTTCTCTCCCATTTCGATGTCCACGCATTGCAGCATCGTCCCGTCAAGACCGTAGACATACCCATCGCGAACGACCACATTGCCAAACTTTGTCTTCATAATCGGCTTGGCAGTCGGCACCCAGCAGGGCTCTGCCGACATGGTGCCGTTCTCACCTTGCTTGATCTCCAGCAGTGACGCACCATCTCCATAACCCCGGGACAAAAAGAGGCGATTGCCTTCCAACGGAACCGGTTGCGAGCAGGACGCATCACTACTGCTACTTCCTGGCCACCCATGTTCCCACAAGACCTGGCCATCGCTCGCCCGATGCGCAGTGAGGTAATGTTCATTGATCTGCAAAATCTGCTTCTCTCCAAAAAGAGAAACCACCACAGGGGAAGGATATGCCGTGGTACGATATCCACTGGTCCACTCGACCTCCCCGGTATCGACGTTCAATGCAACGAGCGACGAATGGTACGTTTCCTGGGCCCGAATACTGGCCGGGGCACCCACATTCACTATGACCCGGTCCTCCACCACAAGCGGAGAACCACTTTTGCCCCACATCAGGTTGTCGGCGCCGAACTTCACCAGCGTATCGTGGGACCAACGCAACTCCCCGGATTGCGCGTCAAGACAGTTGACGATGCCGGTTGCACCCTGGGTAAAAACGTACGGACCATCAATCGTTGGGGTTGCCCTCGGACCCACTCCACCCATACCCCCCAACAACGATTGCGGATCAAAGCGGGCCTCATCGGCATGCGTCCACACAATTTCGCCCGTCGACAGGCGGTAACAGACCACCAACTCGTACGGTCCCCGCTGTTCCTGCGTCACCGCGTAGTCGCCAACGATTGCAAATGAAGACCACCCGGCACCGATCTCACGTCGCCAAATCTCGCGCGGCGGGTTGTGTTCCCAGGCAGGGTCGAGTCGCACCCCCGCAACTTCGGCCCAGTAACCGGTTCCTAAAAAACGGGGATAGTCTTGCGGTGTGGCTTCCCACTGGTCCGCTCGGGATTTGTCGACCGGAAACTTCAACAACTGATCTGGCTTGGGCGACCAGGCCAACCGCAGACCAATGAGTCGGTTGTCGCCGTCGTTGACATAGTCGATTGAATAATAGCAAGCCGCAAATAGCAAAAGGGTCGCCACGATGAGCACTCGCCGGGTCGCCCTCGAAAACGACATTGCGTAAAAAAACCACCCAAAAAGGCCAATCAGGCCAAATAATATGGAAGCCTGCAGGAAAACAGTCTTGTAGTCCCGCGTTGCGTCTGAGCATTGAAACCCCACATTCAAAATCACCCACACCACGATCCAGACCACTGGAAACAGGGGCCAACGAATGGTCCTCCCCTTGCCAGAAGATACCAGACTCGATTGTTGCCCCATCAAGAAACCCGTATGCTGGAAAGGAAGTTCGCAGCTTGGCACAAGGACCCACCACGGTTGCCGATGGCATCCTACGGACGAAGTTCGTGGTCGACAAGTAACTAAAGCAGGACAAATCAGGCAATCTCATGACCCACCAAGAACTCGATCCGGAAAGTCCTTATGACTTATTGGGAAAAACGGCGGTTGTGACCGGCAGTTCCAAGGGAATTGGCCGTGCCATTGCGTTGGAATTGGCTCGAGCTGGTGCCGACGTCTTAATCCACGCCCGCCGCAGCCGTGAAGAGGCCGAACAGACCGCCAACGAAATCCGCAGTTTGGGCCGGGAAACTCAAATCGTGATGGCCGACCTGGTTGCCCCCGAGAACCACACTCGTCTTTTCGATGAGGCCTGGAAGTGGCGAGAGATTGATCTCTGGATTAACAATGCAGGGGCAGACGTGCTCACCGGAACGACCGCGACGTGGTCCTTCGACGAAAAAATGGGAGAACTTTGGCAAGTTGACGTTGTGGGCACGGTGCGATTGAGCCGGTTGGTTGGGGAAAAAATGAAAACTCGCGGAGAGGGAGTCATTCTGAACGTCGGGTGGGATCAAGCCGAGATCGGCATGGAGGGTGAAAGTGGCCAGTTGTTTGCCACAATCAAGGGGGCGATCATGGCTTTCACACGTAGCCTCGCCAAGTCGCTTGCCCCGGAAGTTCGCGTGAATTGCCTGGCACCTGGCTGGATTCAAACAGAGTGGTCCGAGTCGGCTGACCCATACTGGCAACAGCGAGCTCAGCAGGAATGCATGCTTGGCCGCTGGGGGACTCCCCAGGACGTCGCCCACACAGCGCGTTTCCTGGCCTCTCGTGCGGGAAGCTTTATCAACGGGCAAATAGTACCTATCAACGGTGGGTTTCAAACGAATCCAAACTCCAAAAAAACGTAGCCTCTCGCAAAATACCCCCATCCACAAAAACACCTTACCACGAAAATATCTTGTCGGGCGAGCATATCCATTTCGTCACTGGCCGTCTTGCCAAGCACGCGCTTGAGCAAGTGCTTGTACCACTGGCTACGGAAATCGGGTTCTCGTTTTCAACCGACGTCATGCCGATCACCGTTGCCGCGTTGATGACCCCCGAATGGATCGCCAAACGGATCCAGCCTCCCTCGGCAGCCACACAGGTCCTGATACCCGGCTATTGCGGCGGAGACCTTTCTCCCCTCGAAGCGGCAACCGGTCTTCCCGTCACGCGGGGACCACGTGACCTGCGACGGTTGCCCGACCACTTTGGACGCAAACCTTTGCCCACGGACTACGGTGCTTACGAAATCGAGATTCTCGCCGAGATTAACCATTGCCCACAGCTATCGATCGACGAGATTCGCCGCCAGGCGCAACAACTTGCCAAGGACGGAGCGAACATCATTGATGTTGGCTGCGATCCGGGCCAGCCGTGGAGCGGGGTTGCCGATGCGGTCAAAGCACTTACAGACGACGGCCACCGGGTCTCGATCGATAGTCTCAACCCTCGGGAAATCGAACCGGCCGTTCGTGCCGGGGCCGAACTGGTGCTCTCGGTCAACGCCTCCAACCGAGATTCCGCGGTGAACTGGGGATGTGAAGTGGTCGTCGTACCGGATGACCCCAGAACGCTCGCTGGCCTCGATGAAACGATCGATTTGCTCGCGGAGGCCGGGATCCCGATGCGGATTGATCCGGTCCTGGAACCGATCGGATTTGGTTTTGCCCAAAGCCTGCAGCGCTACCTCGCGGTCCGCGAAAAATACCCCGATGCGGAAATCATGATGGGCATTGGTAATCTTACGGAACTGACCGACGTCGACTCAGCCGGGATCAATGTACTGCTCATCGGATTTTGCCAGGAACTGGCCATTGGCAGCATACTGACCACCGAGGTCATTAACTGGGCCCGCACTAGCGTCCGCGAATGCGACCTGGCCCGCCGGTTGATGCACCACGCAGTTCGCCACCAGGTCCTGCCCAAGCACCTCGAACCACGACTGCTTACGCTCCGTGACGAAACCCCCAGCGAACCCTCGCCGGAAGACTTAAAGCACCTGGCCACTACGATCAAAGACAACAACTACCGAATTTTTACAGCTGGCGGTGCGGTCCATCTCGTTTCTGCCGACCTGCAATTGGAAGATGCCGACCCCTTTGAACTCATGGAAAAACTACTCAAAGCGGGTCCCGAAGGAGGTGCCCCCAAGAACCTGGACGCCAGCCATGCGTTTTACCTGGGGTTTGAAATGTGCAAAGCATGGACCGCGATCACGCTCAACAAGCAATACGAACAAGACAACTCGCTCGACTGGGGATATCTCACGCGGCAGGAAAAGCACCACTACCTACCACGCAAAGGGCGCGTAGAGCCATGAGCCCCCCTGACTCCTCCACGATCACTTCGCCCGGCCCCACGGTGGTGCAGGTCGAACCCAACGCGCAACCGAGCGAGGTCTTTCGGCGCCTGAACCACCTTCCCCACACGGTTTTCCTCGACAGCGCGCTAAAGCACCCAACGCTGGGCCGTTATTCGTTTGTCGCTGCCGACCCGTTTCGCTGGCTCGAGTTCTCTCCCAAACAACCACAAGCGCTCTTGGAGCTTGAACAACAATTGAGCCAATTCCCAACCAGCACCTTGCCAGGTTTGCCTCCCTTCCAAGGGGGAGCCGCAGGTCTCTTTGGGTACGAATTGGGCCAGTCCCTGGAGCAGATCCCCCCGGCATTTTGGGATGAATTCCAAGTACCGGCACTTGCCGTAGGGCTGTACGACGTGGTTGTGGCATTTGACCATGCGACGGACCAGGCGTGGATTATCTCCCAGGGATTTCCTGAACTCGATCCCGCTGCCCGCAGCGAACGAAGTGAAGCCCGCGCCCGGCAGTTTCTGCAATTGCTCCAGCAGCCCCCCGCATCTCCGCCTGCTCACGACCAGCCCCAGGCGGAGCAGTTTTCGCGGCTCCTCAAAACTGACATGGCGCCACAACATCCGGTTTCTTCCCGATTCGACGTCACCAGTGATTTCACGGCGGACGATTATCACTCGGCGGTCCAAGCCGCTGTTGAGTACATTCATGCCGGCGACATTTTTCAGGTCAACCTGTCACAACGTCTGCTCCACCCTGCCCTGGGCGATGCCACGGAACTGTACTTGCGGCTTCGCGAGCGAAATGCCGCTCCATTCGCAGCTTATTTCGATGCAGGAAAGTTCAAAATCTGCAGTGCCTCACCCGAAAGATTCCTGGCCATCCGTGACCGCCAGATAGAAACTCGCCCCATCAAAGGAACCCGCAGTCGCAGCGTATCACCAGAAGCCGATCTGTTTGCTGGCGATGAGTTGCGACGCTCTGAAAAAGATCGCGCCGAAAACGTGATGATTGTCGATTTGCTTCGCAACGACCTTTCGCGTATTTGCACACCTGACAGTGTGCACGTGGCAGAACTTTGCAGCCTGGAAACGTATGCCTATGTCCAACACCTCGTCTCCACCGTCAAGGGAACGCTCACCACGGAAACGACCCTCACCGACCCCATTCGAGCCGCCTTTCCGGGCGGGTCTATCACCGGGGCTCCCAAGGTTCGCGCGATGGAAATTATTGCCGAGCTTGAACCGACAGCTCGAGGGGCCTACTGCGGCGCACTCGGCTACCTTGGCTTTGACGGATCGGCCGATAGCAGTATCCTAATCAGAACCATTACCGCTGGATGCGGCTGGTGGCAGCTGCCGGTTGGTGGTGGGATTGTGGCCGCCAGTCATCCACGTTCCGAATATGAAGAAACCTGGCACAAAGCCGAAGGCCTGCTGCGAGCACTCCTGCCGTGATTTTACTGATCGACAACTACGACAGTTTCGTGTTTAACCTTGCCCGGTACCTGCACCGACTGGGTGAACAGACACACATCGTGCGAAATGACGCGATCGATTCAGCAACCGTCGAGGCGCTCGCGCCGCAAGCCATTGTCTTGTCGCCTGGCCCCTGCACCCCCCGTGAAGCAGGTGCCTCAATAGAAATGGTCCGTACCTTCCATGAGCAACTGCCCATCCTGGGCGTTTGCCTTGGCCACCAGGTGATTGCCGAGGCGCTCGGCGGCCAGGTGATTCGCGCTGCGACCCCCCGCCATGGACAAACGTCTCCTGTCCTCCATTCAGGGTCAGGGCTCTTTGCAGGACTTCCCTCCCCGCTCCAAGCATGCCGCTACCATTCGCTGGTGGTCGACCCGGCAACCTTACCGGCAACTTTCCGGGTCACCGCCACGACCGACGACCACGTGCTGATGGCCATCGAACATGTTGAATTACCCGTTTTCGGCTTGCAATTTCACCCCGAAGCAATACTCACCGAGGGAGGATACCGGTTGCTGGCGAATTTCCTCAAACTGGCCGGGTGTCACACGGTAGCCAACCCTGACAGACTGACCGCCGATGAACATTTGCGGACCGAACGCGACACGAGTCCCCTTCCCACCGCGCCTGTCACCTTTTGATTTTTCCTGGTTCGTATCATGCCTACCGCCAACCCTTATCCGGAACTTGAGTTACCTGTCGGGTCACTTTTGGAAGGGATCGTCACCACACTCAATGCGGACCGCACCACGAATATTTCGCCGATGGGTCCGATTGTCGATCCCAAGTGGACCTGCCTGCGACTGAGGCCTTTTACCTCTTCCACCACCTACAAAAACCTGCAGCGCCACGGCGAAGGCGTACTGCACGTGACCGATGATGTTCTGCTCTTCGCATTGGCGGCAACGGGCCGGCTTGCCCCCCAGCCCAAACTCACTGAGGCCAGCGCCGTGGCGGGAAACATTCTGGTCGATACCTGCCGATGGTACGCCTTTCGAGTTATTTCCCTCGATGACACCACAGAGCGAACCAACATCGTGGCCGAAATTGTCGACCAGGGCCGGAACCGTGATTTTTTCGGGTTCAACCGTGCCAAACATGCCGTCATTGAAGCTGCTATTCTCGCCACGCGGATCGACTTTTTGCCCGCAGCTGAAATTCTCAGCGACTTTCAACGGTTGTCGACACCTGTCCACAAAACGGGAGGCCAGCAGGAACTTCGCGCTTTTGACTTTTTGCAGCAGTACGTTCAACAGGAACTGGCCACCAAAGACTCGACCTTGAGAACCACCTGACCATGAGCCGCGAGGTCCTTATTTCTGCAGCCAGCCGCCTGCACTTTGGCATGTTCAGCTTTGGTCACGTCGATCAGCGGCAATTCGGTGGCGTGGGAGTCATGGTCAATCGCCCCAGAGTCGAACTGACGGTTTCCGAAGGGACAACCCTGCGCGTTTCGGGCCCCCTGGCCCAACGGGTGGCAAACATGATTGGTCACCTCGGCCGGGAGTGGGGCTTGGCTTCGCCGCCAGCTTGCCAGGTCAACGTCAAGTGCGCACCGCCGCCCCACACCGGGCTTGGTGTTGGCACCCAACTGGATCTTGCCGTGGCAGCCGGGCTGCGGCATTTTTTGGGGCAACCACGACTCTCGCCGATCGAACTGGCAGGCTATACAGGACGCGGAGGGCGGTCTTCCATTGGAACCCACGGATTTGTGTACGGCGGCTTGCTGGTCGACACTGGAAAACTGGCGGAGGAACCACTTGGGACCTTGGAAGCCCGCCACCCGGTCCCGAGTACCTGGCGAATTGTGTTGATCCGGACAAGTCAACAGCCGGGGCCCTCTGGCATGCCAGAGAAAACCGCCTTCAAACGTCTGGCCCCCGTACCTCCAGCGGTGACCGACGAACTGTGGAAAATCACGCGCCACGAACTGCTCCCAGCCCTCCACAAAAGCGACCTCGCCAAATTTGGCGAAGCGGTTTACCAGTTTGGCCTTCTCGCCGGTGGATGTTTTGCCGAGGTCCAAGATGGGCCTTTTGCCAGCCAGCCGATTCAAAAGCTGGTCGATGCCATTCGCGCGCGGGGTGTGGCTGGCACCGGCCAATCGTCGTGGGGCTCGACGGTCTTTG
The DNA here is from genome assembly GCA_965243695.1 of Lacipirellulaceae bacterium. Lineage (GTDB taxonomy): Bacteria > Planctomycetota > Planctomycetia > Pirellulales > Lacipirellulaceae > JAKVCB01. Next base: position 7,234 of record CBDEWC010000023.1, on the reverse strand, counting down.
CCTTCACGGGTGATCAAACCGAGGCAGAAGCCCTTTCGCACACCCTCACAACCGAGGAAGGTATTGATTCGGGCTCGATCACCATTGCCGAGCCAAACAACGATGGAGCCACGGTCACATAAACCGGTGACGAGCCTCCCCTCACGACAATAGCGTTTCGTATTGCCGAGCAAGCCTCTCGGCCGTGAACTCGATGTCAAACGCTTGCTCGGCCCGCTTCCGACCCTGCTGACCACATGCCCGACGTTGAGATTCGTCCCCTAGTAGAGCAAGGGCTGCTGCCGCCATGGCAGCGGGCGCTTCGGTCGGCACCAAAAGTCCCCCATCACCGGTTGTGGGAAAAATCTCGCTGGTTCCACCAACCTCGGTAGCCACTACCGGCAGGCCTGCCGCGGCAGATTCTAAAAGCACGCGCCCCAGCGGTTCCTGGCGTGCCGCGTGAAGCAACAGACAACACTCGCACAGGATGTCGCGAACATCACTGCGAGTTCCCAGGAAATGGGTCCGGCCCGACAACACACCTGCACTCGCCGACCGCCGCACCTCGGCCTCAAACTCTTGCGATTCGGCCTTGGTCGAGGTCCGCTCCCCCACCACAAGCCAGTGGACGCCTGGTAGCTCATCGGCCACACGTCGCACGGCCTCCATTGCGATATCGGTCCCTTTACGAATTCCAATTTGACCAACCGTTACGATCAACTGCGCGGTTTTGGGCAAACCCAGTTCGCGGTGGAGATAACCGGTTGGTACCCGCGGGGCAAACTCGTCGAGCGCGACCCCGTTGTGGGAAACCACGCACTTATGGAGGTCGACTCCCTGCCCGACATGAAACTTGCGCGTTGCGTCCGAGACCGCAATCAAACACCGGTGGCAATTTAGATCCTCAACGGCCTGTTGGGAAACTTTGATAATATCCCTCAGGTGCCCAACGGATGGCAGGTCGCAACCGTCAACCACCGGTCCGGCAAGACGGGCCATCGACAAACTGTTGGCATGCACCAAATCTGGCTGGACGCCACGAAGGAGCGCCGCAAGCTGAAGCCGCAGGTCGGACGATTTTCGACGTTGCCCATGGGGGTCGTGAAGGGACCACTCAACCAGGGAAATCCCCCGCTGTCGAACCGCTTGTGACAGAGGGCCTTGTACGGGACAGGCCACGGTGGCCTGGAATCCAGCCCGGTGCAATGCAGGCAACGTGGCCAGCATCGACCGCTCGCCACCGAGCATCGTGGGATACTCGCAAAGAATCAAGATCTTCGGCACAAGATTACAACAGGCCGTAGCCAACGAGTGTTTGACGAAGCATCGCCTCCTGAGGAGGCTCAAGAGGTGTCATCGGTAACCGCAATTCTCCCGTATCGCGTCCCAGCATCTTCATCGCTGCTTTGATCGGAATCGGATTGGTCGAGAGGCCAAGCATGTCACGACAAAGCGGGAAAAGCTTATGGTGCGCCTGCTGGGCCTGAGACAGATCGCCTGCCTCAAAAGCGGCCAACAAGCCGATCATATCGTGCGGAACGACATTCCCAACCACCGAGATTACTCCCCGGCCCCCGACAGCCAGAAGCGGCAGGGTAAGACTGTCATCACCACTGAGCAGGGTCAGGTTGGTCGAAGAAATGACTTCGGATGCCTGGTCCAGGGAACCCGTCGCTTCCTTGATCATGGTGATGTTTTCGAGTTCAGCCAGTCGCGCAATGGTCTCGGGCTCAATATTCTTGCCCGTCCGACCGGGAATATTGTAAATGCATTGAGGAAGATTGGTTTCCTCGGCCAGAACTCGAAAGTGTTCGAAAAAACCTTGCTGGGTTGGCTTGTTGTAGTAGGGTGCCACCTGCAAGGCGGCGTCGGCACCTGCCTGCTCGGCAAAGCGGGTAAGCCGCAGCGCCTCGGCCGTGCTATTCGACCCTGTGCCGGGCATCACTTTAATCTTGCCAGCCGCTGCCTCGACCACCGTCGCAATCACCCGCTCATGCTCATCATGACTGAGCGTGGGCGACTCACCGGTTGTCCCCACTGGACAGAGACACGTGGTGCCCGCTTCGATCTGAAATGCAACTTGTGCGCGCAGCGTGTCAAAGTCGACTTCCCCTCCCTTAAAGGGAGTCACCATTGCCACAGACAGCCCTGCAAACGCTTCTCCGTCAGTCGCCATATTCGCATTCCTCACAATACATACCTGGGTCTGAAAACTTTTCGCCTATGATAGCGCATCGCGCCCTCGGCAACAACTCCCCCATCCCCTGGCCCCACTGGAGTTTGAACGGCCGAATCTGGCCATCGGCCAAGGCTCGCCCCCAACGACCCCGAACCACTTGTCCCTGGATCGTTGCTATGGCCGCACCAGGCTGGCAAACCACCTCGGGCATTAACCGATCAGCTTTTTCATGTCGCGCACTGCCTGCTCCAGCCCCACCATTAAGGCCCGAGCGATAATGCTGTGCCCAATATTGAGTTCGTGCATGGCGGGAATTTCGGCAACCGGAGAAACGTTGCGGTAGGTCAACCCATGGCCTGCGTGGAGCCGCAAGCCGCACTGAACAATTTGCTTGGAGGTAATACAAAGCTTTTCAAGTTCGGCCCGCTCCGCATCCACTTGGTGTCGCCGCGCAGCCTCGGCATAAGCTCCTGTGTGCAATTCAACCGCATCGGCTGCCACACGGCTAGCGACCTCGATTTGGGCTTCGTTGGGGTCGAGAAACAAACTCACTCCAATGCCGACATCTTTCAGGCGAGCCACCGCCTCGCGCACGCGTGCTTCACTTGCCACAATATCAAGCCCTCCCTCGGTCGTTACCTCCTCGCGACGTTCCGGGACAAGTGTCACTTGTTGTGGCCGAGCCCGACAGGCAATGGCCAATACCTCCTCTGCACAGGCCACCTCAAGATTTACCCGAACCGTCACCGTTTCCATCAAAATCTGCAAATCGCGATCTTGAATATGGCGCCGATCCTCCCGCAAGTGGAGCGTAATCCCATCGGCTCCACCGAGTTCCGCCAGCGTCGCGGCCCATGCCGGGTCTGGTTCGTTGGTTTTTCGGGCTTCGCGTACCGTCGCGACGTGGTCGATATTGACACCAAGTTCAGTCACCGATTGTTCTCTCCTTTTTATAAGTAGCCTGGTATTTTGGGTTGCTCACTTTACGATTCTCCCGCAGGGGGGCGCGAACCATGGTGAGCGCGTTACGAGTGTGGCAATTCTTCACAGGAGCCGATCACCGGCACCGTTTTTATCGATTATGTGGCCCCTCGGCAGTCATGGCCAGCGGGCAAGAATCATTCTACGGGCGAATGGCCTCGTCACCAGGGTTTTGGCCACCCAAGTCATCACTTCACCCCCAGGGGAAAAACCGGCCCAAACGGACCAAGAAACAGGCCCCCCAGGTCGGCTTTCGAATCCTTTCTTCAACAACCGCCTTACGAAATGTTGCCATTTCGACACCTATGCTTTCGCGAAGAAAAATCTCCGGAAATGGGTCCTCGCCGCACCGCCGCGGACCTATTCTTGCTGGTCGGTGGAAAGACAGCCCACTTGAAACGGCCGGTACGGCCAAACTTAGTTTCAAACCACTTTCCCCACCCATTCCAATGGACATTTCTGGTTTAACCACGGTAGCGGTCGATGAACTGCCAACAACTGGCTCAAAAAATTGAAGAACTGCGGCCCGATTCCACGCCACAAGAGGTGGCTCGTATGTGCCTGCTGTTGACCAACTCGGCCCTGAATCTCGACGATTTCCAGGAACGCCAGAACTTGAACGAGGCGTGGAAACGGACCAAACTTCAAATTCAGTTAGCAACCGACCAACACGCGGCCATGACCGAAGAATTGGAAAATCTGGCTGCCTCTGATCCCAAATCGTTCACCCAGGACCAAACCTGGACCCTAATTCGGGCGATCAAAGTACAAAGCCAAATTCTGGAAATGTACGTTGGGTATCCATTGCTCGAGGTTTGAACTCTCTGGAGAGCCAACTCCCTCCACCTTGCCTGGCTCCCACCCAGCAGACACCACCCTCATCGGACAATGCGCGGCCGGGACTGCTTGTCATTTTGCAAACATGACTTGCAGTTCATCGAGCATCGCAACTGCAACGGCCATATAGATAAGGATCCCGGCCACGTCGATAATACCGGCCACAAACGGATTGCTCATCAGGGCCGGATCCAGGCCGAGGCGACGAAACACAAGCGGCAAGGCGCCTCCGCAAACAGTTCCCGTCACCACCACCAACAGCAACGTGATAGGGATCACCAATTTCTGGACGGAAGTCGCATCGGCAATAAGCACCACGGCAAAAACATAACCTAGCGCCGCCAAACCGATTCCTAACGCCAATCCCATGATCAACTCGCGCCACAAAACCTGCCTCCATTCCGACAGCTTCAGATCACCGGTCGTCAACGAGGTAATCACCAGCGTAGCGGACTGTCCGCCCGAATTTCCACCACAAGAAATAATGAGCGGAATAAAGAGGGCAAGCCATGTCACCTCTTTGAGCACGTTCTCATACCCCTGCAAGGCAATAACCGTTAGCAGCGCTGCCATCGACAAAATAAAGAGCCACAGGCCACGTTTCCAGGCAAGCGTGTACCAGGGTGTTTCGAGATACGACTCCTGAAGTGGATTGATCGCCCCAGCCAGGTAAGCATCTTCCTCAGCCTCCTCAAGCAACACATCAATAATATCGTCGTGCGTCACAATCCCTAGCAAACGCTGCTCGTTGTCCACCACCGGAATCGCCAGGAAGTCGTAATTGGCCACTTTATCGGCAACAACTTCCTGGTCGTCATGGCCATACACTGTCACCAGGTCTCGTTCCATCAAATCGCCAACGCAAGTATCTCCTTTACCCAGATTTGCGACCAACTGCCGAGCTGAAACCAGCCCTCGCAAATGACTTTCATCGTCGACGATGTAGATGTAGTAGATCGTCTCTAGTTCTTGTGACTGACGTCCAATTTCAAGCAGTGCGTCACGGACGGTCATGGTTTCTGGAAGGCAGGCAACTTCCGTCGTCATCACCGACCCTGCCGTTCCTTCGGGATACTCGCGGAGGCGGAGAATATCCCTTCGGTCATCAACCGGGAGCAGCGGCAAGATCTCTTCAACCACCGCCGGATCGACTTCCTCAAGCAGGTCGACGCAGTCATCAGCCGGCATGTCCGTGATGAGTTCGCTTACCTCTTGACGATTACACGTCTCGACTATTTCGATTTGTCGATCTTCATCAAAGTAGCCAAAGATCGGCGCGCGAAGGTATGGCTGGGCAGCTCGCAAAACGACCCACGACTCGGCGGCAGTTAATCCTTCCATGAACTCTGCCGTGCGGGCCGGATGAAGTGCCCCACTGAAGTCGCGCAGCCCCTCGCTGTCGCGGTCGACCAGCATTTCGCGAATTTCAGGCAAGTAAAGCGTATTGATCATCATCACACGACCCGGAACCCATTCTGGCCAGCGACCTGTTGACCGGGCGATCTTTTTCCCTTTTCGCCCCGCTTGCAGTTTAGTCCGCGACCGGTCGGACCGGCAGGTCTTTAGCTTACGATTTACGACGTTCCGGGCAGTTTGGCACCACGAAACCTGTATGATCGTCACATCCGTCCGCTCGCCACCCCACCTAGCGGGCCAATCCAGTCGCTGGCCACCTCGACGACAACATTGACAGGCGACCCCAGGCCGCTTAGCTTAACGAGGTGACTTAAGTCACCGTTATCACACCGGTTGCAGCACAACATGACCAGCTATGCTGGTCCCCCATTGACCCTGCCGGTGCCCACCGATCGTTTCCCACAAACCTCAATCCGTGCCAGGCAGGCGGATGGCCAAACCTACTACGATCCATACTCGCAATGCGGATCCGGCCGCTCTGGAGCAATGCCAGGAGCGGATTGGCTATCGGTTTAAAAACCTAAAGCTGCTTGAGGCGGCGCTGACCCATGCTTCGGGAGCCCACCATCGTCTTGCTTCCAACGAACGGATGGAATTTCTCGGCGATGCCATCCTCGGGGCCGTTGTTTGTGAACGGCTCTACCACCAGTTTCCCGAATACCTGGAAGGCGATCTGACCAAACTGAAATCGGTCGTTGTGAGCCGCCAGACCTGTGCCAAAATCAGCCAGGCACTTGGCCTGAAGGAATTTCTGATTCTCGGCAAAGGCATGACGACCAATCCCGTGGTGCCGATGTCATTACTCGCCGATGTACTCGAATCAATGATTGCCGCAATTTACCTCGACGGTGGCACCGAGCCGGCAAGCCACTTTATCGATACTTACATTGGGCCCGAAATAGAACTTGCTGCGACCGGGGAAACAGAAGGAAACTACAAATCGCTGCTACAACAGTTCTCTCAACGCGAGCATGGAGTCACGCCAACTTACGATCTCCTTGACGAAAAAGGTCCGGACCACAGCAAATGCTTCAAGATGACTGCCCAAATTGGCAAGCAACCCTTTCCACCAGCTTGGGGGCGAACCAAAAAAGAATCGGAGCAACGGGCTGCCCACAACGCGATCTGTTCCCTGCGCAATGAACCGATTCCTTACCCGTCCGATGATTCCAGCCTGCTCACCAACGATAACCTGGCCGGTAATGCTTCGCCCCACAACGATGGCCATCTGGCGTCTGGCCAATGACCGACGCAACACCCAAACCTGCGCGATGACCTGATCGCTCCTTCTTCACGCAAACCGAACCAATGCTGCTAGCCCATTGAGTTCGAACTGAAAAGCCATTGCTCGGAAACCGGGTTCTCAACAATCCGCCCAAATTCCTCCGTGAGCCGTCGCTGGCCCACAGACGGCCATGAGGAGACTGTCCGCAATTCTGGCATCGCGTCAACTAGCTGGTCTACAAGATGGTTTGCCAACTGCTGTTGTTCGCCGGTCTGGGCATACGATTGTACGGTGTGCGCTGTTTTCATAACACGTAACATACGAGCACGCCCCATTACGTCTGGCAATAAGGTATCTTCCAATTCGTGAACCAGTTCATGAATCGGAACACCAAGAGCTGCCTGCCACCGGTAAAGCTGAGAAAGCGTCAAGTCAAAAGAGGGTTCCTCCTGCTCTCGAACCTCAGCGACAGAAATACCCAGACGATTGGCGATACAACGGAGCGAAAGTCCTTGCCGGTGTCGCACTTCGGCCAGGTAATGGCCTGCGGCTGGATCTTTCCGATTTTCCTTCGCCCCTACTGCCCCTTCTCTTTGCTGCTCGCTACCATTTGTCAA
>CBDEWC010000022.1:0-7249 GCA_965243695.1 Lacipirellulaceae bacterium | reverse complement strand
AAGGGTCCAAATGATGAACTTTGAAAACAAGTGAGCGGGAAATCGTCTGTTTGTTGCAAGCATGTTGAATAATTCGAAGGGGTTATGAAATGATGTGCATGGTTGTAAAGGTACTATCTATCTATGTTGACGGGATACTTAATATTACACAGCCTTCCCTGCCGGACATCATGTAAATACCTGAAACCACAACCATTCGTACGGAAACCGCAGACTTTAGCTGCCGCGAAATGCCGATTTCACTCAATCGAGAGATTTCTCTAAAAATTGGATAACTCGGCAGAAATATCGGTTCAGGCTTTTACTAATAAAATTTGGTGTGATGATGAAGATGGACTGGCCATCGAAGCCAATTCAAATGTTTCTTATCTAGAAGCGGGTGTATGCATGAGCAAGCAATGCCGTTTCTTGGTATGTCGAGTCGCCTCTTAGCATGCGAGGTATCTGCAGAAAGCATGAGTGCTTTAGCAGCGACGGCTCTTTTTTTGAGCCGCAACATAATTCGAATGACTACTGTTTTTGGGTAGCCTCCTCTTTTGCCTTTTAACTCTTCTGGCGGGTGTTTCTTTTCTTTTTCGGTTTCCTTTTCACTCGTACTTTGGGTTGGTTGTTATCGGGTTCGGAAGGGACGTAGGCACCTGTGCCTTCGGCGCACCAGGTCAGGTCGGCCCTGACGCGGGGCAATTGGATGCGAGGGTCTTTGTGCGTCGCGCCATATGCCAGCAACTGAGCCGAAAGGCTGCGAATAACTTCTCGGTGGGTGGGTTCAGTGAAGAAGTTGGTCAGTTCGTGGGGGTCTTTTTCCATATCGAATAGCCAGGGCGAGCTGTCGGAGGTGACCACCAGCTTGTGGCGTTTCGTCGCGGCGGCTAGCCAGCCGTCACCCGAGCCTGAGGAGCGGAGGATCGCGATGTCGTTCCAGTCGAAGTGGGTTTTATCGGTAAATAGCGCCGCGGCGTTTCGCCCTTCCTCCGTGCCAGCGGGGTTCACTCCCATGAGACCAAGGATCGTCGGCATGAAGTCGACGCAGCTCAGGGCTTCGTTGACGATCGTGCCGGAGTCGACTTGGCTCGGGTTGTACAGCACGAAGGGCACCTTGGCGGAAGCCTCGAAAGGTATGCTCTTGTTGATGCGGCCATGCTCGTAGCACATGTCGCCATGATCGGATGTGAACAGGATGATGGTGTTTTTGATCAGCCCGGCTTTGCGGACGGCGGTCAGGATCTTGCCCACATTGTCATCGATGCACTTCACCATACCGAAGTACTGGGCCATGTCATCAGAATCGAAACCTCTCTTGAGAACCTCATGTGGCTGGCCCCACCAGGGCAGATCCTCAGTCGACTTGTTCATGGTCGCGGGAGCCTTCAGCTTACCGGTGTACATGGTGTCGTATGGAGCGCGAACCAGATTTGGCCCGTGCGGATCGGGAATCGAGAGCATGTAGCAGAAGGGCTCGTCCTTATGGTCGTTGATGAAGTCGACCGTCTTGTCGGCGAGGAAGTCAGTCGAGTAATTCTCAGGAGTAGCGCCGTCGCCGCTGATCTTTTCGTAGTCGATCACCCGCGGGCCTTCCGCCGTGTCTTCGAGCTGCTTCCAATGGCCATGATGCATCATGTAGCGGTTATCGGTAAAGCCAAACTTCCGCTCGCACTCCCATAAATTGTTACTACCCTTGTTGTCGACGTGCCACTTGCCCGCGTAGCCAGTTGCATAGCCGGATTTCCGGAGAACCTCGCCGAACGTGATGGTGTCGTCCAACAGTGTCCCGCCGTTGGTGGCCACGCCGTTATTTTGAGGGTACCGCCCGGTTAAAAATGCGCCCCGGCTGGGCGAACAAACAGGTGTGGTGGCATAGAATCGCGTCGCGACGGCGCCGTTGTTGGCGAGCCAATCAATGTTCGGTGTTTCGCAGACCGTTGGGCCCCACATCTCCGCGCGGTCCTTTGGTAAGAGATCACGGTAGCAGCCCAGCGTGCGGAAATTTTGCTCGTCGGTATGGATGACCAGAAGGTTGGGACGGTCCGCCGGGGTCTGGGCCAATGTTACCTCACAGGTCGACATCGCCGCTGCTGTGCCGGTTGCTTTAAGAAAATCACGTCGTTTCATTGGGTAGATCCTTAATAATATTATTTGGAACGCGCTGGCATGTGGACTGGGAATGGCGACGACCTGTCGCCAGCGCAGCGGAATCCGACGTTGCTAGCGGAACTATCAGGCGTGTTGCCTATTCGCGCGGAAACTCGATATCGATTGCAGTAGGAATCGTGGCACAAATAGGACCCACCGCGCTGGACGCGCTGTAGCCCATGATTGGGACCTGTTGGGGCTCGTATGGCCGACTCGTCTTTTGACAGCGACAGTGTCTTGGAGTGCCGTGGGTATTCCGTGTCAAACCAATCGGCACACCACTCCCAGACGTTTCCAACACAGTTGTAGAGCCCAAAGCCATTCGGGTCGAATTTGTCGACCTGGCATGTTCCACGGTAGGGATCTTTTTCACGAGATTGGTTTGGGAAATCTCCGGCGTAGATGTTGCATCGCGGTTGGTTCTTCTTGAGCAGCGCATTCCCCCAAGGGTATCTCTTCTGTTCCAATCCGCCCCGCGCCGCGAATTCCCATTCGGCCTCGGTTGGCAGCCGTTTCCTAGCCCAGTGGCAGTACGCAATGGCGTCGTTCCATGTGACGTGAACCACAGGATGGCGTTCCAATTCAATTGCGACGCCCCCATCTGGGTCTACACCGGGGCCGAATGGTTGTCGCCACGTCGCGCCTTCGACTGCTAACCACCACGTCAACCCTTGGACGGATCGTGTTTGGCGAAGTTCCTCTCGAAGTTCCTTTGGGAGGTGCAGATGAAACACATAGGACCAACCAAACCGTTCCGCTTCCGTCTCAAAATTCGTCGCTTCGACAAATTCACAGAATTCTGCAACCGTCACGGCCCGTGTTGCGATGTGGAAGGGCGCAAGTTCCACTTTTCGAACCGGGGCTTCCCCATCCGCGGCCCAAGACGCATCGGCGTCGCTACCCATCAAAAATTGTCCGCCGTCGAGCGGTACCATGGAACCGAAATCCGTTTGGGCGACCTGACTTATCAGTAGAGAATGTCCATCGTTTGGGAAGTCACGCCGTGCCTGAGGTGTGCAACACGTTCTTCGTTCCGAATCCATATGGTCTTTCACAATGTCACCCGATAAATTTGAAAACGCTAGAACTTCGTGATCAACGATCCAATACATTTGTGCGGTGCTTCTCTATCTCCGCCTTCAATGACTTCAGAACGGTCTGGTTTTCCTTTGAAGTCACCAAATTGGTCATTTCAGCGGGGTCTTTGTTTTTGTCGTAGAGCTCTTCAAAGGTGACTTTGTTGTGATCGCTTTCGGAAAGGGTCTGGATATACAGCCAACGCCCGTTGATGGCCGCGAGAAAGGGATCATTGCCGCCGAATCCACCCAGACATTCATGAATAATGGTGCGTTTGGGGTCCTCGCCTTTCACCAGCGGGAGAAGACTCCTGCCGTGCAACTTGGCTGTTGGTTTAGCCCCGGCGATGTCGTAGAGGGTTGCGGTCAGATCGAGATTCAATGCAGGGGTATCGCAGACACCCTGTTCTATTCCGGGACCGGCGATAACCAGAGGCACTCGGGTCGATGCAGTGAAGGGCAGAACCTTGCTGGTCATGCCGTGATCCCCCAGCATCCAACCGTTGTCGGACATATAGATCACGTAGGTATTGTCCTCAACGCCATTCTCCTTGAGGGACTTTAATACGAGTTCCAGAAAGCTGTCCATTTCGGAAATGACCGCGTAGTAATCCTTGGCGTGCTTGCGAATATTCTCTGGCTTGCCATATCCGTATTGCTTTGCCCTTAGACGATTGCGGACCTCTTTCAGGTAATCCGGCTTGCCCTTCAGGCTGTCGTTCCAGTTCGCCGGCAGCGGCATATCTTTGACGGAATAAAGATCGTTGAACTGCTTTGCCGCTGGCCAGGAACTACCTTTCATGTGCGGCAACTGAGTGCAATGAAAGAGAACGAAAGGCTTATTCTGTTCGGCAGCATCCTTGATCATCTCAACCGATTTCCTGGCGCAGTAGAGATCAATATGCTCTTCGGGATTTAGTCCGCGTCCCTCGTCATCAACTCTGCGTCCAAAATAAGATCCGTTGCCTTTGAACGAGCATACCCGGTCAAAGCCGAGTTCATTCGGCGTATTCCTAACGTGCCACTTGCCGGAGAACAGAGTTGTGTAACCCGAGCGTTTCAAATCCTGCGCGAAGGAGACCTCACCCGATCCCAGTTTGGCACCCAGCTTTTGCACACCATTAACGCTGCCGTATCTCCCGGTGAGGACAGCGGCACGTGACGGACTGCAGAGCGAAAGGGCCGCATGAGCGTTGGTGAACCGCACGCCTCTTTCCGCCAATTGATCCAGCGCCGGCGTTTGAATTTTCGAGCGGCCATTCGCTCCATAGGTGTCGTATTGCTGATCATCGGTGAAGATGATGACGATATTAGGCCTCTCAGCAGCCACTAGAGGAGCTGTCGTATGAATCAGCGTGAAGACGAAACATGCCCAGAAGAAGGCGGTGGGTTTACTTAAGTTCATAGGAATTCTCATTAAGTTGTTCGCAGCGACCCGGCATTACTGGTAGATGAACGTGGCGGTGGCTTTGAATGCGGACTTCGAGCGGATGCGGACCCAGTGCGCGCTGTATCCGTCGGGAAACACCTCCGCAATGTAGCCGTCCGCGGGTATGTCGATGTGTTTGAGGCGTGACCAAGTCCCGTCTCCAAGAAAATCGACTTCGATTTCAACAGTCGCTTTGGCATCAGACGCGTTTTTCAAATGCAGAGTCTTCTTGTCGAACCCAGTCATAAGGAACGGGTCAGAAACAGTGTCACGTTCTACATCCGTGTCCCACCAGACGGCTCCCCAGCCGGATGGTTTTCCAAAATTCCAGAGGTCGTCGGTCTTACCGAACCATAGACCGGCTTGTGGCTGCCCGGCCCGCGGATTGGGATCCTGGGCCCCAAATTTCATAGGCGTTGCCTGATTGCCACCCAGTACCAGCATGCCCCGCCACGAGCAAAAGTCTGGCACGATCCGCAGGTGGTTGGCGATGGGCTTGATCGGCAACATTTGGCCGGGGTAGGTGTGATAGGGAACTTCGTAGAAGATGCCGTGGCAATCCATCAACACCCGTTCGGTTTCAACCTCCCTGATCCGCATCCACTCGGTATAGCTCGTATTATCGAAAGCCTGGCTGCCTTTGGGCAGGCGGAAAGTTTGCCATTTACGTTTGGTATACACCTTCAGGATGACCGAAAGGTTATCCCATCCGGTTGCCAGGCCATAGCGCGCGCCACGCCCCCAGACCTCAGTAAAAGCCGTTTCCTCCAGTACGGTCCACGTCTTGCCGTCCCATTCTGCGAGTCGACCCGCGATCCAGATTCCGTCATAGTCTTTCTGGCTGTAGCTATTGTTCGCAACCACAACCCGTGTGCCAATCGTGTATCCGGCCTTGAAGTGCGGCTTGGATTTCGGCGGCTCGTTGAGTTCCTTCATCAGGTCATACAAAACCGTCACCTCCAGCGTGCGTAGATCCACCTCGAAAAACTCGCCTTCCATCGCCAGGTAATAGACCTTGTTTTCGGGATCAGTGAGGTGCTGCATCGTGTCGGCAAGACGATGCCGAACAAGTGCTTTGATCGTCCGAACGTTGCCTTCAACGTCGATGACGTGGGGGCCGATGAGAAGCTCGTTTCGTGGGCCGTGGATAAATCGATTGGCATAAGTTCCGACAACGCTGGCCGGGTGCTTGTGCAGTTTCATGGACTCATCGACATAGTACAGCCCCGTTCCAGACCCACTCGTTTCAGTGTGGGCAACATAGGTCACAATCCAGAGGCGATTGGCCCAGGGCATCAGCGCTCCGGTTCCAGCTTCCGTTCGAGGACTATGATCCGCGACCATGGCGAGTCGTGGAAACACACCGCTCACTTCGACAACTGGATTGTTGGCTTTGGCGGCTGGTTCGTCGGCGTTCGTTTGAGGCAGGGCCATGGTGACAACCATGAGAGTGCCAAATAGAAAGTGAAACCCGGTCATGGGGCGTGTTAATCCTTCTGCTGTTAACTAACGGGGAAATTCTGTTTCAAATTCATAGAATTGGTTTCTCAGCGACTCGTTTCACGAATCGCAAGGGTCGGGGCTGGCAAAAACGGGTGACGTCGACTGGCAAAGCCGTGCACCAGCCCGTTGCTTGCGGTTTCTTTTGTGTCACGGACAACCTTGAGCGTGATATCCGATCGCGTGTGTTGCGATAGAAAGGCGGTTAACGCTTCGGTTCGAACGCGAAAGCGGCCTTTCTGTACGCCTTGCGGAATTGTGAATGAGCCCAAGTGGACCACTTCGGGTTCTCCAGCGAATCGATCATGGAGGATGGACTCATCCCAATCAGGGACTTCGCCAATCATGCCGTAAACACTGAAAGTTGCGCGCGGCACAATGGAGGCCAGGCCCCAGCCGGTCGGTGCAAAATAAAGTAACAACTCGGCTTCCTCTATACGTACTTGATCGATGTCATTCAGGTCAAAACCGATATAAGATGTTCGGTTCGATTTATCACCCCATCGGCCGTTTTTCACATAGAGCAGCACCTCGGACTGGTGATCCTTCACTCGCCCTGTGTAGGCATCTTTTGCGGAGCCCAACAGGGTCCACGCTGGACCGTATTCGACTGGCACCAGTGACGTGGTGCGATACTCGTGATTCGCTCCCTCCTCTGCGTCGCCCATGCTTTCGCCAAGCACCGTATTACTCTGGCCCGTCCTCAACTTGACGACCTTATCGGATTGCTGGTGCTCCACCTGCACCCGCCCCTCGATCACCCGGGTATGAGTTTCGCCCGTCTCCTCGTAAACAGAGACCGTGAATCGCGTGCCGTAATCGACCACAACTGCGGAGGGCGTCTTGATTCGAAAGCCGTGCGCAGATTCTGGCATGTCCGAAACCGCCGTGCCCCTCGTCAGTTCACAGTTCATGGCATCCGCCAGGATCAGAGTGGCTGGAGCTTCCAAAACGACCTCAGCTCCCGAGTCAAATTTCAGTGTGGCCAGTCCCTCCGCGAGGCGTAGCGTTCCCTGTCCCAACCGGCTTCCGTCTGCGGTCGACAAATCGCCGCTCTCCCAGAACGCGGCGTGGGATTGCTCCAGAGTTGCGAAGGTCCCATCGGCTGGATGTT
>CBDEWC010000021.1:0-41489 GCA_965243695.1 Lacipirellulaceae bacterium | reverse complement strand
TAGGATGTTTCCCCCTTCCTACTCCTGGGATTGGACCCAGTGTCTTGTCTATTTTACCTGGCATAGTTTCTCCGTGCCCAGCAGATAACTACTGGGCGCTTGTTATAGTTCTATTGTTTCTTCAATGAGTTTCTTAACGAGCCCATCGAATTCTGTTGATACGTTCTTTTCATCCATAGCTTTATACACTTCTTCCCGGAACGTAGCGGGTGAGTAGAAGTGTCCGAACATGTAGACATCCTGTATGATATCATTTATCCGATCTATTTCCTGTTTCACTTTTCCCATTGATTTTCTGCTATCTTTCATAAAATGAGGTGTACTCGTCATGCGACATGACTCCTTTGTGGCACATAAGAGCCATGAAGTCTAAGAATAGGGATTCATTGTCGTATACGTATGGGTGCACTTTAACCATTGAAGACATCGTAGTGCATAAGGTCTTTCGTCTTTGCGGTTCCGAATGGAATGCGAGGGTACTTGTCTTTTAAGTATATTACGCCTTGTCCATCGAACGGTACTGGGTCGGCTTTGACCTCGGCGGGACAAAAATGCTTGCCAAGGTTTTTGATTCCAAGTACCGCACCGTCGGTCGAGAACGGACCAAAACCAAAGGCTACGAGGGCGCCGAAGCGGGCCTGGAACGGATCACCACAACGATCCAAAAGGCACTCCATGATGCCGACATCAAGTCGACCCAGGTTGAAGGAATTGGCGTTGGCTGCCCGGGGCCACTCGATCTCAAACGGGGAAAGATTCGCATGGCTCCGAACCTTGGCTGGACCAATGTACCGGTCAAGAAACATCTCGAGGCGGCCTTTTCTTGCCCTTCGGTCATTTTGAATGATGTCGATGCGGGCATTTATGGCGAATACCGGTTTGGGGCAGCACAAAGCGCGCAAACGGTCGTTGGCGTGTTTCCTGGCACAGGAATTGGCGGTGGTTGTGTTTACGAAGGAAATATCCTGCAAAGTAAGAGCGGCTCGTGTATGGAAATCGGTCACGTGCAAGTGGTCCCCGAAGGACCGCTCTGTGGTTGCGGACGGCGTGGGTGCCTCGAGGCGATCGCCAGCCGTCTTGTGATCGCTTCGCGATCCGCCGCTGCAGCTTACCGTGGCCAGGCACCTCACCTGTTGTCGATCGCTGGTACGGACGTCGCCCAAATCCGCAGTGGTGCACTTGCCGAATCGATCAAAGCTGGTGACACCACCGTCGAAAACATTGTTCGCGAAGCGGCCCGAAACATCGGCCGAGCCGTCGCCGGAGTCGTACATCTGCTGGGCCCTGACCTGATCGTCCTGGGAGGAGGACTCGTCGAGGCAATGCCGGACCTGTTCATCCAAGAAGTCGATACGGCTGCCAAGCAACGCGTACTCCCATCTTTGGTCGATTCCTTCGAGGTTGTCGCTGCTCAACTCGGTGACGATGCAACCGCAATGGGCGCTGCTGCCTGGGCACAGAGGCATGCAGACACCTAGGGGCTGACACCTAGGGACTGAGGTGGAAAAGTTTGCCATCCTCAAGCCGTTAGGTTACACCGATAGTCCCACCTGGCCGTCGTCAAAGATGCGACCGGATGCCGCAGAAGTTATTTTCACCACCAAGGACCACAATTTCTGGCAGCAGGATGAGGATGACTGCCGACACTTGCTCGTCTTCATCAAAGCGGCTTACCCTCCGCTGGCTAACGCATCGCAACCACCATCCCATCCCAAAGTAATTTACGAGCTTCCAGCGCTTTGTTTGCCGCAACACGGGCTATTTCCCAGCGCCGCTGGTCCCCGCCACAAATTGAAGCCAACAACTTTTCTGCAAGAGGGCCGTGGTGGTCACCATCAAGCTCAATATGACGCTCCAGATAGTATTGAAACACCGTCAGCCGACCACCACCATTGAGATTCAGCCGCTGAACGACGCGCTCGAACACATCGGGCAGCAGATCTTCCCTACCAAACAAAAAGGCAGAAGCAACCGCGGCCGGCTCGCCACTGTTAATGGTTGAAAATGTTTGCTGCACAAACTGACGGATGGGCGCTTCGGCAGCCACAACTTCCAGGGCCGAGCTTACAGACTGCTTTGCTTTCAGAGACTCGACAAACTGGTCGATCTGGGTCGTCGAGGCATTGCACTGCCGCATCGCCCGCAAGTAAATCTCAAAATGACTGGCATATCCTCCCTCTCCGTCCTCATCACTCTCTTCTCCGAGAACAATCTCATTGACAAACCGGACTGCCGACGTATCTCCAGCCGGCAACCAGGGAACAGTCCAAACACCCAGTGACTGTTGCAATGCCTTCAGTAGCGACATAAAGTCCCACACCGCAAACACATGGCACTGCATAAAGCAGCGCAATTGTGAAAGGTTATCGATCGTGTGGTAAACGGGGTGATCCAACAAGCTTTTGCGCAGCGGATCCAATTCCTGTTTGATTTGCCGAATGTAGTTGGTAGTACTCACACCAGATTTTCTAAAAATGCAAAACACAGGCATGGCTTATTCTGCACGCCCATCCATCAAACTGGCCCATCGCTACGACTCGCCTGGTGTCGTCGCCTGGTCACATTCCTGCTGAACAACACCGGGTATTATAGGCAGCGACCTATTCTTCCCGTACCCGATTTTTCCCTTCCCGCACCCGATTTTTTTCTGTTCCGGAGAACACCTTCAAGCAGTGTCCCTATCGGTTCGTACCAGAATCCCGAAAAGACCGCCCTGCAGCATCAGCAGCCACCACGGCGTCGACGACCATGTCTACGGTAATCTCAAAAGGTTCATTATGAATCGTTTCACCTGGAACTGTGGCCCGCTGGGCAACAGCTTCGAGTTTGGCGCGGGTCGGATCTTGAATTCCAATTTCGGCCAGGGTACAGGGAAGACCGACCCGGCTGAGAAAGTCGAGCACCGTTTCTAACTCCGTCCGTGGCTGCCCTTCAAGGATCAGTTGAACCAGTAATCCGTAGGCAACTTTTTCGCCGTGGTACATCGCATGCGTGTCGTCAATCGCAGTCAACCCGTTATGCACCGCGTGGGCCGCCGCCAGCCCTGAAGATTCGAAACCGAGGCCAGACAACAGCGTGTTTGCCTCCACAAGACGTTCCAGTGCCGGCGTAACGACCCGGTTCTCAACAGCCCGCAGTGCGTCCACTCCATCGGCCAGGAGAGTGTCGTAACAGAGTCGGGCCAAGGCTGCCGCACTCAGGGTAGACCCTCCCCCGCGCATATTGCGAACATTTCCCCCAACGCACGTGCGGGCTTCAAACCAGGTTGCCAGCGCATCCCCCATTCCGGCTGCCAACAGTCGTGGCGGACTCCTGGCAATGACCGCCGTATCGACCAGCACC
This sequence comes from Lacipirellulaceae bacterium, assembly GCA_965243695.1. Classification (GTDB taxonomy): domain Bacteria; phylum Planctomycetota; class Planctomycetia; order Pirellulales; family Lacipirellulaceae; genus JAKVCB01. The sequence continues at coordinate 38,147 of CBDEWC010000021.1, read as the reverse complement.
AGGTCAGGATTGCGGCGGTAAAAGAGATATTGCTCGAACGCACCATTCTGGTCATAAACAACCGACAGAGCACTGCAAGGAGAGTCACTGGAAGCCAGCGTTGGACAGTTAACAACGGGCAGTTCCATGTCGGCTGCGACAGCCCGGGAAGTGTCTAGAACTTTTCCCCCTCCCGCTCCAACGATCACCTGGGCCTTGATTGCTTCTGCCTGCTTCCTGGCCCGTGCAATCTCAGCCAGCGAGCACTCCCCTCCAAAGGAGAACACGGTGTACGCGTAGCCTGCTTCACTGAGCGTCCGCTTCCAGGTAGCAGTCAGTTCCCGGCAGGCACTCGCACCGGCAATCACGAACACTGGGCCTTCCAGCCCGAGAGTCTTCATTTCTGAGCCGAGCGACTCGGTCGCGTTCTTTCCCTGGGTATATCTTCCGGGCGATGAAAAAACACTCAACATCGTGCTTCCTTCCTCCCTTTCGTATGGTCTTCTCCTGCGGTCCGAAGCCACCTACTGGTTGCCTGGCGCCAAATACCCGCATGCTTCAAAGAAACTGATCGCCGGCCGGTCCACGCAAGAACCCTTCTTTTTCTTTAGTTGCATCTCTCTATCAGCAACCCAAGAAGCCCAGCAGGCGCGCAGTATCAACTACCAGAAATAGCCGTGTCAAGGTCCCGGCAACCGTCCACCAGTTCCCAGTTGGCTGATCACTGTGGCCCGCGATTCCTTGCCCGGACCGGTGTTCACGTTCAAGGTCGCGAGGCTGTTGACCGACTGGGGCGGCTCGAGAGAAGAAACGCCAAGGTCAAGGTCAGCAGAACCGAGCTGGCCGGTTCTGGCACTGCGTGAAACCGCGCGTAACTATCGCGAGGAGGCTTGCTAAGAAGCAGTGCGGGAAGCTGCTCGGCGATAAATAACGGCTCAGTCGTGACCAACACGTTTGCCGGGTTCACTGAAAGACCATAAATATTCCCCGTCTCCAGCCCCAGCACACTGACGGTTGTGGAAAAAATGTCACTCAGGTCCACTCGACTCAAACCCAACTCACGCCACATGACGACTGCGTCGTCACCCGCCTTGTCCAAGTGGAAAGCGTCAACTCCACAATCCAGATCGAGATCGGCTTCCCACAAGTAATCCTCCATTGCAACCGCGACTGGCACGAGGTAGGGGTACTCGTCCCAATCGACCGAGAGCGAATCGAATGAAAAAGAAGACTCTCCCGGATTAGCCGCTTCCCAAACTTCATAAGCCTCACCCACGTCCATCTGGGTTGCATACTCCATAGCCGGCGTCCCAGTTGGTTCAACACGATCACGAAAGTTGTCTTCCAGCCAGTCCACCACGTCGAGAAGGTCCGTCCGAGAGTCCGATCCTGGAGAGAAATCGTGGGCGTGGCCCCCCCAACCCCAAGTCCAAACTTTTTCCGGCGCATTGGACCGCTCCGCATGTCGCCAGTTCACGTAGAGCTGCAAGAACTGGCGCTTCACCGACTCGGCGCTCATATCCTGCAGGGTCCCGTGGTGAATGCCCACTTTGCCAATCACCGGACCGGAGACAACCTGTACAAACGGGGCCGACAGGTCTTCCGCCATGGCATTCTCCGTGGATGGACGGAAAGGATTCCAAATGTGGTGCCCATAGTACCCGTAGTAATCTTCTTCCGGGCCCGGTTCGCGTACCGTAATCCCAAACTCCTCCATCAAGGTGTGATAGTCTTCTTCGGATTTCGGCAGGTGAGACCCTTTCACATTGTTGATCTCCGAGACTGGCTCGGGAGGACTTCCCCAAAAAGCAGTTTCAATTCCCCGATTGACCCAACCGATGTTGTCTTGCCAACTTTTGCGCGACTCCACCAGGTTCGGAGTACCGGTAAACGACGGCCAGTCGAACTTGCCGACCTGGTACTCGTTATGGCTGTGTGAACCGATCTGCCCCCCCGAACCGTACATCCGACGGACCACCTGGGCCCCCTCGCCCGAAGGACCTTCCTCCACCAGCATTTCCATGTACCACCCACCGCTAAGGAAGGAAATCGGAATGTCGAGAGGCTCCGTTTGATCCAATACCCAAACCATGTTGTCAGTCCGCTCTTCGTAAACTGCACGCTTTCCAGAAACCGGAAAACCGTTGGTGACTGGGTCCACGTGCACATCGAAAGTCATGTAAATGGGAGACTGATCCGCCACTCCCACAGCAGGCCCCCAGCCAAAATCAACCGCGACCACCAGAGCTAAAATGCCCAGCACCAGACCGCACCAGGTGGTCCTTCCCCGAAAAGCAGCTGGCCCTTTTCCGCCGGACGGAGTCTTGAAAACAACAAATCCTTTTGGCGCGCCAATCATCGAACACTTCCTCTCAAAAAAACAGGGTGGGCTGTTAAGCACCCCGCTACCATGCTGGGTCGGTACGAAAAACCAGTACGTTCAAAACCTCACCGAAGGCTGCCCGCCATCAAGGCCCGTGGAAGCACCCGGTTAGTCGGTAGAACCCCTCAGCCGACCCGAGGTTCCGCTCGTGCTGAAGAATTGGCGTTTTCTGTCGCCTCCTGGCCCCGGCCTACCTTAAAAAACCGGCCCTGCTCGGAAAAATCGCTCTTCCTCCGGAGGCCAAAATTTTTCCGTTCTACCACAACGACGATCCAAGAACCCGGTTCTCACAGCCCGTCAATACGCTGGCATGGGTGCGTGGAAGAAAAACCAGGTTTTTGGTGTCGGGCCAACGCACTGGAAATTGAGGTATTAAACAGAGCGAACGTTCACCGGATGGGGCCATCTTCATCAACCACCAGCTAACACCCGAAACCGTGTAACACCCGAACTTTACCCAAGGCAAAACGAGGACGAGTCATGTGCCTCATCGGCCACCGCTCGACCTGCACACCCCCTTCACCAAAGAGGAGATCACCGTGAGACTTTATTTTTCAGCCTACTGGTTCGCCTGTGCCACAGGACTACTTTTCACTTCAACCGCGATCCTGCCGGTGTGTGGAGCACCCCTGACGGGCTCGGGGCCACACCTGTCTATCCCATCCCCCAACCCTGCCTGGCCGCCCGGAGATTCTCCCTCAAGAGTCGCGACAACCGCCGGATTTACCGGCACCTGGTCTTCACCAGTTCAGCCCAACTGGCTCGGGACCTACAATGCGACCGGGCCGATCCCTTCGTCGATGGCTGCAGGGGCAGTCAGTTATGATTTCAGCACGCTCCCCCTGGGACACCTTCCCGCGGGAACGTTTTTTGTTTTTGGGGACGTTGACCAGGGGTCGACTCTTTCAGAACGGTTTGACATGCAGGCTTTCGGCAGCTCTGGAAATATTCTTTCAACCCCATGGCTCGACGAAACCCACGCCGTGACTGGTAGCGGAGGATCCTCTTCGACGATCCAACCTACTGACATGCCCGAATGGTCATGGGACGCCCCCGGAACTTCCGCTACCTACGTTATCGATGGATCCTCCATTAGTGGCGGCAACCCCAATGTTGCTTTTGCTCTCGTAAGCAATCAACCCATCCACATATTGGAACTCAACAAAGCAACAACCCATAACGGCTTTGTACTACAAGCACCTACTGCGGTTCCTGAACCCTCGACCCTTGTCCTAGGATCGCTGACCTTACTGGGCCTGTGGGCTCGACGCCGGCGGTGAGAGATTTTCCGAAAGCTGTCTCCTGGAGGCTAATGATTTAACCCTCCGAGGGAAACACGACCCGCCCTCCCATTTGAAACCAGAACCGAGAACCCGGTATACTGTGCTTAAGTACCCCTTAGCGCAGTGTGCCGGGTTTTCCTCATGGACTCCAGTTGGCAAGTTCCTATGCAAACTTTGACTCGTGTGACGCGGTTGGCTCGAATTTTGATCCTTACTGTTTCATCTTCACTCTTCGCCACAGAAATCCCGGAAGTCGCACCAGACCAGGTTGGCCTATCCGCCGAACACCTCGAAAAGATTGGCCCAACCGTGACAGGCCTGATTGACTCCAACCGGCTGGTGGGCGCCTCGGTCATCATTGCTCGCCATGGAAAAATTGCCTACTTCCAAACTTTTGGCCAGCAGGACCGCGAGGCGCACACGCCGATGACCCGGGATACTATTTTCCGGATTTACTCGATGAGTAAGGCAATTACCTCCCTGGCAACGCTCATGCTGGTCGAACAAGGACAAATCAATCTTGATGACGTGATCTCGGACCATCTCCCGGAATTTGCAGACGTCAAAATATGGACCCCAAACGGCCTGGTGCGCCCCCAACGGCTACCGACCATTCACGACATGCTCTGCCACGCTTCGGGCCTGGTCGACGGCGGCACCGGAAACTCTCCCGTCCACAAGCTCTACCAGGCAGCCAAACCCTACGAAAGCGCCAGCCTTGCAGAAATGAGCCAGAGAATCAGCCAGTTGCCTCTGCTGTTTGAACCGGGCACCGATTGGACCTACAGTTTTTCGATGGACATGCTGGGCCGCATTATCGAAATAAAAACGGGCGTGCCGTTTGACACGTTTTTAAAACAGCAAATTTTCCTCCCGCTCGACATGAAAGATACCGGCTTTGTGGTCCCCCACGCAAAAGCAAACCGGTTCGCTACTGTTTACAACTCCGACCAGCAGGGAACACTGACCCTTCGGGCAGGGCCCAAAGAGGCACGCTTTCGCAACCAGCCAAACATCCCTTCCGGTGGTGGGGGACTCGTCTCCACCCAACGCGATTACTTGCGGTTCCTGCAACTGGTGGCCAACGGCGGCGAACTCTACGGAACGCGACTCCTGAAGCCAGAGACGGTTCAGTGGATGACCACCAACCAGTTGTCCGCGGAAGCCATGCCTGTTTCTTTCGGCGCCCAAGTCCGCACCGGTGTGGGCCACGGCCTCGGATTCGCTGTTTGCACAAGAAAAACCCCCTGGGACCCTGCCATGCAAACCGGAGAGTACGGCTGGGGAGGTGCTGCCAGCACCCACTACTGGACGTCGCCCGAACATGACCTGATTGTGATCACTATGGAACAGACCATGCCGCACACGTTTTTGCTGGAAAACGCCCTCAAAGACGTCATTTATAAAGCGGTCCAGGACTGACAAAGGTTTGGTCGGAGCCCGTAGGCACGATACCGCACCGAAGGACGCATCGCCGGTTCGTATTGCGGCCGCCACAGCCGCCGCAATAAACTTGAGCGACATTCACCCAAAACACGTTTGGCCTCCCGATCTTTCCAGGAGAATCTTTGATGACTGACGAAACTTCCGAAAGCACCAAACCCAACAAGGAACGTGAAACAAGAACCTGGGCCATGTTCCTGCACTTCTCTCTCCTGGCAGGCTACGTGGCCCCCATCGCCGGCCTGGCTGCCCCAATCATTATCTGGCAGGTCCAGAAAGACAAACTTCCCGGCATTGATGCACACGGAAAAGTCGCCGTGAATTGGATCCTCTCACTGATACTCTACTTGATTTTGAGCGTATTGCTCTCGTTTATTTTCATTGGGATCCCCATGTTGATTGTGCTCATCGTGGCAAGCATCATCTTTCCCATCATCGGCGGCATCAAAGCGAACGATGGTCAACTTTGGAAGTACCCGTTGTCGATTCCATTTTTTAAATGACCACCTTCCAGGGCTACCGGCTAGTTGAACGACAGGCCCGTTCTCGTCAGAAGTGTTCTTTACGGCTAGAGGAATGAACCGGCCGTCCTGCTGCGTAAAGAAAACCTGAACAACCGTCCAAACCTGCGCGCAAGAAAACCAACACTCTCACAACGCACGCCCATCGCGCACGCGGCAAACCGCGACCAGATCTCCCCCCCGCAGTCAGCCATATTGCCCAGGCAAGACGGGCAATGCTATAATGGGAATCCTGTTTTGGGAGGACTGCTTCACCTGGCCTACGACTCGGATTTACTCCACTTGCGATTCGAACCGTTCTCCCATCGCGCGCCAGAATCGGACATCCCCCCCAACCAATCCGAGAGTCAAACCGGTGACCCCACAAAAACTTTGCCTTGCACTACTGACGCTTCTTTGCTTTTACGGAATCTGCCGAGGCGACCTGGCAGCCAAGGACGATCCGCTAGAACCCCTGAACCTGAGAGTCGGCACCTGGGATGCCACGCTCACCCTCAAAAAGGCTGCCTGGACACCTTCGGAAATTAAAAGCAGTGGCCAAACCAAGATTCAGTGGACGTTAGGTGACAACTTTATCGAAAATAAATCCAATTTCGCGTCCATCGGTGCCGAATCACTCGAACTGGTCAACTACGATTCGAAAGACAATGTTTACCGGACTTGGAACTTCTCCAAAACTACGTTTCCTCGCGGGGAAACAACCGGCAATTGGGACACCCAATCGAAAACCTTGACTTGGAAAGCCGATTACGGCTATGGGTATCGGGGAAAAGGCCACTGGCAATTCACGGGCGAGGACACAATGGACTGGGCCTTCACAGTCACTGGCCCCACCGGTGAATTACTGCTGGACATGGAGGGAACTGACACTCGCTCACAATGAGTTATTCCAATGTGGATCGCGACACCACAACCACGCAAACAGACGACCAAACCTCCTATCGAGGCACGACATTTTCCTCCTCAATCCTGACAGCACCCTATGATGACACTCCTGGATGACAAATCGCTCGTTTTCGGAATCGAGATGGAGGCTTGCGAAGAACTGACTGTCGCTTCGTCTCACGAAAGCCTTCACCAGGCAAAACACATCTGGTTACATCTTTGCAATATCGACGACGTGATTGAGTCCTGGCTAGAGGCCCATTCCGCACTGGACCCAGACCAGCATGCAGTTCTTTTTTCCGAGGCAGACCGTCCCCGTTTTTTCCCCAACAACGATGACCTGCTCCTGGTGTTTCGGGCGATTAATTGCAACCCGGAAAATAATCCCGAAGACATGGTGGCGCTCCACATCTATGCCTCTGCGGACCGCATGATTAGCATTCGCCACAAAAAAGTTCTTGCCGTCGACGACACAAAAAAGGCGATCTTAAGACGTGGAAAACCGACAAGGACCGGGGAAGTGCTCGCTTCAATCTGCGAGAAGATTGCCGATCGCATTTCCAGCACGATTGAAAGCATGGAAAACGAAGCCGATGATCTTGAAGACCAGGTGGTCAATACCGAAAGCAGACAACTCCGAGTTCAGCTGGCAGCCTTTCGCCGAAAAACGATCACGCTGCGGCGTTTTCTTGCCCCCCAGCGAGAAATGTTTGCCCACCTGGCCGTCCACAGTTGCGCCTGGCTACTCCCGGAAGACCACCGAATCCTGCGAGAGTCCTCAGAGATGATCACCAAGGCATGCGAAGACCTTGATTCGCTTCGCGAGCATTCGGTCATTACGCAAGAAGAACTTGCCAGCCGCCTTGGCGAAAGAATGGAACGTATCACCTGTTTATTAACCATCGTGGCCACCATCTTTCTCCCCTTGGGATTCCTCACCGGACTGATGGGTATCAACTTAGGTGGAATGCCGGGAGACCACAGCCCGTACGCGTTTTGGATTTTCTGCGGTCTGCTGGCGGCGATTCTAACGGTCGAATTGGTGATCTTCCGTAAAAACAAATGGCTTTAGCCACCAGCAACGTTTGCTTGTCAGCATGGCTTGTCGGTATGGCTTGTGGGACGATCCTCCCGGTAGCCGCTCCCCAACCAAGAGGCCCGCACCCGTTGGCGGGGGCTGATACCCCCCCAAAAAGCCTCCGCCGACTGTTGACTCTGGGGTACTCGACTGAAATTCTTCTGGGCTTGGTTGAATCGGGCAGCTTCGAGTAAAAAAGAGGCCGGTTACCGCGACGTCAGGACCTGGGGCCTGCTAACACAAAGGTGGCACGCATGCAGTTTGGTCGTACGATTAGTCTTTTGTTTGCCGCCGGTGCGCTAGGGGGCCTATTCTACGGCCTGGTCGCCTGGTTACTGGGGGACCTCGGCATCAGTCGAGGCATGGGGGTTCGAATGACCCCTGTCCTCTCGGCTCCCTGGCTCTACCAGCAGATCGTTTGGGGAGGAATGTGGGGCATGCTGTTCGCCCTGCCGCTTTCGATGCATTGGCTGGCCCGCGGCCTCACGCTCAGTCTGCTTCCGAGCTTTGTGCAACTTTTTTTCATCTATCCTGTGATCCTCCACCAGGGTCCATTTGGGATTGGACTTGGCACCTTAACCCCCGTTCTTGTCCTGCTGGTAAACGGGGTCTGGGGTATCGTCGCAGCGTGGTGGCTACAGACCGTCCGCGGCGGTGGCTACAGATGATCCGCGCTTGATTGACCAGATCCGCGCCCACCGATTGGCTCACCCGTTGACCCAAGAATTTTCAAGTCGGGCGCGATTCCAGCTGGGCTTGTCGGCGGATTGCTACCAGCGAAATTCCGCACCCGCCGAACCCACCCCAAACGACTGGTAAGCGTTCACCTGCCAGTCATAGTTGGCGAAGAAGCTACAGCGCGGCAGGATCTGCCAGTCGAAGCCGGCCCCCAGCAGGGCCCAATCCCGCCCCAGCGACGCGCCTTCGATGGCAAAGGTTGGATCCCATCCGCCTTGGAAGCCGGCATTTACAACCGGCGCCGTCTCATGCAAAAGCTCATGGATCCACTGTGCGCGAAGCTCCCAGGTGGGCCCCCAAAACGACCCTGCGAGTCGTCCACCTAGCAGCATTCGAAAACTGTTAAAACTCGAATCGTCAACGACCAGATTCACCGACGTGGCACCAGTCTCGGTAAAACCATCCTGTCCAAGATAGGCGTACTGCAGCGCGCCATAAGGCTGGAAGAAAAGGTTCGAAAGCCCAAAGGTCAGGCCATGTTCGGTGTAAATGCCGGCCTGCCACCCATCGTGATTACCATCGGCCTGCCGATTTAGAAAACTGATCTCCCGTCTCGACTCGTACTGGTCCTGTCCACCCCCGGCGATGACCATTGAGTACCCAAGCCCGTAGTCGCGCGTGAGATAGACCCCACCAAAGTTATTTTCTGTCGTTACCCTGTCGTCCAGGCCACGGACATCAATCGTGGACTGGCTGTAATTGAAGAACATGCCCAGGTTCGATTCAAAATCAAGATTCCTTTGGACGCCAACAAGGCCTCCGTTCTGCGTATAAGCAAACCCGTGGGCATTTCCGTCACTATTGGCGTCGCCATCAAGTCGCGCCACGGCAGCCCAACCACTCCAGGCCGTCGCGGCCGCCGCCTGGCCATGCCGGAAAAGACTTTCGTTATCCGTCCGCCCATAGCGCGACATGGCCGTCGGAGCAGGGCAAAGGGCCATCGCATCCGGCCGCAAGTGATTGCCCATTACCCGAAACATGTTCGAGGTAGCCTGTACTCCGGCACTGGAAGCCGATCCAAACACGGCCCCATCCAACTGGTCATAGGCCGGAGCCTGATTAGCAAGGCCCAGGATGGTGGAAGTCACGGTGTTCATATCGGGCGACTTGGGCAAAATACCCGAAGCCGTCTGGGCCGAAAAATAATCCCCCATGACTAGATTGTTGTGCGTGAAGTGCTCAATCCCCTGGTAATACCCGCCAGCCTTGATCACAAACCCATAAGCGGTTCCTGTGTGATACGGCTCCAACGCATACCTTCCGCTATGCGATCCTCCAGTAAGCGTCAGCAACGAAAAATCTGTCGTTACGACAACAGGGCTGGCCTCGATAAATGGGATTTTGTCATCGACCACAAACGGAGTCCCTTCGGCCGCATTGACCACCAGCGATCCATCCGTGATTTGGGCCTTTCCACTAACTTGAATGGTGCTCACATCATAAACGCCTCCGACATGCTGCATCTCGACATGAACAGCACCACCGTTGTTGTCGAATTCTCCTGTTACAACCAGGTCTCCATACGGATCGCTTTCACTTCCAACCTGAACCGTTCCACCAGCGCCAACCGGCCCCTCGTTTACAAGGTCACCATCTATCGTACCTACAGCCTGCAATTCCCCTCCCGACACCGTGACATCACTCTTCAATGCCTGACTGGTCGTGTCCAGTTGCAAAACGCCCCCATCGACCGTGGTGCCTGCAGACACGGTGACATCACCGTTCTCGATGGCCAGAACCCCCGCGTCTACAACGACCGTTTGTGCCGTAACCGTTGAATCGCTGTCGAAGGTGAGGGTTTCCGCGCCTTCTTTTGTGAAGAGGTTCACATTTTTGAGCGTTCCGCCGAAATCTCTCGACACCGTGCTGTCATAACGCACATCACTTCCGTCGGCGTCAAAGACTCCCGAGGAACCAATCAGGCCAAAATTAATTTCGCCTAAACCAGTGAACTTGATCTCGGTAAATTCTGCCGGCCGAAATCCTGCAAACGCAGGATCGATGGTCGTGTCCTGGTTGATTTCAAAGGTACTCTCGGCACCATTGAGCCCCTTCAAATCGACACCCAACTCTCCATTTCCGGTAATCCCGGCAGGCGCCCACGAAACGGTATGACCACCGATCGCTACCCCTGAGTCGTACCATTGAATCTGGCCGTCCGACGGAGAACTACCGGCGATTACCTGCAATGGATTGCTGAGCGCGATGGGCTCCGTGCGCACCAACAGGGTCCCACCATTTTCAAAACTCACCAAACCGGTGTTACTGCCCAAACCGGCCGCATCGTCAATCCCCAGTGAACCGCCCTCGATATTCGTCCCACCCGTGTAAGTATTCACACCGGTAAGCCACTGGATGTAACTCCCTCGCTTCGTGAGCGCCCCACCCCCACCGATGGTTCCGCCGAACTGTTCGTCGGTACTTCCAGAGGCACCCTGCAAGGTCAGGTTTGCACCAGGCTGCAGGGCAACAATCCCCGCAGATCCGGTTGACTTCAACAGACCAATCGTCTCGGAATCCTCCACGCTTAACGTGGCTAGGGCACTCGTAAAATTCACAATACCACTCTGTGGAATAGCATTACCACCCTGGGCTATCAGAGTTCCCCCGGCAATCTCTGTCTCGCCGCTGTAGGAATTATTCCCAGCCAAAGTGACCGTATTTGTGCCTGTCTTGGTGATGCCACCCGAACCGGTAATGCCACCCCCAAGCGTCAGATCAAACGCCGACGTACCGCCTACCTCAAGACGGTTGGTGTCTTCAAATCTGATCTGACTGGAAAGCGTAACAACAGCGGCGCCTGCCTCGAGAATCGCTCCGCTCCCGGCGACATCAATCTGGCTGCCACCCAGTGCTGCATCACTGGTTACTGACAACGTCCCCTGAAAGAGGCGTGTCGTGTTGTAGCTGTTTTTCGTTGCCGAATCCGTGGCGTTATTCGCCAGCACAAGTTTCGTCGCGGACGCATCCATATTCATCGCCACCGAACGATTACGTATCGTTCCACTCAAGCCGAGGTCATGACTACCGCCTACTTTAAGCTCACTCCCCGACTGGATGGTAAACCCCTTGGTAATCGAAGCACTGCCCAGCGCCGCGGTCGCCTCCAGGGTATTGCGACCACTCCCGGAAGAATCGTAGGGGGTTGTATAAACCTTGACCCGGTTCCCCCCCACCAATCCCAGCGCATTGGGATCCCCGACCACGACCTTACCGTCATGAATTTCAAGTTGAAAATCGACCGCAGAATTGTCACCACTCAGACCAAGCGTACCAGTGCCCTGCTTGACCACTTTACTGTTGGCCAAACCGCCGGTTGAAAACTGGCCACCAAATTCGCTAGTACCAGGATTATTTTCTTCGGTCCCCACCAGCGTCAGCGTCCGGCCATCAAGCTCCACCTGGCCGGTGGCCCCGCCGGTGAGATAACCGGCCGTTTCGTGGTCATCCAGGTGGAAGGTCGCGTTAACATCGACTTGCGAATAATCTCCGATCGCGCCTCCCCCCTCGGCAATAAGCGTCCCTGCATCAACGGTCGTCTTACCAATGTACGTGTTATTACTGCCTTCGAGCGTGAGTGTCCCGCTACCCTCCTTGGTAATTCCACCAAGCGCCTCAGGGTAGGTCGTGGCAAACACGTTGGTTGGAACAAACCGCGAGTCGCCTGCGGCCCCCCCAAACTCCTGGTCAATTTCCACCTCCTCGCCAGCAGCAACGTCAATCGTGGTCGTCCCACCTAAAAAGACGGCCGAGCCGATCGCCTGCCCCGGGTTTCCCCCGGTCGTGTTCGCCGGCCCCTCTTCAGCCTGATTGTTTTGGAAAGTATTTGAAGCTGTCTCACCATGGGTATAGGTGATGGTAAGCCCCGCACCGTGGGCTACAAACACCGCTCCTCCGGCCCCCAGTCCACCACCGCCACCAAACCGCCCTTCGGTAAAATTATGACTCCCGTCCCCACCTCCAAAGCCACCGGTACCAACCAGGCTCTCGCGCCGTCCGGCTCCACCGCCACCACCAAAACCACCGTTACCACCCTGGCCAGTCAGCACCAGGCCACCGCCACCGCCACCGCCACCGTAGCCGCCTGCCCCTCCCTGGTCAGGACCACCACCGCCACCACCACCGAAACCGCCTTCACCGCCCGCTCCACTGGTCGCATCAATGCTCGGCGACAGCCTCTCACCACCACCACCACCACTGCCACCGGTACTGAGCCCAAGCACATAACTTCCTGCCCCGCCGCCCCCATGCAACCCTCCGGCGCCAACCGGTCCCCCAACGTCAATCGAATACCCCTTTCCTGCCTCCGTTGTCGAAGGGACCAGAGTCCAAACACCATCGGCACCCTGGATGGTTGCCGGCAGCGCCGGGTCCGTCAGGTCGTTGGTGACCGTCGGAGGTCCGCCAGTGGCACTGCTCCCAATACCACCGCCTCCACCGCCAGCTCCGCTGCCGCTAGCATCACTCCCCCCATCGCCACCCAAACCACCCCCGCCTCCATAACCGGGCATCGTGTTACCGCCGCCGGCGCCGCCGGTCGCCGTATTGTCTTGAAAATAAGGATCGGTGAGTTGAACCTGACCAGCGCGCACAAAAATCGCACCGCCCAGCCCAGCCCCACCACCACCTGCCGACACTCCATCCCCCCCCTGGCCACCTTCGGCCACCAGGTTTCTGAACTGAAGGCTGTCTATGGTGATCGTGTGCCCACTTGCGTTGATCAAAAGGCCTGGAAACTGGCTCGCTCCATCCAAACGAAATTCATTGCCGACGATATCTACTGGACCGATAATCGACGGCAATTCCTGGCTGAGCGTAATATTGCTAGTAAAGGTAATTTGGCTTGCCGTACCGTTGTTAACCTGGTTGATCGCATTGACCAGGTTCGCGGTGCTGCTGACATCAATATTCGCCGACTGAACAGGCCTCAAGCCACCACACATCACCAGAGATAGCACGACTAGAGGAAGTGCCGCCGCCCTGCCTGATCGAAAGCCGATCCTCGCGCCAGCATCTCGCCAGCAGCCAAGAGAATCACCCCTGTTTTTTCTGAAAACTTCCATCCCCAAACACTCCACTCGATTTTCCCGCAGTTTTCGAGTTCTACCACGCAGCTCTGCCGAGGCGCGCAACTGCCGCGCGTTCTGGCAACACGGTCCTACCTAACTGATCGACTAATCGACGTGGTAATGTTTGCTATTTAAGGCGACTCGAACGATTTCTCCGCTCCTAACGAAACAGAAATTCAATCTGGTCCGGAGGCCTGGGCAAAACAGGTAAACCCAAAAGGTATTTTGGTGCTATTTTCCAGTCGCCTCCCCTCCCGTTCACCCCCGCAGTGCAAAAAAGAAAGATCGCGGCCCCCTGGAATCGCGGCCCCCTTGTCGCCCAAAAGGGGCCTGCCAAACCGGCTTCGGGGCTCGTTCTTCTCCCTGGGTCGATACTTCAAAACATGCCGATCGTCTCGGCGACACGACACCGTTTTTCGGACACACACGAAAACAATCCTCTCGGGGCGTCTGGCCCAACAGGAGGACGGCCTCACTTCCCGTGGGGCAAGTTTTTTGGAAACAAGAAACAAGTGTCACTTCAAACGTCCTCGCAGCGGCGAATCGTTGCGAAAACCCATCTGTGACCTCGTCGACGTTTGCCACAAGTGGCCAACATGACTGGCCAATCCTTCCTCGGTCACGAAACTCTTTGCCAACCGGCTGAATTGTGACCGGTTGCCAAACCGTGTAAAATCCCTCTCACCATCGTCCCCTCACCAAAGCACGCACCGGCGGACAATTTTCCATGGATACAAACACCCAGTTTGACCAGCACGGCTACGTGTTCCCGCTGGATATTTTTAGCGAGTCACAAATCAACGCATGCCGGAGTGCCTTTGACGAGTTGGAAAAAGAATTCGGAAAAGAGCACACGCAAAGAGGGATCATGGCCAAGGAGCAGGAATATGCATTCATCTGGAAGCTGGCGACGGACAAGCGGCTCTTGGATGCGGTTGCAAGCGTCTATGGCAACGACCTGGTGCTGGCCGGCACCCACTTTTTTTGCAAATACCCGGTTGCCGAATTGGGCACCGCCTACGTCGCCTGGCATCAGGATGTGACCTACTGGAACCTGGATCCTCCCCAGGCTATAAGCGCCTGGATTGCCATCGATGATGTGGACGAGGAAAACGGGGCCATGCTGTTTGTCCCGGGCAGCCATCGGCACGGGATCCTGGAGCATGGCAAAAGCGACCAGCATGGCAACCTGCTTTCAATCAACCAGTCGCTGGACGAGGGACTTTTTGACCCTACCGAGGCGGTCACCGTCCATCTAAAGGCAGGCCAGGTTTCGCTGCACGACGGCATGCTGATCCACGGCTCGCACCCCAACCACTCAAGCCGTCGCCGCTGCGGGATGACGGTCCGCTTTATCCGTCCCGACGTGCGAATCGTCCCCAAAGACAACCAGGTCTTTACGCAAAATGCGGTACTCGTCCGGGGCAAAGACCAGTTCCACCTTCAGCACCGCACGCCCGCACCGACCTTTGACCACTGACGGCGGCCCTGGTGCCTGCAGAGCCTTGGTCCCCGAGCGAAAGAACACACAAACCATGCGACTCGCCACCGTACTAACTCCTCCCACTCCCGAGCATTTCCAACTGGCCGCCCAGTGTGGGGTTACCGATTTTGTAGCCCGCTATCCAGAAAACGGTCCATCTCAACTAGGCCCACTCAAGAAACAGGCCGGCACATTCGGCCTGGCGCTCTCTGCGGTCGAGGGATTGTTGCCGATTGAAAATATGATTGTGGGACAGGATGACGGGACCGAACTGGAGGCGATGAAGCGGTTGATCACCACGATGGGTGAGCTTGAAATCCCTGTGCTTTGCTACAACTTCATGCCAGCCACGGACTGGGGACGAACCACGCTTGATGCGCCCGAGCGAGGCGGTGCGAAGGTCACGAAATTTGACATCCAGGATGTCGATCAGGTGGTGGTACCTGGACATAAGCCGAGTTCGGCGCAAGCGGGGCCAACCATTGACACGATCGATGCCTCCACCCTGTGGGATAACCTTCAACAAATGCTCGACCAGTTGTTGCCTGTGGCCGAAAATGCCGGGGTCAAGCTGGCGATGCACCCGGACGATCCGCCACTACCGACATTGCTCGGAAAAGCCCGCATCATGAACAGCGTGGAGAATTTCCAGCGACTTGTTCAGCTTTACGATAGCCCCAATAATGGCATTTGCTTTTGCCAGGGAAATTTCGTGGCGATGGGTGCGGACATTCCCCAGGCCATTGGTCAGCTTGGCCCCCACATTCACTATGTCCATTTTCGCGATGTGTGGGGCTCGGCGGAATGTTTTACCGAAACCTTCCACGACAACGGACCGACCGATATGGTGGCTGCCATAAAGGCCTACCGCGAGGCTGGTTTTGATGGGCCTATCCGTCCCGACCATGTGCCCCAGTTGGCCGGAGAAGACAACGGCGAACCTGGCTATACCATGTTGGGGCGCCTTTATGCTTACGGCTATATTCAAGCCCTGCTCCAGGCCACCGAGTAGATCTTTCTAAAAGGGGGCGGGTCAGGAGGTGTAACGATGTCGGTCTTGAGCCTTCAGGATCTCAAGTTCTGGGAAACACATGGCTACGTCGTGATCCGGCAGGCAGTGCCGGTCGCCAATTGCGAGGCGGCTGCCGAGGCGGTGTGGCAACATTTGGACATGAATGCCAAAGATCCAGAGAGCTGGTATCCCCATCCACCACGACGGAACATCATGGTGGAGATTTACCAGCACCAGGCTTTGTGGAACAACCGGCAACTCCCCAAAGTTCACGACGCCTTTGCGCAGATCTGGGGCACCCGGCGGCTGTGGGTGAGTTTGGATCGTGCGAGCATGAATCCCCCCCTGCGTGACACCTACCATTACGAAGGCCCCTTCCTGCACTGGGATCTGGACCTTACCAAACCGTGGCCCTTTGGGGTGCAGGGAGTTTTGTACCTGACCGACACGGCTGCCAACCAAGGCGCGTTTGCATGCATCCCTGGCTTTCACCACAAGTTGCGGGCCTGGCTCAAAAGGCTGCCCGCTGACGTTGATCCGCGTCAAGCGGTTCGCGACGCTTACGCACAGCAGGCAGTCTTTGTCGAGGGGCAGGCAGGAGATTTGATTGTCTGGCACAGCGAACTTCCCCACGGCAGTAGCGAAAACACCTCGAGCCGGCCGCGGATCGCCCAGTACATCAGCATGTCACCGGCGCGCGACGATCTTGACGGACTGCGCCAAGAACGGATCCAGGCCTGGCAAGAGCGCCTGACCGGACTGGGACAGAACCAGCCCGGCCAGGAACATCACCAGGGCAAAACAGCCCGGCTGACTCCGCTGGGACAAAAACTACTGGGGCTCGATCGCTGGGAGGGTGAACCACCCGGCGACACGGCGGCTGGCGAGTTAACGGACCTCGAGCGCCAGATGCTAGGTGGCAGCCTGCCTGGCCAATAACGGCTCCAGCTCTCTGCTTGAAGAGGATTCTCGCGCACAGAAAAGTTTTTTTGATAAGATTATTGATGAGGTTATTAATGAGGTTACAAGGGGGCGACCGGCGCCCAGCCTTACCCGTCCACACAGGTCATCGCAGCATGCAACGACAGGCCAAAACGAAACGGCTTTCACAACTCCCACGCAGCAAAAGGTTAATCACGATGCGATCTTTTTCGGTGCTTACAGGAATTCTGGCGTTTTATTTCCTGGCGACAGGCGCGTTGTCGACCATTGCCGATGACACACCTGGGGCCATCGACATTGGCTCACGGCGGGAACTGTTTGTAGATGATTTCCTGATCGACCGAATCGAGGGCCTCCGTCGTGAACAGCAAACGCCCATCGACAGGGGCAAGGTGTTTGGCTTCGAACAACCGTGGGAGGGAGACTATTGCAATTACGTACATATTTTCAAAGACACCGACCGGTGGCGCATGTATTACCGGGGTGCCCGAGCCGAGTTTGAAATTGGCGAAACCGGTTCTTCAAACATCTGCCTGGCCGAAAGTGTCGATGGCCTGAAGTGGACCAAGCCAAACCTGGGGCTTTACGAATTCCATGGAACCACCGACAACAACGTGACCTACCTCGGTGATGGCACACCAAACTGGTACTGCTTTAAGGACGACAATCCCCAGGAACCGGCCGAGCGACGCTACAAGGCGATCGGCAAACTCAACCTCAGTTTTGGGGGACCGCTAGGGGTGATGACTTCCCCTGATGGAATCCACTGGAAATGGTGGAAAAAAGAACCAGTCATTACCGGTGGCCCACTCGACACGCTCCACGTGGTGCGGTGGGATCCGGCCCGTAAAATGTATTTGGCCTTCTTGCGCAATTGGGTCCCCCGGACAACCGGGTTTGGGGTTCCACCTGAAATCGACGCCCCCCCCAGTGAATACAACACCTGGTATTACCCGGCAAAAGATCGGGTCAGGTCCATCGTTCTTTGTACCTCAACCGATTTCCTCAACTGGTCGAGGCAACAGTGGTTGGTTTACGACGAGAACCTGCCAATTGAACACCTCTACACGAATGCTGCCACGCCCTATTTTCGGGCACCGCACATTTATGTTGGTTTTCCCATGCGGTATGTCCCCGAGCGTTCGGTGATTGCCGACTGGGCCAACAGCGGTGAGAACCAGCATCCGCGTTCGACTGGTTGTTCAGACGCTGTCTTCATGAGCAGTCGTGACGGCCTCCATTGGAATCGCAGTGCGGAAGGTTTTGCGCGCCCCGGACTCGACCAGCAAAACTGGACCGATCGCAACATGTTGATCGCGCCGGGGGTGGTACAAACAGGACCAGGAGAGATGTCACTCTATTACGTGGCTCACTATGGTCACGACGACTGTCACTTACGTCGACTTAGCCTGCGTCTGGATGGCTTCTTTGCAATCCATGCAGGTTTTCCGGGCGGCCAACTGGTCACCCGCCCACTGGTCTTTGACGGGAACCGGCTCGTGATTAACTACTCAACATCGGCCGTAGGAGATGTTCGAGTTGCCATCGAAGATGCCGATGGCAACCCAATACCGGGCTATACGCTATCGGATGCCCACGAACTGGTCGGGGACAACATCCAGCAGGTCGTCAGCTGGACGGGGGGTGCCGACGTAAGCCCCCTGGCCGGAACCCCCGTGCGACTGAGGTTTGTGATGGCCGACTCGGACCTCTACTCGTTTCGCTTCATGACCCCGGAGACCGATTCCCCATAAAGCTTACGGCACCGAAAAAACGAACTGCCTTGCCTTCCCGCAGTCTTTGGACGCGAAAAGTTCAATCCAACCCACACTGGCATATCACCAAAGAGACACACCGCTTGTTGACTGGACTTACAAAAAGCTTGCTGAAAGGACTTACAAGTGGCCTGGCCCTGCTGCTAGTAATTGCTACTGCCGGTCCAGGCGTAGCGGTGGCGGAGATTACCTTCCAGTTCAGCAAGGACAATGAGACGACGCTGGGAAAATTTGCGATCGATTCGGGACGGGCGGAAGTCTCGATGTTTCGCGCCGTATGGAGCAACACCCACCTGGTGACCCAGAGCGGACAACGCGTGTCGGTCACCGACCCGTTCATGTACCAATGCACCGTGCTGGTCGATGGGCAACAAAAAGGGGGCTACTGGAACGCCCCGAAAATCTGGGATGGCTGGCAAGTCACTCAGGTTCAGGATGCCAACCGTCCCTACGATGATCTCGTCAAAATGGTCGCCGAGCCTCCCGGCTGGGGAGTGCGAAAAGAAGTGAGTATTGCGGTTAACGAAAATGAAAGCAGGGCCTATGTTTTCAGTCGCCTTACTGCAACCGGCGACCTTGAGCTCTACGGCGACAACCAGACCATCTATGTTGACACCTCGACCGGCAACAAGTTCTTTGTCGACGACCAGCCGGTCGATCCCGAGCACAGCAAGCAGGTTTCTATTGCCCACTGGATCATGATTTATTACTGGAACCAGTATGTAAGCGTGGGACTGATCGCGATGGACCCCCAGCTACAAGAGTATCCCAACCCCCAGGTTTTCGGGGACGTCACATTTTCCGAATCGGCAGATGCAAAAGGGGCCAGCATCAGCCTGCGAAAAGGTTCGGGGCCCATGTCGAGCGGGGACTCACGCTCCCAGCAGTACCTGCTCGTGTGGGGCGACGGAGACTTGCGAAGCAAAATCCAAGAAATCTCCAAACAGGCGCTCGCCGGAGAGCTCAATTCGAATGTACTTGTGTTGCCCGTGGCAAAGTAAAATGGCCTGCTGTTATCGAACCCTGGACGGTATTTCGTTGATGAAAATTTTTCTTGTACCACTGTTGGTGTCGCTGGCTTCTGTCGTTGCGGCGGCTGAACTGAAACCGCAACCGTCTGCTTATCTGCAGGCAGTCGCTGGCGCGCCGTGGTCGGTGGCGCGGCCCCTGCAGGTTTCCAATCAAGGGGCCGTTGACGACACCCTCGCGGTGGTAGTTCCCGTGACCGGCTTCCCTCAGAGAACCTTCGTCGTGGTGGATGAATCGGGATTACCGTTGGTCACTCAAAATGACGACCTCAATGGCGATGGCACCGTGGATGAAGTTTGTACCTTGCTCAAGCTCAAATCGGGCCAGCAGCGCACGGTCACACTGCTTGGCAGCGACCAGCCGTTACCCGCTGCCCCCGCCGACCTGGTCCAAACGGAGCAACTGGCCGGTTCCTGGGCGCCAATGCGGATGCAGCCAAGTCGTAGTCCGGGCAACACGCAAATGTCCTACTACCGGTCCCCTGCAAATTCAGGCCTGGCCCGCAAGCTCATCGCCCGCCTGGAGCAACGTGTGCCCATGGAACTGGTCGAGTGCCCCGACTTCCGCCTGCTGGTCGGGCACCGGTCAGGGCTGATCGAAGCGATGCGTCCCGCCTCACTTCCTGACGGAATGTTGGGAAGCTACTTGCGCGAGTTTGTGCCCAACGACCCGGAGATGGGCCCCATGACACGCCGCTTTTCCGGTCCGGTTCGGTGCCGCCTGGAGTGGGGCACTGCAAACCGGCTGCGGCAGGTCACCATTTACCGCAACGGCCTGATCAAAACTTCCTGGGCAGCGGCTCCGCCAACCGTTCAGGTCATCACCTGCAGTTACCCTTATCGCTTTCTGCAGGCAGGCTCCGAAAATGCAGTCCGCTTCAGCCAGATGCTACAAAAACGGCGCCCACTGCCGGGTGTCGACACGGCGATTTTCTTTGGTCGCAATCATGCCAGCCTGCACGTCAGCGGCGAGGGCCTCAAGGCAGTCGAGCACCAGGTCTGGCTCGACAGCGGAGAGATTGCCTGGGAGGCAGGCACGGACTACAGCACCAAAAAATCTTCGGAGCCCCCGGTCGAACGAATCACCCGCTGGACTGCCGATACCTACATTGGCGGCGGCTTGCATGTCACCTCGTGGCAAAACAAAGGCACGGCGGCAGCCCTTTCTTATCGAATTGGTAATTTTGGAGCGCATGCTGCCGGTCAAGCGCCCGGCCTGGTGCGGGCAACTGCCGGCCCACCTGCCAGTGTGGTGCCGCCACTGGGGCAACCTGCTACCAAGGGTGGCGTAACCGTGGCCTTCGACACCGTGACGAAGACCGTCAATCGTCTTCACCCAAATAAAATCAACGGCTGGGAACTTCGCCCGGTCACGCTTGCACAACGCAATCCACAGGCAGCTTACTTCCAGGCAGAACTGGCAAACCACTCCGAGCAAGAGGAAGTCGTCGAGGTGACCCTCGACGACGCAGCCTGGATCCACGAAGCATCCCTCCTCTCCCGGCGAGAGATGCTCAAGAACCAAAAATTTCCGGCAGCCACGGTGCCTTACTTCCACGACGAAGCTGAACTGGTCCCCGGCGGCACTGCGGTTCGGATTGCCGTACCGGCAGGCAAAGTGATGCCGGTGGAGATTTGCATTCGGCCCAAACCTGATTCGCTCGGACCTGTCACGTGTCGTGTGCGGACCGGGCCAAACACCTCCACCCAGCTCAACGTCCTTGTCAAACCGACCATTTTATTCATGCCCAAGTCCTCGGGAATGGCCGGAGTGAGCCGGGAACTTTCGAACGTGGAATATCCCGCCGGTGCACCGTTCTCTTACGGAGCGCGATTCTGGGGTGGGTACACCCCGGAACTTACCCAGTGGTACAAGGCAGCCCACCGGGACGCCGAGCGGAGTGGCTTCTGGACGGTCGATCCACTTGGAATGCGCCACCTGGCGACGGTCCATGGCGAGGCAACTGCGAAAGGCCAGCCAGGCGTCGATCTGGACGCGTGGATTGACAAAGTTTTAAAAGCGCTGCGCGAGCCGGACGGCGCAGATTATCGCGTGCGGATTTACCCACACGATGAAATCTGGGAAGTACTGGGCCGACAGGGGCATTACGTGGTACCCGTGCCGTGGATGGTCAACGCCGACCGCCAGCTTGTGATGAACAGCCCCAATGCCACCTGGAGCTCTTTTCAGGAGCCCGCCATGAATCCGCCGTTTGAATATCACCTCAAACTGCCAAACGACATTGCCGAGTTATTTTATTACTGCGGGCGGGACCCGCGCCTGCAATCGTATGCCCATCGCCTCATCGATCCGCGACGGGAACTTTTTGCGCAGTGGCAGGCCGACCCGGCCCTCATGGCGGCAGCCGGTACCGACTCCCCCCGGCAGATCTTCTCTTTTTGGATTTCGACACAATTACACGTGGCTAACTACGCATCCGTTCGTCGCCAAATCTGGTGGTTGCGGCACCACGGGATCGATTCCTTCAACTCCTGGGCCTGTTATGGCTGGTACGGAACTGCGCAAGTGATGCACTGGATGCTGATGCAGATTCAGTCCGAAAATGCCCCGAATGGTCGTGGCACCATTCTCACAGACCGGGCACTGGGATGGATCGACATGAAGGAAGATATGGAACTGGTGACCCTGGTGCGACTGCTCACCGAGCAGTTGCAGGAGGAGACAACCCGGCAGGAGTTGCGTGAAACGGCGCGCCTGGCTTACGAGGCCTCGCAGCGTGAAGAATTTGATCTGGCGCGCCATCACTATATCACGGCCCTCAAAAAGCTGCGGCCTGACTTGCTGCCGCTGGCCCCACGCGACTTGTACCGCGGGCCGGTTGCCGCCGAGGAACTGAGCGACCTTTTCGCCGACGACATTGACTTCCACGAAGCACGGCGGATCCCCAGGACCCGGGTCTCGCTGCTGAAACAGCGGGGACGGCGACCCAAGCCCACGGTCGACGGAACGCTCGACAATGCCTACCTGGAGCAGGGCGCCTACCTGCAGATGCGTGAAAACCGGGAGGGACACAAGGCCCAAACGGCCACAGGTGTTTACATGGTACGCGACGACAAAGACTTGTATCTGTTTTTCGATTGCCACGAGCCGAAAATGAAAAACCTTCGAATGGCCCTCTCGGAGCCCGACAGTGGCATATGGGCAGATGACTGCATTGAGGTTTTGCTCGACCGCGAAGGCAACCAGGACCGCTACGCGCATTTCATTCTCAATGCGGCCAACGTGCGATACGACAGCCGCAGCGACATGGGGACCAAGTGGAACCCCCAGTACGAGACGGCCGTTTTGCGCGACAACGAGTCCTGGTCGGCTGAACTGAAAATTCCGTTTGAGGCTCTCGGTGGCCCCCCACAAAAGGGGGAGACGTGGCGAATGAATTTTTATCGCGTGCGAAAAACCTCCGGTACGGAAGTCAACGCCTGGTCCGCCACGTTTGGATCTGTGGTCAGCCCCGGTCGGTTCGGGTTTGTCCAGTTCAAGTAAAGTTAGCCACCCGCAAATTTCGCCGATGGTCGCGGCCAAAAGCCAACTTCCCACTCTTTGCCGCTGGGCCACTTTCCCCCAGAAATTGAGCACCGGCGCCCACCACAGGAGTTTGAGCCCCGCGGTTTTGGCGAGACAGGCAACCTTGTGGTAAAATGAGTGAACAAGCTGAGTGCACAAAGCTGAGTGAACGCAGATTCGACCAACAGTTAACCAGATCAGGCGAACATGGGACTCGAGACTGCCAAAACCGCCCGGCACCAAGTTGCCCATGCTGTGCGAGCGGCTCTGTTTCCCAGGGCCCGACTCCATAGGACCCAACTCCATAGGACCCGACGCGTCTGGTCGACCATCCCCACCAAGCGTTTCCTGGGGCTGTGCCTTGCGCTCTGGGTCCCGGGCCTCTTGATCCCCACGGAGACTTTAGCCACCACCTTTGTGAACGTAAATTCCACCGTGGCTCCCTCGATGAGCAACGGCAAGGTGGCCTGGGGAGATTTCAACAAGGATGGATTTGTCGACATGGGAGTGGGCGTTAACCTCCACACGAACATGGGAGGCACCAGTTTTCAGGTGAAGCATGCCATTGGTGGCAACGGAATTTTTGGGGACTACGACAGTGACGGATTTCTGGACTGGTACTCCTATGGAACCTCGGAAATTTATCGCAACATGGGAGGCGCCGGGCTCACCCCTGCCGGCACGCCGGCGATCAACAATCCGCCGCCGGTCAGCCAGGCCGCGTCCTGGGGAGACCACGACAACGACGGAGACCTTGATCTTTACGTGGGAGGTTACGAAACCTGGAGCCTGAACCTTACTTATGCCGACCTTCGGTACCGCAACGAGGCAGGCACATCGCTGGTGGACATTTGGACCCAGCCAACCCCACGACCAGGCCGCGGCATTAGCTCGGCTGATTTTGACCGTGACGGCGATCTCGATATTTATGTTTCCAATTACCGCCTGGTCCCGAACGAACTTCATGTCAACGATGGCGCGGGGAACTTTACCGACAGAGCGGCCGACTTCAACGCGACAGGAGGATCAGGTCACACCATTGGGTCGTCCTGGGGAGACCTGGACAACGACGGTGAGATCGATCTGTTTGTCGGCAACTTTTCACACAACCGAAATTCCCAACCAGGCGTGAAGTTCCTCAAAAATACCGGTGCGCCTGGTGGCTACGGTTTCCAAAGCATGCTGGAGTGGAATTATGCCAGTAGTCCCAACTGGCAGGAGTCGTACGCATCGCCCACGCTGGGCGATTACGACAACGATGGCGACCTCGACCTTTTCCTCACCACCGTCTACGGCGGTGACCATTCACGACTCTACCGCAACGACGGAAACTGGAATTTTACCGACGTCACCTCCTCGGCAGGCCTGGATGGCATTACGCCCACTTACCAGGCCGCCTTTGCCGACTACGACAACGACGGAGATTTGGATCTGGCTGCCGGCGGGATCCTGTTTCGCAATGAAGGCAACGACCACAACTGGCTCAAACTCAAAATGGTGGGGGACGGAATTACGGTCAATCGGGATGCCGTGGGTGCCCAGGTGCGCATCGAAGCAGGCGGCGAAACTTTTACCCGGCAGGTGGAAAGCGGCACCGGCGAGGGGAACCAGAATGATCCCACGCTTCACTTCGGACTGGGCACCATGACAGGTCCGGTTGACCTCGATATCCTCTGGCCGGGTGGCCAAACCGGTCAGATCCAAAACATTGCCCTCAACCAGGTCCACACGATCGAGTTTTCCCCTCCGCCGCCGCCACTGACCGACCACCAATGGGTCCCCACCACGGGTGGCAGTTGGCATACTCCCGCAAACTGGTCGTCCGGCACCGTCCCCAACAGCCATAGCGCAGCGGCACAACTTACCGGCGCCACCGCGACGGCGATCCACATCGAACTGGGCTCGCCGGTGACCGTTGCCCGGCTGGACCTTGATGACGCAACCAGTTACCAACTCTCTGCCAGTTTGCCCGAGGGCCGCTTGCAGCTGAAAACCGCCTCCGCAGCGGCAGAACTCAACGTACTGGCCGGCCAGCACACGCTCGCACTACCGGTGGTGGCCCAGTCGGACACCCTGGTAGATGTACCCGAGGGTGCCTCGATCACACTGGCCGACACGGTCGATTTCGACAGTGTGACTCTCACCAAAACCGGAGGTGGCCTGCTACGAGTGCCCGAAGGCTCAAGCTCCGGAAGTGGCACGGTCCAGCTCAACGAGGGCACGCTGGACTGGAAGGGCGATTTGCGGGGGGACCTGTCGGCTGCCGGCGGCACGATTACCCCGGCAGGCGCCAGCCGGGGACGACTGGATGTCCGAGGTTCCTTTACGCTGGGCGAAGGGGCGTCGCTAGAACTTGACATTCGAGGGCTCTCTTCCAGTAGCAACGACCTGGTGACCGTCGACAGTCAGGCGGACCTGGCGGGAACTCTTGAAATCGACCTCCACGACGGGTTCCGACCGGCCCCCGGAAGTCAGCTGCTGGTGATGCTGGCCGGAAGCCTCACCGACAACGGACTCACCGTCGGCGGCCCTGATGGGCATTATTTTCAAACTGTCGCTGGCAGCAGTACGCTACTGCTGGAAGCAGTTGCCCCTGGCAGCTGGCAGTGGACCGGCGGTAGCGGTGAATGGAACGCTTCGGCCAACTGGAATGAAGGCTCCGTGCCGAATTCCAACTCGGCTGTGGTTCAGTTGACCGGTTCTGTGGCGACCACCAGCCTGATCCAACTACCAACTGCCGTCACGCTGCGGGAACTTTCCCTTGACCAGGGCAGCTCTTACTGGCTCCTGGGAACTGGTGAGCTGCATTTCGATGGACCGCATGGCCAGGCCGACACCCTGGTAACCGGCGGCAATCACCGCTGGGATGTGGAAGTCCACACCCACGTCGACACAGCCCTGTTTGTCAATACAGCAGCAGCGCTCACCATTGCCGGCCCGCTCCATCAAAACGGATTTACCGTCACCAAAGAGGGCCAAGGAACGCTGGTCCTCGATGGGGTTGCCAGTTCGGGCAACCTCGAAGTGACCGGTGGCACCCTGGCCGGTGATGGCACGGTGGGTGGGGACCTCATCGCACACTCAGGACAGATCGCACCCGGAAGTGGCATCGGCCGACTCGACGTCGAAGGAGATTTCACCCTTGGCGCCGCGGCAACCTTACAGATTGAAATTGCGGGCCCCTCTTCCAAGGATGTTCTTTTTGTGTCAGGGGCAGCGGAGCTTGCCGGTTCGCTTGAGGTTGTATTAACCGACAGCTACCAACCGGAGCTGGGCCAGAATTTTCTGGTTCTGCTGGCGGGCAGCGTGACCGACAGTGGGCTTACCCTCAGCGGACCTCGCGCAGATGAGTTTTCCCTAACGGCCTTTGGAAGTGGTTTGATCCTCGAGTCGCTCTTCGCTGGCTTAGCCGGCGACTACAATGGCGACGGAACGGTCGACGCGGCCGACTACGTCGTGTGGCGCGACTCGCTGGGAGAGAGCCTGCCGGACGGCACCGGCGCCGACGGCGACCGCAGTGGCATCGTCGACCAGCTCGACTACGAACTGTGGAAAGCAAATTTTGGCACCACCGGTGCGACTTCCAGCGCAGTGCCTGAACCTACCGGTGCCATGCTGCTGGTCACCCAGCTTGCCATTTGCCTCGCGGCCCTGCGCCGGCAAACTCTGCCGCGCACGGCTGATCTTGCCCGGTTGTGCCCACTTTCAGCGCCACTGCAGGGCAATCCTTGACAGCAAAGATTCCAACTCGTTCAATAAAGGAGTTGCCCTTGGGGCGACAGAAAATCGCGCTTACTGATGAAGGGCCGCGCGTACTGGTTGCAACCTAAGTTTGGCAGGCGCCCTGTTTTGCATCGCCGGCGGAACTGGACAACTTACGGGAACGCTAGAGCCATGAACCCTAGAGCCATGCAAATCGCTTGCTCTCTTGATTCAAGCGGCCACAACCAGACTGGGCTGTCCGCCGGCCCGCAAAGGTGCTATCCCAGGACTATGCGCTGGAAATTGCAACACGGTTTTACGCTGGTCGAATTGCTGGTGGTCATCGCCATCATTGGTATTCTCATCGCCCTGCTCTTGCCAGCGGTACAGGCGGCCCGCGAGGCAGCGCGGCGCACGCAGTGCACCAACAACCTCAAGCAAATGGGCCTGGCGATTCACAATTACACGGCCACCCACGGCGTAATGCCCATTGGCAGCACCGGCCCAAGCGGCGACCGCAACAATCCCGACCGGATGGGCGAGAGATTGCACGGCTTGTTCTCGGTGATTCTTCCGTTTCTGGAGCAGGGCGGAATTTACGATGACCTCGATATCCAAATGCAACAGATCAAGACCGGTGACGAACGGATGCGGTACACGGTTGTGGAACCTTACATTTGCCCCAGCTATCCGCATCCGGCCATGATCCCCGCCGGCACATCTGGTCTGTACGAATGGCAGTGGGGCGCTTTTACAACCTACCAGGGCGTGGGTGGCGTGATCCTGCATTGGAGCCAGAAAACGGTTCAACCGATTAACAATCCGGGTGGCGGCGCGCTACCATTCAATGGCATCTTCGGCTGGGATTTTCAGCGCAAACTCCACGAGGTCACCGATGGCTTGAGCAAAACGTTCATGATGGGCGAGTTTGTGCATCGTGATTGTGACGCAGCCGGGTGCGAACCGGCGCCGGGGAAAGTCCGCCCTTGGATCATGGGCGGATCGCGCAATGGCCCCAGCAGTTATGCCTACAAGGTGCTGCAGAATCCGTCAAACATCGTCATTAAAGTCTCGAACACCAAATTTAATTACTTGCCGCACGGAAGTTATCATCCCGGCATTACCCAATTCATGTTTGGAGATGGCAGCGCACGGCCCATTTATGATGACATCGATTTCCGAAGGGTCTATCAGCCCCTGGCCAGTTGTGATGGGGGAGAGGTTGTTGATTTTCCATAACCACCAACAAACGGCTGCCAAGTTGTTGCGGACTGCACTACCGATGGTGTTGGTTTTTGCGGGAGGCTGCGGCGACCGGGCCAATAGGGTGCCGGTCAAGGGGCAGGTCACCTTCGAAGGCAACCCGCTCCCATTCGGTACCGTCATGTTCCAACCCACCAGCGGTCAGCCAGCGGTCGGCGATATCCAAACCGATGGCACCTTTCGCCTTTCGACCTCCCCACAGGGCGATGGACTTCTGCCTGGCGGCTACCAGGTGCGGGTCATCTGTTTTGAATCCGACCGGCCTGGCAGCAAACCACCGGTCGCCCAGGAACTGCCCACACGAGGCGCTTCGCTGATCCCGCTGAAATACGGGGAATACCGTACCAGCGGAATCGAGATCGAGGTGACCCCAGAGCTCCCCCAACCGGTAGTCCTGAAGTTAACAGCCCCCTAAAAACCCCGCTGGCAACCCTAGCGCGAGGCAAATGGTACCCGGTGGGCTCCTGCCAGGCCTTAGGCCAGTGGCGACTGCACCCTCTAAAGATCGAAAAAACAGTTCCTTGCAGATCTCCCTGGTAATTCCTTGCAGATCTCCCTGGTAATTCCTTGCAGATCTCTCTGGTAATTCCTTGCAGTCTTTTCTGTGACCATTATACTGATCTAAATACGCTTATTGCTGCAAAGTGCATAACCATAACGCACCGCCCAGGTAGTCACACTGGCGGCCGAAAAACTTCCGGAGCGATCTCATGGCCAAGAGACCAAGCAACTTTTCTCTAGCGACTGCCTTGTTTCTAGCGGCTGTGTTGACGCCCGTTTTTTTTGGCACCACTGCCTCTGCACAGTTAATCGGCCCCGACCATGTGAACGACAATAACCCAGGCCCACAGGGCGAAGGCTTTCTGCTCGTCGGCGGCGAACCCTTGGGTGTGGCCGTTGGACCTTCTGCCGATTTCCCAAGCGGGGCCTGGAACATGGGAACCAACGGGTTGCAACGGTACAAGTCGGAAACGGATCCCATCGATGGTGATTTTACGTTCACGTTACGTGGATTGGTCAGTTACGTCCAGAATCCCAACCAACCGGGCACTTCCCCGGAAGATTTAAGAGCGGCTGGCCTTGGTTTTGTGGTGGATGCCGTAGAGAACGACAACCCGCGTTACTCGTTTGGTTGGAACGAGCAACTGACGCGCGTCATTATGCAGCATGACGCCGGCAGTGGCCTGGAGGCCCAGTACTTTGCCCTGGACGCGACGCAGGTCCACACCTATCAGCTCATCCGGCAAAGTGGGACTGCTAATTTCTATGTCGATGGCAACCAGGTGATTCAGAATATCGATAACCGAGGGATGACTTTTGGCCAGGGCCTGGATAACCACACAGGACTTTTCTTCGGTAGTCTCTCGAGCAACCCCGCCTCACAAAGCGATTCGAAATGGGACCTCATCCGCCTGGAACAGGGGGTCAACATCTACGACCCCAATGCGGCTGCTGAGACAACCTTCACCTGGGGCAGCAGCGAATCGGGCCAGTGGAGCAGCCTGGCCAATTGGCAGCCTGTGACCGACGGCCCGCCTGACAACAGCAACGAAACGGCAATCTTTGGCGATGCGATCGGCAGCGACTCTCGTACCGTCTTTACCGACTCGGACGTGACGATCAATGCAGTCCAATTTGAAAATGCGATGGGTGGTTCTTATGCGGTGGCGGGTGCTGGCAGCGTAAATCTGGCTTCGACCGCTGATGGCACAGACACGTTGCCCACCCTTTCGGTCACCGGTGGTGGGAGCCACCAGTTTCAGGCGATGGTCCGTTTGCAAAATGATGCCACGGTAACCGTCAACAGTGGTTCGGCGCTGACGTTCACCAACGGGTTGGATCTCAACGGCCACACCCTGACGAAAACGGGACCTGGCAGCATTGCAGTGAACAACGATTTTTCTGCCTCTGGTGGCACGCTGGCGTGTACCGAGGGAGCCTGCACGGGCAACGCAGACTTCGGCTCGGCACTCACGTTTGCCACGGCCGTGCCTGAACCGACGACAGCCGCCTTGGCCCTGCTGGGAGTGCTGGGAACACTTTGCCTGGTGCGGCGCCGGCCGGCCGGGCTCATCGAAAGTGTGCCGCTGGCGGGCGGGTCCTCCGGCCGGTTGGCCGGCACACTTTGCGCCCTGGTTTTGCTCACCAGTTGGGCATCGGCCCAGGTCGTACCACCGAAGCACACCGATGACCGAAACCCGCTCCTGGAGGGTTTCACCATTCAAAATTCGCTCGAAGGGTTCAGCGACAATGGTTCGTGGAAAATGACCGTAGGCGGGGCAGCACGGTACATTGCAGAGCAGACCCCGGCAAACTCGGCCGACCACACCTTCACCGCCACGGGCTACCTGGAATTCGCCAGTGGAAACAACAACATCGGCATGGTCCTGATGTACGAACCCGACGCAGACCAGTCGGCACAGCTGGCGTTTCTTGAGGATGGCACCGGCATTTGGGACCGTGCAGCAGGACCAGGAGTGAATGTTTATAACGTGGATACCTCCGTCGAGCACACCTACCAGATGGTTTACTCCGGCGGCGAACAAAAGGCCTACGTCGATGGGAACTTTGCGTTTGACCTTACGATTGCCGAGTCGGTTGGCTTGGACAACTTCCCGGGCGGCTACTTCGTCGGCAGCGCTTCGAGTGCTTCCCCCTCGGTGTCGTCCTGGAATTTGTGGCAGGTCGAGGAAGGTATCCACCTCGTAACACCGATCGTCGATACGACGTTCGCCTGGAACGCCAGCGGAGCAGGAGCATGGCTCTCAACAGGCAACTGGGCCGGCCGCGGGGCCCCACCCAATGCCAGCAGCGACACGGCCGTGTTCGGCAACTCGATTGGCAGCGACGCCCGTACCGTGTTTACCGACTCGGCGATTACCGTGAACTCCGTTCAGTTTGAGAACTCCACAGGTGGATCGTACATCGTGGCTGGCACGGGCAGTATTAACCTGGGTGAAAATAGCGAGGGCTCAGTGGCACCAACCCTCTCGGTCAGCAACCAGGGAAACCACGAGTTTCAGGCACTCGTGAATTTGCAACACGATACCACCGCAACGATCGAGGCTGATTCGACGCTCAAGTTCACCAATGCACTGAACTTCGGTGGCAATGCATTCACCAAGACGGGTGCCGGCACGGTGATGGTCAACAATATCGCCCCGACGGTTGGGGGGACCTTCCATTGTGACGGAGGTACCTGCGGCGGCATCGGTAAGATTGGTGGCGACTTAAACAGCAACGGCGGGACCGTTGCGCCAGGCAACGCGACAGGAAGGCTTACCGTGGACGGCAATTTCACCCAGGGGGCCAGTAGTACGCTTGCGTTGGAAATCGGTGGACTTAACGAAGGCAATGAGCATGACAAGTTGGTGGTCACCTCAGCAGCAGACCTGGCGGGAGTGGTCGCCGTGGAGTTGACCGATGGCTTCGCGCCAAGCAGTGGGGCCACGTTTGATGTCCTCGATTTTGGGACGTTTGTTGACAATGGGTTCCAGTTTGATTTCAGCCAGGCTGGTGGTGCCGCGTCGTGGAATACCAGCCAGTTCAGCACGAACGGAACCTTATCCTTTGCTTCCGGTGCTGGTGTGCTAGGTGACTTTAGCCAAAACGGAGTCGTTGACGCGGCCGACTATGTTGTTTGGCGCGACAATTTTGGCACCAACAATACGCTTCCCAATGACGGCGGGCTACCCCTGCCTGTTGGCAATACCCATTATGATCTCTGGAAACTGAATTTTGGAAATTCCGGAACTGGCGCTAGTGCGGCAGCCGCCGTGCCGGAACCTGCTACCTGCGGGCTCCTGTTTCTTGGGCTGCTGTCTTCTATCTTGGGAGGTTATCGAAATGGGAGGGCAAAATAACAACCACCTTTTGTGATCTCTAGAACACTGACTGTTTTTTGATTTTGACAAGGTACTTTTTTAACCCGTTTTTTGTGGAGGAGAAACAATGACCAGGACTTGTAGAATTGCGACGACCATGTTGATTGCCACCGTAGCCATTGCACTAACCGCGACTGCTTCGGCGGGAGTTATTGCGCCGACACACGTGGGCGGCACTGATCCGGGCACCGAGGGGTTCACCTTGTTTAATGGAACAATCCATACGCTGGCAGACAATGGCGGAGAGTGGCAAATGGACATCGGTGGCAATACGGGCTATACGGCGGACCCAGCGATTAAGAGCGGGGACGGCGATTTTACATTCACGGCGACTGGAACTATAAATTCGCTAACCGGAGGCAACGCAGACCTCTTTGGCTTTTCATTCTTACCCGGGCAAGCAAACTTGGAGCGAGCCTGGAAAACCAACTTCCTATCTGATGGTTCCGGGCTTTGGGATCGCCAGGCAGGTAAGACAGAAGGTGTGCCCAATTCGAGCTACACTTTTCCGGGCCCCAGCTTCGGTGTCGAACGCACCTACCAAGTAACGCGAGAAGGGACCGAATTCAAAACATACGTGGATGGACAACTCGCCTTCACCAACGTCGAAGGTGGCGGCGGCACGTACGGGAATCTCCCATTTAATGTCGGCAATCAGACGAGCGCGGCGATTCGCACTGACAGTCAGTGGGGGCTGTGGAAGTTTGAGTCCGGCATCAACGTCATCCCTGAGCCATCGGCACTGCTGCTTTTGGCAACTGGTCTTGTTGGCCTGTTTGGCATCGGCCGGCAACGGTAAGGCCAGGTGGCTAACTTTTAAAACTCCGAAAACCTAACGGGGCGGGAGGCGCAAGTCTCCCGCCTCCGTTTTTTAAGGAGTTTTGTTTTCGATGGCCGGTTTTCTTGCAGACTTGGGCAAAGTTCTTTTCGCTCGACGATGTCAAAAGACCGGTCCGCCTGGAAAACGACTTCAGGCCAGTTCCATCAGGGGCCTCCCGCAGAATTTTTCCTGCCCCGGCTGGATAGCGCGCTTGCCGGACGGCCGTAAACCGTTCATAACATCCGTTGTGTGCTTCGGTAACAAACACTGTGAACCGGGACAAACACTGTGAACCGGGACAAACACTGTGAACCGGAAGATATTGTGGCCACCAGGTGGTCGGCGGGTGACCAGCACCCAGAGAAAAAACACCGTACCGGGCCGCAGAGATCCGCCAGGCTTCCCCCGCAAAATGGCCCGCCCACGGCCAACAGCAAGAAAGGTTTCGCGATGAAAAAGGTGATTGGCGCGTTGACGCTCGGAGGATTGTTGCTGGTAGCCACCAGTCACTTCGGCTGGACCGATGAGTACCGCGTGGTGCGCTCGTTTCCCGTTGCTGCCGAAATAGCGTGCATGCCGGCAGTCACACGGGCTCCCAATGGCGACCTGCTGGTCGCCTTCAGCACCGAGTGGGAGCCAGTCCCCGAGGGGGGCATCTTGAAACTTGTCATTTCCAAGGATGATGGTCAGACGTGGTCCGAGCCACAGGTACTCTGGCAACACGATGACCCGCGCGTCACGATCCAGGTCTCCTGCGGCCTGCAAACGCTCAGCAACGGCGACATTCTCCTGCCGGTCAATTGCGGTCGGTGGCATCGCAAGCATGACGCCAAGCCGGATGAGACCAGCCTGGCGGCCATCTATGACATCCGGCCGGACAACCCGGAGTATCTGCGCGAAGTTCGCTTTTTGCGATCCACCGATTCAGGCAAAACCTGGACCAAGGAAGATCCCCAGGTAGGCAAGTCCTGGCCACGTTACGGGCGGCTGCTGGAGCTGGACGACGGACGGCTGATTATGACCGGCTACGGCTGGTACGTCGAAAGTCGTGACTATGGCCACAACTGGGGGCCGGTACTGTGGGTAGAAAATGGCATCAAGAGTGAAATGAACATGTTCGAAGCAGCCGACGGGACCCTCTTTACGGTGCTGCGAGGAGGCGGAGGACCACCGCGGCGGACATTTGGTTCCCGACGTTCTACCGACGGAGGAGTAACGTGGAGCGAAAGAGAATCGATGAAAGTCCAGGGCAAAATGCCCGACCTGTTGCTGGTGCCTGATGGTCGCATCCTGCTGGCCGCTGGAATGGTAGGATTGCAGGATGGCAACGAAGCCAACACCCAAATGGACCGATTTTCTTTTTGCTCGCTCTTTATCAGTGACGATCACGGACAAACATGGCAGCGGGATATCGACTTTCAGCCGGTCGTCCCCAAGGGGGACATTATTGTGGGCGACCAGCCAGGCTTGTGCCAGTTGCCCGACGGCAAGATCTTTGCGGTCTTGCAGGCGATGGATCGGACGAAGAAGGGAGACCAGTGGTATGGTTTTCACACCGGGATGAGCCTCGTGGGAAATATCATTGAGCCGGTCTCCCCGGCCACAACGGGTACCGCCGGCACCGAAGGTCAAGGGGAACAAAAATAAGGCTCCATCCTCAGAACACTCGCCGGCCTGCGCGTCGCGAAAAATAAATTTTAGCCCTCCCTGGAGCTAAACGTTTTTTTAAAACCCTGGCCCGGAGGATACCTGTCCACCAGGTGGTCGGCGGGTGACCAGCACCCAGAGAAAAAACACCGTACCGGGCCGCAGAGATCCGCCAGGCTTCCCCCGCAAAATGGCCCGCCCACGGCCAACAGCAAGAAAGGTTTCGCGATGAAAAAGGTGATTGGCGCGTTGACGCTCGGAGGATTGTTGCTGGTAGCCACCAGTCACTTCGGCTGGACCGATGAGTACCGCGTGGTGCGCTCGTTTCCCGTTGCTGCCAAAATAGCGTGCATGCCGGCAGTCACACGGGCTCCCAATGGCGACCTGCTGGTCGCCTTCAGCACTGAGTGGGAGCCAGTCCCCGAGGGGGGCATCTTGAAACTTGTCATTTCCAAGGATGATGGTCAGACGTGGTCCAAGCCACAGGTACTCTGGCAACACGATGACCCGCACGTCACGATCCAGGTCTCCTGCGGCCTGCAAACGCTCAGCAACGGCGACATTCTCCTGCCGGTCAATTGCGGTCGGTGGCATCGCAAGCATGACGCCAAGCCGGACGAGACCAGCCTGGCGGCCATCTATGACATCCGGCCGGACAACCCGGAGTATCTGCGCGAAGTTCGCTTTTTGCGATCCACCGATTCAGGCAAAACCTGGACCAAGGAAGATCCCCAGGTAGGCAAGTCCTGGCCACGTTACGGGCGACTGCTGGAGCTGGACGACGGACGGCTGATTATGACCGGCTACGGCTGGTACGTCGAAAGTCGTGACTATGGCCACAACTGGGGGCCGGTGCTGTGGGTAGAAAATGGCATCAAGAGTGAAATGAACATGTTCGAAGCAGCCGACGGGACCCTCTTTACGGTGCTGCGAGGAGGCGGAGGACCACCGCGGCGGACATTTGGTTCGCGACGTTCTACCGATGGAGGAGCAACGTGGAGTGAAAGAGAATCGATGAAAGTCCAGGGCAAAATGCCCGACCTGTTGCTGGTGCCTGATGGTCGCATCCTGCTGGCCGCTGGAATGGTAGGGTTGCAGGATGGCAGCGAACACAAAACTCAAATGGATCGGTTTTCTTTTTGCTCGCTCTTTATCAGTGACGATCACGGACAAACATGGCAGCGAGATATCGACTTTCAGCCGGTCGTCCCCAAGGGGGATATTATTGTGGGCGACCAGCCAGGCTTGTGCCAGTTGCCCGACGGCAAGATCTTTGCGGTCTTGCAGGCGATGGATCGAACGAAGAAGGGAGACCAGTGGTATGGTTTTCATACCGGGATGAGCCTCGTGGGAAATATCATTGAGCCGGTCTCCCCGGCCACAACGGGTACCGCCGGCACCGAAGGTCAAGGGGAACAAAAATAAGGCTCCATCCTCAGGAAACTCGCCGGCCTGCGCGTCGCGAAAAATAAATTTTAGCCCTCCCTGGAGCTAAACGTTTTTTTAAAACCCTGGCCCGGAGGATACCTGTCCACCAGGTTGGTGACCGGTCCTTTTGGTAGTATTGACTGAAGGAATCCCTGATGCGCAACTCTTTTTGTCTTGCTCCTTTTGTGTTGACCTGGGTGGCCTGCCTACTCCCCACCTGGCAGGCCGTGGCCAAGAACCCCACCGACAAGGAGAGCCTGCGTCACATAGACTCCCGCCTCCAGTTGTTTGTCGACGACTGGCTTATCGATCGCACCGACGGCGTAAGCCTCGAATTACAAACGCCCATCGATGCGGGCAAAGCGCTCGACTTGACCCTTGCCTGGGAAGGCCCCCTGAGCGGTATTCCGTGTGCATTCCGCGACGGCGACAAGTACCGCATGTATTACCGGGGCGCACGACGGGAAATGCAGTCGCGCGGTCCGTTGAGTTCTAATATCTGCTATGCCGAGAGCACCGATGGTGTCCATTGGACCAAGCCCAACCTGGGACTTTACGAATTTGCCGGGAGCAAGCAAAACAATATTACGTACGTCGGCGATGGCACCCCACAGTGGTTCTGTTTTAAGGACAACAATCCGGCAGAACCGGCCGAGCGTCGCTACAAGGCGATTTGCGGCCTGACGCTTTCCTACGGCGGTCCGTGGGGTGTGCTGACGTCTCCCGACGGAATCCACTGGCAGTGGTGGAAGAAAGAGCCGATCTTCGTGGGTGGCCCACTCGACACGCAGAATACGGTGGGTTGGTATCCGGACCGAGGCATCTACATGGCTTATTTGCGCAACTGGGTGGATTCGAAAGTTGGTTTCGAAAGTCCTCCCGAGGTCGACGCACCTCCAAGTGAGTACAACACATGGTACTGGCCTCAAAAAAAACGCGTACGGTCCATTATGACAACCAGCTCCCGCGATTTTGTAAACTGGTCCCGGCCCCAATGGCTCGTGTATGACAAGGACACGCCCCTGGAACATCTTTACACGAATGGCATCACCACTTACTTTCGGGCCCCACACATCCAGGTAGGGTTTGCCGAACGGTTCGTTCCGGATCGGGTTGCGCTGGCAGACTGGGTGGGCAGTAAAGAAGCACGTGGCCGTGGGCTGGACGATGTGCTGTTTATGAGCAGTCGCGACGGGCTCCACTGGGATCGACGATTCAAAGAGGCATTCATCCGCCCAGGACCCGACCGAAGGAATTGGGTCGATCATGGCAATATGGCAGTGGCACCGGCAGTACTACAGACCGGCCCGAGGGAGATGTCGCTTTATTACGTGGCCCACTACCAGTGGGACGACACGATCCACATTCGCCGTTGCCGACTGCGGCTCGACGGATTTGTCGCCGTGCACGCCGGTTATGAGCCAGGCGAACTGGTCACCAAGCCACTGGAGTTCTCTGGCAAAGAACTGGTCCTCAATTTTGCCACCTCGGCCGCAGGCACGGTTCGGGTGGAAATTCAGGACACGGCCGGCAATCCCATTCCCGGCTTCACCCTGGCCGACTGCCCGGAGATTTTTGGCGACCAGCTGGAGCGCCCGGTCACGTGGAAATCGGGCAGTGACGTCAGCAGCCTGGCCGGAAAACCTGTCCGCTTACGGTTTTTTTCTACAGGATGCAGACCTCTACTCTCTGAGGTTTCGCTAGTCGCGGGCCGGTTTCGCTAGTCGCGGGCCGGTTTCGCTAGTCGCGGGCCGGTTTCGCTAGTCGCGGGCCGTTTCCCGTTCGCCGGCCAGGCCGATCCTCAATTTTACGACCACCGGCCCCCTTCGGCCCCACCCCGCCCGCTCCCCGCGGCGATTTCGCCCCGACCGAAAGACCTATTTCAAATCTTCCCAGGTGGTCTCCGGCCGAACGTGGGCGCTGCCAAGAATTTTTCCATCCGCTTCGACATACGGGTTCACAAAATAGTTCAGCGGAGGCCCGCCTGGCGAGGCTCAAGGACAATGTCGCGCCCGGTGCTGAGTGCAACACGATTCTCTGTCAGGCTGCCAAAATAATAGTCTTTCAAGTGGGGGTTTTGTCGGCCTCTGAAATGTCCACCGGAACCCAGCCATACTGGTCGTTAAAAAACAAGGCCCAGCAGTGGTAGCCTGTGATCGTCCCGGCACCACGCTCAGAGGGCAAAGGAAAACCAATCTCAAACCGGGCCGGAATCGACCGGGACCGCGCCAGGGAAATAAACAAACTGTGAAAATCGG
>CBDEWC010000020.1:0-39737 GCA_965243695.1 Lacipirellulaceae bacterium | reverse complement strand
GCCACGGGCTTCCATCGTAATACGCCTTTCTGCTACGAAGCGGGCACCGACCTGGAACAGTTCCGCGTAGAATCGGTGGTGGACCGGGTGAACACCACCATGACCGTCTGGATGGGAACGACCATGGGCTGTGCCCAGTGTCATGACCACAAGTACGACCCGTTCAGTCAACGTGATTACTACCAGTTGTACGCCTTCTTCAATAATTCAGCCGAAGCAGATGCGAGCAGTGGTGTGATTGCCACCACCAGCCCGCTGGCCCGGGACGCGGTTGCCCGGCACTCGGTGCGGCTTGCAGAACTGCGTGAGGAGCTTGCTGCCGAATCGCCGGAACTTGCCGCCGAGCAACGTCGTTGGGAACAGCAGCAGGTTGACGAGAAGCAGTGGCAAGTGATCTCGCCGATGTCGTACCGGTCGCTTCATGGTGCCGATCTTCGTGTGCTGAAGGACAGTTCGGTTTTGGTAGGGGGTAAAAATCCGGAGCATGATGTCTATGAATTGACATTTTCGCTGCCGGAACTCGCCTTGGGCGCCAGGGGAATTGGCGCCAGGGGAATCGGCGCCATGGGAATCGGCGCCATGGGAATCGAGGTGCTCAAGCACGAGAGCTTGCCGCATGGTGGGCCAGGACGTTACGACGGTAACGGTAACTTTGCTCTGAGCAATCTGAAGGTGGAGTATGCAACGTCAGATCAACCCGATCGGTGGCGTCCGGTCCACTTCAGCAACGCGGTGGCCAGCTACGAGGAGGGTGGTGATCGAGTTCTGGGTGTGCTCGACGACGAGGATCTGACCAATTGGTGTACGAACCAAAGTGCTGCGCATGCCATATTTATTACCGATCAGGCCTATGTCGTCCCGGCGGGGTCGATCCTGCGGATTGTCATGCAGCACAATTCGCAATGGGACTTCCATGGTGTGGGCCGATTTCGATGGTGGGTCGCTACGGGCCAAATTCCAGACGATCAGAGTCCGCTGGAAGCTGTGGCAGTACTGGAGGTTCCACCGGAGGCACGGACTCCCCAGCAGCGCACCGTGCTGGCAGAGTATTACCGTGTGATTGCGCCCTGTCTTGAGCCTGTCCGGCAGGAGATTGCGGAACTTGAGACGCAAATGGTGACGGCATCAACGATGGTTATGGTCGAACGCGACGAGCCGCGCGCAACGCACATTTTCCATAAGGGCAGTTTTCTTGATCCTGGTGAAATGGTCGAGCCAGGGGTTCCGGCTGCCTGGCACGCCTGGCCGGAGAACGCACCGTTCAACCGACTGGGATTGGCTCGGTGGTTAATGGAAACCGACAATCCGCTTGTCGCACGAGTCACCATGAACCGCATTTGGGCGCTGATATTTGGTCAAGGAATTGTCGAGACCAGCGAAGACCTCGGCAGTCAAAGCGCGTTGCCCTCCCACCCGATGTTGCTCGATTACCTGGCCACAGAATTTGTGGCAGCCGGCTGGGATCTCCAGGAAATGCAGAGGCAAATTGTCACCTCGGCCACTTACCGCCAGTCGTCGGTCATCACGCCCCGGCGACTCGAGCAGGATCCTGGCAACCGGTTGTTCTCGCGCGGGCCTGCTTTCCGGCTCGATGCAGAAATGATTCGGGACAATGCGCTGGCCGTCAGCGGCCTGTTGACCCAACAATTGGGGGGGCCGGGTGTCTATCCTTACCAGCCTCCCGGGGTTTTTGAGCAGATTCACAGTTTTACCACCGCGTGGGACACGAGTACCGATGGTCAACAGTACCGCCGCGCGTTGTACACCTGGTGGAAGCGGACAGCCCCCTATCCTTCGATGCTTACTTTCGACGCACCGCGACGGGGTGTTTGTGTAGAACGCCGGCCGCGGACCAATACACCGCTGCAGGCCCTGGTGACGCTCAATGATCCGGTGTATGTCCAGTGTGCGGCTGCCCTGGGGCGCCGCATGGCGATGGAAGTGGAGGGAGATGCCCACAGGCGGGCAGCCTTTGGATTTGAGCTTTGCGTTGCCCGGCAGCCAACCAGGGGTGAACTCGATCAACTCGTCGAACTTTATCGCGACAACCTGGCCATCTATCAACGCGATACCGAGGCTGCAGCCAACTTGATTGGCGAGAATTCAGCCCCTGGTGGTGACCTGGCGGAGCATGCGGCCTGGTCGGTTGTTGGAAACGTGCTGTTGAATTTGGATGAGACATTAACCAAGTATTAGGCAGTTGCATCGCGGTCACCCCGTGCCCCTTTTATGGAACTTTTTCACAACACGCGCCGACAGTTTCTTTCAAATTGCACCACCGGTATGGGGGCAATGGCCCTGTCGTCGCTGCTGGGAGATTCCGCGTCTGCGGTGCCGTCATCCCCGGCGATTGAGAATCGCGCCACATTTCGTCCCCGCGCCAAACGGATTATTTATCTGCACATGGCAGGAGGGCCTTCGCAACTGGATCTGTTTGACCATAAGCCAAAGCTCTCCTCGCTCCACGGCGAACTTTGTCCCGCGGAATTCTACGACGGAAAACGATTTGCTTTCATCGAAGGCCATCCCAAGCTGTTGGGAACGCCTTTCAAGTTCGACCGGTATGGAGAGTGTGGGGCCCCCATGTCCCAGCACGTGCCCCACCTGGCTGAAATTGTAGACGATCTCTGTTTTATCAAGTCAATGCAGACCGATCAGTTCAATCACGCCCCGGCGCAGTTGTTCATGCAGACCGGCTCGCCCATTCTGGGCCGCCCGAGCATGGGTTCCTGGTTGTCGTACGGACTGGGGACTGAGAATCAAGATTTGCCGGCATTCGTTGTCCTCGTTTCCGGCGAACGTGGTCCCAGCGGTGGTACGGCGCTGTGGGGCAACGGGTTCCTGCCGAGTGTTCATCAAGGGGTGCGATTGCGGTCTCAGGGAGATCCGGTCCTTTTTCTCGGCGACCCTCCTGGCATGATGCGGGGGCAGCGGCGGATGACGATCGACAAGATTCGCGCGCTCAATGAAATGCGACTCCAGTCAGTCGGTAATCCGGAAATCGAGACTCGGATCCAGCAGTTCGAGCTGGCCTACCGCATGCAGCGCAGCGTTCCCGGGTTGATGGCGATGGACGAGGAACCGGCGCACATTCACAAGATGTACGGTACCGAGCCGGGAAAACGATCCTATGCCAACAATTGCCTGCTTGCCCGCCGGTTGGTGGAGCGGGGGGTTCGCTTTGTGCAGCTTTATCATTGGGGTTGGGACTCGCATGGGCAGGACAAAGGTGAGAGTCTGCGCTACAGCTTTGTGGAGCGGTGCCAGCAAACAGATCGGGCAACGGCGGCGTTGGTCACCGATCTCAAGCAGCGCGGTTTGCTCGAAGATACCCTGATCGTATGGGGTGGGGAGTTTGGCCGTACACCAATGGCCGAGGGACGTAGCAAGGTTTACATTGGCCGGGATCACCATCAACATGCGTTTACCGTTTGGATGGCAGGTGCCGGCGTAAAGTCCGGCTTTACCTACGGCAAGACAGACGAGCTAGGCTACACGGCAGCGGAGAATCCCGTTCACGTCCACGACTTGCAGGCAACAATTCTCCACTTGATGGGCCTTGACCACGAGTCTCTGACCTATCGTTACCAGGGGCGTGACTTTCGGCTGACCGACGTTCACGGTCGTGTGGTCGGGGACATTTTGGCTTGATCCCGGAGAAAGGTTTTCCACGTGTCGCGTTCAATCTGAGTGACAGCGGGTCATTTGGGGCTGTTTCACTTTTTCCATAGTCTCCCTCTCAGGAGTTTGCAAAACCTGCTACGGGTTCGGTAGGAACTGAAACGCAAACAGCCGACATCGATCAAGATAAAACCGGAGCGAGATCGTCTTGCCGGCGAGCGGTCTCACATCGGTGCCTTGCTTCCAGCGAACGGTTTGCCGAATGGCATCTTTGTCAGCGGGCACGGCATCGTCTTTAGTAAAACCGGCGATCGGTTTGCCGTCGGCATCCAGGATCTCCACGCGTATCGAGCCGAATTGCGCGTCAGCGTTGATGCTTAGCTGGTCGCCGGACATCACCAGTGGCCTTGTGGTCAACGTGCCTGTCGCGCCTGTGTTCATCGAGACAAAACCATCGAGTCGCAATTTGGCCAGGGCAACCGTGCCACCTTGGATCTCATTGCGTCGCGTCGCCCAATGTAACCCGCTGTAAGCTGCGTAGTAAATCCAGATTTCATCATCGACAACCATTGGGCGATGCATTGTATAGATGACGCCATGATCGTATTCCCCTGGCCGCTGACTGTTGGGGATAAATGTCTGGCGATTTCCCGCACGGACCCAGTTGCGATTGTCGCGACTGAACACGAGTTGCACATCGACATGGTCGTCCCAGGATTCTGTGGGAAGGGCAGTCTCAGACTCCGTCACGTGATACACAGACATGAAACCGACATAGACATCGTCGTAAATCATCCACGACATGTCGTAGAACTGGCGATGGCAGGGGGGATCAGCCGCGTCGGCTTTCATGATGATGCCATAACGAGACCAGTTTAAAAAATCATCGCTTTCACTCTGGAGCACCTGTCGCTCGAGACCGTTGGGCGTCTGGGCATTGAACCGGGAGTGGGCCACGTATTTCTGCAGCTTGGGATCCCACAACACCGGATGCAAGCTGTCGCCATCGGGAATAAGACTCCCCTTGGTGGCGCTGGTCCAGTGGATCCCATCCGGTGAGAAACCAGCGGCGATGGGAGATCCGTTGCCGCGCGCAAAGTAGAGCATCTTGTAGCGTTTGTCAGGATCCTTTTCGTGGGGATCTTTGAAGGCTCCGGGGGCCATTTCGCCCTTGCCAGTGTGCACGACGATGTTGTTGTCCTTCGATCCGTTGTATTGGATGATTCCCAGTTTGGGCAAAGTCCAACGGATGCCGTCCTTGGAATAAGCGTAGGCGATGACGTTGTTCTGCCAGTGGTAAGTGGCGCCTTCGTACCACATTTTGAAGAGTTTTTCTTCTTCGTCGTAAATGACGCTCCCTTGGGCAATGATCAGTTCCTGGCCACCAACCGGTTGAGTGGGTTTCAATTCCAAAACAGGGTTGTTTTTATATTTTGTTGGCTGGTTCAGGACAGGAAATACACCGTGGGTGTCCGCGATAATGTGCTTATCAATGAACAACTGTTTTTGGGAGCCAATCGGGACTGGTGTGGCGCCAATAACGGTGACAGAACCCGGCAGGCAAACCGCCGCGAGCAGAGCAACTGCGATTATCGCAGAGGTCAATGAAGAGTCTTGTCTGCCAAGGGGCATAGCTGAACTCGTGAGTGTTTTGGATTTTAATGGCTCCACCCGCCAGGGTTTTGCGAAACCTGCTACCGGTTCGGTGTAAACTGAAACGCAAAGAGCCGAGATCGATCGAGATAAAACCGGAGCGAAATCGTCTTGCCCGCGAGCGGACTCACATCCGACCCTTGCTTCCAGCGAACGGTTTGACGGATCGCATCTTTGTCAACCGGCACTGCGTCCTCTTTGGAGAAGCCGGCAATCGGAAGATTGTCTTCATTCAGGATTTCCACACGTATGGAGCCCTCTTTTGCATCGGCATTAATCACGAGCTGGTCACCGGTCATTGCCAGCGGTTTGGTGGTCAACGTGCCAGTGGCATCGGTGTTCATTGACACAAATCCATCCAGCCGCAACTTCGCCAGTGCAATAACCCCACCCTGTGGATCGCCACTCCAATAA
Organism: Lacipirellulaceae bacterium; assembly: GCA_965243695.1. Lineage (GTDB taxonomy): Bacteria > Planctomycetota > Planctomycetia > Pirellulales > Lacipirellulaceae > JAKVCB01. The sequence goes on along the minus strand of CBDEWC010000020.1, from coordinate 34,049 downwards.
GCTCCATGCAGCCCGCTGGCCCCGTTGTAGTAAATGAAAATCTCGTCACCAACAACGATCGGGTGTTGCAGGACATTCCAGATCATGCCGTTGTCATAGGCGTCCGGGGCCGGGCTGTTGGGAATAAACACCTCCCGGTTGCCGGCTCGAACCCAGTTGCGATCGTCCCGGCTGAAGGCCAGTTGTACGTCCAGCTTGTCAGTGGCGGTATGAAACACCGAGATAAACCCTACAAAGACATCTTCGTAAGGCATCCATTCCATGTTGTAAAATTCCGTGTCCGGTGGATCGTGTTCATCCGGCTTCAGGATGACGCCGTGGGTACGCCAGGTCACAAAGTCGTCACTTTCGCTCTGCAGCACCTGGCGTTGGGGTGGCAAGCTCGCGTGGTGGTTGCGGTTGAAGCGCGAGTGGACCACGTACTTGCCCAGACCAGGATCCCAAAGGGCCGAATGAAAGCTGTCGGCATCTAAAATAATAGGTCCCGTTTCGCCTGACCAGTTGATCCCATCCGGCGAAAACGCCGCCCACACACTGCCTGTGCCTGCACCAACGTCATCGTTCCGGTAGACCATCTTGTACCGCCGCGAGGGGTCTGTTTCGTGGTTGTCTTTGAATGCCGAAACCACCAGTTCGGCGTAGGAGTTATCGACCTTCCCTTCAAAGAGAAAATTATTCTCGCCTTCACTACACCCGGGCATGGTCCACTCGGGATAGCTAATCTTATTAAAGCAGGGCATATCCCAGTTGATACCGTCGGTTGACGTTGCGTACGCCATGGCGGCATGCGTTCTGGTGGCGTTGTTGGCTTCGTACCACATCTTGAAGAGATTTTCCTCTTGATCGTAAATGACGCTGCCACCCAGGTGGACCAGTTCGGGGTTCCCCGCCAGCGGCGCCGGCGGGCTGATCAGCGGATTACCCGGGTCCTTGACCGGTTGATTGAGGACCGGAAACACACCATCTGCCGCTGCAACAAGGTAGTCATCCAGGAAGAGCTGCTTGGTGGTGCCAATCTCAACCGGATCGGTGTTTGCGGTACCGGTGATGGCAAAGAGAACCAACAGAAGGGTAAGAAAATATTGTGTCATATTAACCATTCTAGGAATGCCTTTGCGTTACAAACGGGCTCCAGCCAAACAAGTAAAGTGTTAATCAACCTGGACTTTTGCTAAATAAATACTGCTCTTGCCTTCGTGCGACGAATAATAGCTGATCCAAACGAGTCCCTCGTGCCAGACTGTCCCGGCATAACTGGTATCCCCGCCTGAGGGCAGCCTGAGGAACTCCTCCAGCGTCCCTGCTTTCGGATCAATCCAACACAAGGAAGTATGCTCATCAGGACTGTACAGGCGAACCGTTGCCAGAAAACGCCCATCCGGCAACTGGATCATTTCCGGTCCGCCAATTCGGATGCCGAGGTCCTTCCATTCCCACTGTTGGTAGGGCGGCCCGGAGGTGCCGATTTGCGCCGTGCAGCTTTGGCTGTCGCGGCGCAACAAGGTTACGCAAGTTCCATCCTTCGTAAACACTGGTGCTGTCTCATTGACGTAAATCCCATCAAACTGCCGCTCGCCATGGGGCCGGAAATCCTTGCCATTGGAACTGCGGTACAACTGCAAATAGCTGTGTGGTTTCTCACTGCGGCCAAAAACGTAGGCGGCACCTTGATGCCACTCGGTGCGCCACAGCCATTCCCCGGGCGGGCCGATCGAGTGGGCCTCGCTCCATTTCTGGAGGTCGGCCGAAAACCAAACATACGACCGACATTCCGGCTGTGGTTGATAGGCGGTGGAAGTCAGCATCAATTGACCGTCGGGCGTAATGGACAGCTTGGGATCTCGAAGGTCTTTGTTCGGCGGTGGGCAGTCGATGCGCGCTGCCGAAGTCCACTCCTGGCCATCGGGCGAAGTGACGATCCGAATTCGCCCATCGTCTGAGCCATGTGTGGCCGCTTCGCGAAACGCGCAGACCCATCGGTCGCGGTAGCGAATCAAGTCGGTAAAGAAGGACATGTGGCCGGGCTGGTCCCAGATCTTTCGCACCTCCACGAGCTCCGCGGCCGGCAGTTGCCCCACGGTGCTGAAAGCGAGCGCTGCTGCCATCCGGGGGGCCAACGAGAGAAGGATAAATCGCAGGACTGATTCTCTTGAGAGCATGGCAGGTTGTTTCCTGGAGGGCGATTTCAGGGAAGCTGTAGGCTTTAGGAGAAATCAGGACAAGGGTCCCAGGCGACTGTTGTCTGCTAAATTGGCGCTACGAAATCTTGGCTAAATCGGCGTTTGGAAATGTGTTTGAGCAGCATCGTTTGAACGTCACAGCCTGACAATAACGTCACAGCCTGACAATGTAGTGTAAATCACAAGTCCGTCAGTGGTCAACGGTTGCCACGGTTTTGCATCGGCAACTGGTGTGGATCCAGCCATGGTGGGTTCTGCGACGTCACGCCACCGAGACAGGCCGGCAGGGTATGGATCAAAGGTGTTCCTTGCTCGGTCACGAGTTTTACGTTGCATATTTTCGCGGCTCGCCCCTGGCTACCTGCCGTTAACTCGACCGAAACCGTGTTACTTTTGTCTTAAGCCTAGCGGTCCCAGCCCCACCACCAACCCGCGAAGTTGGTCGTCACTTTTTTGCGATCTGCAACAGAGAGTCATTAGAAAACCGATCGCAAGTGTAGCCAGCACACCGAGGGTCAGCGGCCAAACCGCATTAAGACGCGTCTGCCATGGCCAGAGTCCCCAGTTGGCACCAAACGCCAGCCAGATGGTCAGCAACGTTCCCCCGGTCATCGACGTCAGTGCGGCAGTCGGCGTGCAGCGTCGACTCAACATGCCCATGAGAAAGACACTCATCAAAGGTCCGCCAAACGTGTTGACGACACCAATCATAATGTCAAATATACTTCCCAGTGTGGATACCCACAACGCAAAACCAGTTGCGCCCACACCGACAAACAGCACCAGCCCTCTGCCCAACACGAGTTCGTCGACTTCGTTTAGTTCACTTGGATCCTTCTTGCGTATTCGGGCCCAGATGTTATTTCCCCAACCCCACCGGCGGTAGCCGTCTACGACCAGCAACGTGGCGATGGAGTTCAATCCGGAATCCATCGATGACATGGAAGCTGCGAGCAAAGCGGCGAAGATCAGACCTGCCACGCCAGCGGGCAAGACATGAACAATGAACTGGGGCATCAGCGCGTCGGGCTCCATCGGGCTGGCGTTGCCCAGGTAATAAATCGAGAGTGCAATGCCAACGTAGGCCAGCAGAGGGTAAAAAAGGTTGACCGACAAGACATTCAGTACGAAGGAGCGCTGGGCTTCACGGAGGTTTTTTGTGGTCAAGTATCGTTGAGCGGCAATTTGATCAGCCACATAAAACGAGAGCGAGGCTAGGAAAAAATGGGGAACCATGGCCCAGATTAGCCACTTCTCGCTCCAGAATGACGAATCTTTGTCCCAGCCAAGCTGGAAGATTTCGGTGCGGCCCAACTCCTGCGCAGCCGACCAGACTCTTGCTGCACCACCATCGAGATTGGTCCAGATGCCCCAAATAATAAATGCCAGGCCAATAAACATGATCAAGGTTTGAATGGCGTCGGTCCAAATCACCGCCTTCATTCCACCAAGATACGTGTAGAGGGTGCTAACGATGCCCATGACGACCAGCAGTACGGGAAGGCTGATGTCCAATCCGGCCGCCACGACCAACACCTTGCATGGTGCATAGAGCACACCACCTAGCCAGATCATTCGCCAGAAAATAAAGACAACGCTGCCGATCACGCGTGTCTTTGCATCGAAGCGGAGTTCAAGATACTCATAGATCGAGTAGATTTCCAAATTGCGATAGAGCGGCAGGACGATCCACAAGACGATGGGTAAAGTGAGCCACAGCGTCAGCGGCCAGATGCATAATTTCAGACCAACCTGCGATGCCTCTGCGGGGGCTCCCGTGTAACTGAGCGCCGAGACTAAGGTGGCCATAATGCTCAGGCCCACCGGAAACCAACTCATCTTTCGCCCGGCCAGAAAGAAATCCTGACTCGTGTGCTGCTGGCGGCTGAACCAGGCTCCGATGGCAATCATCAAGAGCAGGTATCCGACCAGAACGGCGTAGTCGAATGACGTGAATGCCAATAGCGTCATACCCGTGCAGCCACTCAACAGATCATCCCGATTTTTCCGGCCGGTCCATGGCCGATCGGGTTCTTTCCAATCCAGCGCTGGTCAATTGGTTCGCTGGCAAGTTGATACCGCGAGTCAGTAGAAAGTCGGAGGCGATTGGTTTGATTGTCCATCCCTGCGTGTAACGTGTGCATCGTGAACACCAGCACGTCGCCCGCCTGGTAATTCGTCGACAACCAGCGTCGGTCTAATTGCTTTTGCGCTGCGACCGCATCTTGGGAGTAGGCCCCGGAGTCAACCCGGTCCGACCAGAATTTCTTGCCAGACTGGATGTCAGCAGCCTCCTCCGAATTGGTACAGTAAGTGTCGACATCAAGTTTCCCGTACGTGCTTTTGACTTCTTCCAACTGATGAGACCGTTCGGAAATCATCAGCCCCCCCATTTCCAGTGGTATGTCGCCCAGCGGAGTCCAACTTGTAAAAACCTGTTGTGTACCACGTCCCATGTAAACGATGTCGTAGTGCGGAAAAGTGGTTGTACTATCGTGGTTGGCTTTCACGCGCATCCAGGTGCGGTCATAGTGGCGAACGGGCCCCTCGAGAAAGAGGGTGAAGAAATCGATCATTGCCCCGGAATAGAGCAAGTTGTTCAGCGGGGGATTGCCGACCCCCAGGTCATGGAAGCGGCGTTCGTCGTCAAAAGTAAACTCAAGGCCATCTCGCACGACTCCATCCAGGAGCGGCACGTCGGAGTCGAGCATTCCCAACGCGCCGATGCGTTCCAGGACTTCGCGCCGTGCTGCCGTCACTTCGTCAAGGTCGAGCAGTCCGGGCAAGAGGAGGTAACCGTCTTCCTCAATTCGGCGCCGGAGTTCGACGAAGTCGTTTATGGCATCCCCGGACGATCGCAACTGGCCAAAAGCGTGCGGGGAAGTGTCCAATCGCTGACCACGGTAGTACAGTTCTGGCATCGTGTCTTATTGCGTAGCGATTTGCGTAGCGATTAGCGATTAACTTTCCTGCTGCGAATCGTCCACCGCTGGCTTGAAGTCAGGGGAATGCTTCACCAGGTGTTTCCGCAAGGAATACGCTGGTTCAAACAGATGCACACTGCCAATCCGTTCGCAGAAAACAAGTATAAGTGCCCCAAATTATGCCGTCAACGGAATTGATTGCGAGGTGCGGCAATTCACAATTCCGATGGATGAACCCTCCATGTTGGCATGCCACAGCCATTCGGTAGATTGTAGCATAGCTGAAGAACAGTCCTGCTCGGCAGGCATAAGTTCTCCTGTCCAGAACGTGTATCGATCCGTGGCTGTCAGTCTCGAACATTTCCTTGGTCAAGCCTGGCCTTGAGGGACTAAACGGAAAGCGGCTGGGTTCGAAGTCCACCTCTGGGTCCGCTGTACCGTGTGGGTCCGCTGTATCGTGGTTAGCCGCGACGTGCTCTCGGGCGGACATTTTTCTGCCAGTTCAACCGCTGAGTATTGATCGATCCTGGCCAACGTGAAACGCGTCCGGTCAGCCCCTGCCGGCCACGGGGCGTTATCGTTGTAATCAATCACGCTCAACCGACGGTCATTGCGATTCACCAGGCGAATCTCTTGGCCGCCGTTACTTAGCCGTCCGGCGAAGGGGCCGATTGCTGTCGCCAGTCCGGTAGCCGCACCTGGTGCGACCGGATCAGCCGCCACGACCAGGTCCCCGTGCGAAGGCGCGGTTGACCCTTCGGGAAAGGTGTAAGCAATACCGCCCTCCATCCGCCAACCCGAGATGTCCATGTTGATCGACATCTGGTTGTACCGTTCAACCCGTTCGAGCGCATCTTCGGTTGCGCCTGCCGGGTTGTACATGGCCTCGTTGAAGACAACCGTGCTGTCCAGTACCAACCTTGGCTCCAACGGCTCATGGTACAGACGACGGGCCCGACGAGTTTTTTTGAAGGGGGCTCTGGTCATCAGCCGTGGTTGCGTAAAAGAAGTCTGAGAATGGCGCAGTCTACGGCCAGAACTCATTCTAGGATAAAGGGTAAAAATCGAAAAGTTTATTACCTTGGGCTCACCTTTTCAAGGCGCCGTTATGCGGGAACCACGACTTTCAACAGGTCTCGACCTGGATGGTGTTTTCCTTGGTCGCCAGTGTGGCTTGAGAAAGTCTCTCGTGTTGTTGTGAAAAGTTGCAGAACTAGTTGCGCACATATCTATACATGTGTTATAATCGGTTGGGGTGTTTTGCCCCAATTTCGGCAAGTCATGTAGACAAGGAAATTTCCGTAGTTCATTCAGATTAAGTAATAAAGTGTGGCAGTGGTCTTTTTGCGAACGTCCGTAACAAAAAATCGGTTTTCCAAGTAAGAGGTCCTTTTTCAATGGGGGGTAGATTCCTAATGACCAACAGAGCAAAAAAGATAAGTGGTGTAAAACTTCTTGTTGTCCTGGTTGCCATCTTTTCTTTGGTCCTGGTGGCAGGCAGCAGCGCGGTACAAGGGGCATTGTATAACGTCGACTTTGAGCAACTCGGTTCGCAAGGTACGTACAAAACGACCATGGCGGGTGCCGGCCCCGGTGGCGGTCCCGGTGCAGCTGGCGATGTGTGGAACGTCTTCGAAATCTCTGAGGGTGGAACTTCAGCACCGGTCGGTATGTCGCTGCTGGACAGCGGTGGCGGGGCAGGTTCGGTCAACTTTGAATTCACCTCGACCGATGCGGGCGTGCTGGCCGCTTATGGGCACGCACCGACAGCCATCGACGACCTCACCGCTGAGTACCTGTTCCTGGGGGACCAAAATGGCACCTATGAAGCAAATTGGCAGATTACCGGTTTAACAGGGGGTACTGCCTACAGTATGTACCTCTACACGGGTGGATACGACGCGGTGAACGGCGGTCACAACGCCGATTACAACCTTGATCTGGACGGCGACGGTGCCCTGGATGGTTTAGCCGCGATTGTCGGAAACACGAATGCTCCCACCGTGGTGAGCAATATTGTCGCCGACGGTAGTGGTACCATTGTTGGCCAGTTTTTACACAATGGAGTTGGTGAGTCAGAAATTGGTGGATTTCAGCTGAGCAGTGGTGCTCCTCCTGCTCCAGTGGTTGATTCAAGACTTGCCTATAACGTCGACTTTGAGCAACTCGCTTCGCAAGGTACGTACAAAGCACAAATGGTGGGCGCCGGCCCGGCTGGCGGTGCCGGCAAGGACGGCGATGTGTGGAACGTCTTCGAAATATCCGCAGATGCAGATGGAACCGCAGCACCGGTTGGTCAGGCGCTTGTGGACAACAGTGGCGCGTCAAGTTCGGTGAACTTCACCTTCACCTCGACCGATGCCGGCACGCTGGGCGCTTATGGGCACAGCCCGACAGCCATCGACGACCTCACCGCTGAGTACCTGTTCCTCGGGCCGCAAAATGGCGCCAATGAAGCCAATTGGGAGGTTACCGGTTTGGCACCAGGTGGTACGTATGAGATGTACCTCTACACGGGTGGATACGACGCGGTGAACGGCGGTCACAACGCCGATTACAACCTTGATCTGGACGGCGACGGGGTCCTGGATGGTGTCGGCGCGATTGTCGGAAACACGAATGCTCCTACGATTGTCCAAACTGTTGCCGACGGTAGTGGTACCATTGTTGGCCAGTTTTTACACAATGGAGTTGGTGAGTCTGAAGTCGGTGGATTTCAATTAGTGGCGGTGATTCCTGAGCCATCAAGTGTATTGCTCTTGATGGCCGGAATTGTCGGTCTGTTTGCCTGCAGGTCAGCGGCGGGGCGACGCTAAGTCTGCCCTCGTCACGCCCCAGAGTGATTGGACGGTATTTCGTAGTAGAATAATGCGGAGCCAGTCATGCTGGCTCCGCATTTACTTAGGGTGGGCTAAATAAAGTGAGCTTGTTTTGCCCGGCCAATCTTATCTTGTTGACCAATCTTATCTTGTTGACCAATCTTACCTTGTTGACCAATCTTACCTGACCCGAAAAACGACGGTACCCGAATGTCGAAGCCTGCAAGCGTCGCTATGTTTAAGTTGTCCCGGTGTCCTGTCCCGGGGCTCGCCACAACGACCCTTTGGACACAGGCCGTGTGGGGATGTTCGCAGGAGAAACGGCAATACATTCAAAAAGGTCTCATCGCCGTAACCTTTATCTTCCTGGCACTGAGCCTGGTGAGTTCGCTTGAGGCTGCCCTGGTCGGCTATTTTCCGTTTGAGGGTAACACCAACGATACTTACCTGGGCAACCATGGCATTCCGGGAAATAGCCCAACGTTCGAGGCAGGGCAATTCGGCCAGGCGATCCGTTTTGATTCGTCACTCTCTCAACACGTGATCATCCCGGATGGAGGTGGCACAGAAATTGGCGCCGGGGATTACTCGATTGCCTTTTGGGTGAACAGCACCGAAACAGCCGATGTGTGGTATCTCCAGATGGGAACCTCCGGCCCGCCCGGGCAAGGACGGAGAGCTGTCGATATTTGTACTCCCTGCGGGCTTGATGGGGAAGTTGCTTTTCAAATGGACGTCGGTGAGACTGGCCCCTATTTGGTTGCCGACAACATGCACGACGGAAACTGGCATCACTGGGCATTTGTGCGCGACAACACTTATGGGGAGCTGCTGCTCTATCGAGATGGCGTTGAGGTCGCCTTCGGTGTCTCGGAGGAAGGAGATGCATCATCACCGGGAGAAATCGGCCTGATTGGAGCCCACATGGATGGGGATCAATCGGTCACTGGTGGATTTTTAAATGGCATGATGGACGAGTTGGCGTTCTATGATCACGCGCTGTCACCTGGCGAGGTGGCTACGATCAAAAACAGCGGCGTTACCGTCCCGCCGGTCCCGGCACCGGCAGTCTCCATGCTCCCTGCCACCGATGTTCAGTTCGACAGCGCGACGCTCAACGGCGACTTGACAGTCGGCATTGCCGCCAATGTGTCTATTTATTGGGGACAGACCGACGGACTGAATGATCCGAACAACTGGGATGCTGTGATCGACGCGGAGCTGGTTTCCCAGGGAGCCTTTTCCAAGTCGCTGGGCAGCCTGCCGGATGACACGACAATTTTCTATCGGGGTTTTGCAGAAAACTCCGGTGGCACCGCCTGGGCTTCCAGCAGCCAGTCCTTTGCCACGCTGGCATATCCTGCCTCGGCGACGTGGATCACCGACGGCACGGGCCTCTGGTCCAATGCAGATAATTGGACCGGTATTGCTCCTGACGTCAACAAAACGACAGCGATTCTGGGGAATGCCATCAACGACAATACCACGGTGGCTGTTGAGTCCGACGTCACGGTCAGTGGCGTGCAATTCAACAACGCAAACACCTATGTCGTGGGTGGATCGGGTAGTGTGACGCTCGCAGCCAATACCGGCAACGCGAATATCGAAGTCAATCAGGGTAACCATCAGTTTCAGGCAGTCGTCAACCTTGGCAGCAACACCGATGCGGATGTGTCTGGTGGTGCTAGCCTGGCAGTAAACGGCCAACTCAACCTTCAGGGACACACCTTCACCAAAATCGGCGCGGGGGACCTGGAAATCAACAATGTTCTGAATACCGGTGGAGGATCTGTGGTTGGTACCTCGGGTACGATTTCTGGAAGTGGCTCGATTGACGGAGACCTCGCCAACGTCAGCGCGATCGTGGCCCCTGGCAACAGTCCTGGCGTGCTGACCGTCGATGGCGATTACACCCAGGGGGCGGGCGGGACACTGGCGATTGAAATCACAGGTAATACGCCCGGTGACCAGTACGATCGCCTGGTGGTCAGCGGACAGGCCAACCTGGCAGGGACGTTGGATGTGACGTTGGCCAATTTCGCTCCCTCCGATGGAGATGCGTTCGGCATTCTTGACTTCAGTTCCGTCAGTGGGGATTTCGACTTGTTGAATTTGCCCGGTGGTTTTGATTGGACCTGGGACGTCAATACGGGCGTCTTGAGCGTAGGTTCGGTCGTCGGTGGCCTGCCGGGCGACTACGACGGCAACGGCATCGTCGATGCGGCCGACTACACCATTTTTCAAGATAACTTTGGTGGTGATTCGGCCGTCTTGAACGGAAACGGTTCGGGGGCAGCAACCGTTGTGCAGGCCGATTACCTTCGGTGGAAAGACAATTTCGGTTCCTCCGGCGCAGGCTCCACCAGCAGCGGGGCCGTGCCCGAGCCAACGACATTCATGCTGTTAGGCCTCGGGTCGCTCGCCCTGCTTGCGAGAAAAGATCATAAGCGGACTTCTTGGATATCCAATCCTTGGGCACTGGAAAAGGTCGGGTATCCTGTTTCGACTGCGATGGAGTTTTTTAAAATGAGTAACCGAGTGAACCTGTTTATTAACTTCAAACTTCTTGTCGTTATAACGGCCATCTTTTCTTTGGTCCTGGTGGCAGGCAGCAGCGCGGTACAAGGGGCATTGTATAACGTCGACTTTGAGCAACTCGGTTCGCAAGGTACGTACAAAACGACCATGGCGGGTGCCGGCCCCGGTGGCGGTCCCGGTGCAGCTGGCGATGTGTGGAACGTCTTCGAAATCTCTGAGGGTGGAACTTCAGCACCGGTCGGTATGTCGCTGCTGGACAGCGGTGGCGGGGCAGGTTCGGTCAACTTTGAATTCACCTCGACCGATGCGGGCGTGCTGGCCGCTTATGGGCACGCACCGACAGCCATCGACGACCTCACCGCTGAGTACCTGTTCCTGGGGGACCAAAATGGCACCTATGAAGCAAATTGGCAGATTACCGGTTTAACAGGGGGTACTGCCTACAGTATGTACCTCTACACGGGTGGATACGACGCGGTGAACGGCGGTCACAACGCCGATTACAACCTTGATCTGGACGGCGACGGTGCCCTGGATGGTTTAGCCGCGATTGTCGGAAACACGAATGCTCCCACCGTGGTGAGCAATATTGTCGCCGACGGTAGTGGTACCATTGTTGGCCAGTTTTTACACAATGGAGTTGGTGAGTCAGAAATTGGTGGATTTCAGCTGAGCAGTGGTGCTCCTCCTGCTCCAGTGGTTGATTCAAGACTTGCCTATAACGTCGACTTTGAGCAACTCGCTTCGCAAGGTACGTACAAAGCACAAATGGTGGGCGCCGGCCCGGCTGGCGGTGCCGGCAAGGACGGCGATGTGTGGAACGTCTTCGAAATATCCGCAGATGCAGATGGAACCGCAGCACCGGTTGGTCAGGCGCTTGTGGACAACAGTGGCGCGTCAAGTTCGGTGAACTTCACCTTCACCTCGACCGATGCCGGCACGCTGGGCGCTTATGGGCACAGCCCGACAGCCATCGACGACCTCACCGCTGAGTACCTGTTCCTCGGGCCGCAAAATGGCGCCAATGAAGCCAATTGGGAGGTTACCGGTTTGGCACCAGGTGGTACGTATGAGATGTACCTCTACACGGGTGGATACGACGCGGTGAACGGCGGTCACAACGCCGATTACAACCTTGATCTGGACGGCGACGGGGTCCTGGATGGTGTCGGCGCGATTGTCGGAAACACGAATGCTCCTACGATTGTCCAAACTGTTGCCGACGGTAGTGGTACCATTGTTGGCCAGTTTTTACACAATGGAGTTGGTGAGTCTGAAGTCGGTGGATTTCAACTAGTGGCCACCGAGTTTGTGCCGAGCACCGAGACCCGCTGGAATGTCGATTCATTCGGTGCATGGTCGGAACGGTCCAACTGGACTTCGTTTGTCCCCAACGCGGATGACCAGACTGTTGTCTTCGGCAGCAAAATCACCAGCGATCATACGGTCGTTGTCGATACGGCAGTTACGGTCAAAGGCGTTAAATTTGACAATGCGAATAGTTATGTCATTGCCGGATCAGAAAGTGTGACCCTGCAGGCCGACACGGACAACGCTAGTATCGACGTGCTGCAAGGTGCCCATGAAATTCAGGCCGCGGTCAAACTCGGTAGCAACACCGACGTAAACGTCGGCACTGGAGGATCATTTTCGTTCAGCAACTCGATCGACCTGAACGGCAATACGCTTGACTTGCAATCCGGGACCGTGAACATCACCAACAAGCAAACCGTTGGCAGCCCGGGCACTGTGACCAACGCCGGCATACTGGGTGGCGGCGGTGCGATTAACGGCGACCTGATCAATACGGACAGTGGCACTCTGGTGGCGGAGATTTTCGGGACCGAGACATCCGACGTGCACGGACTCAATGTCACTGGCACAGCTACCCTCGATGGCCTGTTCGATGTGAGCGGAGGATTCTCGCCCACTTCGGGTACCTTTACGGTCTTGACGGCCAGTTCGGTCATCGACAACGGTTTGGCGCTTACCTCCGAGGCCGATGCTATTTACGACCTCAGTTTTACCTCCAACAGTGTCCTGCTCAGCATCGGGACCGGGACTGGCCTTGCGGGGGACTACGACGACAACGGTGTCGTTGACGCGGCCGACTACACCATCTTTCGGGATAACCTGGGTGGGGATTCGGCGGTCTTGAACGGCAACGGTTCCGGTGCAATGACTGTCGTGCCGGAGGATTACCTTCGGTGGAAGAGTAATTTCGGCAACTCTGCGAATGGCGCCGCAGTTGCTGTGCCTGAACCTTCATGTATTGTCCTGCTTGCCAGCCTGGGAACTTGGCTGGCATTTCTGTATCGCAGAAAAAATTCATGAATCCGTTTGGCGCGAGAGTGGGAAAATCAGCAAAGATCGCCTTGGCGTTTTTCGCTTGCGCAGTGGCGACGATGGCTGTCCGCGCCCAGGGACAACCGATCCAGGTTGGGCTCCAAAAGCAGCTGTTTCTTGATGACTACATTCTCGCTGCCACAGCCGGGACCACGCGCAAATTGCATCAACCGGTCAAGGACCCGGGTAATCCGCTGATCAGCCCGCCGGCGCCGCTGGCGGGGAACCCCGAACTGCTCCACCTGGGTGGCAGCGTCATTTACGATCAAGAGGAAAATCTCTTCAAGATGTGGTACGAAGCCAACAACGCCACCAGAACGCATGCCGCCATGGCGTACGCAACGTCAACCGACGGTATCAACTGGGATATGCCCTGCTTTCATAAGATTAGCTATCCCGAGTGGACCATGCCCGGGTGTAGTGAAGGCGAGAATAATTTTCTCTTTGAAGGGAAGGTCGATAACTCCTACGCCGAACTGGTGGTTTCGGCATTCAAAGACAACCACGAAACAGACCCCTCGCGGCGGTACAAGATGGTCTACCGGAACGATGACGTTGGTGCAGGCACAGGCAGTGTGTGGGCGGCGTTTTCGCCGGATGGGATCAACTGGTCAGGCGAAACGGGACCTATTATTTTAGATGCCGACAGCTTTCATTCGGCCCTTTGGGATCCTGGTCTGGGCAAGTACGTGGTCCACTCGCGCTTCAATCGCAACCACCACGCGAGCTTGCCACCCCAACGCCAGGTGCTGCAGAGCGAAAGTGACGACTTTGTGACCTGGCGTACCCACGGCGTCATCCTGAAGCCGGATGAACACGATCCACCGGACACGGAATTTTACAACATGGAATGGATGCCTTACGAAGATGTCTTTGTAGGGTTTATCTCGGTGTTTCATACCGCCACTGACAAGCTGGACGTACAACTGGCCTTCAGCCGGGACGATCGCAACTGGGTTCGAGCCGGCAACCGGGAGGTGTTTATTCCCAACAGCCCGGCCCCGGACGCCTATGACAACGGCATGATCTGGAATGTCCTGCAGCACCCGATCGTTGTTGGTGACGAGATTTTCATTTACTACAACGGGGCCAGCGGGCTGCATGGAGCTTATTGGAGTGGCGATCCACAGGGTGGGGTTATTGCACTGGCGAAGTTGCGGCTGGATGGATTTGTGTCAATGGTTGACGACACTGGCCTGGGTGTGGGGACGTTGACGACCAGGCCAATGACAACCTCGGGTGAGTCACTGATCGTCAATGCCGACGCCAGTTCTGGATCGGTTCAGGTGGAAGCGCTGGACGCTGCCGGCCTTTCCGTACCCGGTTTTGGCAAGGCAGAGTCCGACCCGATCACGGGTGACGATGTGCGACATACCGTCAGTTGGAATGGGAACAGTTCACTTGCGGATCTTTCAGGCGAACCTTTCTCTCTGAAGTTCCATTTGGATGGGGCCGACTTGTATTCCTTCGTTTTTGCGCGTCCCGGGGCTACCGAGTGGATGGCCGACGGCGTGGAACTCTGGTCACACGAAAAAAACTGGGAGCCCGCCGTACCAGGCCCTGGTGAAAATATCGCGGTTTTCGGCCGGGCCATCACCGCGGACCGCACGGTCGTGGTCGAATCGGCAGTTACTGCTGGTACGATTGAGTTCGACAATTCCAATAGCTATGTAGTTGGTGGACCAGGGAGCGTGACGCTAACAGCTGCCATCGGAAATGCCCGCATCGACGTGCTTGAAGGTGAACATCAATTTCAAGCTGTGGTCAAGTTGGACACCAACACCGAGGTAAGCGTAGCTGCTGGCGCGGCATTGGCATTCAATAACCGTCTGAATCTTCAGGGACATACGCTCACCAAGGCAGGCCCCGGGACTCTGCAGATCAACAACTCGTTGACGACCGGTGGCGGGGTGGTGAATGGACTGGCCGGTACGATTACCGGAAGCGGAAACATCCATGGAGATCTGGAGAATCTCGGCGCCGTGCTGGCGCCCGGCAGTAGTCCAGGTGTAATGCTCGTTACCGGCAACTATTTGCACGGACACGACGCCGTGCTGTCAATTGAGATCGGGGGGACCGACTCGGGTATTACCCACGATTTACTTGACGTGGCAGGCTCCGTTGCGCTTGGCGGTACGTTGGTAGTGAAGTTCATAGGTGATTTTATTCCCACCGTTGGCAACACATTTGACATCTTGGACTTTGGTACACTGGAAGGAAAATTTGAGGAGGTCTATCTGCCCATGTTGCCATCAGGGTTGGTGTGGAACGATGTAGGGTTGTATACTGACGGAACACTGGCAGTGGTTCCTGAACCGTCAGCCATCGGCCTGTTGGGGCTGGGCCTGTTGGTCGTGTGTGCATGCCGCAAACCGTCACACATCCATTAACTTTCGATGCGACAACGAAGCGGCAACAGAGGTGGCTATGCAAAACCATTCGTCGAGAATCAACAGAGCCATCCGGAGTCCATCCCGTTTTCTCCAGTCCCTGCATGGTTTTACACTCGTTGAATTGCTGGTGGTGATCGCCATTATCGGTATCCTGATTGCGCTCTTACTGCCGGCGGTACAAGCCGCGCGGGAGGCAGCCCGGCGGACGCAATGTTTGAATTGCGAGAAACAAATCGGTCTGGCGTTGCTTTTTTACGAAGATTCGCAGGGCGTTTTTCCCTATGCTCATGGATACAACGGGACTTATACCTGGGCGTGGTCAGCCCTGATTCTGCCTTATATCGAGGAAGCGGCCGCCTATGACCAGTGCAACTTCGATATCGGTTATAACACGGTCGGAAACAGGCAAGCCATCAAGCAGTCGTTTCATTTTTACCAATGTCCCTCGGCTCCACTCAATGGACTGGTTAGCTGTTGTGCCGACATCCCGGGCATGGAGGATACGGGTGAGACAAACTACGCAGCGATCAGCCACCACCGGCGCTATACGAATTTTTGGGGAGGCGGTTCCGGGCCGCCGGCGAAAAATGAAGTGGGAGTTATGCACTACAATTCCCAGGTCCAGATGCGCGAGATCATCGATGGAACCAGTAAGACTTTTTACGTAGGAGAGGTGGATCCAGACCAGGACGATGTTTTTAAAACCGACTATCCAAGTTATTGCACCCCTTCGTGCGTTGTTGGGTCCATGTGGTCCAATACGAACCACATCACGACATTCTACGGGATCAATGCCAAGGACCAGAACGGGTTGTCCCTTGACTGGGAGAAGGGTAGCATCAATAGCCATCATCCCGGTGGGGCCAATTTCTTGTTTGTCGATGGTCATGTGCGATTCTTTTCCGAGTCGGTCGATCAAGATGTACTGAATTGGGAGGTATCGTATAAAGGTGAAGAGGTCGTTCCCAATGACAGTACGTGATACCACCGGCATCGTATGGTTGTGCCTGAGTTGCTGTCTTTACGCAGGCTGTAGCAAGAGCGAGTTGCCCGCCAAAGTTGTTTACGGAACGGTTTCTGTAAAGGACCAGCAAGTCAAAATAGGAGAGATTGTCTTTGTGCCAATCGATGGTACAAAAGGGCCAACGTCGGTCAGCGATATAACCGAGGGAAGCTACCGGGTGGAAACTCGTGGGGGCGTACCATTGGGAACGCACCGCGTGGAAGTAGTTGCCAAACGCAAGACGGGGCGAAAAGTCCCAGGTGGCCCGGAGGGCAACCTGGTCGACGAAATCATCACGATCGGGCCGACCATTTATGCCACCGAAGCCTCGCCGCTGACGCTCAAACTAACCCCTTCTTCTGATGGTGAATTCAACGTGAATATCCCAGCCAAATAGCCCGGTCACACAACTCGCTGCAACAATACGATGGGAAAGCAAGGCAAGGAGAACTAACCATGCCAGGTCCCAGGCCTGCTCTCGGCACGATCACCGTTAACGGGCGGAAGCTCGACATCTTCCACGGCGACACACTCGGTGCTTGCATGATGCGGGGCAGTGTTTTAACAACGCGTCGTTCACGAACGGGTCAATTGCGTGGTTTGTACTGTGCCATTGGTGTTTGTAACGACTGCCTGGTCAGCGTGAACGGGGTTGGCAATGTTCGTGCCTGTATAACTGCTGCTGAACCAGGAGCCAGAGTCGATACTGGACAGAATCCTGCATGATGGCACCAAAACATCTTGTCGTGGTCGGGGGAGGACCAGCGGGGCTCTCGGCAGCGACGCGAGCCTCCCAGCTTGGAATGGCTGTCACGGTTGTCGACGAATATGGAAAAATGGGAGGACAATACTTTCGCGGGCGACAGAATTCGACGGTAGCCGGATCGCCTCGACGCTTTCTCCTGGAGTCGCCAGACGTTGAAATCTTTTCCCATGGGATCGTTGTCGACACACCCGCCCATGGCGTGCTATCGGTCTGGAAGCAGGGTGGCGGGGTACGATCACTCACGTACGATGCGTTGGTCCTGGCAACGGGGGCCTGTGACCGCACTGTCGCCCTGCCGGGTTGGACCTTGCCAGGTGTCCTCACCGCAGGTGGGGCCTCGACACTGGCCAAAGCCTATGGGGTCACCCCTGGCCAACGCGTACTGGTTGCCGGTTCGGGGCCCTTCTTGCTTGCCGTTGCCGATGATCTGAGCACCAAAAGATGTGATGTCCAGGTCATTGAGGCCACGCCGCTGGGTACGTCGGTTGGTGGACTCCCGATGATTGCCCGTGATGTGGCGGTCACGCGCCAAACGATCGGCTACCTTTGGCGTCTTGGACTGCGACGGGTTCGGCGCCGGTATGCCAGTATGGTTACTGCGATTCACGGCAACGAGCGAGTTGAGGCGGCCACGATCCATCGCGTTGATCAAGCGTGGCAACCGATCGCTGGCTCAGAGACGACCATCGAGGTCGATGCCGTGTGTCTTGGTTTTGGTTTTGTGCCGCAACTTGAATTGGCCCAGGCGCTCAAATGTACGATTGGTTACTGGGAGGAAACTTCGGACTTTTATGTAAAGACCGATGAGCAAATGCGAACCTCGCAAGAGAATGTTTGTGCAGCGGGCGAGGTCACAGGAGTTGGTGGTATGCGGGTTGCAGCAGTGGAGGGACGGTTAGCCGGTTTGACCTCCGCCTACGATATGGGGCTGGTCGCTAAACTTGATTACGATGCTGAAGTACGGCAATTGACCCGTCAACTTGTTCGTGCACGCCGCCTGGGTGATTGGGTCCGCCATGCATATCGGCCTCGTGCCGGTTTATGGACATTGGCCGATTCCCAGACGATGCTTTGTCGGTGCGAAGATGTCACGATGCAGTCTGCCGAGGAGGCCCTGGCCTGTAACCCGGCCACACCCTACGCGCTGAAGGCCGCAACCCGGGCCGGGTTTGGACTCTGCCAGGGGCGGGTCTGTAGTTCTTATATGATTGAATGGTTGCGTGCACAGCATGGGTATCGCGTGCCGGCGGAAGAACGGCCATGGCGGGTGCGCCCACCGATCCGGCCCGTGCCGGCGGGAGAATGGTTGACGGACGAAGCTTGAAATTCTCAAAATTGCAAAAACGCAGCAGCGCGATTTGAAAGTGTTTCTGCAGCCCTGTATTTCAATAAAAGAGTTTGCGGTATGTCAGCAATTCGTCCTAAAGATGTTGTCATTATTGGTGGTGGCATCATTGGCGCGGCCTGTGCCGAGGCGCTCTCCCGTGCAGGTCTGGATGTTGTCCTGCTCGAACGACTTGGCCTGGCTGCTGGTGCCTCCAGTGCCTGCCAAAGCGGCGTCGGTTTTGGAATATCGATGGATGACTACACGCTGCGGTTGCATCTTGCCGCGGTCAGGGCCTATCGGCAGTTCGCTGCCGATGGCGCGGAAGTGGACTATCTCCATCATGGGACCGTCCTGGTGGGTCCACCCGACGAAGAAACGGAATTGAAAGCCGGCTTGAGGCGACTGCGCGACATGTCCGTAGGCTGTGAGTGGCTGGATGCGGCCGCGCTGCGTGAAGCCGAACCAGCTTTGTCGCCAGAAATCAATGGCGCTGCACGAATTGATGAGATGGGACAAGTTTCCCCCATGCGAGTCGTCAACGAGATGGCTCGCCGGGCAGTTCTGCACGGGGCTGAAATCCACACCAATACCGAACTGACTGGGATCGATGTAAAAGGCGGAAGAGTCACCGCGGCGGTGACAAGCCAGGGAACCATCTCGACGAGTACGATTGTCGTCGCTGCCGGCGCCTGGAGCCGGAAGGTTGGGGAGTTGGTTGGCCTGCGAGTTCCAGTTTGGCCCCTGAAGGGGCATGTTTTGGTTACCGAGCCCGTACCTGGCATGCTGCGCCATTATCTCACGGAAACTCGATATGAAAAAACTGTTGAGGCTGTACAGGCCGTAGACCTTGGAGAGGATGGTCCGCAGCGTGGCTCGCCCCAGGTGGCGGCCGTCTTGCAAAACCTGCCCAGCGGCCAAATACTCATTGGTAGCAGTCGTGAATTTGCCGGCTTCGACCGCGAGGTGAATCGCAATCGGCTTGCGCAAATCGTGACCCGTGCGGGATATCTCGTGCCCGGTTTACCGCGGCTGCGAATTATTCGAACCTATGCAGGACTGCGGCCATGGACACCGGATGGACTGCCGCTGATCGGGCCCTCACAGCAGGTTGAGGGGCTTGTTTTTGCGACTGGGCATGGGGGAGACGGGAATACTTTAGCGCTGATTACCGCTCGGCTGGTTGCTGAATTGACCACTGGCCAACCGACCGAGATTGATACGACTCCACTCTCCCCAGACCGATTTAACATGATTGGAGAATAACACCATGTTGCGTATCTTGATCACGGGTGCGAACCGTGGGCTCGGATTCGAGTTCGCGCAGCTCTATCTGGCTCGTGGGGAACGTGTGTTCGCGGGTGTGCGTTCGACGGCCAACTCCGACGCGTTAAAATCTCTTCCCGTGGCATTTCCGGGACAACTTGTCGTGTTCAACATGGATGTTACGGATGAGGATTCGATCCACGATTGCATCAAGTCGATTGCATCCCAGGCAGATGGGCTGGATTTGCTCATCAACAACGCGGGTCGGCTGACTCGAAATGAAACCCCGGCCAACGTCAGGGCCGCCACGATGTTGTCTGAATATCACGTCAACGCCGTTGCCCCTATGGTCGTGGCTCAGAAATGTCTTAGTTTGTTACGTGCCGGGAGACAGCCTAAAATCATTAACATGGCCTCCATGGTTGCTTCGCCTGACGACAAGGACGATGGCAGTCTTTACAGTTATCATGCCAGTAAGGTGGCGCTGAACCTGCTGACAAGGGCACTTGCGTTTGATCTCAAGTCGGAGGGTATCATTGTCGCAGCCGTGTGTCCCGGTTGGGCACGAACTGACATGAGTGAAGGCGAGGGGCCGCTCTCACCACGCGAATCTGCCGAAGGGATGGTTCGCGTCATTGACAGGCTGGCCGAAGTGGATACCGGCCGCTATTTTATGGGGGCCGATGAAAAGTATCCTCAGTAATATACGTGCAAGTCTTTATCGGCGCAGAGATATAGAAGTTTGCGCGGAATGCTTTGCCCTCAACGGTGAGTCTCTGGATTGAATGAAAGATGGTTGCGATTTGAGATGGATAACAAGCTAAAACATCTATTTACCCCGCTGGACCTCGGGCCCTTCGAGTTGCGGAACCGATTGATTTGTACAGGGCACAATCCGCATTATGACGAAGGGGGGGTGATCGGCGATCAGCAGATTGCGTTTCATGCCCGCAAAGCTGAGGGTGGTATTGCTTTGAGCACAACGGGGGGGACAACGGTCCATCCGTCAGGCGGCATGCTGCCTGAGGCACCGCTCATCAATCATGACGATTCTGTGGTTCCCGGCTACCAGAAACTTGCCGAGGCCATGCACGCGCATGGAGCTCGGATGCTGGTCCAGTTGATCCACGCCGCGTCGGCGATTGCCTCTCGGCGGGGTGGTCATGTGCTTTGGGCACCCTCGCAAACGGTTGGCGAGTTTTCCTGTGAACCACCGCATGTGATGACAACTGGCGAGATAAGGACCATTGTCGATGCTTTTGGCCAGGCCGCTGGACGCGTGAGAACCGCTGGCTTGGACGGCGTTGAATTAAATGGATTCGCAGGTGCACTTATCCAGCAATTCCTGTCGCCTCACACAAATCGGCGCACCGACCAATATGGAGGCAGCCTGGAAAATCGTTTGCGTTTTCTATCGGAAGTGATTGCCGTTTGTCGGGAATCGCTCGGTAAGGATCTCGTACTAACGCTGAAGATGGCCGGTGACGAACTCTACGATGAAGGGCTGCATTTACCCGATATGCAAGAGATCGTTCCCCACATCGACAGGCTTGGCATGGTCGACATGTTTGTTGTCGCCAGCGGTCACAATCTCCAGCGGTTTGCTCGTATCGATCATTGGCCACCCACTCCCGCTCCTCACGGTTTGCATGTACGGTTGGCCAAAGGCATCCGCGAAGTGACCTCGACACCAGTAGCCGCGCTGTGCCGCATCGTTGATCCTCGTTACGCTGACCAGTTGATTGCCGAAGGTAGTTGCGACCTGGTGGCGATGGTTCGCGCCACCCTGGCCGATCCAGACATTGCGAACAAGGCTGCCGAAGGCCGGTTTGACGACATTCGTCCCTGCGTCGGTGCCAACACGGGATGCGTCGATCGGATTATCGCCGGAGGCGAGGCGCGGTGCATCTACAATCCGCTCGTGGGTCATGAGCGCCAGTGGGGCTCGCTACCGAAAGCGGATGTCGCGCGCAAAATCGTGGTCGTGGGCGGTGGGCCAGCTGGATTGGAAGCTGCCCGCGTCGCGATCCAGCGAGGTCATCGCGTCGTGTTGCTGGAGCAGGCGTCGGAACTTGGTGGCATGGCACGTGTTGTGGCCCGTAAACCGGGGCGAGAAGAATTAGTGGGCATTCCGAATTGGCTCTCGCGACAGGTCGAGATCCTCGGCGTGGAAATTCATCTGCAAACCGAGGCCACCGTTGAGCGAATCCTGGCCGAACAGCCCGACGCCGTGGTGTTGGCAACTGGAGCACGCGACACGCCTCCCCGCGAAGACTTGACGGACGCCAACGTTACCGTGGCGACAGCGTGGTCTGTATTGGCGGGTTCTGTAGCGCCGGGGCGTAATGTTTTGGTGGTCGATCACTCTCGGTCTGATTCGGGGTGTTCGGTTGCGGAGGTGGTCGCCAACGCTGGAGGCAAAGCGGAGGTCATCAGTCGTCAATTCCATCCCGCCATCGACTTTGGGCTGACCAACACGATATCACTCTACCGACGGTTGTTTCGTAAAAACGTCGAGTTGACCGCACACCACGATCTTGGCCAGGTACGCAATGGCGTAATCCATGTTGTGAATTGCTACAGTGGCAAGGAGCGAAAGACCGTTGACTTGGATATGGTAGTTTTTGTGACCGTGCCGACTCCCAACGATAAACTGCTCGCCCCGCTCCAGGCAGCTGGTGTAGAGGTTCACGCGATTGGAGATTGTGTGGCTCCTGGTGATATTGAAAATGCAACGTTTGAAGGCCATCGGATAGCCCGGCAACTATGATTCGTTGAGAAAGGATAACGGCGATATGAGCGGTGTGACTGCAAGCGAGATAAAAAACAGTTTCCGGGAACTGGGGGTCCAGGCTGGCGACGTAGTGCTGATTCAATCTGCGATGCGGACAGTGGGGTACGTGGAAGGCGGCGCGAAGTCGGTGGTCGATGCGCTGTTAGAATTGCTGGGACCCAATGGTACGTTGGTCGTTCCCGCGTTTACGTTTGCGCATGAAGCCGAGGAGGATCCCATTATTGATCCGGCTGCCGACCATTCGGAAATGGGAATTATTACGGAAACGGCCCGGCTCTACCCGGACGCGCGTCGTAGTACCGCGTTTCGCCACAGTGTGGCGGCAATCGGCAGGCGATCTCAGGTGCTCGCAGAGAATGCCCCGGAGTTGTCCCCATTTGATTTGCGTTCGTCGTTTGGAGTCATGGCGGCATTGAACACACAAGTGATTTTGCTCGGTGTCACCTATTCGAGTTCAACCAGCCACCACTTTGCAGAATTCGTGTGCGAGGTACCGTATCGCCAGACAACATCCCGAAGCGCCAAGGTGCGGCAACCCAATGGCAAGGTTGCTGAGCAGGAGATGACCGACTACCAGCCAAAAAGCGAAGGTGAGTCTTATTACGGATCACGCGGACCGGACTTCAATCGGCTGGGACAAATGCTTGAAGACCGAGGTTTGGTGAACACCGCCTTTATTGGAAATGCCGCGGCCCGGCGGTTTGCGATGCGGGATTTGCTGGACCTGGCCCAAACGGAAGCCACGAAAGATTACAATGTTTTTCGCACGCCCGACGGCCAGCCCGACAACACGACTGTATTGACGTTCGGCGCATCCTTGAACAGTCCCGAACTCGTCGACGGAGCTGGACGAGCGCACGCGGTTGAGTGGTGCGTGAAGGATATCGATAAACTGGTCTTGCCAGGCGAAAAATAGTCCTCGCGGTCGAGCGGAACAAGCGGTAGCCCGTGTTGGAAACCATAGGCATCCAGCCGTTTGTGGCATTGGCAGGCAAATCCAGGTTCCTTCTGGCTCACTTGCAGGGGGCGGTCTGTTGCAGGCGTTGAGATTGTCTTCAAGGCCCGCTTCTCGGGAGGGTAAATCTACCCGGATGGGCTCTTTTCTGCTTCACCACGCTCCGTGGTGCGGATGGGCTCCATGGTCCAGATGGTTAAGCCGGCTAGATCTTCCACCTTGCGCTGCCGTAAACAGCCAGTTCCATAAGCCACCACCATGAACACCACGTTGACCATTGGGCCAATCCAGAATTTGTGGACCGGAATCGCCCAGGTTTCGGGTATCCAGCCAACGACGCCTAACACCAGGTAAATATTCAACAACACTGCCACTGCCATGCCAGCTAGTGCGGCCGCGTAATCAACACGCGTCGTGAAAAAGCCTAGTACAAACACGCCCATGATGCATCCGGCAAAAATTGAGCCGATCACCCAATCCAATTCGTTGATGGTATTGGTGGGGATTCTGCTCAGCAGAACTGCGAGCCCAATCATCAACAAAGCCCCGGCGGCGGCAATCCCGCGCGCCAACGCCAGGTAGAACCGGTCACTACGGCCCCTGGCCAAATATGGCTTGAAGATGTCCACGACCGTGACGGCCGAGATGGCGTTCAATGTCGAGTCGACCGACGACATGGCTGCCGACAGAACTCCTGCAATGACTAACCCGGCAACCCCTGGCGGCAAGCGGGTGAGGATGAAATAGGGAAAAATCTGCTCGGGAGTTAATGCCTTCACCTCGTCATCTGGCAATACCTGGAAATAGACAAACAGGCAGACGCCGATAAAGAAGAAAAAGGCCCAAGTTGGCAGGGCCATGACCCCGTAAATGATGGTGGCCTTTCTCGCTTCGCGCGCTGACTTGGCTGCCACATAACGCTGTACCATGTTCTGCTCGGTTTGAAAGGCAATCCAGACAAAAACCCCCAGGATGACGGCTGTCCAGACCGTCCGTTCGTGAAAACTGACAGTCGTTGGGCCAAGTCCAAACTTGTCATTGGCCAGGCCGATATCGAAGATTTGCCCCATGCCACCTGGTAGTTCGATGGCCAGGCAGGCTAACGACAACAGTCCTCCGGTCAGCAGGATAATTGCCTGCAAAACATCTGTCCAAACGACCGCTTCGATGCCACCGACAATCGTGTACACCGCAACGAAGATCCCCGTCACGATGATTACCGGGGTCGTGGGAAATCCCGTGAGCACCACAATCACGTTTGAAATCAAACAAAGAATGACCCCTAGCCAGCAAATCCTTAGTAGCGTGAAGCTAATCGTACCGTACAGTCGCACGATGGGACCAAAGCGTGCCCCAAGATATTCATAGGCAGACGTGATACGGCCCCGACGAAAAATCGGGATGCAAACAAGCAGTGCAAAGATGATTCCGATGGGGAGCATCAGGTTGATGACCAAATCCCGCAGATCACCCGCGTAGGCTGCGGCTGGAAATGCCAAAAACGTCACTGAACTGACAGATGTTGCCATCATCGACATGCCAAGAGCCCAGCCAGGGAAGGAACGCCCTCCAAGAAAATACTGCTCTGTATTCGTATTGCGACGGGCAAAGTAGAAGGCAACCGCCCACATGCCCGCCAGATAGGCGAGTAAGACTACCGAATCAGAGGTTCGAATGGCGATAGCCACCAGTCCGCTCGGCATCAGTGCTCCTGTTGGTGCGGCCATAGTTGAAGTTGTAAAACCGAGGTGTCCAAATCGTTGCAGCTTTGGCTATGCCCTGTCGGACCGTGAGGACCCCGCCCGTTTCGCGGGGTGCGCAACATCAAGGTGGTTACTTCTCGTGCAGCTCTTGTTGATCACCTGGGAGTATTAAAGCGTAATGCCGAGTGGGTCGAAAGATACTTAAGCGTCGTCTCTAAGGCCCACAGCGTCTACACCTGTTTTGCATTTAAGTAATCCGTACCCAATCACCAGGCTTCTATTGATTGCGGTGGACAACCAGTTCTGCTAAAAGTTCGTTCTTTCTTATTTGGCCCGATTTGGAGAGTTTGAAGGCTCGGCCCTGGAGAGGATCTTCAGGATGGCATGCCCCGCATTGACTTGAATATCCAGATCAGGATCTTTCAGCAGCTTTTGCAGCAGAGTCAGATCTCCGCTCGAGCCGCTCATGGCGAGCACCGCACAGAACTCTTTTTTGGCACCGTCGTTATCCGACGAAACATATGCCTGCAATTCATGTTTCGCCTGTGCCTGTTGGGGGCCAGCCGAGTGAACAAAGATGGCGCTGAGCAGGTAGGGTCGAACGGGACTGTCAGTCGGTTCCGTTTCGAGTGCCGTTTGGAGAGCAACGAGGGAGGCCGGCCTGATGGTTTTTAGCCACCGCAGCGCGTAGGCGGTAAAAAGTCGTTCGTCGCGAACCGGCGAGTTGAGCAGTTGAGTCAGGTAGGCCTCGTCGGATGCCATGTCGGAATTGGCCAGGACCCAGCGGGCCATGCCACGAATTCCATCTGGTCCGTTGGCTGCCGAGGCGACGATCGCGTGGAGTCGTTCGTGAAAGCCCAGCTTGGCAAGTGTCTCGGTGGCATTCAGCCGGTCTGGGCTATGTGGATTGACTGCCGCGGCACGGATTTTGTCCACATAAAGAGCACGTTGGGCGGAATTCTCCCCGGCCAGGTTAGCAAAAATCCGCCAGACACCAATCCGGTAATCGGGCCCGGCCGTTTTTATTTCCTCTCTGAAGACCGGTTCTACGCCCCCGGGATGTCCGTTCCAGATCAGGTACTCCGCGGCATGCACTTTGACGAACTGTTGGCCTTCGGCCAGGCCCTTGTGTAAAACAGCCAGTGCCTGGTCCCGCAAGGACCGTTGGTCCGACGAGGCGGGCGCTTGACAGTGGGCCGGGCAGGGTAGCAGTAGCGTCAAAGTCGTGACGATCAGGCTGCCAGTGAGTTGTGATTGAAACCGTCGGATCATTTTAATTTCATGCTCAATTTCGGTGAACGGTTTGGCTGCTAATGGTGATGGACCTCTGTGCTACGTTGATTGGGTGACGACGCCCCGCCAGGTCAGCGGTTGCACTTTGTCGCGGTCAGGTCCCTGCATAAATCCACCCAGTACCGCTGCCAACAGGAATGTTGCGACGGCCGAACCGGGCATGGCCAGGAACGAACTGGGCCGGGGTGTGGACTCCAACACGGCAGTCAGGCTCTCACCTTGCACCAGGCCGAACAGCCATCCCAATTCGGTCCACCAGGCGATACCGAAAGCAAAGCACAAACCCGAGACAGTGGCAATAACGATCGCACGCTGGCCTACATGTGGTAGCAGCATCCCGACGATAAACATTGCTGCCAGCGGGCCCAGCGCGCAATCGAAGGTCCGCAAACAGGTATCGATGATGTTCCACTGTCCCGGCAGTCGCATCATCAAAACCGCCAATCCAGTCACCAGTACGCCGGTGGCAACCGTGAGGATGCGGGCCAGTACCAGTTCCTGTTTCGGTGAGCGATCTGGTTTGAGCCGACGAAACAAGTCCACTGTGAGCACCGTCGACACCGAACTGAGGCCAGAGTCGATGCTGGAAAGCGCCACGGCAAACAGAGCCGCGAGTACCAGGCCGGAAAGCCCTGCGGGCATACCATACTGGATGAAATGCGGGAATACCTCATCCGCAGCTTCGGCATGCTGCGGGTCGGTGATCCCAGCCACAATCTCCTGGGGAACTTGCGTGTAGTAATGCAGTAGTGCCATGCCACACAACGACAGAACGGCCGTCAACAGGATTTGTCCAAAAAAGTTCACCAGGCTTCCCAAGACGGCCGCCCGCAGGGAGGGCATGCTGAAATAGCGCTGCATGGCCACCTGATCGCTGGCATAGGTACAGACGTACCAAAAGAAGATATATATGCTGACCCACATCAAGCTACTGCGAGTACTAAGGTCAAAGCTGGCAATCTCTAACGGGGTGCGTTTGACCTCGCTCATGGTATGCCACCACGTGGAGGGTCCGCTTTGCGTGAGATGGACGACCAGCGCCACCGTTGCAACGGCCCCCACCATCAGTACACAGTACTGCAGTACGTCGATCGCAATGACCGCCTTGATCCCCACCCAGCATTGTGTACAAAGTCGCGACGATTCCGACAGTTACGATGAGGAAGATCAACCAGTTTTCCAAGTCGACCTCCCAGCCCAGCAGGTTGGTGGCACTGGCATGGGTAATGTGGGCTGCCGCCTTTGCCAGGGTGACAACGATCACCGCTACCCAGCCCACCCGCAGGATCAGCGTGAACAGCGCCAGGCCGAGCCAGTGTGCTGCCAGGCCATAGCGGCGTTCCAGGTATTCGTAGACGCTAGTCAATCCGAGACGCATAAAAAACGGTAGCCAGGCGAAAATGATCACACAAAACGCCGGCAGCATGGCCCAGTAGGCCAGGTTGTAAGCCAACCCATGTCGGATGACTTCGCCAGTTGCGCCCAAATAGGTCAGCGTTGAGATCAGGCTGACAATCAGGCTGATACCGGCAGCAAACCAGGGTACGTTGCGGCCGCCCAGGAAAAAATCTTCGCTGCTGTGCTGTTGACGTGAAAAAAACAAACCAATGCCGACCACCACCAGCATATAGATCAGCACCACGACGTAGTCTGCCAATTGTAAGCCATCGGCGGCGCCTAAGAGGGCGGGAAGATAGAAGTGCATGAAAGTCACCCGTTCGATAAGAACTGAAACTAAAATGGCCAGCATCGGTCCAGCTAAAAAAACCGGAGCGAGATCCTCTTGCCGGCGAGCGGACTCGTCGCCCGCAGCTTGCTGCGACCAGTTTAGTGAATCGAAATTTTATCGTCCACCGCAAACAGCTATCGATGTGCGGCGGCTACCACAAGAACGGCTGCCAAACCGGCTGCAGAGAAATCGTGCCACGCGGTTGGTTGATCGGCCGGTTACCGGTTGTGCCATGCGCGTTGTTCGCTTGCCAGAAAAGAAGTCGTTACCTGGGCGAGGGACTTGTAGAAGGGCAGGGTGGCGCGCTTGGAGGTGGCCGTGAGAAAACGGTCGGTCCACAGCAGGTGTTGTGCGAAGAAGGTCGATGCGAACTGGTGGGAGTCTGATGCTTCGGTGGTGGCGCTGGCCGACAGGTGTGAAGTTGCCTGCCCCATAAGGAGAAGTTCGATTCCCAGGTGATCCATCATCGTCTCTGGCCATGCGGATGGGGGGTTGTAGTGCAGGGCCCCGGCAAACTTTTGAACCGATGTGGTGATGGCACTTGCCAGTTCCCCGCGTTGCCACACGGACTGTAGTGGAGGAAGATGATTTCTAGGGCCGATAAACAGACGGCAATATTCGGTGGAAAGATCGTCGAGCGCCTCTGCAGCAGGCAGCACGCCACCAACGGCCTCGAATGCGGTGCCAAGCGGGGGGCTCCGGAGGGCTGAAAGAAACGGGGCGTCGACTTCCTGTAGCCACAGTGTTCCCAATAGCGCGTAGACGTGACTTAAGGTTTGTGGCTCGGTGAGTTTTGGTTTCGCCTCTGGTTCTGGTTTTGGAATCGCCATCAACCAACCCTCCGGATGGTGACCACCGTGTCATGGAATGCCTGTTGGCCACTGACCGGGTCGGGGGAAATAGGCATCAGTTTGTTCTGGTTCCACCCGTTTCCGGTGTTTGGTTTCCAGTCGGACTCGTTTCCCTGCGAGTGGTCTTCCCACCACATGTTGCGTTCCCAGTCGGCGTCCCGGTAGGTCGCCAGGTCACTGCCTGCGAGGTGCCCGGTTTGTGTGGGATGCTTCTTTGCCTGGGCAACCGTTGTGTACTGCGTATGTCCGCAACTGTTGCTCATGGCAATGGCTTTAGGGTGGATCCCCTCCATGGTGACGATAGGAACCCGCATGGTCGAAACTTGCTGCCGGCCTCCCCGGGAAGGCAGGTCTTTCCGGTTGAGGTGGGGAGATTGCTCTCGAAGTTGTTCGGAATAGTACGAGGTGATTTCGATCCAGTCCCCGTCCTGGAGGCCAAACTGTGTGGCCGTTGCCGGGTTCAGCCAGGCGGGGTTTGAGTGGACAATTTCAGCAAGCCACTTGAGATTCATCGTGCGGCCATGGTTGTGTACGTTCCACTTGAAGCTGGTCATGACCAGTTCTTCTTTTTTCAGGCTCGACAACTCTTTGGGAAGAAACCAGGTGGGCATGTCATCGATCTGGACATCGTGCCCCTGGTGGGCTGCAGGACGATTTTGGGTTTTGGTAACTCCGCTTCTGGCAATCAACTCCGAGCAGTCCTCGTTATTACCGATTTTTCGGATAAAGGCGCTTTGGACCTCAAGCTTGCGGCTTGGCGTTTTGAAGCCGCGCACCGCCTGGCCGTCGACCATGATGCCGATGCCGATTCCGTCTTTGGTAATGATCCCCTCTTGGTCGACTTCGGTGGCAATCAATTCCTCGTCGGTCAAGGGAATCTTGTACGGTTCGTAAAAGGGTTCGCGGTCGGCCTCCCAGGTTCCCTCCTCCAGCAAGCGATCGAGTCCCCCTTTCCCGGTGGCAGGATTTTCGGGGACGTTTGCCGCCCACGTTTCCATGTACTGCCGGACCGTCGACTCCGGGTACCATTTTTCCATGCCTCCGCCAATCCGTCGGGCAAGTTCGGGGAAAAAATCCCGCACATCCCGCGACTCTCCCAGGGGTTCGACCATGGGAGTCCGAAGGCCCACGTAAGGTCGCAGGTTGTAGGAAGCCCGCGCATCAAGGTCCCATCGTTCAAGGTAAGTGGCCCAGGGAAGTACGATATCGGCATAGTGGGCCGTTTCGTTGTAGAACGCATTGATGCAGACATGAAAATCGATCAGGTTTTCGTCGCAGAGGACCTGCTGGGTCAGGCTCTCTTCAGGCCAGGTTAATGGTGAGTCGAGGTTGTAGGTCATGTAGGCCTGGAGTTTTGCGCGGCCTTGCAGCAGGTAGAGGTAGACAATTTCTCCGACCCGCATCCGCTTCCACACGTTTGCCAGCGGATATTCGGGCGGGTCTTCCAGGACGCTCTCAGTCGTGGCGCCTGGTGGCATGGGGGGCGGGCTGACAATCGGGTCGAGCCCTCCCCAGGGGCTCCAGCACCAGCCTCCTTTTTTCCCGACGCTGCCAACCAGGGCGTTCAGCAGGTTGATGGCCCGGTCGTTGTAAAAACCATTCAGGTGGGCCGAACTGCCACGATTGCACATCGTTGTGCAGGTAGGCGCGGCAGCCGCAAACTCCAGGGCAATTCGGCGGATATCGTGCGCCGGGACACCGCTTACCTTTTCGGCCCATGCGGGGGTGTAGGGTCTTAAATGGTTCTGCAGCTGGTCGACCGTTACATTGGTCCAGCGGTCGATAAATTGTTGATCATGAAGGTTCGCTTCAACAATCGCATGGCCCATCGCCAGGGCAATCGCCCCGTCGGTTCCCGGGAACGGGGCAAACCACTCGTCACTGCTTCCGGCCGTATTGGACAGGCGCACATCAAAGGTGACGAGCTTGGCACCGTTTTTGTAGCGTCCGTTTTGGATGCGGTTGGCAAACGGTACGTGCCCCTGGTGCGCTTCAAACGCGTTGGAGCCGAAATTCAAAATGTACTTGGAATGCTCGACATCGTTCAGGTCCCAATCGCTTTCCCACAAGTAGGTCAGGTTGGCGGCCCGCCGATTGCCCGAACAGAGCGCGCGGTGGCTGAGCTGGGTTTTTGTGCCGTACGCATCCAGGAACCGCTTCAGGGCATCTTTACTGCGTTGACGCCCCTGGTGAAACGCAAATTCTTCCGGGTGCCCGCTGTCGCGCACGGCTTTAAGCCTGGCCGCAATTTGATCGAGCGCTTCATCCCAGGAGATCCGCTGCCATTTTCCTTCGCCCCGTTTTCCCACCCGGCGCAAAGGGTAGAGCAGGCGTTCGGGATGGTAGAGATGGTTGAGGGCTGCCTGTCCGCGGGCACACAGGTGGCCACGGCTGTTGGGATCGTTCGGGTTGCCATCGACCTTGATGAGCCGGCCCTCCTTGACGTAACCAATAATGCCGCAAACGGTGCTGCATAGCTGGCACATGCCGGGGATTTTTTGAACGTTCTTGTACTTGTTCGGGTCGGGCCAGTTGCGCTTTGCCTTGGGGCCTGGCAGTTGGCAGACTCCCGGCATGGTTTCAAAAGAACCGGTTGCGTAAGGCGCCTGGCGGATGGCGTTCCATTTTTCAAGGTCGATTCCCTGTGGGAGAGGTGCGTCAGCCGGAGGATTTGCCTCTGACGTTTGTCCGCCGGCCAGGGTTGCCGCGCCGGCAGCCAGTCCCAGGTTGAGGAACTGCCTTCGTGAAGAAGTCGGAGGTTTCATGACGATTTCCAGTTGTAGATGTCGTAGGCCTCCGCCTGGTAGGATTCGCCTTCCTGGGGAACCTTGGCTTCAACTTCCACAGGAGCCTGGCCGGCAAACCACATGCGCGGTTTTGTTTCCTTTTCTGGCCGAAGTTGTTGTAGTTCTCCGGTCGATGCCTCGGCTTCCTGCATGGCCTTGTTGATTTTTGATTCCGGATCATTGAGGTCTCCAAAATAAAGGGCCTCGGCAGGACAGGTTGGTACGCAGGCCGGTTCCAAACCTTCGTCGGTGCGGTGATAACAGTTGTGGCACTTGACTGCCTGTTTTGCCACAGGATCAAGATAGATCGCCCCATAGGGACAAGCTTCGGCACAAGTGCCATGCCCGCAGCAAAGGTTGTAATCGACCGCAACGGTGCCGCCAGACTGTTTGTGGATTGCCCCGCAAGGACAGGCCTTCAGGCAGGGCGCGTCTTCGCAGTGCTGGCACGACATGGGCAAAAACAGCCGGGCAACCTTGGGGTATTCGCCCACGTCCTGGTAGATGGTTTGCCGGATGTAGTTTCCCAGGGGAACATCATTTTCTGATTTGCAGCTGACTTCACAGCCGTGACATCCAAAGCAGCGTCGCGTATCGACAAACCATCCCAGTCGCTTGCCGTCCTCGGGTGGCGTGATGCGGTCGGCCCAGAATGATTCTGGTTGAAAGAGGTCGCTTTTTTGGGGGCTTGCGGGTTGCGTTGCTTCAGCACCCGTTTCCTGGGCAGGCAGGATCACCAGCGCAGCGGAGGCCTTCTTTAAAAAATCTCGGCGGTCTTCAGGGGGAGCCTGGTTGATTGGTTTGGACATGGAAAACCGAAAGCGGTGTGGGGCTACTGATCAACAGGCGCAGAGGGCCTGTAACGAAGAATGCCAGGTCAGACACGCCGACCTAGGAGGACGCTCACGTAAAGCCTGTGCACACGAGGGGTAAAAGAAGACCCGTGCATGGTTGCTCTTGGAACCGCAGAAAAAATGGGAGCATAAAAACGGCCGTCATGCTGGAGGCTCAAGGTCTCTGTCGAGAATACTGTTTACCAGGGTCTCTGTCGAGCCTTTTCGGGCTGGAGATTGCGCGCCGCCAGGACCTGGTCCCTGTAAAACGTGCCGGGCAGCCACTAAAATAAACGGTTTGCAGCATACGAAGTCCACTGCGGAGCCCAGCGCGAGTTATTAGCGATGCATACGGTTTTCCTCTTGCTGATGGTCATGGTTGTGTCTGTTTGCACCGGTGCGGACGTGACGGCCGCCGAAGGCAACTCCACGGAAGATAACTTCACCGAGGGAAAGTCCACCGAGGGAAAGGCTACCGAGGCAAAGGCCACCGAGGAGAAGTCGCGAAAATTTCAGCTGAGATACGGCGCTACCCTCCGGGGACTTGAAAAATTTCATCAGGTCCGCGTGTGGCTGCCAGTGCCGGCCTCTGGTGGCAGCCAGCAGGTGACGATGGTTGGGACCTCGCTTGGAGAAGGTCGTTACCAGGTGAATCGTGGCAGGAAGTTTGGAAACTCGATACTCTACTTCGAGTTGGAACCGGCTGCCGAGGAATGTTCTTTTTATGTCGACTACAAGATTGAGCGAAAAGAATTACAGGCGCTGCGCGCGGCAGAGGAGGGGGAGCCGACAAAAACCCTCTCGGCCCAAGAGCGGCGGCTTTACCTGGGCGAAAGCCGGCTTGTCCCTACGGCTGGAAAGCCACTTCAATTATTACCCTCCTTTTCAGAGGGTCTGAGTCACCTGCAGCAGGCGAAATTGTTGTACGACTGTGTAGACCGGCACGTTGCCTACGATAAGTCGCAGCCAGGGTTCGGCAACGGGGACGTATTGTGGGTGTGCGACACCGGTCGTGGGAACTGCACCGATTTTCACAGTTTGTTTATTTCCCTGGCGCGGTCCCGGTCGATTCCGGCCCGGTTTGAGATTGGTTTTCCTTTGCCCTCTGAGCGTGGTGCCGGGACGATCACAGGCTACCACTGCTGGGCCTTGTTTTTTAACGACCAGTATGGCTGGGTTCCGGTGGACATTTCAGAGGCCGACAAAAACCCCCACTTGAAAGACTATTATTTTGGCAGCCTGACAGAGAATCGTGTTGCACTCAGCACCGGGCGCGACATTGTCCTTGAGCCTCGCCAGGCGGGGCCTCCGCTGAACTATTTTGTGAACCCGTATGTCGAAGCGGATGGAAAAATTCTTGGCAGCGCCCACGTTCGGCCGGAGACCACCTGGGAAGATTTGAAATAGGTCTTTCGGTCGGGGCGAAATCGCCGCGGGGAGCGGGCGGGGTGGGGCCGAAGGGGGCCGGTGGTCGTAAAAATTGAGGATCGGCCTGGCCGGCGAACGGGAAACGGCCCGCGACTAGCGGAATCGGCCCGCGACTAGC